>NZ_BROC01000063.1 GCF_024345205.1 Lapidilactobacillus luobeiensis | reverse complement strand
TCACTGCTGAGCCACACGCCCTGAGGCGGTTGCTAGGCAGAATTGAGCCTATCTGCAATCTGGGCGAAGTAGTTAATAAAGTGCTTTTGCTAGTGTGGTGGTCAAAATGCGATCACTTCAATTAATAAAAAATTCTGACTAGTTGTCTCGACCGATTGCTTAGACTAGTACGATACAAGTTTTGCGATACGCTATTCAGTTGCTGGTGATCATCAAGCTGATTGTTACGTTGTGACTATCTGGATGAACTTGTAGTTGCAAGCCATGGTCGTTAATTGCGTTGTGATTTGTCAATTTACACGAGCAAGTGCTATGGCGTGACGGCTTAATCTGCTTAAAATTGTTGAGTAACTGCAACGGAGTGGTTCGGGGTGAGATCGCCGTGAAATTGGTCTTAGTGGCTATGCCACTTAGACCAAGGCTCAGCTTTGAGATTCGCGTACTTGGCGAAGCTCAAAGTGACGCCCACAGCGAGCTCACCCCGAACCACGCAGTGGAAGTTACG
>NZ_BROC01000062.1 GCF_024345205.1 Lapidilactobacillus luobeiensis | reverse complement strand
ATACCGACTTAGCCAGGGAACAGGCAGGAGAAAAGGCTTGTAAAATCAGAGATAACAAGCTGGAAAAATACTACAATATGGATTTCGGAAAGGAGAGCATGGAGCATGAGTTTGAGAGAAATGCACGAACAGCAGAAGCAGAGCAGTCCAAGAGAGCAGCTTCAAGAGTTAAACCGACAGAGCCGGACAGAGCTGGAAAACAGTCTGCTCAAAGAAGCGTTGGCGATGTCGAGCGAGAACTGCGAGGAATTGATGAAGCAGTCAAATCAAGAACAAGTAAGGGCAGAGCAGAACAGGCAGAGAGACGCAGAGCAGAACAGGAAGCTCATCAGCGAGCTGAAGCAGAGCGTAGAGCTGCTGAAGAACAGCAACGAGTTGCTTCAAGACGCTATATCGGACGAGGTTGGGAGCTTGAAAGATGAGGTTAAGGAAAACACCGTCCAAGAGGTTAGAAAGGCGTTACAGGCGAATATAGAGGCTATACAGAGGGCTACAAAGCTTCTTGAGAAGCAGTCTGATACACTTACGAGCGTGATGAAGCAGAAGATCC
>NZ_BROC01000061.1 GCF_024345205.1 Lapidilactobacillus luobeiensis | reverse complement strand
TGGGGGTGGTGGAACGCTGCGGGCACGATTTTGAGCTTTTCGGAAGTGCACCGAAAATCTCAAAACTCGGCCTTATTGTAAGCGATAAATCGCCAACAATAATATCGCGGCTGACTCACCCCCAGCCCGACCTTCCGCCAGACGAACAAGCAAACCACCAACGCCACGCTTCGCTCCAGTTGTTCAATGTTATAACAGCCGTTTGAGCACTCACGCCATCTAGCCAGCTATGACCAATTGATGGGGAGCCTCGCAGTTGACGACCGTGGTTAGTAACCACAAGTTTTAAAATGATGACACCGGTACAGTCGGCTTGATGAACTGAGTCAAGATCCCGATGAATCGGCTGAATTGATCGGTTCCCACCCAAGGATTTTTAAGCAAACGAGTGCAGATCTTAAGCCTATGCAAAATGTCCCGACCCTCTGATCCAAATCAGTTGGTATTGCTGTACCACTCGAAATGGGCGTTGGTTTGATCGCTAGCTTGCAAAAGCACTACGTCAAATCCTTCGCCTCGATTACAGATAGGATCAATTCTGCCTAGCAACTGCCTCAGGACGTGTGGCTCAGCGGTGAGATTATTCTTAGCGATTTATCGCTTAGAATAAGGCTCGATTTGAAGCCAATTCCCGCTTTTGGAATTGGCTTCAAACGA
>NZ_BROC01000060.1 GCF_024345205.1 Lapidilactobacillus luobeiensis | reverse complement strand
ATCATAACCACCCGTAAAACGGGTGGTTTGCTCCAGGGCTATAAGCCCTATGTACTGGCCAGCGTCTCAAGGCGCTGGCTTTTATAATTCAAAGCCAAACTGCGTTTGTCACTTTTGCCACCGCTTTAAGCGGTGTTTGTACTACTTACCTTGACCCTTGAAAGGGTCAGAATACTCGCGGACACTTAATTTATCGACTGCTTGATCATGTTTCTCTTGATCTTGAATATACTTCTTAATGGTTGATTCATTTAGACCCACTGTACTAACATAATATCCTTCGGACCAAAAGTGTCGATTACCAAATTTATATTTCAAATTTGCATGCTGGTCAAACATCATTAATGCTGATTTTCCCTTCAAATATCCCATAAAGCTAGATACACTTAATTTCGGTGGAATACTGACCAGCAAATGGACATGATCCGGCATCATATGACCCTCAAGAATCTTGACACCTTTATACTGGCACAACAATCGAATATCTTCTTGCAAGTCACGTCGATATTGATTATAGATGATTTTTCTTCTATACTTTGGAGTGAATACGATATGGTATTTGCACAGCCATTTGGTATGTGCAAGGCTGTTGAGTTTATTCGCCATTACTGACGTCCTCCTTCAATTTTGAATGGTTTGGCTTTGAACACCTCCATTCTATATCTTGGGAGGGCGTTTTGGTATAACCCTATTGTTATCCACCCGCATAGCGGGTGGTTTTTTGTTTCGCGCGCTTCGCGGGCTCAACTGGGTCTAAAGACACTAA
>NZ_BROC01000059.1 GCF_024345205.1 Lapidilactobacillus luobeiensis | reverse complement strand
GATTCCGGTTTAGCTCAGTTGGTAGAGCGCTTGACTGTTAATCAAGATGTCGTCAGTTCGAGTCTGACAACCGGAGTAAGGAAACGGTCTGGCTGAAGGCCAGATCGCTTTTTTATTTAAAGTATTTCGGATTTCAGTGAAGTTCAATGGCCCCTTGGTCAAGTGGTTAAGACACCGCCCTTTCACGGCGGTAACATGGGTTCAAATCCCGTAGGGGTCATGAGCGCCGGCTTAGCTCAGTTGGTAGAGCATCGGTATCGTAAACCGAGGGTCACAGGTTCGAATCCTGCAGCCGGCATTAAGCATTACTATCGATTATAAAAAGAGATTGAAAGTTGATTGTCAACTTTTAACCTCTTTTTTGGGGGGTCAATTTAAAGTGAATCCTATGTTTAGATAGACCGTAAGGCACTGACTTGACCCTCGTTTCTTCTTTGTATTTTCTTAGCACGTTCGATTCATCCTTTCATTTTTGCGTACAAAAATAGCACTCAATTAAGATTGGGTACTACTTAAAGATATTTAACATTTTTGCCAACCAAATCATCCTTAACCATGGGTATTGCAATCGTATTGGGCATGTCATAAACAATTTCTGATTGATAAACAATGCCGCCTATCTCTACTTTTTTATAATCCTTGAGAGTTACTGATGGTGTATACTTATCTAAGGTTAGCAAAGATAGACCACCAACATCCCACTTATCAACTATTTCGTCCATTATTTTTAGACCTCCTTATTCGATTTAATCGGATCAAAATGATACATTTCTTCTAAAAGATCACTAATCGTAGCTTGATTTCTAAAGAGCAATTGTTTCCAACAATAGATGCAGTAGCATTATATTTATTTAAGTGCTTTTCAATTTCCGCTGAACTGCGAAGGATATTGCTTCCGCTTTTCTTCGCATAAACAGATAACTCATCAAAACGCTATTTAGAAATCGATCGCCATCGGTTACCAATGAAATTATTTGATGGTTTGCACTGAAATTTCTCTCCAAACACTTATGTTCTCGACTTGATATCAAGCCGTTTACTCAAATGAATTCTAACATCTTTATTATCCTTCGCAAACTGTAAGTCACGTTTCTTCTGCTAAGTTTTTATCCGCTTTTCACGTGCGGTAGCTTTCCTTCGCGACTCTTTCTGTTCTTGTGCTTCTTTGTCACGGACGGTTTTGAAATATAACGAAGGCATTTCAAAACAGCTGTGACATATACCTTACTTCCTTAGTGTAAAGTTTTACTCGGGAGGTCAATGTCAAAGAATAAATTATTTAAAGATAAAGTTGACAAAAGAAGACC
>NZ_BROC01000058.1 GCF_024345205.1 Lapidilactobacillus luobeiensis | reverse complement strand
CAATTACTATTCTAGCATAAAGGGAATCGCTCCCTTTTTATCTTCAACAATTCCACCCACTTAAACTTTACGCCAACTACTTTGATTCGAAAAAATTATTCGCAAGAGAAACTTGATCACGCTTAGTTTTGCAAAATCTTCTAGTCAATAAAAATCCTGAAGAGTCAATGCGTCTAACATCATTCCGTCAGGCGAGTGGCGGATCAGTCGGCCGAAAAGTATCGCGCAACTGACTGTCGGTTTGGTTTCACGATGGTTCTGAAAGTAAGACCTGCTCTCCAAATAATGGCGCGATGATTGCTTGGACGCGGATCGGTCGGCTTGTACGCTAGATCAAGTTTTGCTGGAAATGTTGGGCCATCTATGATAGAGTGGTATGAGTAAGAATTACAGGAATTTGTCCGGAGGCAACGACGTGTATAATATTATTCAGATTTTACTGATCATTGACTCGATCGCGATCGTTATCGCAGTCATGATGCAACCATCTAAGCAACAAGATGCCTTGAACGCCTTGTCTGGCGGGGGCGGCGAACTCTTTGGTCAAACTAAGAAGCGTGGCTTTGAGGCAGTCATGGAGCGGGTCACCGCGGTTCTCGGTGTGCTCTTTTTCGTGTTAGCGCTCATCTTGGTTTACTTGTCCTCACATTAATCGATGGTCAGGCTCCTGCGATCAGCAGGGGCCTTTTTATTAGTGTTTTGACAGTGCGGTGACTTGGGCAAGGCCCGGTCAGTTAAAGGAGTACCCATGGTGAAGAAATGGCCACAGCCACTTTATTTGGCTGGAACTAAAACGATCGGTGTTTTGCTGTTACATGCTTATACAGGCAGTTCTAGTGACATGCGTTTATTGGCTCAAGCATTGAACCGCGCCGGTTACGGCGTGAATGTGCCCCATTTGACGGGTCATGTGACTGCTGAACCTTTGGATATTTTGACTCAGGGCAGTCCCGCAGCTTGGTGGGCCGATACTCAACGTGGCCTGGCCTTTTTGCAGGAGCATGGCTATCAACGCTTAGCAGTTTTTGGTCTATCCTTAGGCGGGGTTTTCGCCACCAAAGCCGTTCTTGAACAGCCAAGTGTTTGCGCCGGTGGTACGATCAGCGCCCCAATCATGACCACTGATTTTTCACGGATCGGTCCCGAGTTTCTAAACTACGCGCGTAAAATTTATCAACTAACTGGACTTCCGGCCGATCACGTGGCGACTCGTCTAAAAAAAATCCAAGAATTATTGCCGCAGCAGTTAGCGGAGGTGCAGGCGTTCATTACGACGTTACAAGCAGAACTAACTGCAGCTACCAACCCATTTTTTGTTGCTCAGGGTGGTGCCGATCAATTGATCGATCCCCAGGCGGGTCCGCGCTTACAGATGGCATTGCCAGCAGCATTAGTGGATTTTCATTGCTATCCTGAGGCGGGACATGTTTTGACGGTCAATTCGGCACATCGTCAGTTGGAGCAGGATATTTTGACTTTTTTGGCGGGTCTGTAACATCCCGTCTCTGTGTTTGCTTCTACGCTTGACTGCAGGTGTGTTGGGTTTGGTGGTGACGCAACCGCCTCAGGGCGTTTGTCGTGGCTGGAACGCAGTGGGCATCGTTTGAAGCCAATCCGCAAAAG
>NZ_BROC01000057.1 GCF_024345205.1 Lapidilactobacillus luobeiensis | reverse complement strand
CAAACAGTCTAAGGTTTATGGTGAATCATGATTCGACGGAATCGTGATTCACCATTTTTCATTTTTCTGGTAAAGTGGTGTCGAGGTTGACATGCCGTAGCATCGTTTGGCGCTTTGACGTCGTACTTCAAACTGGCAACTTCGCAGATTCACCAAGGAACTCGTTCGAAGACTGTGGACGCTTGACGCCGTGTATTGAAAATTGAGATGAGTGAATCGGTGAAGCAACTTCAATTAGGTGGTGTTCAGAATGGAATGTATTTTTGGTATCGATGTCAGCAAAGCAACAACTAACGTAGCAATATTAGTAGACGAAACATTTATCAAGGAGTTCAAAATCACGAATGATAATCCAGGCTATCAGACGCTTGAGGACGCTCTGAATAGCTTCAAAACGCCCCAAATCATCTTTGAATCAACAGGAATATACTCCCGAAGCCTACGGGCTTACCTTCAGCGAAACAATTGGCTGTATACGGAAATTAACCCGCTCAAAGCGAAGATAGATATGGCGAGTTTCCGGCACGATAAGACGGACGTGCTCGATGCGCGCGGTCTAGCCTTGGCTATGAGAGAACATCATTACAAACCGACCTATCAGCAGGATCCGGTGTACAGCGAGCTACACGATTTAGAGCGAACATATCAGGACTACAATGATGACATCATTCGAGCCAAGAACCGTCTGCATAAGGCGTTACAGCTCACCTTCCCGGAATTAGAACATGTCCTCAGCAATACGGACGGCGGCTTATACTGGCACCTAGTCCAACTGTTTCCTCACCCAGAGTTAGTACTCAAGTTTGAAGTGAACGCTCTAGCCGATCAAATATTGGGCGCGACACCAAAAAATATGGGCGCAAAGCGCGCACTAAGAATCGCAGACAAGCTGTTAAGTCTCGCAAAACTCTGTGCTTCTTCAACATCAGTAACTAGCCATGCGGTACGTGCTACAGTGTATTATGCCGCAGAAGTTGAGCGCCTTGACGGCCTAAAGAAGGACATCATTGCGGAAATGCAAGTAGTTGCCGGAGATCTAGAGGAAGTCAAATATCTCCTCTCATTTCCAGGAATCGGAATCAAAACTGTAATGTGTCTGCTTGGTGAACTGGGTGATTTACGCCGCTTTCATAGTACTAATGCCGTGAATCGCTACGTCGGTATTGATCTCATCCGGTATGAGTCTGGTGACCACAAGACGAAGAGTGGTATCAGCAAACGAGGCAATGCATACGCACGCAAAATCTTGTATCGTGCAATCTTGAATATCGTCAGTGCGGCACGATATCAGCCATCAAATATCAGCGTCTACTACCAAAATAAAAAGCAATCATCTACGACCAAACGGACGAAGATGATCACCATTGCGGCAGTTGGGCGCCTCATCAGGACCCTCTACCATCTAGTTATAAACAATGAGTACTTCGACCCGAAAATGTCCCTTGCCGGACAGTAAAGCCGAAGCTCATTTAAGACTATTATAACACCTCACAAATTTTAAAATTGGTGAAGTTGTATTTGATGTACATAAAAAATCATTAAAAATACTTCTGAATATGTCCTCTCACAACTGAATCAATAGAATCTCAAGAAACAAAGAAAAAGAGGCCTAATATATCAACTTTCTCTTGACTAATGGTAGAAAACGATGCCCAC
>NZ_BROC01000056.1 GCF_024345205.1 Lapidilactobacillus luobeiensis | reverse complement strand
TTAAGACTCGCAAAGCGAGGCTTAAAACAGCGCCCACAGCGAGCTCACCCGCCACACGCAACGCAGACCGCGGCCAACATTGAAAAGGGATAGTTGCCACAGTGATTTCACCCCGAACCGCACAGTGGAAGTGATGGTCAAGATATAGAAGTACAGCGAACTTGTCCAAATAGCCAAAGTGACACACAAAACATTGAAACTACCGTATCAACCGATCTGGGAATAGGTTGCTCGAAATTCAATCAGGATCTTATCAATAAAAGGCTGCACAGTTGTTGTATCAACCACCTTTTTAGCGTCAGCAGTCAAAAAACCAATCAATTGCAAAATAAATAGATCCTTTAAATAAATTTCTGCTCTGCCGATTTCGATTTCTTTCGTCTGGACTGCAGTAAGGATCGCTTGGACGCCAGTGCGATTTTGGAAGAGTAGAAAATCTGGTTGGAAGCTTGGATCAATGAAATCGTGATCTTGCGCAAGCCGATAATAATTCTCTAAATCAGCGAAATATTGATCATGGGCGTTGACGAACTTGGCATAGCGTTCGGGATAATAGGCCTTTAATTCGTTGGTGAACGTAACCGTCGTCGCGCCGAATAAAAGCAGCGAATTCAAGAGCGTATTTGGAAAGTCACCGGCTGCAAAATGATCAGGAACAGGATTTTTTTGGATAAAGTTGAGCTGACGTTCAACGACCGCGCCGACGATCTCGTCTTTGTTTTTGAAATAAATATAAAGCGTCGCCCGACTGACATTGATAGCCTGGGCTAGCTTTGACATAGATAATTTCTGAAAACCATTGATCAAAATCACGTGGTTTAAGCGAATGGATAGGGCTTCTTTTGTATTCATGATTGCTTCCTCCTAAAAAACATTATAAACCATATTTACAAATTAGACAATTAGTTGTATTATTTGTCTAATTTAAAAACAGCGAGGTTAGATAATGAAAAAAAGTAATCGTCACAGGTGGGACTGGTTTTGTGGCCAGTTGGGTGATCAAAGATTTTTTGGATCACGATTATCAAGTCGCAACAAGTGTTCGTTCGTTAGCAAAAGCTGATTTGGTCAAACAAGAACTCCAAAAATATCTTTCGCCAGATAAAATCGCGCGACTTTCCTTCTTTGAAGCGGACTTAACGAAGGCCGCCGGTTGGGTAGAGGGGATCAAAGGTAGCGATGGGGTCATTCATGTTGCCTCCCCCTTGGGACACGGCACAGAAACCACCGCAGAATTGGTCGCGGTTGCGAAAAACGGCGCGCTGAATGTTTTACGCGCGGCCAAGGCGGCAGGTGTTGATCGGGTCGTGATGACGAGTTCAGAGGCGGCCTCAACGCCTGAAACTGGCAAGGCCGCTTTGTTAGATGAGTCATTTTGGACGGATCTTCGTAATCCCGATCTAGATCCTTATCGAATCTCAAAAGTTGAATCAGAACGCGCAGCATGGGCATTTGCCCGAGAAAACGAGTTAGCGTTGACTACGATTCTTCCCGGAGCGATTTTTGGACCAGCGATGAACGAGAAAACGATGAGCTCTAATGAGATTTTACTACGGCTTTTGAAAGGACAGCCGGCGATCCCGCAAGTGCCTATGGAGATCAGTGATGTTCGTGATTTGGCCGCGCTCCACCGCTTGGCTTTTGAAAATGATTTGGCTAAGGACAAACGATATTTGGCGGCGTCACAGGAATTGACGATGAGCGCGATCGCCAAGCTCTACCAAACCACGTTTCCAGAGTTGAAAATAAAAGTTCGCGTCATGCCAAACTGGCTAACGAGAACAGTCGCACGCTTTGTGCCCGATCTGCGCGCGTTAGTTCCAATGCTGGCTCGACGGGCGCGGCACACCACACATGCCGCAGAATCTGAGTTAGGTTGGACGCAACACGAGCCTGAGCAGACGGTTATTGATGCGGCCACTGCTCTGATCGAGTTGGGTTTAGTGAAATAAGGGTAACTAAAAAAGAACGGCGAGGGTGGTTTCCGCTAATGAGATCACCGACAAGTATTCTCGCTAAAGCGGAAGTGGATGGAAAATCAGTTCAATGACCAACAAATACGCTGGTGTTAATGGTTGCTCAAGCGGCCATGATTTTTAATGCTGTGATAGCCCCAATCTCTGTCGAAAAGGCGCCCGGTGATTAGCCTTTTGGTTTACTTGTGATTGATTCACGGAGACGAAGGTGCTATGATTAGCTTGTAATCGATTACATTGTACTTATCGGTCTTGTGCGCTGATCGCGAGTGAAACTATTTTAAATTTACAGCGATAAATAGGTCACTTGACCAGTAAAGCGCAATGTAGTTAAAGCTTCTTTAGGATCGATCTTTTTAACAATCAAATGAGGTGAGATCATGGCTCTAAAGAGTCGTCGAGTTTTAGCGGTGGTGGCCGTATTCATGCTGTTGATCACCGTTATTTTTAGTTATTCGCCGCTGTCCGAGACTTGGAATGAGTGGATAAATGTTGTGTGGATGCTTATTCTGGGCATTTTTTTCATAGTATCGGGCTTTCAAGATCGCTATCGTTTCAAACAACGGGGCCAAGGACATCAACTTACTGGGGAACAGCTCGTTTTTTATTTGGGCTTGATTACGATCTTGTATAGCGTCGTCAAGGTCGGGGAAATGATCACACTATAATTAGACGCAGTATACTTAATGAAAACGGACAAGTCGAGAAAGTTGTAAGCACCAACTTTCTCTATTTGTCTACACAAAAATAGGTTGCCTTAGTCAGATAAAACTGGCGCGGAAGTGAAATTTCTTCCGCGCCAGTTTTGAGCTCATGAGTGAGTTGCTGAAATAGATTCGCCAGCATCACAATTTGTGTTGAGTGTGTTCGCCACCCCAGCTTCTTGTGCTTAACTACGTCAGGCTTCCGGAGGCAGGGAGCGCCTCCAAAATCCTGACTAGGTTAATGCTCAGAAGCTGACCGGGGTGGCTTACACTCTGATTTAATCATTTCCGAAGTTGTTGGGGTCGGCGACGGGGATCCATTTGTGGTTGGTTTGGAAATAAAAGCCGATCCGGGGGGCTTCTTTGCTGGTGGAGGCTTTGATCGGGCCTGAAAATTCGGTGCCGGCGACGGGGAAGATCGTTGAGTGGTCGACGACTTCTGCTGTGGTCAAATGGCGGTCGAAATATTCATGGATCAGCGTCAAAGCAAATGTTAATAGGTGTTCCTCGGTTAGGATCACGTGTTGCTGGTTGTTCAGCTCGAAAAGCGATTGATGATAATTCAAATATTCGTTAGTGGCTAGGTGATTGCTTTTATTAGTGTCTTTAGACCCAGTTGAGCCCGCGAAGCGCGCGAAACAAAAAACCACCCGCTATGCGGGTGGATAA
>NZ_BROC01000055.1 GCF_024345205.1 Lapidilactobacillus luobeiensis | reverse complement strand
GCGCCTTGAGACGCTGGCCAGTACATAGGGCTTATAGCCCTGGAGCAAACCACCCGTTTTACGGGTGGTTATGATTTTTAAAGTCAGTTAATATGGGTTGTGATAAGGATGAAGAAAATAACACCGGGCATAAAAGCCGTTTTGATCATCGCGGTCAGTGCTTTAGTTATGTTTTTGGCCTTGGAAGTATTGGTCAAATCACCGAGTGGTAGTTCAACGGGAACATTAAAACAGACAACGCTCACGAAACGAGCGAAAACCAAAAGCAAGATCCATTACGTGGCGATCGGCGACTCCTTGACGTTTGGTCTAGGGGACGCCAGCGAAAGTGGCGGCTATGTCCCTTTGGTCAAATCACAGTTAGCCGACAATGATGATCTGACCATTCAAAGTGATAACTTTGGTAAAAGCGGGGACACATCAACTCAGGTCTATCAGCGGATCGTGAAATCAAAGGAGATCCAACAAGGTTTGGCGCAAGCCGACTTGATCACCATGACCGTTGGCGCCAATGATTTGATGCACATCATCAAAAAAGATGTGATGAACATGGATCTAGAAAAGGTCAAAACGGGCCAAAAAGTTTATCAAAAGAATCTTGACCGTTTGATCAAAGAAATCAGAAAATATAACGCTAAAGCGCCCTTGGTCGTGGCCAGTATCTACAATCCTTTTTACGTGTATTTTCCTCAGATCACGGCAATGAAGACTAGCATGGGTCTCTGGAACGAGACCACTCAAACGGTGCTCCATGATTACCAGCAGACTTATTACGTGGATATCGACACCGTTATGACTCAGCCGAGCGGTTCGATCCTAGCTGGTAATAAGACGGGTAAAGATGCTTATAATCCTTATTTGTATACAGAGGATCATTTTCACCCTAATAATCGCGGCTATCAAGCGATCGCCGGTCGTTTTGTAAAAAAAATCCAGAGTATCAAGGCTAATTGGCTATACCGTTAAGAAATCGAGGAGTAAATCATGGCAGAAAAAGAACAACAACAGACTTTACATCGGACCAAACCAACCAAAGTCAAGAAACCGCGGGGCCATTTCAACATTTGGCAGTGGTTGTTTCTGATTTTAGTGGGTTTGCTTCTAGGTGTGGGTATTTTTGCGGGAACCAAGATCTTTATCAGTCCAGCACCCAATACATTGGCGGCTGATGTGGCGGCGGCTGATGAGCCCGTTATGAATGTCCAAATGACTAAAAAACAGGTCAATCGCATCGTATCTTACGCGCTTAGTGATTATTTGAAAAGTGATGATATCAAATATGAGTTCAAATTGACTGATCAAGCGGTCCTTAGCGGTAAGTTTGCATTTTTAGGGTCACAGGTCCCCTTTACGATGTCCTTTGATCCTTATGTATTGGAAAACGGTGATGTGCAATTGAAGGCGCAAAGCTTGTCGATCGGGGCCTTGCCGATCCCGATCAGTCAGGTGATGAACTTTATCGGCAATGATTACAAGATTCCTAGTTGGGTCAGCCTCGACTCGAAAAAGGCCACGATCACCTTACATCTGCGTAAATATCAGATCAAGGGTGGGATCAGTTTGCGTGCAACACGCTTCGATCTAGATAATGATGAACTTGATTTTAGCGTTTATTTACCGAAATAGGCCAGAAGATCCAATTGGGTCAGGTTATAGAAGGGTGGCTTGGTCATGACTTTAAGACGAAGCTTTTATCAATATTTGATGACACAGCGTGATCCCAATAGTCACGATGAGATCGCACAGTTTGCCAACAACGCATTTTATGATCATAGTTTCCCTAAACAGGAAACAGATTATGACACTTTATCGCGTTATTTAGAATTGAACGGAAATTATTTGCCCGGGATGACGATCTTTGATCAAGCTTATCAACGTTATCTCGAGAGCGAAGCATAGTGAGGGAAAATTTTGAAGCAAACAGAACAAGCGGATCAAGAAAATAAACAAACAAATTCAGAAATAACGGCTACGGGATCTACGCCCACAGATCAGACTACGGAAGGATCCGCCACCACGACAGCTGAAGCAGCTAATACGCAGAAAACGACAAAGAAGCAGCGACCACCACGAGTGAAACACTTCAGTCGTTTGACCTATTGGTTCAGTTTAGCGGTGGCCTTGATCGTTGGGGTGGTCGCTGGTGCGGTTTTCACGGCGCACCAATTGACTCAGCGGCTGGCCGTCACTAGTGAGACTCAACAGATCAGTCAAGTTTATCAGGTGATCAAGAATAATTATTATCAAAAGGTCAATCAGAAAAAGTTGGTCAGTGGTGCGATCTCAGGCATGCTGGACAGTTTAGACGATCCCTTCTCTCAGTATTTGACCACTGAAGAAACATCAAGCCTGAATGATTCGATCTCTGGCTCTTTTCAAGGTATCGGCGCCGAGGTTCGCCAAGGTAAGCAGGCAATCGAGATCGTTTCACCGATCAAGGGGTCGCCTGCTGAAAAGGCTGGCTTGAAAGCCAATGATCTGATCACAGCGATCAATGGACATTCCACAGAAAAAATGACCGTCGATCAAGCTGTCAGCAAGATCCGGGGTAAGCAAGGGACAACAGTCAAATTGACGATCAAACGCGGTACAGACAGTTTCCAAGTCAGTCTGAAACGAGCGGCGATCGATCAAGCAACAGTCAGTGGCGCTCTTTCAGAAAAGGGTTCAACAGTTGGTGTGATCAGCATCACTACTTTTGCTGAAAATACGGCTAGCGGTATGGAAAAGACGGTCAAGAAACTGCGTCAAGCTGGTGCAACTAGTTTTGTCATTGATCTGCGCGGGAATCCTGGAGGTTTGATGAACAGTGCGCTGACCGTTTCAAGTATGTTTTTGGCCAATAAGAAAGTAATCATGCGTGTTCAGGATCGGGCCGGTCAAGAAGATGTTTATCGCGCCAGTAAAAAGTATGATAATGGCTTCAAAGTCACCGAGCCGGTGGCAATCTTGATCGATGATGGTAGTGCCAGTGCAGCGGAGATCTTTACGGCAGCTTTACAACAGTCAGGGACAGCGACTGTGGTTGGGACCAAGTCATATGGTAAAGGTACTGTTCAAACGGTGGTGCCGTTAAGTAGCACCAGTGAGATGAAATTTACCACGGCGAAATGGTTGACACCCAATAAAACTTGGATCAATAAAAAAGGAATCACGCCTGATGTGGCCGTGGCTTACCCTGAATTGGCTAAGTTAAGTATTATTTCTAGCGACAAGACTTTGCAGGCTGGCGATGTCAGTGACCAAGTCAAATTGTTACAAAAGAATTTGCAGGGCCTAGGTTACACGTTGACGAATACCAAGGGTGTTTATGATGACAGCACCGTTGCGGCCGTCAAACAGTTACAGACCCAAGCTAAGCTGCCAGTAACTGGGGTCTTCAATGAACAGACCCGACTTGCGCTTTATCAAGCTGTGGCCACGTATTTACAGGGTCACGACCAAATGTTGGATCAGGCCATCGCTAAATTAACGGCGACTGGTGCTTGATCCTGCCGATCAACAATATTTTAAACGAGTGATCCGAGCTGCGAACGCTACTGTTTGCGGCTCGTTTTTTAATGAAACTGCAAGCGAAAAAAGGCGCAAAAAATCTCTATCTGTACTATAATAAAATTGCTGGTTTTTATTT
>NZ_BROC01000054.1 GCF_024345205.1 Lapidilactobacillus luobeiensis | reverse complement strand
CTAAAACTACTAAAAATGTAAGCTTTTATTGGACGCCAAGGCCCAAGCATAACTTTGCAAAACCTAAGCCATGTCTTTTATTTTAGTTTCGACAAAAACAATTTCGTCTGGTGTCAACCCGTACTTTTTATTGGCGCTACGATATTTGGAGTTGATAGGCATTTTGCCTACAAACTCCTTTTTCTATACCATTTTCTACATGACGAAAAACGTGAGCACGCAAAAAGGACGCCACACTATTTCGCGTTCACTGATCCGACCAAAGATAAGAGAATAGGAGTTTGTGTAGTGTCCCTTACAAGCAAGTCTATCCGAATGATTCTGGAAATCAAGGACCCCAACATCATTTTTGCTCAGGATGCCGTAATTGAAGAAATTCAAGGAACTAATGCCCTTTTCTTCTACGCGGAGCTGAAAACACAACCGGAGCGTTGTCCCATCTGTGGATTCATGAGCAAAGTAGTCCGATATGGTTTTGAGCGTTCATGCATTCTAGCCCCAAGTTATACCTACCGACCAACCTATCTCAAACTGAGTCGACAACGTTTTCGATGTGAACTGTGTCGTTCAGTATTTCAAAGTGAGACAGACTACGTCCGCCCACACAGTACCATCAGCACACCGGTGCGGCAGTTGGTCTTGTTTGAGGCACTCTCAAATTACTCGTTAACTGACATCTCACGTCGCTTTCATGTGGCGGATAAGACGGCAGAGCGAATCATTGATGAGGAATCGGCCAAACACATGATGCGCGACCGTGGTATTTTCGTGCATCACACAACCCTCATGCGTTGGGTACAACATTACTCACCGATTATGCGGGCTATATGGCGTAAGCGCCATCGGCGCACTTCCAAAAGTTGGCGTATGGATGAGACCTATATCAAGATCAAAGACCAATGGAATTACCTCTACCGTGCCATTGATGATCAAGGTCTTACGATTGATTTTCAACTGCGTAAGAAGCATGACTTTAACTCGGCCTATCATTTTCTCAAACGCCTTTTAAAGACCTATGGTCTTCCACATCGATTAGTGACTGATCAGTACGGAGCGACCCTAAAGGCAATTAAAAAGCTTACTAGGGAAGGCTATCTGCACAAAGGTGTGTATCAGTGCTCCAAATATCGCAATAATCTGATTGAGCAAGATCACCGTTTTATTAGGCGGCAAGAAGTTCGTTCCGCAAGTTATCAGAACACTCGGACAGCAGCTAGGACATTATACGGCATTGAAACCATGCATGCGATACACAAAAAAAGCCGAAAGAAGCTACTAGGCCTCTTCGGCTTTTCAGCGTATCAAGAAGTCGACCAATTGTTAGCGGCATAAGCTACAACCACTAAACACAGTCACTTTGATCTACGCTTAATTTCAACTTTGAACCATAACCGTTTTTTTGTTTAATGGTATTATAGGCACTATATTAGTATGAATATAGTTGAGACATCACATGTATAAAAACATCAAATCAATCGTTAGCGGATTTAGCGCTTTTCTAATTGCCAAATGGCTCTATCATACTCTGTCACAAGATCCAAACATCAATATTTGGCTGGCTAGATTGCTTCCTATTCTTATCATTTTTATTGTGTTCTTTTCTCTGCAATGGATAATCAACACATTTGAAAAGTAACCTTATAAATTTTAGTTATTATATTGGGCTGAAACCCTTGCTACAAGCGAACTAGCACAAATGCAAGCTCGACAAAAACAAAACTAAATAATCTATTGCCCTTATGATGATATTTTAGCAAACGAGAAAAACTAGTCCGAAATCTCATCATAAGAGCAAGTGTGTTAATCAGTCCGTATTAGATAGTTTTCCGTCGACAATTTTGTAGACATTATCAGAAAACTCTCGCAGACGATCATCGTGCGTGACTATGACGACTGCTTTTTCCTCGTCATGCGCAATATTGGCAAAAAGTTGGCCAACTTCTTTGACACGTGCCGTATCTAAGGCTGCCGTAGGTTCATCGGCTAGGATGATCGCCGGGTCTGTATAAAACGCACGGGCAATTGCAACGCGCTGTTGTTGACCGCCAGACAATTCGCCAGGGTATTTGTTTAATAAATTTTGAATGCCTAGCGTTTCAATAATTTTGTAAAATCCATCTTGACTGAGGTTATTGTTAGGCTTCACCTGGTCAACAAGTTTGAATTGGTCTGCTACGGTTAAATATGGCACGAGATTGTACGCCTGCAAGACGAAACCGATTTGTTCAAGTCGTCTTTTTTCGGCTTCTTTGGTACTCAAATCACTGATATCGTGACCATTCAAACGAACTGAGCCGTATGTTGGTGTTTGTAACCCGCCTAAAATGGTTAGCAAGGTACTTTTACCAGATCCTGAAGGCCCAATGATAAGCGACACCTCACCAGCTTTAAACGCTAAACTGACGTCTTCTAGTGCCGTAACTAAATTGGTTTTCTGACCAAATTGTTTCGTCACGTGTTCAAGGGCTAGTTTTTCTTCACGCATCTTTTTAACCTCCAATTACTGATACCGGATCAATCTTACTAATCACACGAATCGGAATGATTGCACCCAGTAACCCGGTTACCATCAATCCGACCGCAATGAGTCCCATCAATCCCCAATCAAATGCCATTGGTACGCTATCTGGAATCCCAAATTCAGTTAATGCCGATAGTAAGGCACCAACGACGATACCAGTTGCCATGATAAAGAACGTCTCAAATAACGTATTTTGGGCCAAAAAAAGATTTGGAATGCCTTGTGCACGCAAAACTGCCAAGTTAGGCAATTTTTGAACCGTTAGAATGTAGAGGAAGATGGTAATCACAATCAATGAAATGACAATCAGGAATCCAATCATGAGACCAAACGTCGCTTTTTGCGGTGTATAACCTGGCAATTTATTGATAAAGGCTTGGTATGAATAAGTCTTTAATGCTTTATCATCGACCGATTGTGACGTTTTTGAAGCAACGACGCTACCCTGGAATTGATCTGACACGCCCTTAATGATACGCCATTGCGCTAACTCGCCATAAATAACAGGTGCGGTGTTATACGTGGCATTTTTCGCATAACCCACGATTTTATATTTCGTATGAGATAACCCAATCGAAATTTTATCCCCCATACCGTAAATATCCTTATCAACTGAGTCAGCGAGGACGACTTCGTTAGCTGCCTTTGGCAAGTTTCCCTTGGTTAATTGTAGGTTTTTAGCGATGTACTCCTCGTTATTCATCCCAACGAATTGTGCGGATTCACGTTTTCCGCCAATTTTCATATTAACTGGTGTAATGCCAAGTTTTGCGGTTTTGTCGTCGCTTAACTGATCAACCTGTTTCGTTGTCAGTAATGACTGTCCGGCATTGCCATTAGCGTCTTTGGTCATTACAAACGACTTAGACTGCCAGCTGTCCACCGCTGCGGTGTTAGCTGTTGCCAGCCCGAGCGCCAGGGCACTTAAAATGAAAATCAAATAACTGATTAAAACGACGACTGTTAGAATCAAGCCGTACCGTAGTTTTTCTTTTTTAATCTCTCTAATTGCTAAAAACATTTGTTCCTCCTGTATTTGTTGAAGTTCAACAAACTTACTATACACAAGCATACATGATATTATGATGAGATTACAAACTGATTTTTCTAGGATGTGTCTTCAAACTATCTAGTCATTAACACTATTGACGCAGCGTAAACAAATGTTCGGAACACATATGACGTCTTATCGTAGCGAATAGCTACCCGTCTAAAATGTTTAAGCCGATTAAAGAAACACTAAATTGAATGTCTTTCTTTATATATCCACCAGTCTACTGACCATGGTTCTCGATTATTCTCTTTTGGTGGGATTGTATACTTTCCGCCTTGGCTCGTGATAAATTCTCGAATTGCTTTACCACCGTATGCTTTATCGGCAACGACATTAACCCCAGTCAACTGAATGGTTTTCAATAATTAAAGCGCTACGGGACCGTCATGACAATTGCCTTCTGTTAACATAAATTCAACCGGGTTTCCCAATGCATCGACCAGCGCATGTATCTTAGTTGAATTACCACCAACGGAACGACCAATATTATTGCTTTCAAGTTCAGGACCGCTTTGTTTAGCACCTGTACTATGCTGATGCGCAATAACAGCCGTCGAATCAATATGCAGGTATTCCATATCCGCGTCCTCGCGAAGCGCGCGGAAGATACATTCCAATACACAATCGCGGCCCCAGCGGAAAAGCCGTGTATAAACCGACTTCCATGGTCCAAATCGTGCAGGTAAATCACGCCAAGGCGCACCAGCCCGATTGATCCACAGAATTGCATTTAACATGGTCCGATTATCTCGTAATATTGGACGACCTGTACTGTATGGTGGAAATAATGACTCGATCTGGGTCCATTGCTCATCAGCAATCTCA
>NZ_BROC01000053.1 GCF_024345205.1 Lapidilactobacillus luobeiensis | reverse complement strand
CGATTTCGGTCGTTATCTACAAAGAACATTTGCGAAGTCAATTCGCTAGTTAATGAATTTAAAATTGAGTCTAACTCAAACTTTTATATGAGAGTTTGATCCTGGCTCAGGATGAACGCTGGCGGCGTGCCTAATACATGCAAGTCGAACGAGTTTCGACATTTACGGAAGATGCTTGCATCGGAAGAAGATGTTGGAACGAGTGGCGGACGGGTGAGTAACACGTGGGTAACCTACCCTAAAGTGGGGGATAACATTTGGAAACAGATGCTAATACCGCATAACAATCAAAACCACATGGTTTTGATTTAAAAGATGGTTTCGGCTATCACTTTTGGATGGACCCGCGGCGTATTAGCTAGTTGGTGAGGTAACGGCTCACCAAGGCAGTGATACGTAGCCGACCTGAGAGGGTAATCGGCCACATTGGGACTGAGACACGGCCCAAACTCCTACGGGAGGCAGCAGTAGGGAATCTTCCACAATGGACGAAAGTCTGATGGAGCAACGCCGCGTGAGTGAAGAAGGTTTTCGGATCGTAAAACTCTGTTATTGGAGAAGAACGTACTTGGTAGTAACTGGCCAGGTAGTGACGGTATCCAACCAGAAAGCCACGGCTAACTACGTGCCAGCAGCCGCGGTAATACGTAGGTGGCAAGCGTTATCCGGATTTATTGGGCGTAAAGCGAGTGCAGGCGGTTTTTTAAGTCTGATGTGAAAGCCTTCGGCTTAACCGAAGAAATGCATTGGAAACTGGGGAACTTGAGTGCAGAAGAGGAGAGTGGAACTCCATGTGTAGCGGTGAAATGCGTAGATATATGGAAGAACACCAGTGGCGAAGGCGGCTCTCTGGTCTGTAACTGACGCTGAGGCTCGAAAGCGTGGGTAGCAAACAGGATTAGATACCCTGGTAGTCCACGCCGTAAACGATGAGTGCTAAGTGTTGGAGGGTTTCCGCCCTTCAGTGCTGCAGCTAACGCATTAAGCACTCCGCCTGGGGAGTACGACCGCAAGGTTGAAACTCAAAGGAATTGACGGGGGCCCGCACAAGCGGTGGAGCATGTGGTTTAATTCGAAGCAACGCGAAGAACCTTACCAGGTCTTGACATCTAGCGCCAATCTTAGAGATAAGACGTTCCCTTCGGGGACGCTAAGACAGGTGGTGCATGGTTGTCGTCAGCTCGTGTCGTGAGATGTTGGGTTAAGTCCCGCAACGAGCGCAACCCTTATGATTAGTTGCCAGCATTCAGTTGGGCACTCTAGTCAGACTGCCGGTGACAAACCGGAGGAAGGTGGGGATGACGTCAAATCATCATGCCCCTTATGACCTGGGCTACACACGTGCTACAATGGCTGATACAACGAGTTGCGAGACCGCGAGGTCAAGCTAATCTCTAAAAGTCAGTCTCAGTTCGGATTGTAGGCTGCAACTCGCCTACATGAAGTTGGAATCGCTAGTAATCGCGGATCAGCACGCCGCGGTGAATACGTTCCCGGGCCTTGTACACACCGCCCGTCACACCATGAGAGTTTGTAACACCCAAAGCCGGTGAGGTAACCTTTTAGGAGCCAGCCGTCTAAGGTGGGACAGATGATTAGGGTGAAGTCGTAACAAGGTAGCCGTAGGAGAACCTGCGGCTGGATCACCTCCTTTCTAAGGAACTGTTAGTTTTGGGGTCAAAGCCAAACTAACTTACGGAAACTGCACAGTCGAAACTTTGTTTAGTTTTGAGAGGTCTACTCTCAA
>NZ_BROC01000052.1 GCF_024345205.1 Lapidilactobacillus luobeiensis | reverse complement strand
AATTCGTTCTTTGAAAACTGGATACTATGAAACTGTAATAACCGAGAAACAACCACGCAATTTTTGCGTAAATGACCCAGAGAAAACCGTAGGTTTTCAGATGGTCAAGTTACAAAGGGCGCACGGTGGATGCCTTGGCACTAGAAGCCGATGAAGGACGGGACGAACACCGATATGCTTCGGGGAGCTGTAAGTAAGCTTTGATCCGGAGATTTCCGAATGGGGGAACCCAATTATCAGAGATGATAATGATTGCTTAGTGAATACATAGCTAAGTAAAGGCAGACGCGGGGAACTGAAACATCTCAGTACCTGCAGGAAGAGAAAGAAAATTCGATTTCCTAAGTAGCGGCGAGCGAACGGGAAACAGCCCAAACCAAAGAGCTTGCTCTTTGGGGTTGTAGGACAGGACATATGGAGTTACAAAAGGACCGATTAGTCGAAGCAGTTGGGAAGCTGCGCCAAAGAGAGTGAAAGCCTCGTAGATGAAAGTCGAGCCCCTCCGTCCTGGATCCTGAGTACGGCCAGACACGTGAAATCTGGTCGGAAACCGGGAGGACCATCTCCCAAGGCTAAATACTCTCTAGTGACCGATAGTGAACCAGTACCGTGAGGGAAAGGTGAAAAGCACCCCGGAAGGGGAGTGAAATAGATCCTGAAACCGTGTGCCTACAAGTAGTCAGAGCCCGTTAATGGGTGATGGCGTGCCTTTTGTAGAATGAACCGGCGAGTTACGTTTTCATGCGAGGTTAAGTTGCAAAGATGGAGCCATAGCGAAAGCGAGTCTGAAGAGGGCGTTAAGTATGAGGACGTAGACCCGAAACCAAGTGACCTACCCATGTCCAGGTTGAAGGTGTGGTAAAACGCACTGGAGGACCGAACCCACGTATGTTGAAAAATGCGGGGATGAGGTGTGGGTAGCGGTGAAATTCCAAACGAACTTGGAGATAGCTGGTTCTCTCCGAAATAGCTTTAGGGCTAGCCTCGAGGCTAGGATCATGGAGGTAGAGCACTGTTTGGACTAGGGGCCCGTCAAGGGTTACTGAATCCAGATAAACTCCGAATGCCATTGATCCGGTCCTCGGGAGTCAGACTGCGAGTGATAAGATCCGTAGTCGAAAGGGAAACAGCCCAGATCACCAGTTAAGGTCCCAAAATCATGCTAAGTGGAAAAGGATGTGGGGTTGCACAGACAACTAGGATGTTGGCTCAGAAGCAGCCACCATTTAAAGAGTGCGTAATAGCTCACTAGTCGAGTGACCCTGCGCCGAAAATGTACCGGGGCTAAGCATGATACCGAAACTGTGGATGTCATCCTAAGGATGACGTGGTAGGAGAGCGTTCTAAGGGCGAAGAAGCTGGATCGTAAGGACCAGTGGAGCGCTTAGAAGTGAGAATGCCGGTATGAGTAGCGCAAGATAGGTGAGAATCCTATCCGCCGAAAGACTAAGGTTTCCTGGGGAAGGCTCGTCCTCCCAGGGTTAGTCGGGACCTAAGATGAGACCGAAAGGTGTAGTCGATGGCAAGCAGGTCGAGATTCCTGCACTAGTTTATTTTGTTTGAACGATGGAGGGACGCAGGAGGTTAAGTTGAGCATGCGGCTGGAAAAGCATGTCCAAATAACGAGTCTGGAAATGAGTCAAATGCTTATTTCTATTAAGGACAAGTTATGATGGGGAGCGAAATTTAAGTAGCGAAGCAACTGATATCACACTGCCGAGAAAAGCTTCTAGTTAGAAATAAACTACCCGTACCGCAAACCGACACAGGTAGTCGAGGAGAGAATCCTAAGGTGAGCGAGTGAACTCTCGTTAAGGAACTCGGCAAAATGACCCCGTAACTTCGGGAGAAGGGGTGCTGACCGCAAGGTCAGCCGCAGTGAATAGGCCCAAACAACTGTTTATCAAAAACACAGGTCTCTGCAAAATCGAAAGATGACGTATAGGGGCTGACGCCTGCCCGGTGCTGGAAGGTTAAGAGGAGTGCTTAGCGTAAGCGAAGGTACGAATTGAAGCCCCAGTAAACGGCGGCCGTAACTATAACGGTCCTAAGGTAGCGAAATTCCTTGTCGGGTAAGTTCCGACCCGCACGAAAGGCGTAATGATTTGGGCACTGTCTCAACGAGAGACTCGGTGAAATTATAATACCCGTGAAGATGCGGGTTACCCGCGACAGGACGGAAAGACCCCATGGAGCTTTACTGTAGCTTGATATTGAGTGTTTGTGAAACATGTACAGGATAGGTAGGAGCCGATGAAGTGAGAACGCTAGTTTTCACAGAGGCAATGGTGGGATACTACCCTTGTTTTATGAACCCTCTAACCCGCGCCACACACGTGGCGGGAGACAGTGTCAGGTAGGCAGTTTGACTGGGGCGGTCGCCTCCTAAAGTGTAACGGAGGCGCCCAAAGGTTCCCTCAGAATGGTTGGAAATCATTCGCAGAGTGTAAAGGTATAAGGGAGCTTGACTGCGAGACAGACAAGTCGAGCAGGGACGAAAGTCGGGCTTAGTGATCCGGTGGTTCCGTATGGAAGGGCCATCGCTCAACGGATAAAAGCTACCCTGGGGATAACAGGCTTATCTCCCCCAAGAGTCCACATCGACGGGGAGGTTTGGCACCTCGATGTCGGCTCATCGCATCCTGGGGCTGAAGTTGGTCCCAAGGGTTGGGCTGTTCGCCCATTAAAGCGGTACGCGAGCTGGGTTCAGAACGTCGTGAGACAGTTCGGTCCCTATCCGTCGCGGGCGTAGGAAATTTGAGAGAAGCTGTCCTTAGTACGAGAGGACCGGGATGGACATACCGCTGGTGTACCAGTTGTGCCGCCAGGCGCATCGCTGGGTAGCTATGTATGGAAGGGATAAACGCTGAAAGCATCTAAGTGTGAAGCCCCACTCAAGATGAGATTTCCCATAACGTAAGTTAGTAAGACCCCTCAGAGAATATGAGGTAGATAGGCTGGGTGTAGAAGTACGGCGACGTATGGAGCTGACCAGTACTAATCGGTCGAGGACTTGACCAAAGGTCAAAAGAGTTGGAAAACGGTTAAAGCAGAGAGATAGGATCCAGTTTTGAGGGAGCGAAAGTTCTTTCAAAGTAAAGAGTGTGGTGGCGATAGCAAGAAGGATACACCTGTTCCCTTGCCGAACACAGAAGTTAAGCTTCTTAGCGCCGAAAGTAGTTGGTGGGAGACTGCCTGCGAGGATAGGGCGTTGCCACGCT
>NZ_BROC01000051.1 GCF_024345205.1 Lapidilactobacillus luobeiensis | reverse complement strand
ATTTATCGCTTAGAATAAGGCTCGATTTGAAGCCAATTCCCGCTTTTGGAATTGGCTTCAAACGATGCCCACCGCGTCCGAAACAGAGTGTGAACCGACCCGGGTAGCTCCTGAGCATTAGCCTAGTAAGGATTTTGGAAGCCGAACTTTGCTTCCGGAAGCCTTGCGTAGCTAAGCGCAGGGAGCTGGGTCGGTGAGCACGTTTCCAGTCCGCAACAGCAGTCCCAGCCGGTTGCGCTCACGCGCACCCGCAATCAAGCACAAGTCAGCCGTCAACTCTTGTCAACACTCGATCAATCTTCACAAACTTGATGGTAATGTTCGGATTGTCTGGTTGCGAGAAGGCCGTGGATCTTGAGATTATTAAAGCTTAATAAGGATGTCATGCGGCGGGCCTGCGTTTTATAACGCCGGTGAATTTTATTTAACATAAAAAATGAATATTGGCCTTAAGAAAAAGTTTAAAAAAACTGCTCAAAGGGGTATTGGTTGTGCTATGATTGAAATAATCAAATTAAATATTGAGTGTTTGGATACAAAAATGTTGGGTTGTACTGTGATTTTTTTCTTGCCAGAGTTGGTCGGTTTCAATTAAGATAAAAAGAGCAGTATTTTTTAATACCAAGAGTTACATGTAGATAATGTTCAGGCGCTAGCGAACATTAACCAAGATTTATGAGAATTTGGAGGTAACATTATGTCAATGATCGAATTCCACAATGTAGAGAAATATTATGGGAAATTTCATGCACTGAAAGATATCAATCTGACCATTGAGCGAGGCGAGATCGTGACGATCATTGGTCCCTCGGGCTCAGGGAAAAGCACATTATTGCGGACGATCAATGGGCTGGAGCTGGTTTCAGCCGGCCAATTGATCGTTGATGATTTTGATTTAGCGGATCACAAAACCAATATGAATAAGATCCGCAAAAATGTCGGGATGGTTTTTCAACATTTTAATTTATACGCGAATAAAACGGTCCTGCAAAATATCACTTTAGGTCCAGAGAAAGTTTTGAAACACAACAAGGCCGAGGCGGAAGCGGAGGCACGCAAATTACTGCGCTTGGTCGGTTTGGAGGATCAGGCCGGCAAATTACCAAGTATGCTTTCTGGTGGGCAAAAACAACGGATCGCGATCGCCCGCTCTTTGGCGATGAATCCTAAGGCGTTGTTATTTGACGAACCGACATCGGCGCTTGACCCAGAAATGATCGGCGACGTTCTTGACGTTATGAAAAAAGTGGCGAAGCAAGGCGTAACGATGATCGTAGTTACTCATGAAATGGGTTTTGCGCGTGAAGTCGGCAATCGTGTTATTTTCATGGCCGATGGTGAAATCCGCGAAGACAGTCATCAACCAAAAGAATTCTTTGCCCATCCTCAGGATATCCGGGCTCAAGAATTTCTCAGCAAGATCATTCACAATAGCTAGGAGGGGTTGGAATGCGCCGAAAGAAGAATAAATTAATTGCGCTGGCCCTAACACTAATGGGAATGATGGTGCTCCTTGCAGGCTGTGGTGATGATCTGGCCAGTCAAGATGTGCTCAAACGAGTTAAGGCGAGCAATGAGATCTCATGGGGCGTTAAAAGTGACACACGTCTTTTCGGTTTGATGAGCATCAGAACAGGTAAAGTCGAAGGATTCGATGTCGATATCGCTACCGCGGTCTCTAAGGAGATTTTTGGTGATCAAGTCGAAGTCAATATCGTTCCGGTCACCTCAAATACGCGGATGTCGTTATTGAAGAATGGTAATGTCGACGCGTTGGCGTCAACATTGACGATCACGCCGGAACGTAAGAAAGAAGTTCTATTCTCCGATGTTTACTTTAATGCTGGTCAAGCGCTCATGGTCAAAAAAGGCAGTAAGATCAAAAGTGTCAAGGATCTGACAAAGGGGACTAAAGTGATCGGGTTACAAGGCTCAAACTCGGTCGATAATGTAAAAAAAGCCGCGCCAGAAGCTAAGATCCTCCAGCTACCGGATGCCGCCCAAGCGTTTGCCGCCTTAAAGTCAGGTCAAGGGGACGCGATGACCAGCGATAACGCGATTCTTTACGGGTTAGCAGCTGACGATTCTGATTACGAGATCGTGGGTGGGACTTTTACCAAAGAACCTTATGGGCTAGGAATCAATCTTGGTCAAGAAAAGTTTCAAAAGGCGGTCGATCAAGCGCTGAAGGCAATCGAAACAGATGGGACCTATGCCAAAATCGTGAAGAAATGGTTTGGCAAGATCGACGGTTTTGATGGAGGTGTGGTCAAATGATAACCATTTTAACAGATCACTGGGCTGACTTAGTATCAGGTGTGCGGATCACTTTATCGGCGAGTTTGCTTGCGTTACTTGGTAGCTTGATCATTGGTGTGATCTTTGCCTTGTTTGTGATCAGTCCGCTGAAGCCATTGCGGGTGCTTGGGAATATTTATATCGAGATCTTTCGTAATATCCCCTTGTTGGTCGTGGCGCTGTTTTTCTATATCGTGATCCCGCAGTTCGTGGTGCAGATCGATGGTTTTACGGCCGGGACGATCGGCCTGACGATCTATACTTCTGCTTTTATCGCCGAGACTGTGCGCGCTGGTATCGAAAGTGTTGATATTGGCCAAATGGAAGCCGCTCGCAGTAATGGGATGACTTATTTACAGGCGATGACTTATATTGTTTTGCCGCAAGCGATCAAAATCGTGATCCCGCCATTAGGTAATCAGTTCGTTAACTTGGTCAAGAACTCATCAGTGCTGGCTTTTCTCGCTGGCTTCGATTTGATGTATCAAGCCAATCTGATCGTTTCTTCCACATTGAAAACGACTGATACTTACTTGGCGGTCGGATTACTCTACCTTTTGATGACCATGCCGTTAAGTTATTTGATGCGCTATTTAGAAAAACGTTGGGCGAAACAGCCGGCCAATGATTAAAGGAGGACTTGTTGATGCAAAATTTTATTGACGCTTATAGCTGGCTCAACATGCGCTTTCTTTTTGAGGGTTTGTGGGTCACGATCTATGTTTCGGTGATCTCAGTCGTACTGAGTTTTATTATCGGCGCGATCTTGGGCTTTGTCCGTTATGTAAAAGTTAAATATCTGTCAATGATCGTTGGGTTCGTGATCGACTTGATCCGTAATCTACCGTTACTATTGATCATTTTCTTTATGTATTTTGGGCTACCCAGCACATTGGGAATCCGCCTGAACACAGTCGCCGCGGCGATCGTGGCTTTAACAGTTTTTGAGTCGGCGATGTTGGCGGAGATCATTCGCAGTGGGATCGCTTCCGTGGACCATGGTCAAATGGAGGCGGCGCGAAGCAATGGCATGAGTTATCTGCAGGCGATGTGGTACATTATCCTACCCCAAGCATTGCGCCGAATGGTGCCGCCGATCGTGAGTCAGTTTGTTTCGCTGGTCAAAGACTCCTCCTTAGCGACGATCATCCTCTTACCGGAGTTGATGTATCATGCCCAAATCATTTATGGTCAGAATAGTAATTATATGATCCCAATGTTCGCGGCCTTGGCGGTTTTGTACTTTGCCATTTGCTTCTTATTGAGTCGTTTATCGCGGGCGTTGGCCAAGCGGCTGAAGTAGGGTAGTTGTTTTTTGCTTTGAAAAGTTGAATTTTGGACTTGTGCTTGGATTGCAGGTGTAGGTGGGTGTTGCGCGTGAGCGCAACCGGGTCGGGCCATTTGTGCGGCTGGAACGCAGTGGGTGTCGTTTTGAGCCAATCCGAAACCCACGGCTTGTCTCAAAATCGAGCCTTATTCTAAGCGGCAAAGCCGCAAAGAATAATTTCACTGCTGAGCCGCATGGCCCGACCCGGTTGCTAGGCAGAATCGAGCTCATCTGCAATCAAAGCGAAGGATTTGACCAAGTGGTTTTGCAAGCTAGAGGTCAAAACAATTGCCCTTTTGGGGGTGGTACGGTAATGCCAACAGATTCTAGCAGGCTGTGCTTGATTGAAAGTTGTGGTGACGCAACCGCCTCAGGAAGTTTGTTGTGGCACGGTAACACCAATGAATTTGGATGAATGGTTCGGGTTCTATTTTTAACTTGCGCTTTGGGACAATTGGCTGAATAGAATTGCGCTGATCTACAATTGAAGTGAAGAGATTGCTAAAGTGCTTTTGCAAGGGTGATGGATAAACCATTGCCTTTTTTTGATGGAACGGGAACCCCAACGGATTTGGATGATTATGCTAACCGGTTTGAGAAGCGTCGATAACGTTGATGCTATTCCAAGCCAACTTTGGTTGAATCGGTCGATAGATTCTGATGTTTCAACATAACCATGCTTTCGTTCATCAGACAGACTGTACTGGTGTTGCCAATTTGATGCTGGTAACCAACAGCCATGGCCGTCAATGGCGTGGTTCCTCATCAATTGGCCATAGCTTGCCGGTCGGAGTGAGTGCTCAATCGGCTGTTATAACGTTGAGCGGCTGGAGCGGAGCGTGGCGTTGAAACGTGCTCCACACAACTGACTTCTGCGCTTAACTACGCCAGGCTTCCGCAAGCGAAACCCGCTTCCAAAATCCTGGCTAGGTTAATGCTCAAAGTCAACCCGTTGTGTTCCGCACTGGCGTTGGTGGGCTGTTTACTCTTTGGCGGAAGGTCGGGCTGGGGGTGAGTCAGCCGCGATATTATTGTTGGCGATTTATCGCCTACAATAAGGCCGAGTTTTGAGATTTTCGGTGTTCTTCCGAAAAGCTCAAAATCGTGCCCGCCGCGTTCCACCACCCCCAGCCTGACCTGGAGCCTCACCGCATCTGCAATCCACCAACGCCACGCGCAGCGCCGTTGCGGTTACCTGTTAATTTTTACAGAGAATCCAGGTAGAAAAAGTCGGAACAGCGCTTGAGTGTTAACCGGCACCCATGATAGATTTAATCTCATTACGTGGTGAACACGAATGAGATATCAAGGGGGGTGTCACCATGACACAATTAGCAAGCCAGATCCTAGCATTGGTGGGCGGGGCAGACAATGTGGTCAGTTTGACTCATTGTGCCACCAGATTACGTTTTGTATTGAAAGATCCACAACGTGTGCGTACGACCCAACTTCAAAGTTTTCCAGAAATCATCAGCGTAGTGGACAGCGGGGGCCAATTACAGATCGTGGTCGGCGCGCAAGTGGAGACCTTGTACCACCAAGTGACTGCGTTACTACCGACTGCAACACCGGTATCGGCAGGAAAAACAAATTTGATTGCTTTGATTTCTACGATCTTCACGCCAATGATCCCAGCGTTGACTGGTGCCGGGATGGTCAAGGCCATTTTATCTTTACTGGTTTTGACCGGTAGTCTATCTACTAACGGTCAAACATATCAGTTACTTAACATGATTGCCGACGCGGCCTTCTATTTTATGCCCATGTTGTTGGCCTATGGCGCGGCCGTGCAATTCACTGTTAATCCGGCCATGGCGATCACCATCGCCGGCGTGTTGTTACACCCTAGTTTGCAACAACTTTTTGCCTCCGGAAAGGCGGTTCATTTTCTGGGGTTACCAGTGGCGGCCTCGGATTACGCGGGGTCAGTTTTGCCGATCGTTTTCACAGTTTGGCTGCTGGCCCAGCTGGACCGTTTCCTAGAAAAAAGTTTGCCTGGTTTCATCAAATTCTTCGTCAAGCCGCTGTTGCTCCTGCTGATTATCGGGCCGTTAGCCCTGATCGCGATCGGACCGGTGGGATTATTGTTGAACGATGGCATTGCGGCTGGCGCGGCCTGGCTCAATCAGCGAGTCAGTTGGCTGATCCCGTTGTTGATGGGCGGACTGCAACCATTATTGATCATTACAGGGACGGCTTGGGCGCTGACTCCGATCGCCACGATGCAACTTAGCAAACAGGGATTTGAAACGATCAATGGCCCGGGGATGCTGGCCTCCAATATTGCCCAAGGAGGCGCGACATTAGCGGTCGCGTTGCGGACGCGTGATCATCAATTGCGGCAAACGGCCCTCTCTGCCGGACTGACCGCACTAATTGGGATCACGGAACCCTCGCTTTATGGGGTGACCTTGGTTTTACGTAAACCTTTGATCGCGGCAATGATCGGTGGCGCGTTGGGTGGCTTGTACGCTGGTCTAAGTGGTCTGGTGCGTTATGCGTTTGTTTCGCCGGGACTGGCGGCTTTGCCGGCGTTTATTGGCGCCAAGCCAATGAATATCGTCCATGCGTTGATCACCGTGGCCATTGCTTTTGGCGCGACTTTTGTGATCACTTTCTGTTGGTATCGGCCAGAGGAGCAAGTTTAACCGTCAGAAAACGTTTCACTTTTGTGGAAAAAATCGACTCATTTTTTAAATGGTGCGGTTTTTTTTTTGATCAAGAAAACAATTATTTTGGTGCGAAAAGTTGGCGTAAAGTTTAAGTGGGTAGATTATCTGAAGATAAAAAGGGAGCGATTCCCTTTATGCTAGAATAGTAATT
>NZ_BROC01000050.1 GCF_024345205.1 Lapidilactobacillus luobeiensis | reverse complement strand
ATATCTTGGCCGTAACTTCCACTGCGTGGTTCGGGGTGAGCTCGCTGTGGGCGTCACTTTGAGCTTCGCAAAGTGCGCGAATCTCAAAGCTGAGCCTTATTCTAAGCGGCACAGCCGCTAAGAATAACGACACGGCGATCTCACCCCGAACCACTCCGTTGCAGTTACTCAACAATTGTAAGCAGACTAAGCTGACACGCCATAACACCTGCGCGTGTAAATTGGCAAATCTCACCGCAGTTAGCGACCATGGTTAGTAGTCACAAATTCGTATTGACAGTCAAACCATAACAATTGACTTGATAATCACGGCAATTAAATTTGAAACCAGCCAAATGGCGTATCATAGAACTTGGACCGTACTAATCTGAGCAATCGATTGGGCCAACTAGTCAGAGATTCTTTATCAATTAAAGTGATAGCATTTTGACCGCCACACTAGCAAAAGCACTTCGTAACCTACTCCGCCCAGATTGCAGATAGGCTCAAGCTTGCCCAGCAACCGCCTCAGGGCGTGTGGCTCAACAGTGAAATTTGTCTTAGTGGCTTTGCCACTTAGACAAAGGCTCGCTTTGAAGACAAGCCGCGCACTTTGCGGATTGGCTTCAAACGATGCCCACTGCGTTCCAGCCACTAAAAACGCCCTGAGGCGGTTGCGTCCACATCTAAACCCAACTACACCTGCAAGCAAAACGGCAAATCCAGAAACACTGCTTTTCAAATCAACAAATAAATCCGGTGATGGACCCCTACCATATTTTTTCAATAAAACTAGTCAAGATTTGACGTCCAAAATAAGCATTGTCAGTTTCATTTTTCCAGTAAATCATTAAAATGAAAGTCATCAAGACAGCGACTCGACCCATTTGATGATCATGGGGGGCATAACGATGGAACGGCAAACTGCTTTACAAATTTTAGATGCTTTGATCAAAATACCAACAGTCAATGGCTGTGAAGGTGCCGTGGCCGTTTATTTACGAGACCTATTGGACCGTTATCAGATCAGCAGCCATTTGATCCCGCTACCAGGGAATGACAATCGCGTTAATCTGATTGCCGAGATCGGTCCACAACAAGGACCGATCCTTGGCTTCACTGGTCACCAAGATACAGTGGCCGTGAGTACGCCGCAATTATGGACATATGGGCCTTTTTGGCCGGAACATCGAACCGGTCGTATATATGGTCGTGGCGCCGCCGACATGAAAAGCGGCTTAGTCGCGATGGTGGTCGCTTTGATCGCGCTAAAACAGGACCCGCATTTTCAAGGACGGGTCCGCTTGCTGGCAACGGTTGGCGAAGAACTCGGTGAATTAGGCGCGCACCAATTGACTCAACTTGGTTACGCTCGTGACTTGAGCGCTCTAGTAGTGGGCGAGCCCAGCACCGCATCGAGTTCTTTAGTCTTACAGCGACTGGGCGGTAGTGGGCTGGTCACGTTACCGACGACTGCGCCTGAACGTTATGGTCGTCACTTGATTTTCCGTGGTCATAAAGGCTCATTGGATTATTCTGTTACCGCCACTGGGAAGGCGGTCCATAGTGCCCTGCCCGGTTCCGGCGTCAATGCCATCGACAATCTGTTGACTTTTTACCAAGCGCAACAGACCTACTTTTCCAGTTTAGAATCGGTAGAAAATGACCTGCTTGGCGCGACCAAGGCTGCTGTGACCGTGATTCGTGGCGGTGAGCAGCCCAATACGATCCCCGAGCAGGCGCAATTACACGTGAAAGTCCGGACGATCCCAGAATATCCCAACCAACGGATCGAGGCGGACCTGACCAAATTAGTAAACGATCTGAATGACGCTGATCCACGACTTGCATTAAGCCTAACGATCCTGACCAGTCAGCCCGCCGTGATCACCTCAGCAAGCGCGCCACTGGTTCAAGCCGCGACGACTGCTTTTCAAAAAATCTGGCACGAATCGGCGCTGATCCTCGGTGCGCCTGGCGGCACGGACGCGTCGCAGTTCATTCAAGATAATCCTAACTTGCCTATGATCATCGCCGGTCCCGGAAACGAAAGCGCCCACCAAATCGACGAATACGTCAATCAGGTGGACTTCTGGGATTACTGTGAACTTTATCAATTGCTGGCTAAAATCTATTTTTGTGAGATTCCCTTGACTGATGGCGTCTAACAAACGGTACTCTTAAAAAGGCGCTAAACCAAGCTGTTGATCAAGTCAACAACTGGCTCAACACTTGCAAGACACCGTTTTCTTCATTTGATGGTGCACGATAAGCGGTCAAATCAAGTAAGATTTGTTCAGCGTTGGCCATTGCGTAAGCGCGACCAGCCAATTTGAACATTTCTTGGTCATTAGCGCTATCGCCGAAAACCACCATTTGGTCAGGAGCGATCCGATAATGTTCACCTAAGATCTGCAGACCAAAAGCCTTGTGTAACTTAGGATTGATCATATCCAAATAACCGAAGCCCGAACTAGTTACGTGCAAGTCAGGCCAATCCTTGAAGGCTGCTTCGATCAGGGGAACTTCCGCTGGCTCAACTCGCGCCGTCAACTTCAGGATCTGTTTGTCTTTGATCTCCGCCAGATCGGTGAACTCGGCCAAACTAGCACAATAATGTTCGGATTCTTTTTTGAAAAAGTCGTCTGAATCCACCGGGAAATAGCCGGCTTCGGGCGTAGATACGATGTAATTCGCGCCGGGGATCGCCTTGACTGCCGCAACTGCTCGAGTCAACGTCGCCCAACTCAATCCACCACAAAAGACTTCTTGTCCATGAGCCAAAGTCAGGGCTCCATTCTCGGCCACAAAATTCAGTCGATCACGAAGATCCTCTGGAAATAAACGGGCCAAATGGGGATACTGATTACCACTGGCAACCACGAACTCGATACCTCGCTCCTGCATCAAGTTAAACAAGCGCCGAAATTCGGCCAGATCATAATGGTTATTATGATCGACGAAAGTGCCGTCAATATCAACAGCAACCAATTTCAAATTATCCATCTTTCACCTCAACTAGTGTTCTAAAGTCTCATTATAGCAAAGACCATCTAGGGAAAACGACTTTTAAACGACTTTCTTTCTGACTTTTCTAGCAAAAACAGAGTGCTCACTACCCCGGGTAGCTTCCGAGCATTAGCCTAGCAACTATTTTGGAGGCAGTCTTTGCCTCCGGAATAGTTGCGTAGCTAAGCAGAAGAAGCTGGGGTGGTGAGCACGTTTCAAAACTGTGTGAGCTGACCCGAGTAGCTATTGACTGACTCCACCTTACAAACGTCCTTCGTCAAATTATCCGCTCCGATTGCAGATGGGCCGACTTCCACCTAATAATTGCCCGGCGAAAACAAAAAAGCGTGTTTCTGACACACACTGCGGTTGACTAAGGCCACCGCGTCATTCTCAGAAAACACGCTTTTTTGCGCTTTGTTTATTTGATTCCGGCGGAGTGTTGACAAATGGAAAGTTTTAATTTATGAGCCTCTTCATTTTGGACTGCTTTGGCGCGGGCCACTTTCCTTAGTGACCAACCAATTGATCGTGTGGGAGCGCGCCGTTTTCGTCTAAATAAACGGCCTTTATTTAACGACGATATTGACGATCTTATTCGGGATCACGATCACTTTGACCACATTTTTATCGGCGATAAAAGCCTGAATATGTTCATCGGCCAAGGCTTGTGCCTGTAAAACATCTTTAGCTGTATCCTTAGCAACTTGCAATTTTGCCCGCAGTTTACCGTTGACTTGAACGATCACTTCGGTGGTATCATCGACCAATTTACTAGCGTCAAAAGTTGGCCATGGTGCATAAGTCAAACTTTCGTGATGGCCCAACTTCTCCCAGATTTCTTCCATCATATGAGGCGCGATCGGCGCCAATAATTGCACGAAGCCCGCCACATAGTCCGCGAAAAGAACTTTTTCTTTGTAAGCTTCATTAATGAAGACCATCAATTGGGAGATGGCTGTGTTGAAGTGCAGTTGCTCATAGTCAGCGGTGACTTTCTTGACGGTTTGATTATAAACTTTGTCCAAGTGACCATTGTTCATCATCGTGACGCGGTCGCGTAACTTGTCGTCATCGTCGACGAACAAGCGCCAAACCCGATCGAGGAAACGCCGTGACCCGGCTAAGCCTTCTTCACTCCAAGAAATTGAAGCGTCCAACGGGCCCATGAACATTTCGTACAGGCGCAACGTGTCCGCGCCATATTGGTCAACGACCTCATCGGGATTGACCACATTGCCTTTGGATTTGGACATTTTTTCGTGGTTATCCCCTAAGATCATGCCTTGATTGAATAATTTCTGGAATGGCTCTGGCGTGGGCACAACACCTAGATCATAAAGGAATTTGTGCCAGAAACGGGCGTACAGCAGATGTAAGACCGCGTGTTCCGCGCCACCGATGTACAAATCAACGGGCAACCAGTCCTTTAATTTATCATAATCCGCCAACGCTTCCTTGTTGTGCGGATCGATGTAACGCAAGTAGTACCAAGAGGACCCAGCCCATTGTGGCATGGTGTTCGTTTCCCGGCGACCCTTGCGACCGTTGGCGTCCACCACGTTGACCCAATCGGTTAAGTTGGCCAAAGGACTCTCGCCGGTGCCTGATGGCTTGATGTTCGTTTCTTTCGGTAAACGCAAAGGCAACTCGGTTTCGGGAACCAAAGTGGTTTCCCCGTCTTCCCAATGGATCACCGGAATCGGTTCGCCCCAGTAACGTTGCCGGCTGAACAACCAATCACGCAATTTATAATTGACCTGCTGCTTGCCCACACCTTTTTCCGTTAACCAAGCGATCATCTTGTCAATGGCCGCTTGTTTATCCAAGCCATCCAAAAAGTCCGAATTGATATGGACGCCGTCACCAGTATAAGCGGCTTGAGTGACATCGCCACCCTCGATCACTGGAATGATCGGCAACTGGAACTTCGTTGCGAATTCATAATCGCGCTCATCATGGGCGGGCACCGACATGATTGCGCCGGTGCCATAGCTAGCCAAAACATAATCGGAGATCCAGATCGGTAATTTCTGGCCATTGACCGGATTGATCGCGTAGGCGCCGGTGAACGCCCCCGTTTTGTCATGGTTCAGATCTGTTCGCTCCAGATCACTTTTGTGGCTGATTTCTTCTTGGTAAGCGGCAACTGCGGCCTGCGCAGCCGCCGTGGTGATCTGATCGACCAGTTCATGTTCCGGCGCCATCACGATATAAGTTGCGCCGAACAAGGTATCCGCTCGGGTGGTGAAAACTTTGAAATCAAGATTCGGCTGATCCGCGATCGCAAACGTCACCTCGGCGCCTTCAGAGCGACCGATCCAGTTCCGCTGCATATCTTTGATGCTTTCGGGCCAATCGACCAGATCCAGATCATTCAATAAGCGCTCCGCGTAAGCAGTGATCTTCAACATCCACTGACGCATGGGCTTCCGATAAACCGGAAAGCCACCACGCTCCGTTTTGCCATCGATCACTTCTTCGTTGGCGACGACCGTGCCCAGATCCGGACTCCAGTTGACCGCGACTTCCGCCTCATATGCCAAGCCCTTTTGATACATTTGCTCAAAGATCCATTGGGTCCAACGATAGAATTCCGGATCAGTGGTGTTGACTTCCCGATCCCAATCATAGGAAAAGCCCAATGAATTGATCTGGCGCTTGAAGTTGGCGATATTCTTGGCGGTGAATTCTTCTGGTTGATGCCCCGTATTCAAAGCGTACTGCTCCGCTGGCAGCCCAAATGCGTCCCAACCCATCGGATGTAAAACGTTGAAACCTTGCGCCCGTTTCATCCGGGCAATGATATCTGTCGCCGTATAACCCTCGGGATGGCCAACGTGAAGCCCCTGTCCAGAAGGATAAGGAAACATATCCAAGGCATAAAAGTTCTTTTTATTAGGATCCTCTGTGGTTTTGAATTGTTGGTTTTCCCGCCAACGTTTCTGCCATTTCTTTTCGACTGTCGTATGATTATACAAAATACGCACTCCTTTTATTCATTTTCCGCAAACAAAAAGCCCTATAAGCCAATTGCTTATAGGACGCGCGACCGTGGTACCACCTAACTTTAGCCGATTTCTGATCGACCCTCTAACCATTAACGCTGGTCCACGCCTACCGCTACTGTCTTCACGGTAAGTTTCGCAGGTGAGTTCATCATGATTTGCGATAGGCTCGCACTGGCCGCCTACTCGCTGAGCGCAAATTTCCGATTACTAGTCCTGTGACTCGTTATGTTGTTACTATTTAATATACACCAAGATGACTATAAAGAGCAAGGCTTGATCACCTTTTTTCGACGCCTTCGTGCAACTGAAAAGGATGTGCGTTCCTTCTGTGGCAATCTTGGCCGCGAGCTGCGTTGCGTGTGGCGAGTGTGATCGCTAATCTTCTATATATTGGCCGTAACTTTCACTGCGTGGTTCGGGGTCAGCTCGCTGTAAACGTCTGTTCCGTTCCAACGTTGGCCGCGGGCTGCGTTGCGTGTGGCGGGTGAGTTCGCTGTGGGCGCTGTTTTAAGCCTCGCTTTGCGAGTCTTAAAATCAGGCCTTGGTCTAAGTGGCAAAGCCACTAAGACCAATTTCACGGCGATCTTACCCGCCACACTCCACTCCGCCCGCTCAACCGTTTTAAGCAAATTAA
>NZ_BROC01000049.1 GCF_024345205.1 Lapidilactobacillus luobeiensis | reverse complement strand
CGCACTTTGCGAAGCTCAAAGTGACGCCCACAGCGAGCTCACCCCGAACCACGCAGTGGAAGTTACGGCCAAGATATGGGAGCACAGCGAGCTCACCCGCCACACGCAACGCAGACCGCGGCCAAGGTTGAAACGGAACAGCCACAGACAATGACACACTATTACAATACGCAACAAAAATAGAGCCCGATTTGGTTGCACGCTACCATATCTTGTGCTAGAATAGATAAAATTTTAGATCAAGATACAAGAAATGAATGGAGGCCAACTCATGGGCATGCACGCTTATCTACAAGGATTGAGTAATCTGGAAACATTGAATCGGGCGCCAGGCTTTTTCAAATATCAGGAGCACACGGTGGCGGCTCATTCATTCAAGGTCGCGGAAATCGCGCAAATGTTAGGCGACATTGAAGAGATCCACGGCGCTAAAGTGGACTGGCAGCGACTTTACGAAAAGGCGCTCAATCATGATTACACGGAGCGCTTTATTGGCGACATCAAGACGCCTGTCAAGTACGCGACGCCGGAATTGCGCCATCAGTTGGCCGAAGTTGAAGCGCGAATGACGCAAAACTTTATCAAAAATGAAGTGCCGGGATTTTTGCAGGATCGTTATGCTCGCCGGTTGGCCGAAGGAAAAGATGAAACACTGGAAGGGCAGATCTTGTCGATCGCGGATAAAGTTGATCTTTTGTATGAGTCCTTTGGTGAAATCGAGAAGGGCAATCCCCAATCTGTCTTTTTGGATATTTTCCGGGAGAGTCTGACGACGATTTTATTGTTCCGCGAACGGCCTTCGGTTCAATATTTCTTGAAGGAAGTCTTGCCTGAACTGCTGCAAGAGGAGTTCGCTGATCGTGATCGCTTGCTGCGAGCAACGCGAGAATTATTGCCCGCTGATCTCTGATTTTTATCAGGATCAGTTCGTCGGGAAAACTTGCAAAAAGATAGCGAAAATATGTTCGGTGTGGTACACTAAAACATGGTTAAAGTCGCATTTGTCGATTGAGTCTTGCAGTCGAAAAGGCGGCGCGTTGAATCGAGAATGTTGTTGATCGTAAAGCCCTTCATGGCCAATTTGGCATCAAGGGCTTTTATGTTCGGATGTGTTTGGGGGTCAGAAATTGTTAAAGCGTGAGACAGATCATCAATTTGAATTGGTTTCGAAATATTCACCGGCTGGTGACCAGGGTCAGGCGATCGATCAATTGATCACGGGATTCGAGAATGGTGAAAAAGAGCAAGTGCTCCAAGGGGCGACTGGGACAGGGAAAACTTTCACGATGGCGAATGTGATTGCTAAGTTGAACAAACCGACCTTGATCATTTCTCATAATAAAACGTTGGCGGGTCAGTTGTATGGTGAGTTCAAGGAGTTCTTCCCGCATAATCGCGTAGAATATTTTGTCAGCTATTATGATTATTACCAACCGGAGGCCTATGTCCCTTCTAGCGATACCTATATCGAAAAAGATTCTTCGATCAATGATGAGATCGACAAGTTGCGGCATTCGGCGACCAGCGCGTTGCTAGAACGGAACGATGTCGTCGTGGTCGCGTCTGTTTCTTGTATTTTTGGGTTAGGTGATCCTCGCGAATATCGTGATAGTGTCCTATCCTTGCGGGAAGGAATGACCATGGAACGCAATGATCTATTGCGGCAATTAGTTGGGTTACAGTTTGACCGTAATGATATCGACTTTCAACGGGGACGGTTTCGGGTCCGTGGTGATGTGGTCGAGATCTTTCCAGCGTCTCGCGATGATCATGCCTTGCGGGTAGAATTTTTCGGTGATGAGATCGATCGGATCGTGGAAGTGGATGCGCTGACTGGTGAAGTGATCGGTGAGCGAGAACAGGTCTCGATTTTCCCGGCGACTCACTTTATGACCAATGATGTTCAAATGACTGAAGCGATCGCGCGGATCCAAAAAGAGCTCGATCAGCGTTTGGTCGAATTGCGTGATCAGAATAAGCTTTTGGAAGCGCAACGACTGGAACAGCGCACGACCTACGATATTGAAATGATGCAGGAAATGGGCTACACTTCCGGGATCGAAAACTATTCGCGTCACATGGAAGGCCGGGCTGAAGGCGAGCCACCGTTTACACTTTTGGACTTCTTTCCCCCTGATTTCAATATTATGATCGATGAATCTCATGTGACCATGCCGCAGATCCGCGGGATGTATAATGGCGATCGGGCGCGGAAACAAATGTTAGTGGATTACGGTTTCCGGTTGCCTAGCGCGCTGGACAACCGTCCCTTGACGTTGGCTGAGTTTGAAAAGCATGTTCATCAGATCATGTATGTTTCGGCGACACCAGGACCTTATGAGCTGGCAAAAACCAATGATGTGGTCGAGCAAGTGATCCGACCGACTGGCTTGTTGGATCCGAAGGTGGAAGTACGGCCGATCATGGGTCAGATCGATGATCTGGTCGGCGAGATCAATCAGCGCGTTGAGCAGCATGAGCGGGTCTTTATCACCACCTTGACGAAAAAAATGGCTGAGGATCTGACCGATTATTTGAAGGATCTAGGTATCAAAGTCAAATATCTGCATAGTGACATCAAGACCTTGGAGCGGACCCAGATCATTCGCGATCTGCGTTTAGGCAAATTTGATGTTTTGGTCGGGATCAACTTGTTGCGAGAGGGGATCGATGTTCCCGAAGTTTCGCTGGTCGCGATTTTGGATGCGGACAAGGAAGGCTTTTTACGTTCGGAACGTCCTTTGATCCAGACGATCGGACGCGCGGCGCGGAATTCCCACGGGAAAGTGATCATGTACGCTGATAAAATGACAGATTCGATGGACGTGGCGATCAAAGAGACCAATCGACGGCGTGAGATCCAAGAGAAATTCAACGAAGTCCATCACGTGACGCCGACAACGATCATCAAGCCGATCCGGGACGCGATCACGGCGACTAAAGCGGTGGACACTGAGCAAGTCGCGGAAACCGCTGCTGAATTGAATGTGGATGAAATGAGTAAGACTGAGAAAAAGGATCTGGTCGCTAGTCTAACGCAACAAATGCAACAAGCCGCCAAAGAATTGGACTTCGAGAATGCGGCCAACTTACGTGATATGATCATGGAATTGAAGACTGAGGTGGATTAATTTTGGTGAATGATAAAATCGTGATCCATGGGGCGCGGGCGCATAATTTAAAGAATATTGATGTGACTATCCCCCGGGATAAATTAGTCGTGGTCACTGGCTTATCAGGTTCGGGTAAAAGCTCGTTGGCCTTCGATACCCTGTACGCTGAGGGTCAACGCCGTTATGTGGAAAGTTTATCGGCCTATGCGCGCCAGTTCTTAGGACAAATGGATAAACCTGATGTCGATAGTATCGATGGGCTCAGTCCCGCGATCTCGATCGACCAGAAAACAACTTCTAAAAATCCGCGGTCGACTGTGGGGACCGTTACCGAGATCAATGACTATTTGCGTTTATTGTGGGCGCGAGTCGGGACACCGATCTGCCCCAATGATGGGACGGTCATTTCCAGTCAATCAGTGGATCAAATGGTTGATCGAGTCTTACAACTGCCCGAGCGAACCAAGATCCAGATTTTCTCGCCGATCGTCCGACAAAAGAAGGGCCAACATAAGAAAGCCTTTGAGATGATCAAACGTGAGGGCTATGTGCGGATCCGCGTGGACGGTGAGTTGCACGAGATCACCGATGAATTCGAGCTTGATAAAAACAAAAAGCATGATATCGACATCGTTGTCGATCGGTTAGTCGTTAAAAGTGGGATCCGTTCGCGCTTGTTCGATTCACTGGAAGCGGCGCTGCGGCTTTCCGAGGGCTACGCCAATGTGGATGTGATCGGTGGCGAGTTGCTGGTCTTTTCTGAACACTATGCCTGTCCGATCTGTGGCTTTACTGTTGGCGAAATGGAGCCGCGGTTGTTCTCTTTCAATGCGCCTTTTGGGGCCTGCCCAGACTGTGATGGTTTAGGTGTCAAACTAGAAGTCGATTTGGATCTAGTCGTGCCTGACCCGAATCTGACTTTACGCCAAGGTGCTTTGGCGCCTTGGAACCCGATAAGTTCGCAATATTATCCGGAATTATTAGCGCAAGCAAGCAAGGCTTTCCGGATCAATCTGGACAAACCTTTCAACAAATTAACGGAGCGGCAGCGACAGATCGTTCTTTATGGTTCCGGTGAAAAAACCTTCCACTTCCATTATGAGAATGATTTTGGTGGTGTTCGTGATGTGGACACTGTTTTTGAAGGGGTCGTTCCTAATGTGAAACGGCGTTATAACGATACGAGTAGCGACTTTACCCGTCAGGTGATGCGACAGTACATGACTGAATTGACTTGCGCGACTTGTCAAGGTGCTCGCTTGAACCCGCAAGCATTGGCTGTAAAAGTCGCTGGTAAAAATATTGCCCAAGTTTCTGATTACGCAGTCAAGCATGCGTTACCATTTTTCGCGAAACTGACCTTGTCTGAGCAAAATCAAACGATTGCGAAACCGATTTTGAAAGAGGTCAAAGACCGTTTGACCTTCCTGCAGAATGTGGGGCTAGACTATCTGACCTTGTCACGCTCCGCCGGCACGTTATCTGGTGGCGAGGCGCAACGGATCCGGCTGGCGACGCAGATCGGCTCCAATTTATCTGGGGTCATGTATATTTTGGACGAGCCTTCGATCGGGTTACATCAACGTGATAACGATCGACTGATCGCTTCATTAAAGAAAATGCGAGATCTTGGTAATACCCTGATCGTGGTGGAACATGATGAAGATACCATGCGGGCGGCCGACTATTTGATCGATATCGGTCCCGGCGCTGGCGAGCAAGGGGGGCGGGTCATGGCCGCTGGCACACCAGCGCAAGTTGCCCGCAGCGCCAAATCCTTGACCGGTCGTTATCTGTCTGGCAAGGAATTTATCCCACTGCCTTTGCAGCGCCGTTCAGGCAACGGTAAAAAAGTAACGATCCAAGGAGCCGCCGCCAATAATTTGAAACAGATCGACGTTGATTTTCCTTTGGGTAAGTTTATCGTAGTCACCGGCGTTTCCGGTTCTGGTAAGTCAACTTTAGTCAATTTGATCTTGAAAAGAGCCTTGGCGCAGAAACTGAATCGCAATTCCACTAAGCCAGGCAAGTACAGCGCTCTGCTCGGGTACAAGAATATCGATCGACTGATCGATATCGACCAAAGCCCGATCGGACGGACGCCACGAAGCAATCCGGCGACTTATACCGGGGTTTTTGATAATATGCGCGATTTATTCGCGCAGACCAACGAAGCGAAGTTGCGCGGTTACAAGAAAGGTCGTTTCAGTTTTAATGTCAAAGGCGGGCGTTGCGAGGCTTGTAAGGGCGACGGGATCATCAAGATCGAGATGAACTTCTTGCCTGATGTTTACGTCCCTTGCGAGGTTTGTCACGGCCAACGCTATAATTCAGAAACGCTGGAAGTTACTTATAAAGGGAAAAATATCGCGCAGATCTTGAATATGACTGTTGCGGAAGCTTTGGATTTCTTCAGCGCGATCCCGAAGATCCGACGCAAATTGCAGACGATCGTTGATGTCGGTCTTGGCTACGTCCAACTGGGTCAACCTGCCACGACATTATCAGGTGGTGAGGCTCAACGGATGAAACTAGCTTCCGAGTTGCATAAACAATCGCCAGGTCATAACTTGTATATCTTGGATGAGCCGACGACTGGATTGCACTCAGACGATATCAAACGTTTGTTGGAAGTTCTGAATCGGTTAGTCGATGATGGTAATACTGTTTTGATCATCGAGCACAATCTGGATATTATCAAGTCGGCCGATTATTTGATCGACCTTGGTCCTGAAGGCGGTGAAGGCGGCGGAACGATCGTCGCCACCGGCACGCCTGAGGAAGTCGCGCAAGTCGCGGCAAGTTACACTGGTCAATATCTGGCACCGATCCTGCAACGGGACCGCGAACGAACCTTGACCAGCATAGCTAAAATAAAATCAGAGCGACCGACCTGGTCAGCTTCTGAGCACTAGCCTAGCAACTATTTTGGAGGCCGCTCTGAGCCTCCGAAATAGTTGCGTAGCTAAGCGGAAGAAGCTAGGTCGGAGAGCATGTTTTTAAAACGAAGCAGTAGTGCTTCGAAAGTAACGATGAAAAGGGCCGGGGGCGGTTGCCTGCTGGCTTTTTCTGCTGGTCGAGATAACCCTGTCTTGGCGAAAATATCAGAAGATACCCGGGGTCACCAGTAAGCGGACACAGTCGCGATCAGAGATGACTAAAAGGCGGGTAAAAAAGTCCAAAATATTCTTAGACTGATTTTTGTTGTGGTGGATCTAGGCCTGGCCAGCTTGGTCAATTATTTACATCTACCAATGATCGGGTTGTTGATCGTCATGATGTTTCTGATCTACTTGGCCTACTCACGGCGACTTCATTTAGCATTGCGCATTTCACAAGAATAGCTGTCGCTCGAAAAAAAGGTCATAATTGCGTTAATCTTATTGAAAGGTTTGATCCCAAGGTACGGCTTATAGTTTATATGACCGCTGGGCGAGCACCCATCACTGATGGATGCTTTTTTGTTAGGCACCACATGGTTTCTGCTGAACGCGACCGATCAAACGCACCACGGTTGGCGTAAAGTTTAAGTGGGTAGATTATCTGAAGATAAAAAGGGAGCGATTCCCTTTATGCTAGAATAGTAATTG
>NZ_BROC01000048.1 GCF_024345205.1 Lapidilactobacillus luobeiensis | reverse complement strand
TTCTCCGCTCCAGCCGCTCAACGTTTTAACAGCCGTTTGAGCACTCACGCCATTTGGCAGGCTATGGCCAATTGATGGGGAACTACGCAATGGACGACCGTGGATAGTGGTCATACGATTGATTCAGGTCCACCTCCAATCTTTACAACTCGACCGAATTCTACCTATAAAGTTACCGATCAACAACGAATTTCGGTTGCTCGTCTTGATTCATTAAGATGACATTGTTGGCGACGATCGCGGCCATGGCATCACGGGCTTCCACGGTGGCGTTGCCGATATGGGGCGTTAAAATAACATTCTTCAAAGTCTTGAAACCAGCGTCAAATTCGGGCTCGTTTTCATACACATCAAGGGCTGCGCCACCGATTTGGTGATTTTTTAAAGCCTGCAGGAGCGCTGTTTCATCAACGATTGGTCCGCGACCAACATTGATCAACGCCGCCGTTGACTTCATCTGTGCAAATACGGCCGCGTCAAATTGATGATGGGTTTGTGGGGTCAGCGGTGCATTAATGCTGATGTAGTCACTTGTTTGAATCAAGTCCGCAAATGATTTATAGTTGACTTCAAGGGCGTTTTCATCCGCCGCGCTGATCCGTCGAGGCGAGAAATAGGAAACGTGCATACCCAGCGCGGTGGCCTTTTTGGCGATTTCACGACCGATATTACCTAAGCCGACAATACCCAATGCCTTACCCGAAATTTCATGGCCGAGAAAATACAGCGGGGCCCAGCCGGGGAAACCTGATGCCCGCATTTGATGATCACCTTCAACGATCCGATGACTTAGGGCCAAAATCAACCCAATTGTCAGTTCTGTCACTGAATTTGTTGAGACTTGCGGTGTATTTGAAACTAGAATGCCTTTGGATCTGGCATAGTCAACGTCAATATTATTGAAGCCGGCGCCAAAATTGGCGATTAGTTTCAGCTGCGGCGCCGCATCAATGATTGCTTCGTCAACTTCGGTCGAAAGCGTCGTAATTAGAAAATCCACATCCCTGACCTGAGCTAATAATTCGGCGCGGGTGATCAAGCCTTCACCTTGATAGACTGCCACCGCTAAATGGTTTTGTTGTAATTTGTCCAGCGCAAGCGTTGGTAATTGTGCGGATACATATACTTTTTTCATGAAATGGCCTCCTTAGATTGGCTAAAACCATCATAAGTCCTGGCGACCAAGCTGACAATAACGCACTTTTAAGTTACCACAGAAAGGAGTCCTTGCTTTGACCGACTTAATTCGTCAAGATGTTCTCAAGAAACTGGAAGATGGTGACTACAGCTGTCGCAAAGAGTTCACCTTAGCCATGTTCAGTGGTAAATGGAAAATCAATCTGATCTACCACTTGGGCCATGACGGCGCTTATTATTTCTATGAATTGCAACGATTATTGCCCCAGGCGTCACACAAGGAACTCGCCAAAAAGCTGAAAGAATTAGTGGCGGATGGGCTACTCGATCGTCAGGAAGAGGCTGGACCAAGAACGAAAACGGTCTATTCTTTGACGCCGCTGGGGCGATCATTGCTCCCGATCATTGATGCGATGTACGCTTGGGGAGACCAACGATTAAGCGAATTGCAGTTGGATAAGATCACCTTTAGTCTAGGCGATCCCAAAAAATCCTGATCGATCACGGTTGATCAGGATACCGATTTCTGCTGGCGGCGCAAACGTCTTCCTGAAAACGATTGACTACGGAAGCGCGGTTATCTTGTGAGAGCGTTTTCTCATCATTATTTGGCGAGCAATGATTGATAATTCGCGCTTACTTTGACAATAATTAAAATTTCATTAGACTATTGTGCCAAAATAGGATAACATATAATTGAATTTTGAAATTTTGGAGGTTGACTTAATGAGTAAAGAAATTACCAGCGCAAATATTGAAAAATTTGCCCAAGATTTTGCTGAATTACCAAAATCAAACGCGACAGCCAATGCGGTTGCCCACAACGGTATTCTGGCTTCCAGCCGGAATATCGCCGCTGATGTCGCAATGACACCAAACTTCTCCGTGGAGATCCAAACTGGCGACGTTGCTAACCAGAAACAATCTGGCCGTTGCTGGATGTTTGCCGCATTGAATACGATGCGCCATCCATTACAAGATCAATTGAAGTTGAAGGGATTCGAATTGTCCCAAAACTACACCAACTTCTGGGATAAATTTGAGAAATCAAACTGGTTCTTGGAACATGTGATCGCAACAGCTGACTTGCCATTAGGCGATCGCAAAGTTGACTTCCTTTTGGCGACACCACAACAAGATGGTGGCCAATGGGATATGCTGTGCGCCTTGATTGAAAAATATGGTTTAGTGCCTAAGGATGTTATGCCTGAGACCTACAACAGCTCAAAATCAAGTGAACTGAACACAACTTTGAACACTAAATTGCGTAAAGACGCGGTTGAATTACGCCAATTAGTTGCCGACAAAGCGACTGCTGATGCGATTGCCGCTGCTAAAGACAAGATGCTCAATGAAGTTTATCGTATTTTGGTCTTTACTTTGGGCAAACCACCAGTTCAATTTGACTGGGAATATACAGACAGCGACAAGGTTTATCACCGCGAAGCTGGCTTGACACCAAAGAGTTTCTATGAGAAATTCGTTGGCCTTGATCTTGAAGATCATATCTCCCTGATCAACTCCCCTACGGCCGACAAGCCCTTCAACCATGTTTATACGGTTGATTTATTAGGTAACGTGGTTGGCGGTCGCCAAGTTCGTCACTTGAACTTAAGCATTGACGACTTCAAAGCCTTAACGATCAAGCAATTACAAGCTGGCGAAACAGTTTGGTTTGGTTCTGATGTTGGCAAAATCTCCGATCGCCAAGCTGGTATCTTGGATACTGAAGTTTACCAAACAGGCGAAACCCTGGATGTTGATCTTTCAATGACCAAGGCTGAACGTTTGGATCACGGCGAAAGCTTGATGACTCACGCCATGGTGATCACTGGCGTTGACTTGGTCAATGGCCAACCAACTAAGTGGAAGGTTGAGAACTCATGGGGTGACAAGCCTGGTTTCAAGGGCTACTTCGTGATGAGTGACACTTGGTTCGATCAATTCGTTTATCAAGTTGTCATTGACAAGAAGTTCTTATCAGCTGACTTGCAAAAGGTCATTGCTGACGAGCATGACAATCCGACTGTTTTGAAGCCTTGGGATCCAATGGGTGCTTTGGCGCTTTAATTCAAATCTTCACCAAAAAAACCATGTCGATTTTGACATGGTTTTTCTTTGTCGCAAAATTTGCGGGTGTTTGCTTGGTTTGCGCTGTGAAAGTATGATGTCCGCAGCTTGCGCTGCGAAATTCGGGGTGAGCTCGCTGTGGGCGTCACTTTGAGCTTCGCAAAACCCGCGAATCTCAAAGCTGAGCCTTGGTCTAAGTGGCATAGCCACTAAGACCAATTTCACGGCGAGCTCACCCCGAATTTCTCCGCTCCAGCCGCTCAACGTTATCATAGTCGTTTGAGCACTCCCGCCAATCGGCAAGCTATGGCTAATTAATAGGGAGCCACGCAATCGACGACCGTGGCTAGTGGTTACCAGCGTTAAATTGGTGACACCAGCGGAGTCTGCTTGATGAACTGAGGCAAGTTTTTGCTGAATCGGCTGAATCGGTCGGTTGCCAACCCAAACCCGCTTAGGTAAGTGAGATAGAGTTGTCGGCACTATCTGAAATGTACCGACCTACTAATTCAAATTCATTGGCATTGCCATACCACCAAAAAAGCGGGCGATTGTTTGACCGCTCGCTCGCAAAAGAACTTCGTCAAATCCTTCACTTCGATTGCAGATAAGCTCAATTCTGCCTAGCAACCGCCTCAGGACGTGTGGCTCTATCTAGAGTGAGAGCCGACCTGGGTAGCTTCTGAGCATTAGCCTAGCAAGGATTTTGGAAGCTGAACTCCGCTTCCAGAATCCTTGCGTAGCTAAGCGGAAGAAGCTAGGTCGGCGAACACGTTTCAGCGGTGAGATTATTCTTAGCGATTTATCGCTTAGAATAAGGCCTGATTTTGAGACAAGCCGCGTTCTTTGCGGATTGGCTCAAAACAGTGCCCACTGCGTTCCAGCCACGACAAACGTCCTGAGGCGGTTGCGTTCCCATCCAAACCCAGCACACCCGCAATTAAGCGGTCACTACTCACCAAGCACGATTTTCTCAGTGACCTGCAAGTGCGCGTCAAACTCGTAAACGATCGGCTCACCATTAGCCACCTCGACCCCATCAAGTTGATGGGGCGACAGCTGCTCAATATACTTCAGCAAGACCCGCAAAGTGCTGCCATGGGCCACGATCAACTGATCATGGCCCTGCAACAATTCAGGCACGACCACATCTTGATAATAAGGGAGCACGCGCGCACTGGCCGTCGCCAAACTTTCGCCCAAGGGTAAACAGCGCGGATCGAGTTCGGCATAGCGTCGATCGTGATCTGGCGCGGTCAACAACGGCGGAACCGTCCAGAAATCCCGGCGCCACAACGCGACTTGATGGGCGCCGAATTCTAAACGAGTCTGTTGTTTGTTATGCCCTCGTAGCGCGCCATAATGACGCTCGTTCAACCGCCAACTTTTCAACAATGGCAAAGCTAGCCAATCACGATCCGCGCAAATGATCAGCGCCGTTTTGATCGCCCGCACTAAAACAGACGTGTGGACGGTCGTCGGCGCGAAGGTTAGGTCGGCCAGTAAGTCAGCGGTGGCGTGGGCCTGAGCGATGCCGCGATCGGTCAGCTGAACATCGGACCAGCCGGTATAAGTGTCATCCGCATTAGCCGTACTCTCACCATGTCGGATCAAGACTAGTTTTACCAAGATTCCAAAACCTCTTTTGCCTTAAACTGGGTCTATTGTAACGCCGATTCAGGAACGGCCGTTAGATTTTGATCGATGGCCGCTAAAACGTCGTCCAACGCGCCATCTTTGAAAGGACTCTGCAAGTGGCCCAACGCCACCAATTGATTGAAACTCAAACTACCACCGGCCTTGGCCATTGCCAGGTAATCTGACCAAGCTTGCGGATCGTGATCGACTTCAAATCGTTTCCAGAATTGGAAGGCCACGACTTGCGCCAAGGTGTAGTCAATATAGTAGAAAGGCGCTTCGAAAATATGACCTTGGCGGTACCAGTAGATCCCTCGATCCAAGTCGGGTTCATCGGAATAATCACGACTAGGCAAATACATTTTCTCCAGTCGACGCCAAGTGGCTTTCCGTTCGGCTGGTGTCCAGTCAGGATGTTGATACACTTCGGTTTGGAAATGATCGACTAGCACACCATATGGCAAGAAGATCAAGGCGCTGGATAAGTGTTCAAATTTATACTTGGTCGTCTGCTCGCCAAAGAATTTCGGCATCCACGGATAAGCGATGAACTCCATACTCATCGAGAAAATTTCCGCCGCTTCATTGGTTGGGAAAATACATTCCCACGCCTTGATATTTTGGGCCATGAAGGTTTGGAACGCATGACCAGCTTCGTGGGTCAACACATCCACATCGCCGGAAGTGCCATTAAAGTTGGCGAAAATAAACGGCGTCTTGAATTTCGGCAAGAATTCGCAATAACCGCCGCCCTGCTTGCCATGATGACTCAAAAGATCCAAGTTGTGATCATCGACCATCATTTGGAAGAACTCGCCTGTCTCTGGCGACATTTCGTGGTACATTTCGTTAGCTTTTGCCACTAGTTGATCAGGTGTCCCTTGAGGCAGCGCGTTGCCACTAGGGAAATTGTACCCCTCATCGTAAAAGGCCAAGTTATCCAAGCCCAAGCGTGTTTGCTGCCGCGCCATCAACTTGTTGACGATCGGTACAACCTTCTTTCGAATCGTCTCGCGGTAGTTAGCGACATCGGCTTCGTCATAATCAAAGCGATTCATGAAATCAAAACTCATCGCCGCATAATCACGATAACCTAATTGATGGGCGATTTTTGTCCGGATCTGCACCAACTGGTCATAAATCGTATCAAATTCTGTTTCATGGTCAACGAACCATTGGGTGGTCGCCGCCGTTGCCCGCCGCCGAATATCACGATTGGGATCATTGCGCAATTTACCTAATTGACTAATATTGTAAGTCTGACCATCAAATTCGATCTGCGCCGCCGCGATCAAGGTTGAATATTGATTGCTGATTTTATTATTCTCTTGCAATAACGGAATCACTGCGGTAGAAAAAGTTTTGATTTGATTCTCGGCCATTTCAAATAAGGTTTCCGGCAACTCTTGACGCAAAGCCTGACGATAAGGCGAGTCAACCAGCGCCTGATAATAGGCTGTGGTGAATTCGTCATATTTGGGACCAAATTCGTTCCAATAATCATTTTCCGCTTCGTAGAACTTATCCAGCGTATTCACGCTAAAGCGAATGTAAGCCAACATCTGTTGCGAAACCACATCACTGTTCAATTGGCTGATCGCCAAGGCGGCCTTAACGGCGGTCAAAGGATCATCGGCGTTCTTCAGCGCGGCGATCAGGGTTTGATACTGTTGGGCTACTTGCTCGTACTCAGGACGAGCGTAAGGCAATTTAGCAAAATCTGTCATAAGCATTAACCTCCTCGGATTCTTTCTCAATTATAAACGACTGCGGATAGGGGAACAAGAGGCGGAGCCAACGAGAATCTGCATTTGACCACCTCTGATACACTCCCGAAAAAAACATCTCCTGATCTGAAAAGTATTGCAGGTGTAGTGGGTTTTGGTGTGGACGTAACCGGCTAGGCCGGCGAACACGTTTCAGTGGTGAAATTGTCCTTGGCAGCTTGGCCGCGGCTTGCTCTGCGCGTGGCGTTGGTGGATTGCAGATGTGGTGGGGCTCCAGGTCGGGCTGGGGGTGGTGGAACGCTGCGGGCACGATTTTGAGCTTTTCGGAAGTGCACCGAAAAT
>NZ_BROC01000047.1 GCF_024345205.1 Lapidilactobacillus luobeiensis | reverse complement strand
CTGGAACATCATTTGGTCGCTTCGCACGGGCGTTGAACGACCTGAACTAAACTAACAATGAGTAGCTCAAATAAAGAGAACCGAGAAAAACTTGACACATACACGACGAACATTCTCATTGCCAGCGACGGCGGTTTGTGCTAATCTAGTAGCAAATACACGAGAAAGAAGAATGTTGGATGTCGGCGATTCGCTAAAGTACGCATAACGAAAGAACGGAACACAACCCGTTTATTTTGTTTTGCCCGCAAACTTTCGCGAAAACGCCGCCGCCAACTTCTCATTTAAAGAGACTGTTGAGCTAGTTTGGCGACCAGTCTCTTTTCTTTTACTCAAAATGACAACTGCGGTGGACTGGCGGCAGGGAATTTCCGGGCGAAAAACTTCAAAAAAATTAGACAAACTGACAAACTAGAAAGGAATTACAAAAAACAATGTCCCTTAACTTAACTGACTATGGCTTAACCACTCATTTTCAACAAGCCGCTGAAAATTTCCCCGACCTTTTCATCGCGCGGATCAGCGGACAACAACGCCAACAATATCGGGTGCTGACAGCACATGGGGAAGCGGCCGCCGAAGTCAGCGGTAAGCTGGTCTTTCAAGCCACTGATCCGACTGACTTTCCCGCAGTCGGCGATTGGGTGCTGCTGGATCGCGCCGATGACCAGCACGGCAACGCCATCATTCAACAAATTTTGCCGCGAACCAGCGCTTTAGCGCGACAAGCAGCCGGCAATGAAAGCAAAGGACAGATGATCGCCGCCAATATTGACCAGATCTTCATTTGCATGTCGCTGAATGCCGATTTCAATTTGCGCCGGTTGGAGCGCTACTTAACGATTGCTTGGGACAGTCAAGCCCAGCCCGTTGTGGTCCTGACCAAGGCCGATCTTTGTGACGATCTAGCCGATAAGATTGCTCAAGTCGCCGCTATCAGTATTGGCGTGGACATTATCACCTGTTCTTCTGAAAACGGTCAAGGCTTTTCAGAAATCCAGCAAGCTTTGTCGGCGGGAACCACCGGCGCCTTCATCGGTTCCTCCGGCGTCGGCAAATCCACCTTGATCAATCGGTTGCTGGGCCAAGACAAATTAGCCACCAAGGCAATCCGTGCCGACGACGCGAAAGGCCGCCACACCACCACCCACCGGGAACTTTTCCTGCTCCCCGACGGCGGTTTGGTGATCGACACCCCAGGCATGCGGGAATTACAGATCTACACCGGCGACTTGGACCGAACCTTCACCGACATCGCCACGCTGGCAACGCAATGTAAATTCAACGACTGCCAACACCAAAGTGAGCCCGGTTGCGCCGTTCAAGCCGCGCTGGCCAGCGGCGAACTGGCGCCCGAGCGTTGGGCCAGCTACCAGAAACTCCAACACGAAATGGCTTACGACGGCCTCAACAGTCGCCAATTAGAAAACGAGAAACTCAATCGGATGTTTGGCAGCCGCGGCGCCGTCAAAGACCTGCGTAAACGTGTGAAAAAGCGCCACTAACTTGAAACTTTTCCACACCGATCCAATCGACCCTGAAAACATCTAGAAAGGAACTGAACCTCCCATGACTAAAACTTACTTTGAATCGGAATCGTGCCACGCTTAGGCTATCACGATCACTAAATCTAAAGCTAGCGAAACCGGATAGTCTAACGTGATCCTAAAGCATCATCGAATTAGGAGGCGCCGATTTTGGACTACCAAAACGCAACCCGGATCTTACCTGAACACTTGATCGCAGCGATCCAAGAATATACCGACGGTGAATATCTTTACATTCCCCGTAAAGACGAGCACCGCCAGGCTTGGGGCGCGAATAAGCAAACACGACAATTGCTGGATCAGCGCAATCAAGCGATCTACCAACGTTATTGCCGTGGAACCTCTGTCAAATCCTTGGCGGCGGAATATTATTTAGCGACGAAAACAATCTACAAGATCCTGGCTAACTGTAAAAAAAATGAATAAATACAACCGTTGTGGTCAACAGCTACAACGGTTTTTGTTCGCCATGGATTCGCCAGAACAATTCTAGGTCGTTTACGCGGGTGTTTTCAGGATATTTTCATGGTAAAGTAAATTCATGAACTAAGAAATGGAGAAATGTGCATGTTAACAACAATTCCAATTGTGACCGTCGTCGCGGGGGAGGTTTGTCCCGACTGACCGCTGCAAGCCTCCCTGAAAACCCCTTAGATCACTTTCAGGAGGAAAAGAACTTTGAATCGAGAAAATAAACGAAAAATGTACGCTAAAGGCTATTATCGCAACAATCCCTGCCATGATAGCTTCGCTTGTAAAGTCTGTGGCCGGCTCAACGTCGAACAAGGAGCCGGCAGCGACCACCGCAATCATTGTTACAACTGCTTGGCCAGCCTGCACGTGGATGACGAGCCCGGCGACCGCGCCGCCAACTGTGGTGGTATTATGGAACCGATCGGCGTTTGGGTCCGCAAAAGCGGTGAATGGGCGATTATCCATCGCTGTAAACGCTGCGGCAAACTAAGCTCCAATCGCTGCGCCGCCGATGATAATCCTATGAAACTCATGGCCGTCGCCTTGAAACCGTTGGGAAACCCACCATTCCCCGTTGAACGGATCGAAGAATTGACCGCCGCCATGGGTGGTCAGGGCGAACTCCCACAGCATCAGGGTTAAACGCAGGTCGCTGGGGCTATAATGTCCGCTGCTTGCGCTGCGAGAATCGGGGCGAGCTCGCTGTGGGCGTCACTTTGAGCTTCGCAAAACTCGCGAATCTCAAAGCTGATCCTTGGTCTAAGTGGCATAGCCACCAAGACCAATTTCACGGCGATCTCACCCCAATTCTCTCCGCTCCAGCCGCTCAACGTTATCATAGTCGGTTGAGCACTCACACCGACTGACAAGACATGGCTAATTTATGTAGATCCACGCAGTTGACGTGCGTGGTTAGTGGTCACCAGCTTCAAATTGGTGACACCGGTACTGTCTGTCTGATGAACAGACCTAGTACTTGACGAATCAAGCCGGGGAGTTCCTGTGCATTGGTCTAGCAATTATTTGGGAGCCGGACTTTGTTTCCAGAGCCATCGCGTAGCTAAGCACAGCAGTCTGTCGGGCGTAGCCCATTTAAATAGAAAGGCAAACCTCCTTCTTAGGTCGACCAGCAAATAATCAACGCCGGGCGGTCCTGAGAGGGAGTTTTTTGTGTTTTCCCCGGAATTTTCGGCGCGATTGAATAACTGCCCTGCGACAATTTCCAAAGCCAAGGCCAACAAAAAAACAGTTGATCAACGGGATCAACTGTTTTTCAGGAGGAAATCATTCTTGGGGGAAATGATTTGAAAATTGAGGAAGTTCTGTCCTGATTGTTGGAAAATCTTCGGCGCCAACCACCATTTAAGGGGGAGGAAAGTGGTGATGACGCTCATTTTCTCAACAATCAGTCTGCGCCGAAAACTAATGAAAACCGTGGTTTAGCCTAGTCATCATCCTCATCGTCGTCTTCTTCGACCAAGCCTTCCCAAGCTGTTTTGCCCAGGAGCGCTTGTAACTGCCGCGTCCGCCGATTATTAGCTCCGCGCAAGCTAGTCATGAAAGCGGCCAACGCCGGGCGGTTCTCCCGCTGCGCCAAAATAATTGCTCGGTCAATGAACAGATTGGCTGTGGTGTAGTCCTGCGCCGTTTCCGCGACCAATTCCGCCGCGCTCACATATTTCAGCCGGGCGTCTTCGCTCATTTTGGTGTACTGGGTGTATTCCGCCACGGTTGCTGGCGGCAATTGATTCTCATCCAAGAGCAGCTCGCCTAACTCGTCCAATTGCTGGCGATTCTCGGCAATCAGTTCCCGGTAAAAACCTTGAAGTTGCAAGGCTTGTGGTCCTTTAACGAACCAGAGTGCTTGATGCAACTTCACGTCGAAATACCACATATTGGCGACGATGTGTCCGATCATCGCTCCGGCCGTGGGCTTGTGGTGGTCGATGTCGGCCTGTTTCAACTCTGCTTGGTACTTTGCTTCGATTTCTGGATTTGTCATGATGTTTACCTCCGTGATTTTTGGTTGATCTTGTTAACTATTGAAAAAAGGGTTTGGTCATTTGATGAGGAACCACGCAATTGACAGCCGTGGTTAGTGGTTACAAGCTTTAAATTGGCGACACCGGTACAGTTTGTCTGATGAACGAACCTAGTTCTCGGTGAATCAACCGAACCGGTCGGTCGCCACTCAAGGATTGTTTAGGGGACAGGTAAGGATGTTCAATCAATGCAAACTGTACGAACCAACTAATCCGAATCCGTTGGCATTGCCGTACCACCCCAAACGAGGGCAATTGTTTGACCTCAATCTTGCGAAAGCACTTCGTTAAATCCTTCGTGTCAATTGCAGATAAGCTCAATTCTGCCTAGCAACCCCCACTAGAACCTGCAATCAAGCAACTCTCAGCCTAAAGATCTTTAACTTTGACCTGCTCAACCTCATAGCCCAACTTCGTAACGGTATTTTTCAGATCATCAGCGCTGACCTGCGTGTTGTCGATCTCCGCCTTGACTTTGCCGGCATTGAACAACACTTTGACTGAGTCGACGCCTGGCAACGCCTTGACGCCACCTTCGATTTTAGTTAAACATGAGGGGCAAGTTAGTGCATCTAATTGTAAGGTAACCTTTTGATTGACTGCCATTTTTAAAACATCCTTTCTTTAACTGATGACCCTAGTATAGGCGCTGGCGGCGAATAAAAAATTGACCGCCGTCAAGTTGCGAGAACTTTCGGAAATAAACATAAAAAGATAATGCGTGCGTTACCGAAATGCCGGATAATGCCGATAATTTTATCCCCCCTGACGCCAACCTGACGCCCTTTTGCTTCGAAATCACGTGCAGGCGCTACAATAAAAAGCTCATCCCACCCAACTGACTTCTGCGCTTAGCTACGTTATCGTCTCAGAAGCAAAATGCGGCTTCCGAAGCCATCGCTATGCTGATGCTTCAAGTCAACCCGTTGCGGTTCGCACTCGCAATTAAAAAAATCACTCTCAAAATTCGAGAGTGACAACTAATTCTAGACGCTTTTGAACCAATTCTTTAGTGAAGCTGGCTGGTCACGAGAACCTTTTGCCAGTCTGCTGACCTTGCATTTCCCTAACGCTAATCACTCACTCTTCGACCAACTTGCCACTTTTTGTCGTGGTGGGTTGGCTGGGATGGCGCTTGCCGCCGAAGTTCAACAGGCGCATGGCGTTGAAGATGACGACCAGGATGCTGGCTTCGTGAACGAACATGCCGCTGGCCATGTAGATGAAGCCGGCGATCAGCCCTAACAGCAGGAACGCGACCACCGCAATGGCGATAAAGACGTTCTCTTTGGTGTTCAGGACGGTTTTCTTCGCCAAGCGGAACGCGTGGACCAGCGCTTCAAAACTGGAATTCATCAAAACGACATCTGACGTTTCGATGGCGACATCGGTGCCGCTGCCCATGGCGATGCCAATATCCGCCGTGGCCAGCGATGGGCTGTCGTTGATGCCATCGCCGACAAAGGCCACTTTACGCCCTTGCTCCTGAAATTGTTTGACGAATTTGACCTTCTCGTCTGGCAAAAGTTCAGCGTGGACCTCATCGATCCCCAACTGCCGCGCCACATAGTCCGCCGTGACCTGATTGTCGCCCGTCAACATGACTAAATGCTTGGCGCCCGCCGCTTTCAAGGCCGCTAATTGCGCCGCGACTTCTGGCCGGATAATATCGGAAACGCCGATCAAGCCAGCGACAACACCATCGATGGCCACGATCATCGTCGAGCTACCGGTTTGTTGCAAAGCCGTCAAGTCCGCTTGCGCCGCCGCCGATAAAAGCACCTGGTTCGCCGCCATCAATTTGCCATTGCCGACCAAAACTTTTTTGCCAGCAACGATGGCGCTGATGCCTTGACCCTTGATCGTTTGGTTGGCGCTGATCGCTAAGCTGGCCAAGTCCACCTGGTCCGCTTGGGCTTCCGCTACGACGGCCCGGCCTAAAGGATGATCGGATAAAGTTTCCACTTTCGCCGCTAAGCCCAGCAAGGTCGCTTGGTCCACATCATAAGTTTTCACCGCGGAAACGGCGGTTTTCCCCGTAGTCAGTGTGCCTGTCTTGTCGAAAACGAAGGTATCCACGTGGGCGAAGGTATCCATCGCCTCGCCACCCTTGATCAAGATGCCCCGCTTGGCGCCATTGCCGATCCCAGCCACGTTGGACACGGGCGCGCCGATGACCAAAGCGCCAGGGCAACCCAGCACCAAAACTGTGATCGCCAGCCGGAAATCCCGGGAGATCAGCCACACCACGAAGGCAATCACCAAAACAGCCGGCGTGTAGTATTTCGAAAAACGATCAATGAATTTCTCCGCGTGGGATTTCGTGTCCTGCGCGTCCTCAACCAACTCGATGATTTTCGCGAAAGTCGTGTCATCGCCCACTTTGGTCGCCTTCACGTGCAAATAGCCATCGCTCAACATGGTTCCCGAGAAGACCTGGTCATTTTGCGATTTTTTGACCGCGCGAGACTCGCCAGTGACCGCCGCTTCATCCGCGTAACCGGTCCCGGCCACAACCACCCCATCAACGGGGATCGTCGCGCCGGTTTTGACCAAAACCTCGTCGTCCACATCCACATCATCCACATCGACTTCGGCCACATCGCCGTTAGCTTGCACCACCAGCGCCGTCGTTGGTGTCATTTCCGTCAACGACTTGATTGACGCCCGCGTCTTGTCCAAAGTCCGCTGCTCCAAAATCTCCCCGAAGAGAAATAGGAAGGTGACCACCGCGGCCTCATTATATTCACCAATCACAAAGGCCCCGATCACCGCCACGCTGACCAACAATTCAATACTGACCACCTTGACCCGCAGCGCCTGATAAGCGTGGATCATGATCGGCACCGCGCCAATCACCCCACCGATCGCCATCAACACATCCGCCAAAATCAGCCAATGCAACAAATACTGACTCACCAACGCCGCCGCGATCAACCCGCCCAGCGTCCACGTAATCTGCTTACTATGCTTCTGTACAAACATCTGAAACTTCATAAAAAACACCCCATCACTGTTATTCCTTAACTTGATGAACCAAGTCTACCGCGAATCGCGGCGGGAATAATTGATGGGGATCAAGAAATGAAGGGAAGTTCAATATTTCCGACAAAAAGATTGGATTGCTAGTGGTGAGAACGATAGCTTACTTCCGTAATTTATTTGAGGCCTGGATTCCCGAAACACGTAACAATGAAAGACTGCTAAAACCTTGATTAATTAACGGTTTTAGCAGTTTTTCTCTT
>NZ_BROC01000046.1 GCF_024345205.1 Lapidilactobacillus luobeiensis | reverse complement strand
TTTTAGCAGCACAATCAGTATTCATGAATTCTAGCAAATATCTTTATTACTAAAACCCACGTTAACTTGACGCCATCTAAAAATCAAGAGATTTTGACTTTTCCAGTCCTGTTATTTTATACTGGAACGACTCGGAGTCAGCAGGCGCCGCGCCGCAATTCAAAGGATCGGCGCGTAAGATCTGTAAATCCGTTATAATAAGGCTAAGAGAGCGCTTCTGTGGCTGTCGGTAAGAATTTGCCTTGGTTGTAAATGGTGCCCCTTCTAAACGTGAGTTAAGGGGTCACAAGAGCAGGTTAAGTGAGATAAAGGGGTTTAAGATGATGAGCTTTTCAGAACAAATGTTACAGGACTTAGATGAACAAGATTTGACGGCGGCTCAGCGTGATTTTGCGCAAGCTTTGGTCCAAGATGATGATGAGACTTTGTTTAGTTTGGCCGAGGAATTGCAGGCTTTAGGTTTCGACCAAGAGGCGGCTCAGATCGCCCGTCAGTTGATCAAGAAATATCCTGATGCGGACGAGGCGAGACTGATTTTGGCGGAGGTGGCGATCGATGATGACCAAACTGATCAGGCCTTGACTTGGCTCAATCAGATCTCGCCAGATTCACCAGTCTATCCTCAAAGTTTAGTGACGGCCGCTGACCTTTATCAAACATTAAATTTATTGGAGGTCAGTGAACAGAAATTATTGACCGCAAAACGTTTGTTGCCTGATGAGCCGGCTTTAGATTTTGGTTTAGGCGAACTATCCGCGAGTATGGGACGTTATCAAGAGGCGACTTCATACTACCAGCAGCTTTTGGCGGCAGGTCATGACTACTGGGCTCAGGTGTCGATCAAACAGCGCTTGGCCGAGGCGCTTTCTGGTTCCGGGGAATATGAACAGGCTCTAGCGATCTTAGAAGAATTGACCAAAAATTTGGCCACTGACGACCAATTATTTCAATTGGGCGTGCTCTATCACAATCTTCATCAAGAAGAGCAGGCGGTGGCGACATTGACCCGATTACAGCAACAAAACGCTGATTACAGTGCGCTCTATGAGCCGTTAGTGGCAAGTGAACAGGCCTTGGATCAACTAGAAGCTGCCTTACAGACAGCTCAGGTCGGCTTAGGTTATGATGAATTTAATCTGAATCTTTATCGGCTGGGGGCTGAAGCAGCGTTGGCTCTAGGAAAAACGACTGTTGCCCAACAATTACTGGAACAGGGGCTACGAGTCGATCCTGACGCGCAGGCGTTGCGTTTGCTCCTGGCCACGGTCAAAGGTCAGCAAGGTGATGATCAGGCCGTGGTGGAGCTCTTAGAGCCGATCGCGACAGCGGAGCAGGCTGATCCCCAAGTCAATTGGCAATTAGCTGTAGCCTATGACCATCTGGACCAAGTTCCCGCAGCTAAGGATGCTTTTTTTGCCGCTTATCCTAATCTGAAAACCAATCCAGACTTTATGCGCCAGTTCATTGCCTTACTGCAAGCCGAGGCGCAAATACCAGCGTTGCGGCAAGCCTTGAAGCAATATTTGAGTCTGGTACCTGATGATGCGGATTATACGGCCTTGTTATTAGAATTAGAAAACGACGATCACTAAAAAGGCGGGTATTCTTGTCACTGCTTATTCTCGTCCAACAAAAAAGCCTGAGTTATCAGATAAACTCAGGCTTGCTGGTGCTAAAGGCGGTTTAAGTTAGGCCGTTCAATTGGTTTTCTTTCTGGAAAAGATACTATGGTGTGGTCGGGCATAAGTAAAGCCCTCGCCAACGGCTTCATGGACCTCTAAAATCGACACAAAGGCTTTTTTGTCGCAAGCCATAATGATCCGTTTCGCTTGGACCAGCTCATTGGGCGAAACAACACAATAGATGATCTGCCGTTCATCGCGTTGATAGCCACCTTCAGCGTTGAGATAGGTGACCCCACGTTCCAGATCGGCCATCAATTTTTGACTGATCAATTCGTAGTGATCGCTGATGATCAGCATCCCCTTCGCGGAATAGCTACCATCTTGGGTGGCGTCCACGATCCGGGAGAAGACGAATGACGCCAATAACGTGTACATCATATGTTCAATGTCAAGATAGCTGAGTGAGGCTAAAAGGACTAAGACATCAAAAGCAAGTAAAGTCTTGCCCATGGGGATACCTCGTTCGATCTCAAGGATCCGAGCCAAAACATCACTACCACCAGTGGTGCCGCCGAAACGATAGATCAAGCCAGAACCAAAGCCACCGAAGATCCCTGCCAATACGCCAGCGATAAAAAGATCGTCATGAAGGTTGATCAGGCCATTGATCGGTAACCGTTGCCAGATCCATAAGGAGGCAGAAAGAGCGACTGTCCCATAGATCGTATAGATCAGTCCCTTGCGGCCAAGGAAACGATAGCCCAAAATGATCAAGGGGATATTCAAAATGATCGTGGTATAAGCGGGGTCGATGCCCCACCAAGCTCGAAATAGCAATGTGATCCCGGTGATCCCGCCTTCGGCCAAATTGTTTTTGATATTTACGGCGACTAAGCCAAAGCCATAAAATAACGCCCCTAGACTGATCATCAAGATCTCTTTGAAGTGTGGCCAGGTGAGCTTGGAACGAAGTGTGGTTGCCATCTAAATTACCCCTTACAAAATAATGATCGTAAATAAATAAAGAAACAGGTGTTGAACAAATGTATCTAACTAAATTTCCGTCAGAATTCCAACAGGCACTTCCTATTCTACAACAAATCAAAGCTAATGGATATGAAGCTTATTTTGTCGGGGGTTCGGTGCGAGATTTTCTTCTGGGTAAGCCGATCGCAGATGTGGATATCGCCACTAGCGCCTTTCCGGCCGAGATCAAGGCGATCTTTCCTGTGACGATCGATACGGGGATCAAGCATGGGACTGTGACGGTGATGGTCGATCATGTTGGCTATGAAGTCACGACTTTTCGGACGGAATCCGGTTATCAGGATTTTCGACGACCAGATCAAGTGACTTTTGTCCGATCATTGACTCAAGATCTACAACGGCGGGATTTTACGATCAATGCTTTAGCGGTCCGTCATGATGGCTTGGTCATCGATAAATTTGCCGGACTTGCTGATCTTAAGGCAGGTAAGATCCGAGCGGTCGGCGCTGCAGAAGAACGTTTCCATGAGGACGCGCTACGCATGATGCGTGCAGTCCGTTTCAGCAGTCAGCTGGACTTCACGATCGTTCCGGAGACTTACCAAAGTCTGGTCGACAATCGCGCTTTATTAGAAAAAATCGCCGTGGAGCGGATCCATACTGAGTTTATCAAAATGATGTTGAGCCCTAATTGGCAGCGCGGTTGGACTAGTTTTCTGGCCAGTGGGCTGGCCGCTCACGTACCCTATTTCGCGGCGCAGCGGCTGACTTTTCCTGACTTTGCCCAGGGTCCAACTACTATTTTAGGCGATGAAGCAGCGGTCTGGACCTTGTTGGCCAGTTGCGCTGAACTGACTGAAGGACAATTGGTGACGATGTTACGCCAGTGGAAAACCGCCAATCAAGTGATCGCGGCCAGCCGACTGACCTATTCGTTCAGTCAGTATTTGCGCCAAGAACCGCAACCGAGCGCCTGGGCTCTTTATCAACTTGATGAGACTGTTTTGCCACGGTTAGCGCAGGTTTGGGCCAATCAGGGCTGGTCGGCTGATTTTACAGCTTTGCAGGCCCGTTATCTAGAACTACCGATCCATGATGGTCATGAGTTGGCGATCAATGGGGCGATCGTGATGCAAGCCTTGGCGTTAAAACCGGGGCCAGTTTTGGGGCGCGCCTTGAAACTTGTGGAACAAGCGGTGGTCGAAGGCGAAGTCGAAAATCAAACCGCTGCCTTGATCGTTTGGTTGCGAAAACGATTACCAGATATGATATGATAGTCTCGAACCTAATCTGGATTTGAGAAAGGAAGTTATTTGATCATGACTGAAGAACATGTTTTTAAGGAATTACGTTTTTATTTCCGCAACGGGGACGAATGGACGGTCTCCCATGCTGAGATGGCTGATGTTTGGATCGCACGCGTAACCACTTCGTACGGACGGATCAATGGTAGCGGTAAAATGCAAGAAATCCACCCCTGTAAGAGTTTAAAAATCGAGATCTTACCTGAAGCTGACCACACTAAAACCACGGATATCAATGCGGGTTCGCTTGAGATGGGCATGTTTGGACGAGCGATCAAATATCAAGACATTGAAAAATGTGATCTGGTTTTTGAAGAGAGCGAACGCAAACCATTACAGATCTATTTCCCATTCAAGCAGAAAGACGCTTCCGGTCTAGATAATATTTATCAAACGAGTATCATTTCGCCTAAAAATGGTCATCTTTACGTGGTGATCGACGCTGATCGGACTGTTTTTGACGTTTACCCAGAACTTAGAGCTTAACTTGAAGATAAAGGACGATCAAATGTGAATCGAAGTGAACAAACTTATTTAGATTTTTTGAAACAGATCATGACGGAAGGTCACTATAAGGCAGATCGCACAGGTACAGGCACTTATAGTATTTTTGGTTATCAAATGCGTTTTGATCTTCAGGCTGGCTTTCCCTTATTGACGACTAAAAAAGTTCCTTTTGGTCTGATCAAGAGTGAGTTGTTGTGGTTCTTGCGTGGGGACAGCAATATTCGTTTCTTGTTGCAACACAATAATCATATTTGGGACGAGTGGGCGTTCGCTAAATTCATTGTCAGTGCAGATTATCAAGGACCTGATATGACGGATTTCGGGCGCCGGTCGTTGCGCGACCCTGATTTCGCCGCCCGTTACCACGCTGAATTGGCTCAGTTCGATCAGCGGATCTTGACCGATGCGAGTTTTGCTGCCAAGTATGGCGATCTTGGTCAGATCTATGGGCAACAGTGGCGTCATTGGCAAACAACACAGGGCACGACGATCGATCAGCTCGCTGACATCGTGACTCAGATCAAAACGAATCCTGATTCACGGCGTTTGATCGTTAGTGCCTGGAACCCGGAAGCGATCCCCCAGATGGCCTTACCGCCTTGTCATACGTTGTTTCAATTCTACGTTAACGAAGGCAAGCTTTCGCTACAACTGTATCAACGTAGCGGTGACGCCTTCCTAGGTGTTCCGTTCAACATCGCCAGCTATGCTTTGTTGACCCATTTAGTCGCGCAGCAAACAGGTCTAGCAGTCGGTGATTTTGTTCATACTTTTGGCGATGCACACATTTACAGCAATCATCTGGAACAAGTCAAGACCCAATTACAGCGGACGCCGCGCCCGTTACCACAACTGCGATTAACAGGTGGACCCAAAGCTGATCTGGCTGAATATCAAATGGATGAGATCAAATTGAGTGGTTATGATCCAGCACCAGTGATCAAGGCACCTGTTGCTGTTTAAGGAGGGCGAGCCATGTTAGCTTTTGTATGGGCGGAGGATCAACAGGGGCTGATCGGAGCGCAGGGCCATTTACCTTGGCATTTACCGGCTGACCTTCAGCGTTTCAAGCAAGTGACTTGGCAACAGACGATCGTGATGGGACGAAAAACCTATGCCTCCTTTCCGCAAGGTCCTTTGCCACAACGACATCACTTGGTTTTGACTCGCCGCGTAGCCACAGATTTTCCACCAACAGTCGAAGTTTTTGCCACCGAGGCGAGTTTGCGCCAACGAATGCTGACCGAGCCACAACGATGTTTTTATGTGATCGGTGGCGTTGCCCTTTTCAAAATGTTCGCAAAAGACGTGGATCGGCTTTACCAAACGCGGATCGAAGCGACTTATTCTGGTGATACCTACATGCCGCCGTTGGCTTGGTCGAAGTTTGAATTGATCAAACAAGCGGATTTCTCGGCACAAGGTGGCCACCCGGCTTATCATTTCTTGGATTATCGTCGACGCGATTAAAGCACATAACCACTATCTTGATAAAATCAGTATGAGCCATCGGGCCGCTGGTGATTTGGATGAGAAGAACAGCTAGGGCTGGACTTCTCATTTTTTCTAAAGTTTTTTAAAATCAGTCGCTCAAAGTCGTGAGTTGTGTTTCAATGGATAGATGAGCTTTTGATTTTGCGGTGCTGCTCAATGTGTCCCAAGAGCGCCCAAAATCGTTCAGTACCCTTGAACGGGAGCTGATGGCTGGATGACTAACGATTTTATTTGTGGGAGGTGAAGTTTCGTGCGACGGAAACGTAAATTCATTTGGCTTTTTATGATCGTGGCAGTGATTTGGTTGGTCAATGGCAGTAAGAGTCCTTTGTCTAGTCAGCAACAACTGCGGATCAAGCAGGATCTTGGCCAAGTGACCACGAAATTGGTGACATTGGTGAAAAATACGTTTGATCGGACCACGACACCACAGAATACGCAAGATCAAACAAGTGGTGCAACAGCCACCGGTACGACCACGGCGCAAGCTGACGTGGCCAATCAGCAGCAGGCGACCACAGCGTCATCTAAAGCTGAGTCAGACGCAATGACGCCGATCGAAACGATCGTTGAGCCAGGCAGTCTTAAACCAACTTATTATTATCATTTTCAGGCGGGGACTTCAGACGCGGTACAACAAGTTTTTCAAACGGCGATCGCCACTTATAATGAGACCGGTCTAGTCAAGCTAGTCGCTGGCGCGGGCAGCAAGCAAAATAACCGCTTGACTTTAGGTACCTATCAAAAGGATCAAGGCGCCGCAGCTCAGGAAACCGTGGAACTGGGGCAAGGTGGTCCCGAGATCACGACTTATCATCTAGGCAGTTATCAGCTTGCCTATAATCAAGGACAGGCGCAGTTGAATTTGGCCTATCGTCAGTCGATCGCGGTTTCCGTGGCGCTCCATGAATTGGGTCATGCCTTAGGACTGGCTCATAGTACAGATCCTGCTTCGGTGATGTACCCACTGGATCAAGGCATGACTAGCTTGGCCGCGGCGGATCTTGCGGCTTTAAAGCAGATCTATCAATAATCGGATTTGAGAATTGGATTTGAGTTTTTTTGTGTTACGCTGCTCGCTTGATCCTGGTGATCAGCAGATAACTGTTGCTTAGGCGCACTCTTTTAATGAATTTAAGGGCTAATTCTGGTATACTAGCCAAATGAAGCCAATAAAATCTTCGCGGGAACCGCTTGAGAGGAAGCCTGTATAATCATGACTAGCAAAATCAAGATTGTAACTGATTCATCAGTTCAATTGACCCCGGCAGAAATCGAACAGTACCAAATCACAGTGATCCCATTGACGATCGTGATCGATGATGATGTTTATACTGATGGTGTTGATCTATCACGTTCAGAATTCATGGATAAAATGGGTCGTTCGCGGGCATTGCCGCAGACCAGTCAGCCTTCGATCGGGACGATCTTAGACTGCTATGATCGCCTGACTGCAGATGGCAGCCAAGTTATTTCGATTCATATGACAGAAACGATCAGTGGCACGGTCAATGCTGCGCGACAAGCGGCGCAGATCTCGCGAGCAACTGTTACGGTGATCGACAGTGAGTTTACCGATCGGGCGATGGCCTTTCAAGTACTTCGAGCTGCCGAGTTGGCGCAACAAGGCGCGACACTCATGGAAATCGTCGCCGCAGTCGAGCAAGTCCGGAGTAAAACTGAATTATATATGTCAGTGACAAGTTTAACGAATATGGTCAAGGGTGGCCGTTTGAGCCGGGTTTCAGGCATGCTGTCTAGCTTACTGAACATCAAAGTCATCCTGCAGTTACATGATAGTCAGCTTGAGGCGATCACCAAAGGTCGCGGAATGAAAACGATCCATAATTTTTATCGCGACTTGGTTAAAAGAATGGCAGTTGCCGGCGCTTCGATCAAGATGATCGGCATCTCCCATGCCGATGCATTGGAATTGGCGGATCAGGTCAAAGATCAGTTACAGGCAGTCTTACCGCAAGTGCCGATCTTAGTGGCGCCAACTAGTCCAGTGATCGCAACGCACACCGGCCCTGGCGCGATCGCCGTCATGTTTTATCAAGCATAAGCGCTGAATGAAAGTGGGACCAAGGTTCCACTTTTTTGAATGTTTTTCAAAAAAGTATTTTATTAGTGTCTTTAGACCCAGTTGAGCCCGCGAAGCGCGCGAAACAAAAAACCACCCGCTATGCGGGTGGATAACA
>NZ_BROC01000045.1 GCF_024345205.1 Lapidilactobacillus luobeiensis | reverse complement strand
ATCAACTTTCTCTTGACTAATGGTAGAAAACGATGCCCACTGCGTTCCAGCCACTACAAACGCCCTGAGGCGGTTGCATTCACATCCAAACCCCAGCACACCTGCAAGCAAGCGAAGAAATAAATACAGAAGCCGCACTTTGCAAATCAATGAAGCCCCAGCTGACAAGTCGATCTTAATCAGCTCTTAACCATGCTCGCATCGCCAGTATGCTATAATATCCCTATTAATTTAGAATAAGTGAACAAGAGGAGTCCCCCACAAATGACAGCGAAGAAAACTTGGCCATGGTTAGTCGGCATCTTATATGTGATATTCAGTGGATTCGTTTGGAGCGTCGTCACCCAGCAGGCCTGGATCAACCGCTATGATGATTTGATCTATGGTTGGTTAGCTCCTTGGCACCCAGCGGCCAATAACTTTTTTATCACCTTCACTAAGGTCGGTAATCCGCTGATCATGACGATCTTAACAGCGGTGATCTTCGTGGTGTTGATCTGGGCGAAGCACTGGCGCTTAGGCGTTTTCATCGCGGCCAATAATGGGCTGGGCGCCTTACTGAACCACGTGATCAAAGGTTGGATCCAACGGTCCCGACCGACAGAACAATTGATTCGAGAAACTGGGTTTAGTTTTCCTTCAGGACACGCAACGGCGGCGGTGATGTTTTTTGGCAGTCTGATCGTCATCAGTTATTGTTTAGTCAAATCAAAAAAATGGCGGATCGTGCTCGCCATTTTTGGAGTTTTACTGATTATTCTATTAGGATTAAGTCGCTTATATGTGCATGTCCATTACCCCAGCGATGTGACGGCGGGCTTTATTTTCGCCACCGCAAACTTGGTCATCCACTGGAAATTGGGGCAACGCTATTATTTAAACGCGGAATTGCCGGCGTGACGGTGAGCAGTCCAAAAATTGACGATGATCGCGATCACAGCCAAAATCACACCAGTAATATAAACACCGTGCATGGCTTGTAACAGGATCGTCCGTAATTGGGGCAAAAGATCACTTTGGATCTGAGTAGCCGTTTCAGGATTGATCAATTTGTTCAACATCGACAGCTTTAATTGCGAATGCCCTTGGATCCCGCGAGCAAAAAGTGTGTTCTGAATGATCCCGAAAACGGACATCATCAAAGTTTGCCCGATCGTCCGCGACAACGTATTCATCGCCGAAGCGACCCCGATCTCATTTTCAGCGACAACGTTTTGCGCGGTGACCATCGTGGTAGTAATGGCGATCCCAAAGCCAAAGCCCAGAAAAGCGGCCACGAGTAGAAAGACCGCAAAGCTGGTCCCCATCGGCAAGAAGCTAAGCACGCCAATACCAGCGGTGATCACAAATAAGCTGACACTAACGATCCGTGTTGCTGGTTGGCTGACTAATAGCCGTCCAGCCAAAAATGAGCCAAGGATCCAGAGCACTGAGCTAGGTGTCACGGCAAAGCCACCCATCGTTGCTGGTAAGCCGAGGATGCCTTGCATCCACATCGGGATATAAACTTCAAACCCGATCAGGACCCCACTGACTAAGGCAGCCACTAAGTTTTGTCCTAAGAAAAGATTATTTTTGAACAGGGCCAAGGGGATCAACGGATCCTTGGCCTTTTTTTCTGCCTTGACGAAAAAGAAACCAGAGATCAGCGCTAACACTAGCCATAACGCATTGAGCCATGGCTTAGTTGATGAACCTAATCCCTGAGCAAACAACATCAACGCTAATAATAGAACGCTCAAAGTCGTTGAGCCAGCAATGTCGATCGGTTCTTTGGCGGAGCGACGGTCTTCTTGGAAGAAGAAAATCACCAGAAGCATGGTGATCAAGCCTACGGGAACGTTGATGAAAAAGATCCAATGCCAAGAAAGATGTTGAACGATATAACCACCTAACAGCGGTGCCACGATCGAGGCGATCCCCCAAGCCGAACTGTTCAGGCCTAAGACCCGTGCTCTTTTTTCATAGGGATAGATGTCGGCGATCATCGTGAAAGTCACTGGCTGGATCGCGCCGGCGCCTAACCCTTGTAAAGCTCGGGATAAGATCAGCGTCAGCATGCTCTGAGAAAGGCCAGCTAGCGAGGACCCGATCAGAAAAATCACGAGGCCTACTAGGAAGACTGGTTTACGGCCGATCCGATCGGCTAATTTACCGTAGATCGGCGTGGAGATCGAGCTGGTCAATAAATAGATCGAAAAGACCCAGCTCATCATGGAAACACCATTAAGACTACCAATGATCGTTGGCATAGCCGTGGAGACAATCGTCCCTTCGATCGCCGTCATAAAGGTCGCGACAAAAATCGCTATGGTAGCGAGAACAACATTTGTTTCTTTTTTCTTTTTCATAATTACCCCTTTTTATTACCAATACCGATAAACTTATTTACTGAACCGATCATGATCGACACCCGTTACCCATTTGCGAGCTGAATAGCGCTAGAATCAGTATTTTTCGCAAAAAAAGACCCAATTGGAAAAAACTTTCCAATTGGATCGCCTCTTAGCTCGCAGATCCTTGGTTGAGTGCAGCTTGTAGACCGGCGATCCGATCAGTATGCTCCCAAGGTAGATCCACATCTGTACGTCCAAAATGCCCGTAAACCGCTGTTTGCTTGTAAATCGGGCGTCGTAAATCTAACATTTCAATGATTCCTGCCGGTCGCAGATCAAAATTCGCATGGACAGCGTCGATCAGGGCTTGTTCACTGTATTTGCTGGTGCCAAAAGTTTCGATATTGATCGAAACTGGTTGCGCCACGCCGATCGCATAAGCCAACTGGACTTCACATTTCTTTGCTAATCCAGCCGCGACGATATTCTTAGCGACATAACGAGCGGCATAACTGGCCGAACGATCGACCTTTGTGGCATCTTTGCCTGAAAAAGCACCACCACCATGGCGGGCATAACCACCATAAGTGTCAACGATGATTTTACGACCAGTCAAGCCAGAGTCACCTTGAGGTCCACCGATCACAAAGCGGCCGGTTGGATTGATCAAGAATTTAGTCGCGTCATCGACCAACTCAACGGGTAAGACTGGGCGAATGATCTGCGCGATCACATCTTGCTTCAACTGCGCCAAAGATACATCTGGATCATGTTGTGTACTCAACACCACCGTATCGATCCGCCGCGGTTTGGTGCCAGTTTCCGCATCATATTCAACGGTAACTTGACACTTGGCATCAGGACGCAGATAAGGCAATACCTGCTCATGACGGATCTTGGCCGTTTGCCGCATCAATTGGTGTGCCAAGGAGATCGGCAAGGGCATCAGTTCGGGCGTCTCATCGACCGCAAAACCAAACATCATCCCCTGATCACCAGCGCCGATCTGATCCAATGGATCAACACTCGCTGTGGTTCGTTGCTCGATGGCCGCATTGACCCCTTGAGCGATATCAGGCGACTGCTCGTCCAAAGCGACCAGCACCGCACAGTTATGACCATCAAACCCTAGTTCGCCGCGGTCATAACCTGCTTCAATGATCGTTTTACGCACGATCGCTTGAATATCAACATAGGCCGTCGTCGAGATCTCCCCCACGACTAAAACTAAACCTGTGGTAACAGTTGTTTCACAGGCGACCCGGGCTAATGGGTCCTGAACTAATAACGCATCCAAGATCGCGTCAGAGATCTGATCCGCGATTTTATCAGGATGGCCTTCAGAGACAGACTCCGAAGTAAAAAGATGACGATTTTTCATCAGATTGGTTCCCCCTTCTTTAAGGTTACAAGGCAGCTCCACTTTGTGTGGATCCCATCGGGAATGCTGTAACTTGCCTATGATAACACATTTATAAACTGAATAAAAGCATCTTTTTTGGTAAAAAAGCAGGTGTTGAGAAACAAGCTCAAATTAGTTGCTAGGCTAATGCTCGAAGTCAACCCGTTGTGTTCCGCACTGAAACGTGTTCGCCGACCCAGCTCCCTGCGCTTAGCTACGCAACTATTCCGGAGGCACAAACCAGCCTCCAAAATAGTTGCTAGGCTAATGCTCAGGAGCTACCCGGGTCGGCTCACACTCTGTTTTTCGTTAGACTCGGTCGTCAATTGCGTAACGCCATATAAATCATAAGAGTTTGCTGGTCAGCGTGAGCGCTCAAACGATTATTAGAACGTTGAGTGGCTGGAGCAGAGAAATTCGGGGTGAGATCGCCGTGAAATTGGTCTTAGTGGCTTTGCCACTTAGACCAAGGTTCAGCTTTGAGATTTTCGGCGCACTTCCGAAAAGCTCAAAGTGACGCCCACAGCGAGCTCACCCCGAATTTCGCAGCGCAAGCCGCGGGCAGGCTACTTTTGCTAGCGCAGCGTTCCACCACCCCCAGCCTGACCTGGAGCCCCACTACATCTGTCAACCACCAACGCCCGCGGCAGTGCGAGGTCACTGACCAGGCACCATCTTGCCACATTCTTAACTTGACCACCTCGCGAAAAAACATTACGATAAATCTAACTATTGAGGAGGTCTCACCATTGAAACGAGCCAAACCGCGTCGGACCGATTATTTGTTACTTCAAATATTGATTGAAGCCATTCCGCTACTTAGCCTGCCTTTTTTGCTTGCCGGACGGATCAAACTTGCAGCCCCCCGGGATTTTGCCTGGGTGGTCATCTTCAGTTTATTGGTCGTCACGCTGGATCAAGCGAATGATTTTTGGACCGTGCCCCTGTGGCTGACTGATCTCGTCTTAGCGGTCCCGGTGGTCGTCCTCTTGATCGAAAAGTCCTGGGTGATTGCCTGCCTGCTTTTAATGCAATATATTTTAAAGATCGCCATCACGCCACAAGTCCTTGAACAGGTCGACTTGCGCCTCGGCCTTTTACTGGAACAAGGCCTAGTTCCGATTTTTCTCTCACTTGCCCTGGTAGACACGATCAGTGGTTCTATTTCCACTGGCCAGATCATGTTGATCAGCGGGTTATATTTGACCAAAATAGCCTTCAGTGTCCCCTACGATAGCTTCAGTGACTTTCTCTGGCCCTTTCTCAGTCTAGTGCTTATTTTTATCCTAATGGCGCGAAACCTGCTGACCCTCAGCGCAACGATCAGCATCGTGATCGTTCTTTTAGCTAGCTTGATCGCCTATCCACGACGCAAAGACTGGCGCCAATTTCCAGCACTGCTGCTATTCATTTTAAGTATCTTAACCAAACTGCCGTGATCATTGCTGATCGGCAAGCAACCATGCAAACAAGCGCCCGCCTAATGTGATTTAGGTGGGCGCTTGTTGACTAAAGCTCAATGACGGCGCGATTGTCGCAACTGGCCAATCAGCAGCATGACACCGACCATGACCGCCAAATAACAGCTAATGACCTTGATGCCCATCTGATAAGTGATCTGCACGTTCCCCAGGGTCACGGCCAACGAACCCGTCGCGATCCCGACTACTTGCAGATAAAATCCCGGCAAGAAATGGACGATTGTTTTGAAACTTTTTAAAATCGTCACCAAATAGGCTTGGCCAACAAAAATAAAAAAGGTCAAAAAGAACGTTAACAAGTAATTCCTCGTCACTTGTTGCAGGACTAAACTGGTGAGCGCGATCGCCGGAATGATCAGGCCAGCCAAGACGATGCTCTTGCCCAGAATCGTCGTGACATTGGTCAGCGCTGGTTGCCCGGCCTGATAGGCGCTGATTGGATAATTTGTGTGACCAAAACCAGCGAATAAAGCGGCGATCAGGTCAACGATTCCCAAAATCAAGGCTACCCCGAATAACACAATGATGGTCGAAAAGCACAATTTCTCCAATAAAATTTGCCAATAACGCTGGGGCAAGAGTCCATCTAAATTCAATTTGGCCGCATAGGAACTCCGGAAAATCAGCCCGAACACATAGGCGCTGACCAGAACGACTAAGACTGGAAAGACCGTTTCCAGGAAGCGATAGCTAAACAAGATCGTGTTATTGGCGTGGGCCAGATCGACCTCAGGTAAATCAGCCGCCGCCAATGCGTGCCATAACTGTATTTTCTCGTCAGGCGCCGTTAAATTGGCCTTTAACTGTGGAAAAGCCTGATAGTTCTTCAGCGTCAGCCGATAAGCCTGCTGGTAGTCGTGCTTGAGATAGGCTTGCTTGGCCGCATCCAATCTCGTGAGACCGGCGGTTATCGCCTGCGCATCGCCCTTTTCTGCCTGCACCACTGCCAGCGCCTCTTCTAACTGGGGCCGATCGAGCTCACTTTGCTGGAGAAACGGCGAATTTTGATTGGTCGTGTTCAAGAACCAAAAGCCCAATGTTATGACGAAGAGAAAACCAAAGGCCGCCAACAAAAAATAGTTCTTCCGTGTTTGCGTCCACAACAAGGCCAAATAACTTTTCATGCGCGCTCACCTCGCCGTTCACCATACCAGACCGCGAGCAAGACCAAACAACTATAACCCGTATTAACCAGGATGCCCCCGGGTAAACTGATCTGGGAATTTTTCGTTAGCGCGCGAAATGTGCCGGTGACCACGCCAGTTGGTCCTAAGTAATAAGTCGGCACCAATGGGGTCAAGGCACTGGCTGAGGTCTGGTCGATCAACAAATACGAGCCAATAATCAGGATCAAACTCAAGAAGAGGGTCGCGAAACTATTCCTCGTTAACTGCGCGATCAGCTGCATCGAGGCGCTGATTGCCACAATTAAGGCAATCTGCAAAACAAGGATCTTCGCGAGGACTTGCCATAGTGGCTCCAACCAATATCGATCACGGGAATAAACAAAGATCGGATAGGCAAAACTACCGGCGCCATGCCGAATCGTGCCCACTAGGAAACAAGCGAAATAGAAGATCAGTAAACAGGCAACCCCCATGGTCACAGAAACGCCGGTGCGCAAGAGAACCTTCTGCGCGGCTGGTCGCGGCAACTCCCGTTCAATATCCAGCCGTTTGAAGTAAGGGCTGATCACCAAAGGGGTCAACACAAAAATGATCACCGCCGTCAAAATGACCGGACTATATAACTGGATCGTCCGATATAAAAACGTACTTCCCCGGACTTCATAACCTTCCAGCTCCACGCCTGTCTGCCCCTGCGCTTGTTTTTGGGCCAAGAGTAACATCTTCGCGATTGTATTCGTCATACCCGGAATACTGACGATCTTCACCAACTGATCTGCTGGCGTATGTTTCTTTTGCCAGGTTAGGAGAGCGATTTGATTGGTTAAATAGGTTTGCTCATCGCCTTTTTTCAGTGCTTTGACCATGGCCTGCAAATATTGGCGTTGCTGCACCAAATTGGTTACCGCCGGCGAATCGGCGCTAGCAATTTGCTTATTCTGTTTGATATAGCCGTTGTAATCCTTGATCCTCAGCTCCGTTTGATTAAGCAGACTGTTGGCCCCAGTCGCATTTCTTTCATTATTCCAATTGAGAAGTGTGATCAACCCAACGAGCAGGATCAGCACCAGATAAAGACTGCGACGTCGGTAGCCTTTTTTGAGTAGGATTCTGACGTAGCTCATCCGCGCTCACCCCACTCCCGCGGCAGTTCCGCTGAGGCAACCAGTTGTTGTTTATCTAAGATATAGAAAGTGTCAGCCACGGATAACAGACTATCGTTTTGATGGGAGGAAAACAAAATCGACGTGCCCCGCTGTTTGGCCGCCTTCATAAAGCTGATGAATCGCGCTTGACTGTCCAGATCCAGCCCCAGCGTCGGTTCATCCATCAGCCAGTACGGCGTGTTGGCCACATAGTAAAGCGCCAGGACCGTCTTTTGCTTCATCCCCAAGGAATATTTGCGAATCGGTCGGCGGAGGAACGGCCGCATTTCCCAGAAATCCACCGCTTTCTCAATTAGTTGCGAATTACCTTGCCACTGTTTTGCCACAAATTTCAAATAATCCGCCGCCGTCAAGTTGCCGTCAAACCACTCGCCGGTCTCAAAATAAAACAGGTTCTTCTTTTTGGTCAAGGTGGGCAAGCGCTCGTTGGTTTGGTCAGCGGTCAGATATATTTCCCCGCTTTTCAAAGGGAGCAAGCCGGCGATCGTGCGCAATAAAGTCGTCTTGCCTGAGCCGTTGGTGGCCACCAACCCATAAATCTGCTGATCAATGCGCATCTGCCCAGACCGCAATAAAATATCGTTGCCAAACGCTAAATCGACATCTTTAATAATAATCATTTTTCTGCTCCTCGATGACTCAAGACCCTTTTTCCCCATGTGTTATATTTATTTTAACAAATATTCAAAAAAAAAAAAAGGGGAGATCATGAGAACTTTATTAAAAAATGATTTCGCGTGGTTCCGCGCCGAACTTCTGCTGGTCAACGCCAGCAACAACCAGCGCCAAACATAAGTAGCCGCCACACGCGACCCATTGACGGTCATCGTGTGGCGGCTATTATTAGTGTCTTTAGACCCAGTTGAGCCCGCGAAGCGCGCGAAACAAAAAACCACCCGCTATGCGGGTGGATAACAA
>NZ_BROC01000044.1 GCF_024345205.1 Lapidilactobacillus luobeiensis | reverse complement strand
ACGGAACAGACGTTTACATCAATCTCACCCCAAACCGCACAGTGGAAGTGGCGGTCAAAATGCAGAAGCACAGTGAGTTTACCCGCCAGACGCAACGCAGACCGCGGCCAATGTTGGAACGGAACAGACGTTTACATCAATCTCACCCCAAACCGCACAGTGGAAGTGGCGGTCAAAATGCAGAAGCACAGTGAGCTTACCCGCCAGACGCAACGCAGACCGCGGCCAATGTTGGAACGGAACAGACGTTTACATCAATCTCACCCCGAACCGCGCAGTGAAAGTGACGGCCAAGATGCAGAAGCACAGCGAGCTCACCCGCCAGACGTAACGCAGCCCACGGCCAAGATTAGAAAGGAACGGCGACCAACAACGCTCCTGCACAAAACCGCCCGATCAGACCACAGTGCAACGATGATTGCGATTATTTTGGTAAATAGTCACAGGTCTGAGCCGAAAATCCACCCTAAGGCCTATGACGAATCCAAAACAAACAGGCATAATAGAAGATGTAATCAATGCGAAATGACCAATGGAGGTTATCGATATGAACGAACGTCAACGTATCCTAGAACTAGTTAAAAAAGGGGTCATCACCTCTGAAGAAGGTTTGGTTCTGCTAGAGAACTTGGCCAAGAAAAATTCTGAAGCCGAACAAACCGTTAATTTTAAGACCAATGAGCACAAATCAGCATCAGAAACCACACAGGCACCGGCTGATGACGCGGCTAAAACAGCAGCGCAACAAACGGAAGCGACGACTGGATCAGCATCTTCAGATCAAGATACAACTGATGAAATGAAGCGGGCTGATCAGGAGCAAACAGAAGCGGACGACACGGCTGATAATGAAAACGATCAAACCAATCAGTTTGAAGCAGAACTCAATCGCTTGAAAGCAGAGTTAGGCAAATGCATCGAGGCCCAGTCAGAAACGAATCGGAAGATCGCTGCGGTCCAAAAGCAGATCGATTTTGATCAGGAACATATCACAGTGATCGATGCGATGGAAGATTTGGATAGTTTGACTGACGAGAAGCGTGAAGAACGCGGCGCGGCCAAACGGCGGGTCGTTGAACTGCAACAAACGATCGATAATTTGGAATTGACTTTAGACGAGCTCAATAAGAAGATCGGCGACCTTAATCGTGAGATCGCTCGGGTCACCCGGGAGCGGATCAAGACAACGATCCATTTTGACGATATCCGCGATCAAACAGCTGAAACTTTTAGCAATTTTGGTGGTAAAATGGCCGACTTTGGGACTCAGCTTGGCGGTTATGTGCGCGATACAGTCAAAAACGTTGTGGACAATATCGACTGGAACGATGTCACAGTCAAGGTTCCTGGAATCGCGTCCACCAGTTTCAAACATGACTTTGTTTATCCAGCTTGTGCCGCGACGATCTTGGATATCAAGAATGCCAATGGCGATATTGTTTTACGGACTTGGGATAGCGAAGATATCAAAGTCGCTGCGAATATCAAGTTCTACGGGAAGATCGAAGGCGATCAGTTGGCTGCTTTCGCTGAACGTAGTCGGATCGATGTCAATGATGATCATTTTATTTTCCAAGTGCCGAATAAACGGATCCGCGCAAATCTTGAGATCTTTTTACCAGTACGGACTTATGACCATATCAATCTACGCTTGCTCAATGGTTCTGTGGAAGTCGATGATCTGAAATTCAAGGACGCTTATCTGAAGACGACCAATGGCCGGATTTTGCTGAATGGTGTGAACGGCACGATGGCTGAAGTTGAAGATACCAATGGGACAGTCGAATTACATGATGTCGATCTGCGTCAGGCTTTGTTGAGCACCGTCAGTGGGACCGTGATCGCGACAGGTCAGGTCCAAGCAGGCGAGTTCTCAACGGTCCATGGCTCAGTCAAGGTCACTTTGACGAACGAGGATCTCCATCGGCTGAACATTTCTTCCGTCAATGGTAGTGTCAAAGTAGCGTTGCCACGGGACTTGGCTTTCTCAGGTCACGCGCAAACGAGTTTTGGTAATGTCAACACTCGTAGTTATGACCTTGATATTGTTGATAGTCGTTCAACAACAGGCGCAAATGTTACCTTTAAGCGCGGTGAAAATGGTGCTAAAATCGACTTGAGCAGTACTTCTGGTTCTGTTTTTATCAAAGATAATGACTAATTGAGTTTTTGGGAGGAGTTTCCGATGAGAAAAAAGTTATATCGCTCTCGTCATGATGTTAAGATCGCCGGTGTTTGTAGCGGCTTAGCTGATTATTTCAATATCGATGTTACCTTGGTCCGAGTGATCTTTGCTGTTTTAGCTCTGGGTTGGGGTTCGACGATCGCTTTGTATATCATTTTATGGATCGTTGTTCCGGAAGAACCACGGCATTCAGAACCTAATCACCGTTCCAGTCACTCAGAAAGTGACAATGGTCAGTGGAGTGATTTCTAAGCGTGCTGCGCTAGAGGATCAAGATTCATTTTTGAACAGATTTTGATGGTGGGATTCGTCAAGTTGAATGACCACGAAAAATAAGCGAGGTGTTAAAATGTTAACAGTGATTTTACTTTTGATTTTCATACCGTTATTGTTGATGGTGGTCTTCAGTTTGATTGCTGGCGTTGTTGCCGTTGGCTGGGGCATGATCAAGTTCTTGTTGCCAGTGATCGTGATCGCGGCGTTAGTCAATCTGCTGGTCAATCGTCATCGAACGCCTCGGCGCCCACGGCAAATGTCATACCAGACCCATGAAGAACGACAAGCGGGTCGGCGCCCGCGGAAGGATCTGCATGATGTTCATGTCCATGACCATCAACAGGATAATGACGATGAGTGGAGTGACTTCTAGTCAACGTTAAGATCAAGTTTAGAATTTAAAAAGTTTCGATCCAGGACGGGTCGGGACTTTTTTTGTGCGTAGTAACTGATTGGGTCGGCTTCAAAGAAAATGCGCACTCGTGTTTAGATCGCTAGCACTGATCTGGCGCAGTTGACATAGAATAAGCGTTGTGGCGGTCCGCTACGGTTGGTGGGTCATGCTGGCCAGCCGCTTCTGGGGTAAACTGGTGATTTTCGCTGAAAAAGCTGGCGAATAATGTTAAAATTAAAGTTAAATGAAGGCTCAGGAGGCAATTATGGCTGAAGGTATTACGGTTAGACAATTAGTTGATGCGGTGGGACTTCAGGTTTTCTCAGGAAAAGAATTCTTGGATGACCGCCAAATCACGATCAGTGACATTTCACGACCTGGCTTGGAATTGACAGGTTATTTTACCTACTATCCACATAATCGTTTACAAGTGTTCGGACGGACGGAATCGGCCTTTGCGGCGAGCCTGACTGCAGGCGAGCGTAAGGTGATCTTCCAGCGGATGTCCGAAAAGGATACGCCGGCCATGGTGATCAGTCGCAGTTTACCAGCGCCTGATGAATTGATCGCCATGGCTGGTGCCGTGGGGATCCCCGTGCTGGGCTCGGATCTACCAACGACGCGGCTTTCCAGCGTCTTGACTGAGTATCTCCACGATCAGTTAGCGGAACGCCGCAGTATGCATGGGGTTTTGGTCGATGTTTACGGATTAGGCGTTTTGATCGTGGGAAATTCTGGCGTAGGGAAGAGTGAGACCGCCTTGGAATTGGTCAAACGCGGTCACCGTTTGATTGCTGATGATCGGGTCGATGTTTATCAAAAAGATGAAAATACTATCGTTGGCGAAGCACCGAAGATCCTCAAAAATCTCATGGAGATCCGGGGTATCGGAATCATTGATGTAATGAATCTGTTCGGTGCCGGCGCAGTCCGGACGGAAACCGAGATCTCGTTGATCGTTAACCTAGAGAATTGGCAAAAGGATCAAAATTATGATCGTCTAGGTAGTAATGAGGCGAAACAAATGATTTTTGATGTTTCGATCCCGAAAATCACGATCCCAGTCAAAGTCGGCCGTAATTTAGCGATCATCATCGAAGTAGCGGCGATGAATTTCCGTGCCCGTAAAATGGGTTATGACGCGACTGAACTGTTTGAAAAGAATTTAAGTTCCTTGATCAAAGAAAACTCGATCAAGGATGAGGGTGGTCATTAAATGAAATTATTGATCCAAGCGTTAAATCCGACGGCGTTACATTTAGGCCCGTTGCATATCCAGTGGTACGGTATTATTATCACAGCTGGAGTGCTGATCGCGGTCTATCTAAGCTTACGTGAAGGGACCCGGCGGAATATCGATTCTGACGATATCATGGATCTGATTTTTTGGATGTTGCCCCTCTCTCTTGTTGGCGCGCGGCTGTATTATGTGATTTTTGAATGGGACTTTTATCGGCAACACCCGGGCGACATCATTAAGATCTGGAATGGTGGGATCGCGATCTATGGCGGTCTGATCGCGGCCTTGATCGTTTTGATCATTTTTTGTGCGAAAAGGTTTATCCCGGCGTGGTTGCTCTTAGATGTGATCGCGCCCACGGTGATCTTGGCTCAAGCGATCGGGCGCTGGGGCAATTTCATGAATCAAGAGGCTTATGGCGCTAAAACGACCTTGGGTTTTTTGCAATCGTTGCACCTGCCTAACTTTATCATCCAGCAAATGCTGATCGACGGAGCTTACCGTCAGCCCACTTTCTTGTACGAATCTGTTTGGAGTTTACTGGGCTTTATTTTATTGATGGCCCTACGTCATCGCCAGCATTTGTTCAAACAAGGTGAAGTTTTCTTGAGCTATGTTATCTGGTATGCGCTGGGCCGTTCGGTGATCGAAGGGATGCGCACGGATAGTCTATACCTGTTTGGTCAGATCCGTGTTTCGCAGGCGCTCTCCCTGGTACTGATCGTTTTAGGGATCGTCTTGATCATTATTCGGCGGCGGTTACAGCCACCGATCGAATGGTATTTGGACGGGAACACCCTGTTTGGTCCCAAACAACAGAAAAAAGAAGTTAAAGATTAGGAGTGGTTTTTTGCCAAGTCAACCAATTAAAATCGCAGTTTTAGGTGCCGGTTCTTGGGGCACGGTGTTAGCGGATCTACTGGTCCATAATGGCCATCAAGTGATGTTATGGGGAAATAGTCAAGAAGTTGCAGCTGAGATCAACACTAGCCACACCAACCGCCATTACTTGCCCGAGTTTGCGATCGATCCTGCCGTGGAGGCCAGTTTAGATCTAGAAGCGACTCTCGCGGATGCTGCGGGGATCTTGTTTGTGATCCCGACTGCGGCGATGCGTATCGTTGCCAAACAGGTCGCGGCGGTATTGGCCAAAACCGGTGCGAAGCCGATCTTGATCAGCGCGACCAAGGGTTTGGAACAAAACTCGCATAAACGGATCTCACAGATCTTAGGTGATGAGTTCCCTGCCGAGTTGGCGCAAAGCTTGGTGATTTTCTCCGGACCAAGTCACGCGGAAGATGTTGCAACGCGCGACATCACTTCCTTGACGGTGGCTTCGGAAAACATCAAGGACGCGGAATGGGTCCAAGGGGTTTTCATGAACGAATATTTCCGTTTATATACCAATGATGATATGGTCGGCGTCGAATTAGGCGGCGCTTTGAAGAATGTGATCGCGATCGGTGCCGGGGTCTTGCACGGTCTTGGTTATGGCGACAATACGAAAGCAGCGTTGATCACTCGCGGGATCGCTGAGATCAGTCGTCTGGGGATCGAATTAGGCGCCAATCCATTGACTTTTATGGGCCTATCAGGGATCGGTGATTTGATCGTTACTTGTACCAGCGTCCATTCGCGCAATTGGCGTTGTGGTAATGCCCTTGGCCAAGGGCAAAAATTAGCCACTGTTTTGACTAATATGGGCATGGTCGTTGAAGGGGTCGGGACTGCTAAGGCTGCTCATGAACTTAGCGCTCAGTGTGGTGTGGAGATGCCGATCTCTGAAAGCATTTATCGGGTACTTTACGAAGACGCTGATGTTCATCAAGAAATCGATCGTTTGATGCAACGAAAAGGTAAGCGAGAATTAGACTTTCAACGTTATTGATACAAATCAGTGGACAAGCGACTGTTTTTGCAGTATAGTTTAACTTATTAAAAGTAAGGGAGATTTGACCATGACAAAGCAATATGATGTGATCGTGATCGGCGCCGGTCCTGGTGGGATGACGGCGGCATTGTACGCATCGCGCTCAAATCTGTCGGTATTGATGCTTGATCGGGGAATTTATGGTGGTCAAATGAACAATACCGCAGAAATCGAGAACTATCCTGGTTTCACTTCGATTTTAGGTCCCGAGCTGGGCGAAAAAATGTACGCGTCTGCGACGCAATTTGGCGCAGAATACACCTATGGCACCGTTAAAACGGTTGAAGATCATCATGATCATAAAACCGTGATCACCGACGAAGGCGAGTACCAAGCCAAAGCCGTCATCATCGCCACTGGAGCCGAGCACCGTCATTTAGGCGTTCCTGGCGAGGAAGACTATTCCGGCAGGGGTGTTTCCTACTGCGCGGTCTGCGACGGCGCCTTCTTTAAAGGCCGAGAAGTCGCGGTGATCGGCGGCGGTGATTCAGCTGTTGAGGAAGGTATTTACTTGGCGCAATTGGCGAGCAAGGTGACGATCGTTCATCGCCGTGATCAGCTGCGGGCGCAAAAGATTTTGCAACAACGGGCTTTTGCCAATGACAAGATCGAATTTGTTTGGAATGCTCAAGTTGAAGCCATTGAAGGCGACGGCCAGAAAATCACCGATGTCCGTTATCGTGATAAGGTCAGCGGGGAAGAAAAGCAATTGCCAGCGTCTGGGGTCTTCATTTATGTCGGCATCGAACCGATGACTGAGCCGTTCCGCGCGCTAGGCGTGTTGGATGAGGCTGGTTGGATCCCAACTGATGAACAGACTCGGACTAAGGTGCCCGGCGTCTTCGCGGTGGGTGATGTGCGCGCTAAGCATTTGCGCCAGATCGCCAACGCGGTCGGTGAAGGTGGTCAGGCTGGGCAATCGGCCTTTGATTTCATTCAAGAATTGCAAGATGAACAAAGCGGACGGACCGCCTAAAAAATAGTGCGGAGCAATCTGGGTTGCTTGTGAGCATTAACCTAGCAATCATTTTGGAAGTGTTCCTTGCTTCCGGAATGATTGTGTAGTTAAGCGCCACAAGCAGGATCGCGCAGCACGTTTCAAAAAACAGAGTGCGTCGCACAATGGTTTGACTTTGAGCATTAACCTAGTCAGGATTATGGAAGCGGGCTTCGCTTCTGGAAGCCTGACGTAGTTAAGCACAGAAGTCAGTTGAGCGCAGCACGTTTCAAAAAACAGAGTGCGTCGCACAACGATTTGACTTTGAGCATTAACCTAGTCAGGATTATGGAAGCGGGCTTCGCTTCCGGAAGCCTGACGTAGTTAAGCACAGAAGTCAGTTGAGCGCAGCACGTTTAAGCAACGCATGAACGCCATTGATCGGCTGAAAAAGATCGGTGGCGTTTTTTTGATGGCGAAATATGAACGGCTATTGCGTACCAAAGCAGATCAGCACGTGCTGAACGGCGTTATAGCGATTGTTTTGCGGCTAAATTCGTCCTATACTAAAATCAATACAAGCTAAAGCCTAGCTTGATCAAGGCAGGTAAACTAAATGGAAAATGAACAGATCTCTCCTAAAGTGGTTGGCTCCGTAGTTGCCACCGGCTTACTCTCTTTTGCCGGGGTGATCGTGGAAACGGCGATGAACATCACTTTTCCCACGTTGATGAAAGTTTTCGGTGTGACCACAGCTACCGTCCAGTGGATGACCACGTTATATTTGTTGATCGTGGCGATCATGATGCCGTTTTCCGCTTTATTGAAACGATCTTTCCCAGCGAAGAAATTGTTTTTGGCGGCTAATTTACTGTTTCTCAGTGGGATCATTCTTGATTATTTTGCTCCTAGCTTTGCTCTACTGCTGTTGGGTCGGGCGATCCAGGGTCTAGGAACGGGGATCGCTTTGCCATTGATGTTCAATATTATCTTGGAACAAGTGCCAACTAGTAAAGTTGGCATGATGATGGGCATCGGTACTTTGATCACCGCGATCGCGCCGGCGATCGGACCGGTCTTCGGGGGTGTCGTCGTGACCAAATTGAGCTGGCGCGCGATTTTTCTTTTCTTAGTGCCGGTGTTGCTGATCTCATTGGTCCTAGGGCTGACTTGTTTGGAACAAAAGCATGCCGTTAAGCGCCAAAAAGTCGATCTTCCCAGCTTGATCGCGGTGATCGCTCTTTTTGGCGGCGCGATTTATGGGGCTAACATGATGGGGGCCGCGGGATTAGGAAGTCTGCAGGTCTGGGTGTCTTTGGGGATCGCTGTCGTCGGGTTGGTTGGGCTGATTTGGCGCAGTCACCGGATCGCGGCGCCGATCTTGGATCTGAATGTTTTTCGTAATCGGCGCTTTAGCATCAATCTAGTTGGCTTTGTCCTCTTTCAAATGACAGCTTTGGGGTTGTCTTTTATCGTCCCCAATTATATCCAGCTGGTCAATCAGCAGTCGGCCTTGACCGCGGGACTGACGGTGTTGCCTGGTGCGGCCATCGGGGCATTGTTAGCGCCATTCGGTGGGCGGATCTATGACCGGGTCGGCGCGGCGAAACCCATTATTTTAGGGTCGTGTTTATCGTTGGTCGGGTTGGTCCTCTTTGCGCTTTGGGGTCAGGAGCTATCACTAGGCGCGATCAATCTGTTCTATACCATCTACATGTTAGGCACGGGTATCGGCTTTGGTAATGTGATGACGGTCGGGTTGAAAAGCCTACCAGAGGCAGAACAGACCGATGGCAACGCGATCATGACGACGATGCAACAGTTCGCGGCGGCCTTGGGAACGGCGATCGTTTCGGCGATCATCAGCCAAGCCCAACAAGGCACTACTAACTTGCGCCAAGCCACTGCCCGCGGCTCGCAACAAGGACTGATCGTCCAAGCAGTCTTTGTCTTGATCGAGCTGATCTGCATGATCATTGTCACCCGTGGGCCGAAGAAACGATTTGAATCATCGTCACACCAATGAAAATTTGAAAAAAAGGTCGAGTCATGATCCTCAACTTTGGCGCAATTGCGCTGGAGTGGGGCAGACCGACCTTTTTTAATGGTTAAAACATTCAGTTTTGGCGCTTGAATATTCGCGACCTAAAGGCATGGTGGAGCCTGGTAGTGCTTGGCAGTCGCGGGATCACTTAGACGGGAAAGTGCGAATGGAGCGATGAAAGCCGCGGTCTTCATTGAAGAAGGCCTATTTTTTGACTGGTCATTAGACGACATTCAAAACTGGGCGAAAAATAAATAATGTTTGTCTTTACAAACCCGCTTCAGTTTATTATGATAAAAGATGGTTTTTGTAAATGTAAAACACGAACATTAGATTAGAGGAAATGTAAATGCGGGCAAAATTAGAACATTATTTCATGTTTGAGCAACTAGAAACGAATTGGCGTCGGGAAGTTTTAGCGGGGCTGACGACGTTTGTTAGTATGTGTTATATCTTATTCGTCAATCCCAGCGTTTTAGGCGCGGCGGGGATGGATAAAGGGGCGGTTTTCACTGCTACTGCTTTGGCCAGCGCTTTCGGTTGTTTGGTCATGGGGATCTTTGCGAAATATCCGATCGCTTCGGCGCCAGCGCTGGGGATCAACGCGTTTTTTGCCTACACCGTGGTGATCGGCATGAAGGTACCGTGGCAAACCGCTTTGGCTGGTGTCTTTGTCGCCTCGTTGATTTTTATTTTGATTACCGTTTTGAAGTTACGGGAGAAGATCATCAACGCGATTCCCGCTGATCTGAAATTTGCCATTTCCGCGGGGATCGGTTTGTTTATCGCCTTTATCGGTTTGCATGACGGTGGTTTGATCGTGGCTAATAAATCGACTGTGGTGGGCTTAGGCTCGTTGCAGACCCCCACGACTTGGTTAACGATCTTCGGTTTGATCGTTACCGTCATCCTAATGATCCGTCAGGTGCCGGGGGCGATTTTCGTGGGGATGGTCTTGACTTCAGCTTTGGGCATGGTGACAGGCTTGATCGCTTTGCCTCAAGGTATCCTCTCGCCAGCGCCTAGCCTAGCGCCAACTTTCGGCGTTGCTTTGAAGAATGTTGGTCAGATCAATAGTTTGCAACTTTGGGTGGTGGTCTTGACCTTCCTGTTAGTCACCTTCTTCGATACCGCCGGCACCTTGGTCGGGCTAGCACAACAAGCTGGTTTCATGAAGGATAATAAAATGCCGCGAGTTGGGAAGGCTTTGGCCGCGGACTCATCAGCGATGTTTGTGGGCTCACTTCTAGGTACATCTCCTGTGGGCGCTTATGTAGAATCATCCGCGGGGATCGCTGTCGGCGGTCGGTCTGGGGTCACGGCGATCAGCGCTGGATTGTTTTTCATTCTTGGCATGTTCTTTTCGCCACTATTAGCAGTGGTCACTAGCCAAGTGACTGCACCAGCTCTGATCATCGTCGGCGTATTGATGGCGGCTAACTTAGCGCGGATCGATTGGACAAAATTAGAGATCGCGGTCCCTTCATTTTTGATTCTGATCGGGATGCCTTTGACTTATTCGATCTCAGATGGCATGGCTTTAGGTATGATCACTTATCCGATCATGATGATCGCAGCCAAACGAGGTAAGGAAGTTTCCGGCGTCATGTATGGTTTAGCGATTATTTTTGTTGGTTTTCTGTGGATCTTGAATATTTAAATACGGCGCCAAGCGCGACACCGGTTTTCTTAGATCGGGAGCGCGCTTTTTTTCTGAAAAAGCGGTAAGTCTGGTGCCCGAGGACGCACCGCCGAGTAAAATCCGGATTTTCCTGAACAAAGCTGTTCTAAAATGGAGAATCAGGTATAATAGAACCAGAAATGAAAGGTGGTTTTTTGATGAGTTGGCAGGATAATTATCAACTTTGGCAAAAAGCGGATCTGACCTCTGATCTGCGGCAAGATCTAACCGCGATGGCTCCTGATGAAGCGGCGTTACAAGAGGCGTTTACCCAGCCCTTGGAGTTTGGTACGGCAGGCATGCGTGGCGTGATGGGCCCTGGGATCAACGCGTTGAATATTTACACCGTTCAACAGGCGACTGAAGGTCTGGCTTGCTTCATGGACCAACTTTCTGCTGAGAAAAAAGCAGCAGGCGTGGCGATCAGTTATGATTCTCGCTATCACTCACAAGAGTTCGCTTTTGTAGCTGCTGGTGTTCTAGGCGCCCACGGCATCAAGAGTTACGTGTTCGATTCGCTGCGGCCAACGCCGGAGCTATCTTTTGCGGTCCGCTATTTGCAGACCTACGCTGGGATCATGATCACGGCCAGCCACAATCCGAAGCAATACAATGGTTATAAAATTTATGGACCTGATGGTGGGCAAATGCCGCCAGAAGAAGTGGGCCAGATCGTCGCTTATATCGAGAAAGTGACCGACCTTTTCCAGATCAAGTCCCTACGCCAGAACGAATTACGCGATGCTCATTTGCTTCAATTGATCGGCGAAGACGTGGATCAAGCCTATTTGGCACAATTAGCCACCGTCACGGTCCAACCTGAACTGATCAAGAAAGTCGCCGCTGACTTCACGTTGGTTTATTCGCCGCTCCATGGCACTGGGAAAATGCTCTATGAGCGAGTTTTCCGCCAAGCGGGCCTGACCAAGATCCAAGTTGTTCCTGAACAGGCGATCCTGGACCCTGAATTCGCGACGACACCGTTCCCAAATCCGGAATTTCCTCAGGCCTTCGAATTAGCGGAAGCCCTCGGCAAGAAAACCGGGGCGGATCTATTGATCGCCACGGATCCTGACGCGGATCGATTGGGCGCAGCCGTACGGCAACCAAATGGCGACTATCATTTATTGACGGGTAATCAGATCGCCGCCTTGATGGTCAACTATCTTTTGGAAGCTTATCAGGCCCAAGGCAAGTTGCCCGCTGATGGGGTGATCGTCAAATCAATCGTTTCTAGCGAATTTCCAGCTAAAGTCGCCGCTCACTATAATATCGAGACCCGCAACGTTTTGACCGGCTTTAAATATATCGGCGAGCAGATCGAACAAATGGAAGTTACTGGCCAAGGCCACTTCCTCTTCGGCTTCGAGGAAAGTTATGGCTATTTGGTCAAATCCTTCGTTCGCGACAAGGACGCCATGCAGGCCGCGGTCCTCTTAGCGGAAGTGGCCGCTTATTATCGAGAAAAGGGCTTGACCATGTATGACGGTCTGCAAAGTCTTTATCGCGAATTTGGGCATTTCCAAGAACGAACCGTTTCCTTTGATTTCGAAGGACTGGCTGGCCAAGAGAAAATGGCCCAAGTCATGACCGAATTTCGGCAGAACCCAGTTAGCACAGTCGCTGACGTCGCGGTTACGCGCGTGGAGGATTATCAAGCACAAACCGCAACCTTGGCCGATGGCACGGTCAGCAAACTGGCGTTACCAAAAGCTAATGTTTTGAAATACTATTTAGCAGATGAAACTTGGATCGCAGTGCGCCCATCTGGGACTGAACCGAAAATCAAGCTATATTTCGGTGTGGTCGCCGACAGTGAAGCGGCTGGTTTGCAAAAACTCGAGCGTTACCAAGCAGCGTTGAGTCCCCGTTTACAATAATGTTTTTATCCTCAAGTCGAGTTGGCTTGAGGATTTTTTTGTTGGGCTTGCAGATGCGCTGGGTTTGATGGTGACGCAACCGCCTCAGGACGTTTGTCGTGGCCGGAACGCAGTGGACACTGTTTTGAACCGATTTGAAAAGTGCGGCTTCTGTATTTTCTGAGTTGCCTGCTTGCAGATGCAGCTGGGTTTGGGTGGTGACGCAACCGCCTCAGGACGTTTGTCGTGGCTGGAACGCAGTGGGCATCGTTTGAAGCCAATCCGCAAAACCGGCGGCTTGTCTTCAAAGCGAGCCTTATTCTAAGCGATAAATCGCTAAGAATAATCTCACCGCTGAAACGTGTTCGCCGACCTAGCTTCTTCCGCTTAGCTACGCTCTTATTCTGGAAGCAAGGGACGCTTCCAAAATAAGAGCTAGGCTAATGCTCAGAAGCTGCCCAGGTCGGCTCACACTCTGAATAGAGCCACACGCC
>NZ_BROC01000043.1 GCF_024345205.1 Lapidilactobacillus luobeiensis | reverse complement strand
ACCACGTCGGGGCAAAATCCGGTGTAATCAACGCGCAAGGAGTCACTGGAACATCATTTGGTCGCTTCGCACGGGCGCTGAACGACCTGAACTAAACTAACAATGAGTAGCTCAAATAAAGAGAACCGAGAAAAACTTGACACATACCCTTACTTCCTAGAACGAATCATAGATTTGCCAATTTCGAGGTTTTACCATATACTTATTTAGTCGTATTTCGTAGTTAAATTCGGAATATGCGGATTGAAATATATTATTTGATAGATTTGATTTCGTACAAAAAAACTATCTCTTGTCCTTACGACAGGGGATAGTTTTTTGTTGTTTGTGTGTCTAGTTAGAAAAAGCTAAAGGTTAATTCTGGATTGCTGATATCTAATCCAAAGTCCTTGTTGTAGTTTTGATAAGCCTGATCCAGTGTTTCACGTCCCAAAGTTTCGCCAGACGGTGTAAAGAAGGGGATAATTTTCTGATCATCTTTAAGTTTGCGGTAGTCGCTATTACTGATAGAGAGCAAATAGCGTTGACTCCTCTTCATCAGCCGATTTAATTCGCGAAAATCTAGTTTACTCTGGCTGAGTAGTTCATTAATGATTTTCTTGGCATCATCATTGTATGGCACGATAATCGCATGGCCGTTGTCTGCGATTACTTGAAAATTCTTGGCGATAGTTTGCCCGCTGAAGGTCAAGTGTGGGCACCAGGGCAAATTGTGCGGGAGATTTGTGCTACCGGCCGGATTTTTCCCCAGTAAGGGGTAGAGTTTGAGTCCACTGTTTAACAGATACTGTGTGGTAAATTTTTTTATAATTCGTCGGTAGTAAGTTTGAAAATAGCACTCTTGCGTATTTGCGGTCAAAACCTCTGAACAATTCCTGTCGAGCATATCTAGGAGCCGCATCGTTGTTTGACGAGCGTCGGTAAGTTCTTCCATTTTTGAAATATTTTCTTTACGGGGGTCGGGGTTGATTAGATAGACATCACCCAACTCGCGTTCGCCATTTCGGTTGCAGCGGCCTGCCGCTTGCGCAATTGAATCTAGTCCAGTAACTGAGCGGATAACGGCTTCGAAGCTAATATCAACGCCGGCCTCGATTAACGGCGTTGTAACGACGATGATTTTTTTACCCTGTGCGTCGATCAGACGTTCCTTGATGCCAATGATCGGTTGATCACCAAAAATCGTGGTCCGGTCTGAGGAACCGTTAAGTAGGTCGAGCCGATGTTGGGGGCACATGTTGGTGCTTAGGTGGTAGATTAAGGTGTCTTCAGAACAAACCTGACTAAGCACTTGATAAACTTCGCAGACAATGTTTTTCGTATTTAGGACGATCAATAAATTATGATGTTGCTCTAGGGTTTTCTGACTGAGGTCAACAATGTCTTGGACGGAATAACTGCTTGATTTGCATTCATTCATTACTTGGACACGTTGAAACTTTGGTTCCACCGCATCATAGTTAGTAATAAGATCTTTGTCGGCCGAAAAAGTCAGCGCGTTCGGAAGTGCATCCAATGCTGGCTGTGTGGCTGTACATAAAACTGCTGTGGTATTAGCCAAGCGACTTAGATAATTCAAGGCGGCGTTGAACATCTGTAATGTTTTTGGTGGAAGGGCCTGAACCTCATCGAAAATAATGACGGCATCCGCAAGATTATGAAAGCGGCGAATATTCCGTGTTCCTGAACCGAAAATCGTGTTTAGGAAGGCAACCGTGGTGGTGAATAGGACAGGACCATCCCAAGTATCGTGGATCAGATCCACTCTTTCACGTCTTTTTAACTCAGCGTAGGTAGGATCCGCCGCCGCAGCGGGATCTTCGAGAACGTTTGAATGGTGTTCCACCACGTAATCGGCCAGTTCTGGGGCAACCGCACCAAACATCTTCCGAAATACTTGAGCATTTTGTTCGATGATCGTTGTAAAAGGTTCAATAAAAATAATGCGTTTTTTCCCAGTTCTGAGAGCATGTTCTAGGGCAAATCGCATTCCAGTGAGTGTCTTGCCGCCGCCAGTGGGGATCATCAAACGATAAATGCCCGTGGGTCGCCTGGCTGCTTCAAAGGCTTCATCGGAAAGCTGAGCGCGTAGCTGATTGATATTTGTTTGCGCGCGTGGTCCTTGTCGCATTGCTTGATTGTTTTGATCGAGGATTTCTTGATACCTTTTTAGAATTTTAATATTGTCTTGTTGATCCGCATTCCGGTTCATTTCAAATAACATTGTATTGGTGCGATCTGCATCAATCAACGCACTGTAAATATTTTGATTCATGAAATATAGGTCGTCCAGATCAGCATTAGGATCAGTTGGCCGCAGTAATCTGAACTCAGCGGCCGCTTGGGTTAGCAATTCTTTGATTTCTGTTTCGGACTTGATCAGCTTAAAGAAACGTTCTTTGGTCGGCTCAAACTCGGTAAAACGAGCTTTTTGTGTGGCTAGGTCATTAAGCTCTAGACGCGTAATGAAAGTAGGTAATTCAGCAGTGACGCCGGGAGTCAAGAAGTCTCGAATAGAACGAGAATGATGTGAAACAATGGCATTGGCAATCATTTCTGCAATTTGTTGAGTTTGAGGGGGCATTGATTGGGCGATTTCCAGTAACAACAAACCACCAGCATAACTATGGTCGATTTCACCACGCCGAACATGCTGCGGATCAGCTACAGCCTTGCGTAAATATTTTTGGAATCCGTCCGAGAACTTACCACAGTCATGGAGTAGTCCGGCCAAATAGCAAGCAGTTGACAAACCAAATGATTGACCATACCCAGCGGCAAGCTCGGCCGCCTGATTGAGATGGTCGCTCAGTAGCTGGTCTTGGGCGTCGATGATTGAACCGTCAGAACTTTTTGTTAGCCGGGTATGGGCGATAAAAGTTGAAATTGAATCCATAAAAATCACTCACTTTCAGGGGAGATTTGTTAAGGATAGTTTACTACAGGAAAATTTGTTTTACAATATAAAATCTTCATATTCTTTGATAAATTGGATTAATATTGACAGCGGGATAATTGTAGCTTACAATGTGGTCATCAAAGAAAATAAAAGGTGGTTGATACGAATCCAGATAAAAACCAGAAAGCCCTTTCATCAGTGATGATTTAATTATATCATTAGATTGTCAAATATATTATTTTTTGGATAGGAGGTTACTATATTGCGGAATCAGATTGCATTTCTTGTTCATGGAAAATACGCGTTATTTACTGATCCCTTGACGCGAATGGGTGGTGAAAAGGAATCATATCAAATTCCTACCTATGAGTCACTCGTGGGTGTTACTTCGAGTATTTACTGGAAGCCAACTCTAATTTGGGTCATTGATCAAGCTCGTGTGATCAAGCCGATCCAGATGGAGTCCAAAGGAACACGCCCAATGGATTATAACAATAGTTTTAAGTCAAATCTGAGCTACGTTAGCTATTTGCGCGACGTTTCTTATGAGGTCAAAGCGCATTTTGAGTTCAATAAATTCAGGCCAGATTTATCCGCTGACTGGAATGAAAATAAGCATTACGAGTTAATGAAACGAAGCATTAGGGCAGGAGGCAGACGAGATGTTTTTTTGGGAACAAGAGAGTGTCAAGCGTACGTTGAGCCGTTGACTGCCTTTGGTGAAAATCCCGGTGCTTACGATGATATCCCGGAAATTAATTTTGGCTTGATGTTTCACGGTTTTAATTATCCAGATCAGACTGGAAAGGATCAACTGGATGCCCGTTTTTGGAAGGCATCAATGAAACATGGTGTTATTGATTACCCTCGCCCAGATACGTGTGAGTTTATTCGCTCAAATGTCCGAAAGATGTCAGCAAAGGATTTCAATGATCACAACTTTACTTATGTTGATCGCGAAATGGAGGATGAGTCATGACATTGTTTGGCGATTTACTACAAGTTTATGATTCTAACGAGGAACAGGTTGGGCAAACGGTCGTGCTTGGTAACAGAAGGGCGAAATTATTTCCGCTGGGAACTGGAACACAGCAGGCTCAGATACAAGTAGTAATTGATCAAGAGGGCGGATTTAAACGTGCGGAGGTCATTCCTAAGGAAGATGCTCCAACCATTGTTCCAATGACGATCGAGTCCGCCAATAGAACTTCAACACAAAGCGCCCCACATCCAATTCATGACAAACTGAAATATGTTGCTGGTGACTATTTAGAGTATGGTGGTAAGAAATCCAAAATAGATTACCACCAAGACTATATGAATGCACTGGAAGCCTGGGTGAGTTCGGAATATGCGCATCCTAGGGTTACAATGGTTTACGAATACTTGAAAAAGGGCACGTTAATTCATGACCTAGTTCATTCAGGCGTTCTCGTTGTTAACGATCAGATGCAGCTGGTGAAGACCTGGCCAAAGGAGGATAAGGAAAATAAGCCCGCAATTCTTTCAGTAGTGACCGGTAATGATCAACTTAGCAGCTTTGTCCGCTTTGATACCATTGCTTTAACACCTCTATGGGAAGATGAAACTGTGTTTGAGTCCTTTTTCAAGTTCTTTATGGCAACCTTTAGCAATGCCTCTGGGCTAGATTATGTTACTGGTGAGAATACCATTTTGACCGAGAAAAACCCAAGATTTATTCGTTATTCAAGTGATGGTGCGAAATTGATTTCTGGAAATGACTCTTCCGGCTTTACTTTTCGTGGTCGTTTCTCTGATAAAAAAGAGGTTGCTCAGATCGGCTATGTTACCTCACAAAAGGCTCATAACGCCTTGACATGGTTGATCACATTGCAAGGTTCTCAGATCGATGGTCGAGTTTACTTGACATGGCTAGATCGCAAACTCAGTCCGACTCTGGACATCACAGGCGGTTCTTCTAACTTCTTGGCTATCAATGATGGAAGCAACGAGCTACCCTTGGAATCGAATGTTATGTTTGGTCAAGAATTGGGTAAGGCTATCCATGGTTATAAAACAAAATTAAGTCAGAGTAACCAGATAAAGCAGGCTCATGTATTACAATTAGACGCTGCTGTACCAGGTCGGCTAGCGGTTCTTGATTATCAAACGATCGATTTGGAGCGATTCTTTGGTAATTTGGAATATTGGTATCAGTCAGCGAGCTGGTATGCTTTCGCCAAAATTGATAGTAAAATGAAGTTAAGTTTTGGTGCACCATCCCTAAAAAGAATCGCACGGGCAGCGCTAGGGGAGAATGCTTCTGACGCTTTGATCAAGAATATTGTTTCGACTCTAGTACCATGTGTCGTGAACCAACGTCCGATTCCTTATTCAGTCGTTCAAAGCATCAATAATCGGGTTTGTCGTCCCAATTCTTTTGATTCAATGTTTATGTGGCAAGATACATTGAACGTTGCCTGTGCGGTTAACCGTAAGTTCTATGAAAAGGAGGAATATACAGTGAGTTTAGACAAAAATTCAGATAATCGTAGTTATCTATTTGGCCGATTGCTTGGAGTGATGGATGTGGTTGAATCGCGTGCGCTCTGGGCAAAGTCGAATAATCAAGGTGGGGGCTCTAGCACGCGTGCGACCAATGCACTTCGGTATATGCAGACTTTCAGTGTACGCCCCGAAAGTACATTGAAGACGATCCATGAAGCGCTGGTTCCATATTTGGAAACCTTAAATAATCGTGGGTTTTACCAGAAGGAGATTGGCCAAATCATGGACCAATTCAAGGGCGGTGACTATAACGATCGTCCACTTAACGGCACATATTTACTCGGCTTTTATTCACAGCGGCAAGATTTAAGTCAGAAAAAACAACAAGATGCGGAGGTAGCGAAGAATGACTGAATTCCAACATAAAATTGACTTTAAACTGGTCTTTGCGGCACACAATGCCAACCCCAATGGTGATCCACTTAATGGAAATCGCCCACGCCAAAATTTTGCTGGCTACGGTGAAGTGTCCGATGTGGCCATCAAGCGTAAAATCCGAAATCGTTTGCAGGATTTAGGCAATCCAATTTTTGTCCAGTCTAATGATCGCAATGACGATGGACTGGACAGTTTACGTGCTCGGGTAGAATCAATTCCTGAACTTAAGAAGAATAAGGACGCGGATGATTATGCGCGGATTGCTTGCGCGACCTGGTTAGATGTTCGGGCGTTTGGTCAAGTCTTTGCTTTTAAGGGCGATTCCAGCAAAGGCGTTTCTGTACCTGTCCGAGGTCCTGTTTCTATCCAAATTGCTGAGTCTGTCAATCCAATTACCATCAATGATATGCAAATTACTAAGAGCGTCAATTCTGAGCCTGGTGGTGGCCGTGGATCTGATACCATGGGGACCAAGCACTTTGTGGACTTTGGTTATTATGTAGTCAATGGCAGCATCAACACGCAGCTAGCCGAAAAGACGGGCTTCAGCGAAGAAGACGCTGAGCAAATTAAGCAAGCTTTACTGACATTATTTGAAAATGATGCCTCATCAGCTCGGCCAGAAGGCAGTATGGAAGTTGTTAAATTATTCTGGTGGACACATCCTTCTAAACTAGGTAAGTACCCTGCAGCACGGGTTCATCGTTCAGTGCAAGTCGTGCCGGTTGACAGTGACATCGTGCCAACAAAGGTTGATGATTACCGACTAGAAGTGGTTGACGATTTGCCTGGTGTGACCTTAGATGTTTATCCAGAAGATTAGCGAGAAGTTTTGATGGAATATGATGAGCAGGATTTTTTAATGATTTCTGGGATCCAGCATTATCAGTTCTGCCCGCGTCAATGGGCACTGGATCATGTTGAACATCAGTGGCGTGAGAATTACTTAACCACTGAAGGACATGCAATCCATGAACACGTTCATGATGCTGCCGTGAAAGAGAAACGTGGAAATTTGCTGATCACTCGAGGAATGCCGGTTCAATCGCGTCAATTTGGTATTTATGGTGTTTGTGATGCGGTTGAGTTTCATCGCGATAAAGAAGCCGGAGTAGCCATTTTTGGTTACTCCGGTTCTTGGTTACCATGCCCAGTCGAGTATAAGCATGGTCATCTTAAAAAAGATCAAAGTGATCAAATGCAGTTATTGGCGGAGGCAGTTTGTTTGGAAGAAATGCTAGTATGCCAGATCGATTATGGCTATCTTTATTTCAACGAGACTCATGCTCGGGTGAAAGTTGAGTTTGATCCGGCATTGCGTCAACAGTTTAGTGAGATTTGTACGGCGATGCATCAGTTGTGGCAACGGCAGTACACACCGAAAGTTCGACCATCCAAGAAATGTCAACGTTGCTCTTTACAAGAATTGTGTTTACCGCAATTGACCGAAAAAGAGACCGTTAGTACTTATCTAAAGCGGAGGCTGTCCTCATGAGGAAATTGCTAAATACGATTTACGTTAGTTCTCCAGAAGCTTATTTAGCCTTAGACGGAGGAAACCTAGTTGTCCTTATTGGTGAACAAAAAAGTCGCGTGCCACTGATCAACATTGAATCGATTGTTTCTGTGGGCTATCGAGGCGTTAGCCCGGGATTAATGCGCTTTTGTGTTGAGCATCGTATCAGCTTGGTCTTTGTTTCACCAACGGGTCGGGAGACCTGCCATTTAGTTGGGGAGAACAATGGCAATGTTCTGCTACGAAAAAAACAGTATGCGCTTTCTGAATCACCGGATGATTGCTTAGAAATCGCCAGGAATTTCATTATCGGTAAGATTTATAACCAACGCTGGGTGATCGAACGAATAACACGTGATCATGCGGACCGAATCGATCAAGTGGCATTTAAACAAATTTCTAGTGAGTTACAGCTCGCAGTAGAGAAGTGCCTTACTGTAACTGAAATCGACACTCTTCGGGGAATCGAGGGACAAACTGCTAGCCGTTATGATTTGCTGTTTGATCAATTCATCTTGCAGCAAAAAAGTGATTTCCGTTTTTATGGTCGTAGCAAGAGGCCACCTTTGGATCGGGTCAATGCTTTATTGTCGCTGACGTATACGATGTTGGCTCATGAATGTACGGCAGCGCTGGAAAGCGTTGGGTTAGATGCTTATGTTGGATTCATGCATACAGACCGCCCCGGTCGAGCATCATTAGCGCTGGATCTCATGGAGGAGTTACGGGCACCGCTGGCTGACCGTTTTGTGCTTCGCCTGATCAATCAGAAAATGATGCGGCCGAATGATTTCATGGTCAAGCAGGATGGGGCGGTTTTGCTAACGGATGACGCACGGCGCCGGTTTTTCACTTTTTGGCAGAATCGAAAAAATGAGACCATTACGCATCCGTATTTGGGTGAAAAAATTGAATGGGGCTTGATTCCATACACGCAAGCTTTGTTATTAAGTCGATATCTGCGTGATGATTTGGATCAATATCCACCATTCCTGTGGAAGTGAATAGATGCTAGTTGTTGTTGCTTATGATGTATCGTTGGCCGATAAGAGTGGTGTTCGTAGATTAAGACGAGTCGCCAAGAAGTGTGAGGCTTACGGTCAACGGGTGCAGAATTCGGTCTTTGAATGTTACTTGGATTATGACAATTATGTTAAACTAAGGGTGGAATTACTGGCACTGATCGATCAGAAGGTTGATAGCCTGAAATTTTATCAATTGGGTAAAAATTATGCGAATAAAATTGAGACCTTTGGGGCTAAGCAAACATTTGATTTGCATAAAGATACACTGATCTTTTAAGTTGCTGGTGCGAGGCAGAGGCGAACATTTTTTTGCTAGAGAGGTTCGCACAATAATTGTATCCTATTTGAACATAGAGATGAGAAATGACTCTCATTTTTAGGAGTCATAGTACCAATAGCATTATTCTTAGTATTTTTATTTAAACTTTTCAGCGATTTTTGAATAAAATCGCGGTCGTACCTCGTATGAGGTACGTGGATTGAAATAAGATATTTAAACAATGAATCTCGCGCCTATGCGTCGTACCTCGTATGAGGTACGTGGATTGAAATGTATGACATTAATCTTTTACCTCCATTTTTTCGGTCGTACCTCGTATGAGGTACGTGGATTGAAATCTTGACCATGCTATTAATGCCATTCTTATCAACGTCGTACCTCGTATGAGGTACGTGGATTGAAATCGTGGCATGGATAAGCCTTTAGCGGTTACTTCGTCGTACCTCGTATGAGGTACGTGGATTGAAATACTTCGCAAGGCGTCTTGATTCGACCATATGCGGTCGTACCTCGTATGAGGTACGTGGATTGAAATCAGCCATTGTGCCAAATTGGTTTTTACTGTGAGTCGTACCTCGTATGAGGTACGTGGATTGAAATTAGCCGCTGGAGTGGCAGTATTAGCAGCCGGCATGTCGTACCTCGTATGAGGTACGTGGATTGAAATAGTTGCAGGATACGCAAAGTTGGTTAGCCGAACGTCGTACCTCGTATGAGGTACGTGGATTGAAATTTCGTATCTTGTCATCGGTCTATTATTAGCATTGTCGTACCTCGTATGAGGTACGTGGATTGAAATAAAAAGATTGACGCGGTTGGCGTCGCCATGCAGTCGTACCTCGTATGAGGTACGTGGATTGAAATATCAGCATCTCGGCTTTCAATTCCCGGAATCAGTCGTACCTCGTATGAGGTACGTGGATTGAAATAAATACCCCGTTATTTGCGCTCTGCTCCGTTTTGTCGTACCTCGTATGAGGTACGTGGATTGAAATTATATTAACGATTAACATACAACGACGTAATGGGTCGTACCTCGTATGAGGTACGTGGATTGAAATATTCCATCGCTTGATAGGATCAGTTGCCCAACGTCGTACCTCGTATGAGGTACGTGGATTGAAATATGTTGATTCTGATATGTCATCTAAGACAGGCAGTCGTACCTCGTATGAGGTACGTGGATTGAAATTTCTAACATTCTAACAAACACATATATATAAATGTCGTACCTCGTATGAGGTACGTGGATTGAAATAGTCACACACCAGACTTGACTGATAGCAATTTGTCGTACCTCGTATGAGGTACGTGGATTGAAATCCACGTAAATGAGAAATAGCAAACATTCATGGCAGTCGTACCTCGTATGAGGTACGTGGATTGAAATACTCTTTGCGTCTTCGAGCGCCTTAGCCTGTTCGTCGTACCTCGTATGAGGTACGTGGATTGAAATCAAGCTCCCACTCAAAACGCTTGATAGCGGGTTGGTCGTACCTCGTATGAGGTACGTGGATTGAAATATCCCCTCAGCTTGTTTCAGCGTGTAAACTTCATGTCGTACCTCGTATGAGGTACGTGGATTGAAATGTTAAAACTCCAACCGAAATCATAAGGAACATCGTCGTACCTCGTATGAGGTACGTGGATTGAAATAACTCTGGATCATAGTATCGAGAATCATCAGCGTCGTACCTCGTATGAGGTACGTGGATTGAAATCAGCAGTCCTTTAACACGCGGATGAACCACGAAGTCGTACCTCGTATGAGGTACGTGGATTGAAATTTTACGTTTTAAGACCTTAACAATTCCGCTTTTGTCGTACCTCGTATGAGGTACGTGGATTGAAATAGAAGTACCGTCTGTGTATGTCCATACAGTCTTGTCGTACCTCGTATGAGGTACGTGGATTGAAATTGTATCATGCTATTCACCTCTATTCCGTTGGCGTCGTACCTCGTATGAGGTACGTGGATTGAAATAACTATCCCTTGCCAAATATCGCTTAAAGTGGGTCGTACCTCGTATGAGGTACGTGGATTGAAATGGCTTGTCAGCACCATAGAAATAGAATGTTGACTGTCGTACCTCGTATGAGGTACGTGGATTGAAATAACGCCGTGCAGGCATTTTTTTGCAAGATGAGGTCGTACCTCGTATGAGGTACGTGGATTGAAATATCGAACGAACTCTGCTTAGGTAATTCAGTTGCGTCGTACCTCGTATGAGGTACGTGGATTGAAATGTATTCATCTGCCATGTCAAGCAGCCACTTATCGTCGTACCTCGTATGAGGTACGTGGATTGAAATAAATACCCCGTTATTTGCTTTCTGCTCGGTTTTGTCGTACCTCGTATGAGGTACGTGGATTGAAATATGATGTCCGACCAAACGCCTTTGTACGTTTCTGGTCGTACCTCGTATGAGGTACGTGGATTGAAATCACAAAAAAGGCAATCTATTAACATTGCACCACGTCGTACCTCGTATGAGGTACGTGGATTGAAATAATCGCTGGCTTTGACAGCTGGGCAGGTATGGGTCGTACCTCGTATGAGGTACGTGGATTGAAATTACAAGATGAGCAAGACCGGTTTTTACGAAACGGTCGTACCTCGTATGAGGTACGTGGATTGAAATAAAATGGTACCAACACGGTGGCGAAGGCCACATGTCGTACCTCGTATGAGGTACGTGGATTGAAATAGCACAAGATAACGGACACAACCGTTTCTGCTCGTCGTACCTCGTATGAGGTACGTGGATTGAAATTACCGCTGTGTCACCGATGACTCCAGCCTCATGTCGTACCTCGTATGAGGTACGTGGATTGAAATTTGGTCGCTATTTACAAACATCGTATCAACTAAGTCGTACCTCGTATGAGGTACGTGGATTGAAATATCAATATATGGCAAAACAATCAAGCCTGACCTGTCGTACCTCGTATGAGGTACGTGGATTGAAATAGATTGAATTGGCCCGGTACGCTGACCACGCTAGTCGTACCTCGTATGAGGTACGTGGATTGAAATAACAAAGTCTGGGGGCCACATGGCTATGACGACGTCGTACCTCGTATGAGGTACGTGGATTGAAATACCGAAGCAGAGATTGAGCATTATGGCTTGCAGTCGTACCTCGTATGAGGTACGTGGATTGAAATTTGCGTGGCTTATGGAATGGCACTGTAAGCACAGGTCGTACCTCGTATGAGGTACGTGGATTGAAATAACCTATTTAGAATTGATCGTGGCTCGGTAGTTGTCGTACCTCGTATGAGGTACGTGGATTGAAATATAAAGGTGCAGATGGTAAAGACGGCTACACACCGTCGTACCTCGTATGAGGTACGTGGATTGAAATATCATCGGCCGCAGTCGCACCACGGTCACCCGGTCGTACCTCGTATGAGGTACGTGGATTGAAATAGAATTGGTTGCTTTAGGTAGAGAATATGCTCGGTCGTACCTCGTATGAGGTACGTGGATTGAAATAAAGCAATACAAGAAAGGTGACAATAAATAATGTCGTACCTCGTATGAGGTACGTGGATTGAAATAATAAGGCAAAAGAACGAATTGAAAAAGCCCAACGTCGTACCTCGTATGAGGTACGTGGATTGAAATTTAATTCCGCTGCTGTTGGTGCAATGCGTGACCAGTCGTACCTCGTATGAGGTACGTGGATTGAAATTATTTAAAGAACAATTATCGTGATAAATACACAGTCGTACCTCGTATGAGGTACGTGGATTGAAATCGGCAAGACCGTTGTTACCATCATTCCCATCTTGTCGTACCTCGTATGAGGTACGTGGATTGAAATAAGTCATCGACCGTCAGCTTGAAACTTGCCATGGTCGTACCTCGTATGAGGTACGTGGATTGAAATAGGAAGATAGCAGCGACAATGACCCTGATGACGTCGTACCTCGTATGAGGTACGTGGATTGAAATAAACCGTTTGGTCTATCGTTGGTAGCATTGCAGTCGTACCTCGTATGAGGTACGTGGATTGAAATCTAAAAGGGAAGGATTTAAAGCAATGGGACAGTGGTCGTACCTCGTATGAGGTACGTGGATTGAAATTTTTGCTATATACATAAATAAAAAAACAAAAAAGTCGTACCTCGTATGAGGTACGTGGATTGAAATAAGCGTTGGCGGGCGATTTTGCCAAAGACCTAGGTCGTACCTCGTATGAGGTACGTGGATTGAAATAACGGGTTCTGAAAGCGTCGTGAAATCACTAGCGTCGTACCTCGTATGAGGTACGTGGATTGAAATTCACTTGTGGAATACATCACTATCTTTATTCCTGTCGTACCTCGTATGAGGTACGTGGATTGAAATCTAACAGATCACTAATTTCTGGATTAGCAATCAGTCGTACCTCGTATGAGGTACGTGGATTGAAATAACCATTGCTGGAGTAACAATCTCGACCTCAGGTCGTACCTCGTATGAGGTACGTGGATTGAAATACCCTCCAACTGTAACACGGAGGGTGAAATGAGTCGTACCTCGTATGAGGTACGTGGATTGAAATAGGTGTGATGGTGGCGCCGTTTGATATGATCGAAGTCGTACCTCGTATGAGGTACGTGGATTGAAATTCACAAGCTTAGTTAAAACCGCCTTGTTACGAGGTCGTACCTCGTATGAGGTACGTGGATTGAAATCTTTAAATACATTATAACACAATTAACCTAAGGTCGTACCTCGTATGAGGTACGTGGATTGAAATTTTGGTAGGCTAGGGAAACCGTTTTTCTTAAGGTCGTACCTCGTATGAGGTACGTGGATTGAAATTTATCTTTGGCGCAAAGCATTGTGGCAAATTAGTCGTACCTCGTATGAGGTACGTGGATTGAAATCTACTATCTATAGTATGACTTATCGCAAATATTAGTCGTACCTCGTATGAGGTACGTGGATTGAAATAGAAATTGACAAGTTAAACTTGCTATATAAGGGTCGTACCTCGTATGAGGTACGTGGATTGAAATAGGTGGTGTTGAAAAGGCCCGATTTGATCAAGGCGTCGTACCTCGTATGAGGTACGTGGATTGAAATAAATCCTGTATAAATACCGGGAATCATTTTAACTGTCGTACCTCGTATGAGGTACGTGGATTGAAATCAGAACTCGTCTTCGGGCGTGACTTTACGCCAGTCGTACCTCGTATGAGGTACGTGGATTGAAATTAAACACAATTGCTATACTAAAAGCCCATGATTGTCGTACCTCGTATGAGGTACGTGGATTGAAATAAGCATGAGCGGGCGCAGGCTGTGGCTAATGGTCGTACCTCGTATGAGGTACGTGGATTGAAATCAGAAGCAAAAGTAAAGGGCTTTGACGGCAAATTGTCGTACCTCGTATGAGGTACGTGGATTGAAATTGATGATAAATATGTAATTGTTCCAAACAATTGTCGTACCTCGTATGAGGTACGTGGATTGAAATAAGTGTTTATCTATACTCAACAGTTGATTCAAAGTCGTACCTCGTATGAGGTACGTGGATTGAAATAGGCGTGTAATCGTCAACTTCTAACCACACATGTTGTCGTACCTCGTATGAGGTACGTGGATTGAAATAGTAAAAGTTGCAACGACAACTAAGGTTAAAAAGTCGTACCTCGTATGAGGTACGTGGATTGAAATCTCGACTCTTTTTAAGAGAATACACTAACTTCTGTCGTACCTCGTATGAGGTACGTGGATTGAAATTTATTGGCGTAAGAACCCACACAGGTTTGCTAAAGTCGTACCTCGTATGAGGTACGTGGATTGAAATTTGGCGTCTGATCTGGTATGTGTCAAGTTTTTCTCGGTTATCTTTATTTGAGCTACTCATTGTTAGTTTAGTTCAGGTCGTTCAACGCCCGTGCGAAGCGACCAAATGATGTTCCAGTGACTCCTTGCGCGTTGATTACACCGGATTTTGCCCCGACGTGGT
>NZ_BROC01000042.1 GCF_024345205.1 Lapidilactobacillus luobeiensis | reverse complement strand
CGGTCTTCTTTTGTCAACTTTATCTTTAAATAATTTATTCTTTGACATTGACCTCCCGAGTAAAACTTTACACTAAGGTTCGTCGTCAAAAGTAATGACTTAACACACGCATCGTTGACCGTAGCCACCACAACAGTTTATGTAGCCTTCATTCTCATTTAGGTGAAGAAATACGAGCGCCGAATGAAAAGGCTTTTAGAAACAATAAGATGAGAATAAAACATTGAAAATGAAAAGATCACGATGCAAATTATGAAAAATTTTATGTATAAATGGGTTGATTTTTCAATGGGGTTCGCGCTACGCTATAATCAATCGTATTAAGGGGTGTAGCGTTTTGAGGAAGGATCCAATTGAATTAAAGTGGTTATTTCTGGGCTCGTTGATCACGAACACTGGAATCAGTTTCATTTGGCCATTAACAACGATTTATATGCATGAGTATTTGCATGAACCGTTGACGACCGCGGGCATTGTTTTATTGATCAATTCGGTCTTCACGGTGATCGGAAATTATATCGGTGGTTGGTTGTTCGATCACTGGCGACCGTATGAAACGATTTTATTAGGGATCACGATCGCGGCGGCGTCAGCTGGCGTTTTGATTTTCTGGCATGGTTGGCCGATTTATGCGGTGTTGTTGATCATTCTGGGCTTGGGCAATGGGATCGTGGTGACTTGTGTCAACTCGATCGCGACGATGATAAAAAGTCATCAGCCTAGTTATGTTTTTAATGTGCTTTATTTTACCAGTAATCTAGGCCTAGTTTTTGGCTCATTGATCGTTGGTTTCATTTTGCCTTTAGGGATCAGTTACATTTTTGCAACGGCTTTTGGCCTTTTCATTATTTTCTGGGTCGTGGCTTTGTTGACCTTCCGTCAGTTGAACCAGGCAAAACAAGCGATTCGGCGTGCGCGAGTCGACACCGATCGCGCCGAGCAGACGCGGGAGAAATGGCCGATCTATTTGCTATTGCTGACGCTATTCGTGGCCTGGATCGGCTATGAGCAATGGCAGAGCAATATTTCCGCGTATATGCTGCACTTAGGGATGTCGGTGCGGTCATATAGCTTTTTGTGGACGGTCAATGCCGTTCTGATCGTAACCTTACAGCCACTATTGACTCACTTTGATGGCTATTTATCGCAACATTTGCGGGGGCGGCTTTACACAGGCTTCGCGTTTGTTTGTAGCGCGTTTCTGATTTTGATCTACGCGAATCACTACGCTTGGTTCGTCATCGCGATGGCGGTTTTGACAGTGGGCGAAGTGATTGCTTTTCCCGCAGTCTCGACCTTTGTCAATGAACGCGCGGCTCTTCAAGAAAAAGGAAAGTATCAGGGCTTGGTCACGATGGCGGCATCGGCAGGTCGAGCGGTGGGGCCTTTAGTTGGCGCGTTGATCATTGAATCGATCTCCTACCCATTGCTGTTTGTTTTTTGCGCGCTCCTGATTTTGGTAGCTGTCCTGATCTTTGCGGCTAGTGGCCGTAAGCAAAAACCAACGCCGACACCACGACGCTTAGGTCAATGAGCGGGGCACCAATATCCAATCATCAAGGATCTGGTCAATGGCGGATCAGCCGACTTTAACTAGTCAAGTTGGCCCTCGTTTTTATTACGGTAGCTGTTTGCTGCTGAGAAATGGCGCAAGATATGGTTGGCTTTTAAAATAAAAAAATGTGCTGAGGTCAAGGCGCTGCTGGTCCGATGAGGATCCGCAGCGCTTTTTATAATTCACAAAATGCCCCACCTTTATTAATCAGTGCTACACTTTACGTATGGACATAATAAGTTGGAAATTCTACTTGGCGTCGAGTAAAACCTGACTTTGATTGTCTTGACAGTATCTTTGCAGAATAGCAGTGGCGATTTGACCGGCTTTATACTTTGTTTTTTGACCGGATAGAAAATATCGATCGATGAAGATGAGTTGGTGATGCTAGCTTGATTTGATCGACAATCGATCAACGACCAGCGAATTCACAAATAATCAATTCTGGTTTTTCTTGCGTCATTCTCGTCAATTAAGTTGGCTGATTTCTGGAAATCAGAGTCGATCGGGTCACTTACAAAAATAAAGTTGTCTATTCTGCAGTGACGGCGGCAGTGGGCGTTTGCCCCAACTTGTCTAGTTATTTGTTGTAAATGGGTGCGGACGTTACTAGTAAGCCCTTTCAATTCGTGCTACATTAGGATTTGGGAGTTGTGGTGATGAAGAAATATTTGCAGATTTATCATGATTTACTCAATGACATTCAGTCTAATAAGTATCAACAGGGTGATCTCTTGCCTAGCGACCAGCAGTTGGTCATGCGTTATCACGTTTCCCGGGAAACGATTCGCAAGGCGGTGCGGTTGTTGGCCAATGAGGGGTATTTGCAAACGATCCGAGGCAAGGGCAGTCTGGTGCTTAATGCGGACCGGCTGAACTTTCCTTGGGCGTCGATCGAAAGTTACCGCGAGTTGGTCAAGCAAAACGGGTTGGATTCGGTCAATGATCTGGTTCAGGTCAATTACCATGTCCCGGTTCCTTCCAGTTTGCTTTATGGCGCGCCGGAGCTGACGTCGCAGTTGATCGTGCGGCGGCGGATCGTGGCGGGAGAGCCGTTGATCGTCGATTATGACTATGTTAATGAGCAAGTTGCTGCCGATGTTCCCATCACCGCGGCTCGGGACTCTCTTTTTCATTATTTCGAAGAGACTTTGGGCTTGAAAATCGATTACGCGATCAAACATATCACCGTTGAGCCGGCAAAATACGATGATTGTGTTTATTTGGAGATCGATCAAAGCACACCGATCGTGGTGGTCCGCAGCGAAACGCATTTATCAGATAATCGGATTTTGTCTTATACGGAGTCGCGGCACCGCGCCGATAAATTCAGTAGCGTGGAGTTCGCCCGCCGGCATAAATAGTGAAAATAGTGAAGGAGGCCCTTGATCATGTTCCATTTTAAGAAAGAACCAGCGCCGCATACCGATGACTTGTTAGCGCCTGTTGGTGGGCAAGTTTTGTCCCTGAGTACGGTGTCAGACCCGGTGTTCGCCCAGAAAATGATGGGTGATGGCTTGGCGATCAAGCCAAACGAAGGTGATTCAGTGGTAGTCGCGCCGATCAGCGGTGAGGTGACTGTGGCGCAGGGACACGCGTTCGGGATCCGCCGCGACGACGGCTTGGAAGTGTTGGTCCATATCGGTGTGGACACGGTCAATTTACAGGGCGCGCCCTTCACCATTCACACCAAACAGGGAAAAACCGTCCGGGCCGGCGCCAAAATGGTGACCGTGGACTGGGCGCAAATCACCGCGGCGAAATTAGATCCCACCGTGATGGTGCTGATCACCAATACTAAAACGAATCTCGCACAATTAAAAGTCAATTATCAACAAATCGCCAGTGGCGCCGTTGTTGGGCAAGCCACCGCGAAATAGGAGGATTTTTTGAATGGCTAAAGATAATAATTACCAAGATCTGGCAGCCAATATCATTAAGTACGTCGGCGGACCAGAGAACGTTGATAAAGTGATCCACTGTATCTCACGACTACGCTTTTATTTGAAAGATGAGAAAAAAGCCGACACCGACAAAATCACAGCGTTACCCGGCGTTGCAGGAGCGTTATATAACGCTGGTCTTGGGCAGTATCAAGTCGTGATCGGACCTGCGGTGACGGATGTTTATGATCAAGTCGTCGCGCAATTGGGCAGTAGCGTCGTTGATGAAGACGCGACGAATCAAGCGGTCGCCGCAACTCAGGAACAAGCGCAAGCAGAACGGCCGCATAATCTTTGGGGCTGGATCTCGCGGGGCTTTAAGTTATTGATCGGCACGATCACCGGTTCGATGATCCCGATCATTGGCTTGCTAGCCGCTTCAGGTATTTTAAAAGGTTTCTTGACATTATTCACGTACAACTTGAACTGGATCGATACCAAATCGACCACTTACGTCATTATCAACGCGATGGGCGATTCAACGTTCTACTTCTTGCCGATCCTCGTGGGCTACACCGCCGCGAAGCAACTTCATTCCGATCCGATCACCGTTGCGGCCATCGCCGGCGTCTTGGTCCACCCGACCATCGCGGCGTTATGGGCGGCGCCAACTAAGGGCATGGCCACTTTACTGGGGATCCCGTTGAACGCGACCTTCTTCGGCCTGCCGATCCACATCCCTCAATACACTTATTCGATCTTCCCAATTATTTTCGCTGCTTGGTTAGCGCGGCCAGTGGGCAATTGGCTGAAAAAAGTCCTGCCACTGAGTTTGCGTTCGATTTTCCAACCGTTATTCACCTTATTCATTGTCGCCAGTGCCGTCTTGGTCGTAATGGGGCCAGTGATCTCCTTAGTTTCCGCTGGGTTAGCCGCGATCATCAACTTCTTGGTTACCGCCAATGAAGCCATCGCCGGCCTGATCATTGGGGCCTTCTACCAGACCTTGGTTATCTTCGGGTTACACTGGATGATCGTGCCAATTGTCTCCAATGACATTGCCATGACGGGACACTCCGTCTTAAATGGCTTGATCAACTTCACCATGATCGCGCAAGGCGCTGGTGCCTTAGCTGTTTGGGCGAAATCCAAGCGCCCTGATATCAAAGGATTAGCAATGAGTGGCGCCTTATCAGGATTCGCTGGCGTCACCGAACCAGCGATGTATGGGATCAACTTGAAATACGGTCGGGTCTTCTGGATGGCCAGCATTGGTAGTGCCGTTGGTGGCTTAGTCGCCGGCTTGATGCACATTGATATGTTCGGCTTTACCGGTTCTTTGATCGGGTTCCCATCCTTCTTCTCGAAATCTAATCCGAATAACATCTGGACCTTTGTGATCGCCAGCGTGATTACTATCGTGATCTCCTTTGTCTGTGTTTACTTCTGGGGCTTCTCAGACGCTGACCTGGACAAGCAAAAGGGTGCTAAAAAGAAGAACGTCTTCAAGTCTGCGGTCAATGATTGATTTTTGACTTGTGCTAAGGCTTCTGTTGATTGTTTTGTGTTTAATTGCAGGTTCTGGTGGGTGTTGCGCGTGAGCGCAACCGGTTCGGTCCATTTGTGCGGCTGGAACGCAGTGGGCATCGTTTTGAGCCAATCCGCAAAAAGTGCGGCTTGTCTCAAAATCGAGCCTTATTCTAAGCGGTAAACCGCTAAGAATAACGTCACTGCTGAGCCGCATGGCCCGAACCGGTTGCTGGGCAGCACTGAGCCTATCTGCAATCGAAGGCGAAGGATTTGACGAAGTGCTTTTGCAAGCTAGAGGTTAAAACAATCGCCAACTGTTTTGGTGGTACTGCAACGTCAACAGATTCGGGGACATAGGTCGGTATATTTCGGATAGTGCCGCCAACTTTATCTCACTTACTTAAACGGATTTTGTTGGAAACCGACCGATTCAGTTGATTCGCTGAGAACTAGTTCTGTTCATCAGATGGACTGCGCTGGTGTCGCCAATTTGAAGCTTGTGCCCACTAACCACGGTCGTCAATTGCGTGGCTTTCCATCCATTGGCCATAGCTTACCAGTTGGCGTGCGTGCTCAAACGGCTATTAGAGCGTTGAGCGGCCGGAGCGGAGAAATTCGGGGTGAGATCGCCGTGTCGTTATTCTTAGCGGCTCTGCCGCTTAGAATAAGGCTCAGCTTTGAGATTTTCGGCGCCCTTCCGAAAAGCTCAAAGTGACGCCCACAGCGAGCTCACCCCGAATTTCGCAGCGCAAGCTGCGGCCAGTCTACTTTATACAGCAAATAAGCAATCCCAATCAAAGTTGCCGCGCCGCAGGCTTTTCCGCGGTATCTATTCAAAAGGAGGAACTTTTTATGAAAGCATCAGATTGGCAAATCGCATATCACGATATTTCTAAGGGAGTGAACTCCTACGGTCAGGAGTCGATCTTGACTCTTGGCAACGGCTATTTAGGTTGGCGGGGGGCGCCACTGCTGAGTTCGTACAGTGACGACCATTATCCCGGCCTTTATGTCGCTGGTATTTTCAATCAAACTACAACGGCGGTCAATCACCGTGATATTGTGAATGAGGACATGGTCAATTTGCCGAATCCGCAACTGTTGCGGCTGCGGATCGACGGAGAACCAGTGACTCTGAATTACGATCAGCGGCAGGCGGTTTTACAAATGGATCAAGGCGTTCTCACGGAAACACTGACTTTTCCCGCGAAACAGGGTCACCTTTATTTGGAAACAAAAAAAGTCGTCGATCCAATCAATTATCATCGGATCGCGACGCAAGTTAGTTTGCGTTTGGACTTCTCGGCAAAAGTTGAGATTCAAAATCTGATCGATGGTACGATCCAAAATCGTAACGTTGCGCGGTACCGTGAGTTTAATAGTCAAGAGTTTAAGGTGACCGGACAACAAGGCCAACTATTGGTCGCCCGGACCTTACGATCTGGGGTGACGCTGGTCGTTGGTGGTCGCAGTACCAGCGAGCAGCTGACCTTTAAGACGACTTATCCGGATCAACAGATCTGTGATGAGGCCACGATCCAATTACCTGCCAATGAGACTTTGACCTTCGAGCGGGTGATGGCCGTGGCGACGAGTTATCAGGATCAAGATCCGATCACTACGGTTCAACAGAATTTAGACGCGGCAGATTTTCAACAGATCCTAGCAAGCAGCCAGGCTCACTGGCGAGATTTTTGGCAAAAAGCCGATGTCCGATTGACTAGCGCGGAGCCTGATCTGCAACGGTTGGTGCGCTTCAATATTTTCCAGCTGCATCAAGCGGCGCAAGACCAAGCCAATCCGGATCTGGATGCGTCCGTAGGTTCTCGCGGCCTGACTGGTGAGGGTTATCGCGGTCATATTTTCTGGGACGAGATCTTCTTCTTGCCTTATTATGCGGCGACGACGCCGAAAACCGCCGCGGCGCTTTTGCACTATCGTTTGAAAAGATTGCCTGCCGCGAAAAAAAATGCGCGGTCGCAGTACGAACATGGGGCGATGTATCCTTGGCAGTCAGCGATGTCTGGCGATGAGCAGTCGCAGATCATTCATTTGAATCCAATGACTCATCGTTGGTATCAGGATAATTCGCGGTTACAACGCCATGTTTCTTTGGCGATCGTCTACAATTTGTGGTATTACACTCAGGTCACTGGGGATCAAGGGATTTTGGCCGCAGGGGGCTTACAGCTTTTACTGGAAACCAGTAAATTCTGGTTGAATAAGGTCACCTATGATGGCCAACGTTATCACTTGTCTGGGGTAATGGGACCTGACGAGTTCCATGAAGCCTATCCCCACACGCAAGTCAGTGGGTTGCAGGACAATGCCTATACTAATATCATGTTGGTTTGGTCACTGAATTGGTTGTTGGCGTTACGCCACCAGCAGTCGGAAATATTTGCTCAAGCTTGCCAAACTGTTGATTTTAGCGCCGAACTTTTGCAAAAGGCGACAGATGTGGCCCACAATCTAAGTCTCCATATCGATGATCAGGGTGTGATCGAACAATATCAGCGTTATTTTGAATTGCAGACACTAGACTTAGATGCTTACGCGAAAAAATATGGTGATATCCATCGGATCGACCGGATCCTCAAAGCCGAAGGAAAATCTTCCAACGACTATCAGGTGGATAAACAGGCCGACAGTTTAATGGCTGTTTATAATTTGGGCGCCCAACAAGTTGAACAGATCGTTCGGCAACTGGGCTATCAATTGCCGCAAGATTGGCTCCAACGGAACCGTGACTATTACTTAGCGCGGACCGTTCACGGGTCAACTGTTTCACGACCGGTTTTCGCCTATGTCGATCTATCTTTAGGCGAGTTGAAGCGCTCCTTAGATTATTTAGTCACCGCGATCAAGTCCGATTATATTGATATTCAAGGCGGCACCACCGCAGAAGGCATTCACACTGGCGTGATGGGCGGCACTTTGGCCGTGATCGAACGGGGTTTCGCTGGGCTAGATCTGACTGGCGCGCAACTCACCTTGACCCCCCATATCCCCGCGGCGTGGCAACAGTTAAAGTTCCAACGCCAATTTCACGGCACTTGGTTCAGCTTTGATTTCCACGATCAAAAGGTGGTCATCAATGCCGATCACGACGCAAAAGTGATCGTGCAAGGGCAGCAATATCACCTGTCGGCGCAAAAACCGTTGATGATCACGCTGATGTGAAGTTATTCCTTTGATCTTTCTGAGCGTGATCGAACCGGGCAATCGTTGCTGGCGGGATTATCTGAATAGGCACAATCATTTACTGAAATCCTGATTCAAAAAGTGATCGTGCTTATTTGTTTTTTCAAATAGGCCTACTTTTTGTCAGTGTAAGCGTTAAAAAAGACGAATAGACAGCTTCGTGATATAATCAACTTACCAATTGGCAGTTAGATAGTTCTGAAAATAAGGATCTGCTCGCGTTTGATCGGTGAAATAAATCAAGTCACTGCCAAATGGTAATTCGATTTTGCAGTGCTCGTCAGTAAACGAGCTTGACGTGATGATGTTTGGTTAGGATCAATTTTGTTCGATGCCTAAATTTTTTCAGTTTAGGCATTTTCTTATGTAGTTTTTGTAAGCGCTTTAAGTATCGATTGGGGGATCGATTTGGTAATTGTAGTCGGGGGGAGCCGTTTTACAAGGATTGGGGAGTAAGTCAGCGAAAAAAGTTGTCTACTCAAAATTTGTTTAAACAACAATGGTTGGCGCCAACTTGTCTAGTTTTTCCGCAACGGAGGCAAGCCGCAATCATGTAAGCGATTTTTCCCTGTGCTAGGATAAGCTCGGGGGTCGGGGAAGATGAAAAAATATTTACAGATCTACCATGATTTACTCACAGATATTCAAAACAAGAAGTTTAAGAAAGGGGACTTGCTGCCAAGTGATCAGAAATTAGTGATGCGTTATCATGTTTCGCGGGAGACGGTGCGTAAAGCGGTCCGTTTGTTGGCGAATGAAGGCTACATTCAGACGATTCGGGGGAAGGGTAGTCTGATTCTCAGTACCGAGAAATTAATGTTTCCGTTCTCGTCGATCGAAAGTTATCACGAGTTGGTCGCTCAAAACCATTTACAATCGACTAATGATCTGGTTTCGATCCACGACCATGTCGCGGTGCCAGTGGCTTTGCTGAACGGCGCGCCGGCTTTAACGACGCAATTGATCGTGCGCAAACGGGTCGTTGATGATGTGCCCGTGATTTTGGATTACGATTACGTCAATGAGGCAATCGTGCCGGAGATACCGGCGACTGTCGCGCAACGTTCTTTGTTCGACTATTTTGAATCGACGCTCCATCTGAAAATCGATTATGCGATCAAGCATATTGCCATCGAACCGGCGGAATATGACGATTGTGTGTATCTGGGGATCAATCAGAGTGTGCCGGTGTTGGTGGTGCGCAGCGAAACGCATTTGTCGGATAATCGGGTGCTGTCTTATACGGAGTCGCGGCATCGCGCGGATAAGTTCAGTAGTTTGGAATTTGCCCGACGTCATCAGTGAAAAAACCGGTTGATCGGTGATGTTGGATTTGATTGCAGGTTTTGGTGGGTGTTGCGCGTGAGCGCAACCGGTTCGGGCCATTTGTGCGGCTGGAACGCAGTGGGCATCGTTTGAAGCCAATCCGCAAAAAGCGCGGCTTGTCTTCAAATCGAGCCTTGTCCTAAGCGGCGGAGCCGCAAAGGACAATTTCACTGCTGAGCCGCATGGCCCGAACCGGTTGCTGAACAGAATTGCGCCGATCTACAATCGGAGTTGGATATCTGACGAAGTGCTTTTGCAAGCTAGAGGTCAAACAATTGCCCACTTTTGAGGTGGGACGGCAATACCAACTGATTTGGATCAGGAGGTCGGGACATTTTGTGCAAGCAGAACAACACTACTTGTTTCCGTAACCAATCCATGTGTGGAAACAGACCGATTCTGCTGATTCGCCAAGATTCTGTCTCAGTTCATCAGACAGACTGCGCTGGTGTCACCAATTTAAAGTTGGTAACCACTAACCACGGTCATCAATTGCGTGGTTCCCCATCAATTGACGATAGCTTGCCAAATGGCGTGAGTGCTCAAGCGCCTATTATAACGTTTAGCGGCTGGAGCGGAGCGATTCGGGGTGAGATCGCCGTGAAATTGTCCTTGGCGGCTCTGCCGCTTAGGACAAGGCTCAGCTTTGAGATTTTCGGTGCATTTCCGAAAAGCTCAAAGTGACGCCCACAGCGAGTTTACCCCGAATCGCGCAGCGCAAGCTGCGGCCAATCTACTTTCAACCACCTTCAAGCCATTTTAACCAAAACCGCAGGGGTCAAATTCGCTAGTACCAAGTTTTAGTACCAAAATGGGGGGATTCAAATGTTACATTTCAAGAAAAAAGAGCAGGTCCATACTGATGAGATCTTCGCGCCGGTGACGGGCCAAGTGATCGAGCTGAGCACGGTTTCCGATCCGGTTTTCGCACAGAAAATGATGGGCGAAGGTTTCGCCATCATGCCTGACGCTGATGAGTCGGCGGTCGTCGCGCCAGTTAGCGGTGAGGTGATCATCGCCCAAGGTCACGCTTTTGGGATCCGGCGTGATGATGGGTTGGAATTTTTGGTTCATGTGGGGATCGATACGGTCGCGTTGAAAGGCGCGCCCTTCAAAGTCCATGTTAAACAGGGTAAGCAGGTCGTTAGTGGGGAGAAGATCATTACTGTTGATTGGAGCCAGATCGAAGCGGCTCAACTCGATAAAACAGTCATGGTTTTGATCACCAATTCAAAAACTAATCTGGCCGCGCTTAATGTCGATTATCAACACGTTAGTCTAGGTGACTTGCTGGGCAAAGCAAGCGCTAAGGCTTAGTCACAGTCATAGGGGGAAAAGAAAATGGCTCAAGACTATACTCAATTGGCGACTGACATTATTAAATATGTCGGTGGACCAAGTAATATCAACAAAGTGATCCATTGTATCTCACGGTTACGTTTTTACCTGAAGGACGAGACCAAGGCGGATAACGCCAAATTGACCAATCTGAATGGGGTCGCGGGGGCGATCTATAATGCCGGTTTAGGACAATATCAAGTGGTGATCGGCCCGGCTGTCGAAGATGTTTACGACGCGGTGATCGCCCAACTTGGTGATGATGTAGTCGACGACGCGGCGACGCGGGAAGTTGTCGAAGCCACCCAAGCTCAGGCGAAAGCAGCCCGGCCCACCAATCTTTGGGGCTGGATCGTGCGCGGCTTCCAGTTGTTGATTGGGACGATCACCGGCTCGATGATCCCAATCATTGGCCTGTTAGCCGCTTCAGGTATCTTAAAAGGATTTTTGACATTATTTACTTCTAATCTGCATTGGATCGACACCAAGTCGACAACGTTCGTTATTATCAATGCCATGGGCGATTCGACTTTCTACTTCCTGCCGATCCTCGTGGGCTACACCGCCGCGAAACAACTCCATTCTGAACCGATCACCGTTGCGGCGATCGCGGGAGTTTTGGTCCATCCGTCCATTGCGGCGTTATGGGCAGCGCCAACTAAGGGAATGGCAACATTATTGGGTATTCCGCTGAACGCCACCTTCTTTGGGCTACCGATCCACATTCCCCAATACACTTACTCGATTTTCCCAATTATTTTCGCCGCGTGGCTGGCACGACCAGTGGGCAATTGGCTGAAAAAAGTGCTGCCACTGAGTTTGCGTTCGATTTTCCAACCGTTGTTCACCTTGTTCATCGTGGCCAGCGTGGTCCTAGTCTTAATGGGCCCGGTTATTTCGATGATTTCGGCAGGATTTGCGGCTGTGATCAACTTCTTAGTAACAGCCAACGAAGCCATCGCTGGACTGGTACTAGGTGCCTTCTATCAAACTTTAGTTATTTTCGGCTTGCACTGGATGATCGTCCCGATCGTGTCCAACGATATTGCCATGACCGGACATTCGGTTTTAAACGGCTTGATCAACTTCACCATGATCGCGCAAGCGGCGGGGGCTTTGGCAGTTTGGGCGAAATCCAAACGCGCTGACATCAAAGGTTTGGCCATGGCTGGCGCCTTATCCGGGTTTGCTGGTGTAACTGAACCGGCGATGTATGGGATCAACTTGAAATATGGCCACGTCTTCTGGATGTCCAGCATCGGGAGCGCGGTGGGCTGTTTCGTCGCTGGTTTGTTCCACATCGACATGTTTGGCTTCTCCGGCTCGTTGATCGGCTTCCCGTCCTTCTTCTCGGCGCAGAATCCGAATAACATCTGGATCTACTTGATCGCGTCAGTGATCACCATCGTTGTTTCCTTCACTTGCGTTTACCTTTGGGGCTTCAGTGATGCTGATTTAGACAAAGTCAAAGGTGCGCAGAAGAAAAATGTTTTCAAAGCAACCGCATAAGGAGCTTAAAATGATTACAGATTGGCAGATCGAATATCAAAACATTCCTAATGGCCCGCGTTCTTATGGTCAGGAATCGATTTTAACGTTAGGCAATGGTTATCTGGGTTGGCGCGGCGCACCGGTGCTGGCCCAATATAGTGATGATCATTATCCGGGCTTGTATGTGGCGGGGATCTTTAACCAGACGACCACTCAGGTCAATCATCGCGATATCGTTAATGAAGATATGGTCAATTTGCCCAATCCTCAGCTGATCCGTTTGTTTATCGATCATCAACCGGTGACCGTTGACTATGATCAACGCTGTTCTTGCTTGAACATGGACCGTGGGAATCTGACTGAGCATTTTGAATACGCTTTGGCACAGGGACGGCTGTATGTGGATACACTGAAAGTAGTTGATCCGCTGCACTATCACTGTTTTGCGGAGAAAATCAGTTTTCATTTAGATTTTTCAGCTCAGGTCACGATCCAAGGCATCGTTGACGGTTTGATCCAAAATCAAAATGTGGCCCGGTATCGTGAATTCAATAGTCAAGAGTTCAAGATCACAAAATTAGGCGACCATTTATTACAGGCTCGTACGCTGAAATCAGAATTGGAGTTGGTCATCGGCGCGCGGACCACCAGCGAACAGGCTTCGTTCACGACGACTTATCCGGAACACTCTGTGATCGACGAGGCAGTGGTTTCCTTGAACGCAGGCGAAGAATTTACTTTTGAACGGACCATGGTCGTGGCGACCAGTTATGAGACCACCGATCCAGTCGCTGAGGCGACTACTGAGTTGGCTCGGAGTAGTTTTGCGACGATCCAAGCGAATAGTCAAGAACATTGGCGGACATTCTGGCAACATGCGGATGTTCAAATCGAGACGGACGATCCAGACTTACAGCGGTTGGTGCGAATGAATGTGTTTCATTTGCATCAGGCGGCGCAACATTTGGCTAACCAAGATCTTGACGCATCGGTAGGTTCCCGGGCGCTGACGGGTGAGGGTTATCGTGGTCATATTTTCTGGGACGAATTGTTTCTAGTTCCTTATTACGCGGAAATGGATCCAGATACTGCCTATGATATTCTTCAATATCGCCTGAAACGCCTGAACGCCGCGCGCAAAAACGCCCATGCTCAACATGAAATAGGAGCGCTGTACCCGTGGCAATCGGCGATGTATGGCGATGAACAGTCACAGGTGATCCATCTCAACCCGATTACCCACCGCTGGTATCAAGACAATTCACGTTTACAGCGCCATATCTCGCTGGCCGTGGTCTATAATATTTGGTACTATACCCAAGTTACTGGCCGGTATGATTTACTCAATGACGGTGGCCTGAAAGTGTTGTTGGAGACCAGTAAGTTTTGGCTCAGTAAAGTGACCTATGACGGCGAACGTTATCATTTGAACGGGGTGATGGGGCCGGATGAATTTCACGAGGGGTATCCAAGCGCGACAACGCCAGGCCTGAACGACAACGCGTATACCAATATCATGCTGGTTTGGTCTCTGAATTGGTTATCCGAATTACGTCATCATCCGGAAGTCGAGTTCACAGCGGCTTGTCAGGAAACGGATTTTAGCCATCACTTGTTGCAAAAGGCCAGTGATGTCGCCAATAATTTAACGATCTATATTGATGATCAAGGGGTCATTGAGCAGTATGAACATTATTTGGCGCTAAAGGAGTTAGATCTGGACGCCTATCGTGAGAAATACGGTGATATCCATCGGATCGATCGAATCTTGAAATCCGAAGGAAAGTCGCCAAATGATTATCAGGTCAACAAGCAAGCGGACACCTTGATGGCTGTTTATAATCTTGGTGAGAAAATGATGCAGCAATTGGTCAACCAATTAGGTTACCGCCTCCCGCGCAATTGGCTCCGCCGCAATCGTGATTATTATTTGGCGCGTACGGTCCATGGCTCCACTGTTTCGCGGCCAGTTTTCGCCAGTGTCGATGTGATCCTTGGCGAGCTGGATCATGCGGTGGAAAATCTCGTCACGGCGATCCGCTCCGACTATGATGATATCCAAGGTGGCACTACCGCCGAGGGGATCCATACCGGGGTCATGGGGGGACCTTGGCGGTGATCGAGCATGCATTCGCCGGGATCAAATATTTCGAGGGCCAGGTGATCATCGAGCCACAGATCCCGCGGAGTTGGCGGCGTTTGAGTTTCCAACAGCGTTTCCGTGACAGCTGGCTGAGCTTCACGTTCCAGAATAGTAAATTAACACTGGAAGCGGATCAGGACATTTGTGTCGTCGTGCAGGAAAATCGGATCCATTTGACCGCAGGCCGCGCAGTTCAAGTTGTTTTGAATCCACGCTTCTAACCAAGAGACGTAGGTGATTTCTTGCCTGCGTCTTTTTTTTGACTCGCTTGATGGCAGGAGATGCTGGGTTTTGGTGGTGACGCAACCGCCTCAGGGCGTTTTTAGTGGCTGGAACGCAGTGGGCATCGTTTGAAGCCAATCCGCAAATACGGCGGCTTGTCTTCAAATCGAGCCTTTGTCTAAGTGATAAATCACTAAGACAAATTTCACTGCTGAAACGTGTTCGCC
>NZ_BROC01000041.1 GCF_024345205.1 Lapidilactobacillus luobeiensis | reverse complement strand
GCTCAGGCTAGCGGGCTTCCACGAGAATGGCAGTATGGTATTACACATAATCAATAGTACCAAGAAAACTTAATAGTAAGTTTGGGTGTTTTAGCAGCACAATCAGTATTCATGAATTCTAGCAAATATCTTTATTACTAAAACCCACGTTAACTTGACGCCATCAAATCAGTCAAAACACTTGGCAGATCGGGGAGAATCAGTTATACTGATTGAAGTTTTGGTAAACTCAAAGTTAGATAACTTTTTGTTTACTAATGATTAGAGATCGCTGAAAGTGACGGATCATCTAGGAGGACAGGCATGGTATTCGGGCAAAAGTTACGAGCGCTACGAGTAATGAAGAATTTGACGCAAGAAGAACTTGGTGAGCGGACCGATCTGACGAAGGGTTATATTTCTCAATTGGAAAATGATCAGGCGTCGCCGACTGTGGAGACCTTGAGTGATATCTTAACGGTTTTAGGAGTCAGTTTGGCCGAGTTTTTTACAGCAGAACCCAGTAAAGCCGCTTTGTTGTTTGGAATGGATCAGCAAGTCGATCATGTTGACGAAGGACTAGGCTATCATTTGAAATGGTTGATCAATGACTCCAATGAACGCGAAATGGAGCCGGTCTTATTGACGATCGAGCCTGGCGGTAAATTCAAGGCCTTTGATCCGTCACCGGCGGAGACCTTTGCTTATGTGATCAAAGGCAGTGTTTGCTTGCGTCTAGGCGATGAAACGATCACTGCCAAAGCGCGGGAGTCACTATATTTCACCGCGACAAATCCACATCAATTAACAAATCCGGGCAACAAACCAGTGACTTTACTCTTGGTGGCAACGGCATCTTATTTATAGGGGGTTGGGCAAATGACGAAACCGATCATTGAATTAAAGGGGATCACAAAGCAGTATGATGATGGCTTTGTGGCCTTATCAAAAATCAATATGACGATTGAACAGGGCAAATTTTATTCATTGTTAGGGCCATCCGGTTCGGGTAAGACAACGATTTTGCGGATCATCGCCGGTTTTACCAACGCGACAGAGGGGCAAGTTTTATTTAGTGGCCAACAGATCAACCAATTGCCGCCGAATCAGCGCAAGGTCAATACAGTTTTTCAAAATTACGCGCTTTTTCCGCATTTGGATGTTTTCGATAATGTGGCCTTTGGCTTAACGCTACAAAAGCGGCCTAAACAGGAAGTCAAAAAGCGGGTCTTGGACGCTTTGAAATTGGTGCAGCTACCAGGTTACGCCAATCGCGAGATCAGTGAATTGTCTGGTGGGCAGCAACAGCGGGTAGCAATCGCTCGGGCGATCGTCAATGAGCCTGAGGTGTTGCTTCTTGATGAGCCTTTATCGGCTTTAGACATGAAGTTACGGCAAGATATGCAATATGAATTACGGGAATTGCAACAACGATTGGGGATCACCTTTATTTTTGTGACCCATGATCAAGAAGAAGCCTTGGCGATGAGCGATGAGATCTTCGTGATGGATAATGGTAAAGTTTTACAAAGCGGCACGCCTGTCGATATCTATGATGAGCCGATCAATCATTTCGTTGCGAATTTTATCGGTGAAAGCAATATTTTGCCCGGGAAAATGTTGGCGGATTATCAAGTGGAGTTCGTTGGCAAATCGTTTGAGTGTGCCGACGGGGGCATGCGTGTCAATGAAGCGGTCGAAGTTGTTTTGCGACCGGAGGATCTGGACATTACCACAGCCGATCAGGGCAAATTGGTCGTTAAAGTCGACACGCAACTTTTTCGGGGCGATCATTTCGAGATCATTGGTCTTGACGCGGATGGCAATGAATGGTTGATCCATTCCACCAATCCGGTCCGAGACGGCAAGGAGATCGGTTTGACCTTCGAGCCTGAAGATATCCACGTGATGCGGTTTGGTGAGAAAGAAGCCGATTTTGATGCTCGTTTGGAGCAGTACGAGGAGGATTAAGCAATCATGAAGAAAAGCAAACAGTTTTTTATGGTGCCTTACTTCTTGTGGATCGCGCTATTTGTAGTGGCGCCGCTGCTTTTGATCCTTTATCAATCATTTACTGATGGGCAGGGCCATTTCACAGTCCGAAATTATTTGACTTATGGATCGTCCAGCGTTTACTTGAAAATGTCGCTGAATTCGTTGTGGTACGCGTTTTTGATCACCGTGATCACCTTATTGGTCAGCTATCCCGCGGCTTATATTTTAAGTCGCTTGAAACATCAACAGCTTTGGCTGCTCTTGATCATTTTACCGACTTGGATCAATTTGTTATTGAAGGCTTATGCTTTTATCGGCCTGTTCAGTCGCGCCGGCGCAGTCAATCATTTCCTGATGTTTATCGGGATCGGACCGAAACAGATCTTGTTTTCTGATTTCAGTTTCCTGTTGGTGGCCAGTTACATCGAGATCCCCTTTATGATCTTGCCGATCTATAACGCGATCGTTCAATTGGATCCAGCGCTACCTAACGCCAGTCGCGATCTGGGCGCTAGTCCTTGGCAGACGTTTCGTTTAGTGACCTTCCCACTGACTTTGAGTGGGGTCAAAGCTGGGGTCCAGGCTGTTTTTATTCCGTCACTATCGCTGTTCATGTTGACGCGATTGATCGGCGGTAATCGTGTGATCACTTTGGGAACGGCGATCGAGGAACATTTTTTGACCACGATGAACTGGGGGATGGGTTCGACGATCGGGGTGATCTTGATCGTGATGATGTTCGTGATCATGATGTTGACCAATGATCGTAAGAAAAAACGGCGGGAGGTATTAGACGATGAAAAAACCACGCTTTAGTTCGCTCTATTTGATTTTCGTGTTTATTATTTTGTACACGCCGATCTTTTATTTGATCTTCTATTCCTTTAACGCCGGCGGCAACATGAATCATTTTACTGGCTTTACTTGGGAACATTACCAGACTTTGTTCTCAGATCAGCGGATCTTGGTGATCGTCTTGGATACGCTCTTGATCGCCTTATTATCATCATTGGTAGCGACGATCGTGGGGACTTTTGGCGCGCTAGGGATCGCGGGACATAAAAAAGCAGCGACGCGGTCAACATTATTGACCTTGAACAATGTTTTGATGGTTTCCCCAGATGTGATCATCGGCGCGAGTTTTTTGATTTTATTCACTTCACTGGGGATCGGTCTCGGATTTGGTTCAGTCCTAGTCAGCCATATCGCTTTTTCGATCCCGATCGTAGTCCTGATGGTTTTGCCGAAAGTCAACGAGTTGGATCCGGCCTTACTGAATGCGGCGCAAGACTTGGGCGCAAGTAAGGCCCAGACATTTTGGCGCGTGATCATTCCTTACATCACTCCGGGGATCCTGTCTGGTTTCTTCATGGCTTTTACTTATTCCTTGGATGATTTCGCGGTGACTTTCTTCGTGACTGGCAATGGCTTCACCACTTTGTCCGTGGAGATCTATTCACGAGCGCGTCAGGGGATCAGCTTGGAGATCAATGCTTTGTCCGCAGTGATGTTCATTTTCGCCTTGTTATTAGTCGTTGGGTATTATTTCGTCAACCAGTATTCACGTAGTCGGCGCCAACGACAAAAACGTCACGCTCAAGCGGAGGTGACCTTGCGATGAAAAAAATCCTGATGATGATGGCTTCGATCTTGGCGTTATGTGGTGTCTTGTTCCTTACCAGCAAGCAATTATCCGCGCAGGCGGGAGCAACGACACAGGCGAATACGTTGAATCTTTACAATTGGGGTGATTATATCGACCCTGGTTTGATCAAGAAATTTGAAAAGCAAACCGGATATCACGTTCAGTATGAGACCTTTGATAGCAACGAGGCGATGTTCACTAAGATCAAGCAAGGCGGGACCGCCTATGATCTGGCGATCCCCAGTGATTACATGATCGAAAAGATGAAAAAAGCCAATTTACTATTGCCGATCGATCAAAAGAAGTTGCCTAACTTTAAGTATTTGGATCAACATTTTCTCGACCAATCTTTTGACCGGGGCAATCGTTACTCAGTGCCCTATTTCTGGGGAACGTTGGGCATCATTTATAATGATCAACAGGTCAGCGCCAGTGAAGTCCAGCATTGGAACGATCTTTGGGCGCCTAAATGGCAAAATGAATTGATGTTGGTCGACTCGGCCCGAGATATTCTCGGGATGACGTTGATCTCGCAAGGTCAGTCTGTCAATACCACGGCGACGACGACCTTGAATCAAGCCTCGCACAAATTGGATCAGCTTTCGATCAACGTTAAGGCGATCGTCGCTGATGAGATCAAAACTTACATGATCCAAGAAGAAGCGCCCCTGGCAGTGACTTGGTCAGGCGAGGCCGCGGAAATGATCGACCAAAACGAGCATCTTCATTATGTGGTTCCCAGCGAGGGCAGTAACGCGTGGTACGATAATATGGTCATTCCTAAAACCGCCAAGCATCAACGAGCCGCTTACGCCTTTATCGATTTTATGTTAGATCCGAAAAACGCGGCTCAAAACGCGGAATACGTGGGTTACGCAACGCCCAACAAAGCGGCCAAGGCATTATTGCCTAAAAAGATCCGTCAGGACCAACAATTTTATCCCCCTCTGAAAACGATCGAGAAACTAGAGGTCTATCAAGATTTAGGTGCACAAAAGGTAGAGCAATATAACGATCTATTTTTGAAATTTAAGATGTATCGTCAATAAGCGCGATCAACTCAGGTATTTATGGTAATCTATCTCTGGACGTCAGTGGTTTTTCAGAAAAAGATTATGCGATTGTATTCGTGCTTGCAGTCTAAATGTTTCAGCTTTTGTTGGCTTTGAAAACGCGCGTAAATGATCGTTTATTGGGTGGATAGCGTGAGATTTTTGTGAAAAAGCGTGATGAGTGAGCAACTTTAATGATGCTTACTCGGGACGCTTTTTTTACTGCTGAGGGAACATCGCCTTAAAATCAAAGTCGGATTGCAGAGGGTGCAGTCAAGCAAATCTGGCGTTCTAACGGCAGCCATTACTAAGAAAATCTGCATCATAAGGTTCAGGATCGAAAGGGAAAATATTTAAATTGGGATTTTCAGAAACAGGAAATAGACGCTGATCGTCTAGGAAACTCTGTTTTTGTTTTCGAAAAAGTTGTGCTAACATGTTGGATAGATAAGATAAAAATGATTCATCCAGCATTTTACATGGTAAAGTACCTAAGCTATGATAACATGGTATAATTAATTATCATGATGCGAGGAGGTTGGTCATGAGTTTAGCAAGCATCCCTTGGAATCAGATCTTTGTCTGGCAAAATCTCATGAACGTGATCGATATTCTGGTCATCTGGTTCTTGATCTATAAAGTGATCATGTTGCTCCGTGGTACCAAAGCAGTCCAGTTATTCAATGGTATCTTGGTCATTATTGTGATCAAAGTGATCAGTTATTACTTGAATCTACACGCGCTCTCTTATATCGTTGATCAGGTGATCAATTGGTCAGTCGTTGTTTTGGTCGTGATCTTCCAGCCAGAGATCCGGCGGGCTTTAGAGCGGCTAGGTCGAAATCAGATTTTTGCGACCAGTCATAAAGAAAATGATGATGTCAATCATTTGGTCGAGGGTCTGGACAAGGCGATCCAATATATGTCAAAACGCCGCATCGGGGCGTTGATCACGATCCAGATGAATACCGGACTGGAAGATTATATTGAAACTGGGATCCCTTTGGACGCGGATGTTTCAGGGGAATTGTTGATCAACATTTTCATTCCCAATACGCCGTTACACGATGGCGCCGTGATCATTCGTGATAACAAGATCGCTGTGGCGGCAGCCTACCTGCCTCTTTCGGAAAGCAATATGATCCCGAAGGAGTTAGGGACAAGACACCGAGCTGCTGTGGGGATCAGTGAAGTGACTGATGCCTTGACCTTGGTCGTTTCTGAGGAAACCGGCGCGGTGACGATCACCAAGAATAGTCAGTTGATGCATGATCTTAGTCGAGAAGATTATTTGAAATTTCTTCATGTTCATTTGGATCCGCCAGAAAGCAAAAATAATTGGTGGCAGAATTTTCTCAACTTCTTTAAGCCTAAACAAGCGAAGGAGGAGACCAAGAAATGAAAGATTTTTTCAATCGGCCTTGGGTCTATCGGGTCCTTTCCTTGGGTTTAGCCGTCCTTTTGTTTGTTTATGTGCAGTCCAATAACCTTGGTTCGACCCATGCGGATGAAACGAGCAACCGCGAGCAAAGCGCGGTGGCACAAACCAAAGCGACGATGCGGGTTTCTTTGCAAGTCGAAGCGGATGTTGAAAAGTATTTCGTGACCGGCTATCCAGAAAAGGTCGATCTAACGATCTCAGGATCCAGTTCGCTGGTCTCGGCCGCGCGGAATACCCAAGATTTTCGTGTCTATATCGATCTGCGCGATCTTTCGACAGGGACGCATGTCGTTAAAATCAAGGTCTCAGGTCTGAATAAGTCATTAAACTATTCGATCAAGCCGGAAACGACTAAAGTCAAGATCCAAACGCGCTCTGATCGCAAATTGCCGATCCAAGTCAAGTATAATTCTAATCGTGTCGCTGATGGTTACTTGGTGGGCACACCTGCGATCAGTCCGGAGACTGTTCGGGTGTCGGGAGCCAAGACCGAAGTCAAACGGGTCAAGCAAGTTGTCGCTGAACTCGATTTGAGCGCTAATACCAAGGCGGATTATGATCAAGAAGTCTTACTTAGAGCTTTGGATAAAGATGGTAAAGAAGTCGATGTCTTAATGAGTCCACAAACGGCTCATGTCGAACTGCCGATCTCTTTACCCACTAAAAAAATGAATTTAAGCTTCATCAACGATGGCGATGGCGCCGATGGTCTCCTGTACGCGTTTAACAGTTCTGTGACCCAGATAACTGTTTCCGCGCCGCAAAGTGTTTTGTCAGACCTACCTAGTACCTTAACGATGCCTGTCGATATCAGTGACATCACTTCATCGATCCAAAAAACGGTGACCCTGACTAAGCCAGATGGGGTGGTCGCGATCAGTCCGAAGTCAGTAGCGGTCAATATCAAGGTGACCCAAAGCACCTCCGGCAGTTCATCGAGTAGTTCCAGCAAGTCAACGACATCGTCGTCCAGTAGCAAGTCATCGAGTAGTAATTCTAGCTCATCCAGTTCAAGCTCATCGTCAAGTTCTTCATCTGATGATGACACAGCAACAGATTCTGAGTAGTAAAGAGGAGAGAGAGAACAATGGTAAAATATTTTGGTACCGATGGTGTTCGGGGCGTGGCCAATCGCGAATTAACGCCTGAATTAGCATTTAAATTAGGTCGTGCTGGTGGCTACGTTTTGACCCAACATGCGGAGAAAGAAGCCGATCATCAAGTTCCGCGAGTTTTAGTTGCGCGGGATACGCGTGCTTCTGGCGAATTACTAGAGTATGCTTTGATCTCCGGTCTGTTGTCTGTCGGTATCGAAGTTTTGAAATTAGGAGTCATCACGACGCCATCCGTTGCTTACTTAGTACGCGCGCAAGGTGCGGACGCGGGGATCATGATTTCGGCCTCGCATAATCCGGCCCAAGACAATGGCATCAAATTCTTCGGTTCTGATGGTTTTAAATTGTTGGATAGCGAAGAAGAAGAGATCGAAGTTTATCTAGATGCCACAGAGGACCGGTTACCACGGCCGGCTGCTGCAGGTTTAGGTACTGTCGATGACTATCCTGAGGCCGCTCAAAAATATTTGCAATTTATCGAACAAACGGTTCCCGACGATCTTTCCGGGATCAAATTGGTCGTTGATGCGGCTAATGGTGCGACCAGTGGCTTAGTTAATCGCCTTTTTGCCGATCTGGAAGCGGATTTCACGACCATCGCGACTGCGCCAGATGGTTTGAATATCAATGACCATGTTGGTTCGACCCATCCCGAACGTTTGGCGGCGAAAGTCATTGAAGTCGGCGCTGATCTTGGCTTGGCTTTTGATGGTGATGGTGATCGTTGTATCGCCGTTGATGAGACGGGCGCGGTGGTCGATGGCGATAAGATCATGTACATTTTGGGGACCCATTTTGCCGAACGTGGTCGTTTGAAGAAAGACACGATCGTGACCACGGTGATGAGTAATATCGGTCTCTATAAGGCGATTGAAAAAGCCGGTCTGAAATCGGTCCAAACTCAAGTCGGGGACCGTTATGTCGTTGAAGAAATGCGCGCTAATGGTTATAATCTCGGCGGTGAACAATCTGGGCATATCATCATGTCAGATTTCCATAATACGGGAGATGGCATGTTGACAGGGATCCAACTCCTGAACATCATGAAACAGTCTGGCCAAAAGCTTTCTGAATTGGCTGCGCCAGTCCAGACTTATCCGCAGAAATTGGTTAATATTAAAGTAACCGACAAGAAAAATTGGCAAGATCATCCTAAGATCGTTGCGACGATCGATACCGTCGAAAAGGAAATGAACGGCGATGGTCGTGTCCTAGTACGGCCTAGCGGGACTGAATCCTTGCTGCGGGTGATGGCAGAGGCACCGACTCAAGAACTAGTCGATAAATACGTTGACCAGATCGCCGATGTGGTCCGCAACGAGATCGGCGCTGCCGACTAAGGCGTTGGATAACGGGTCGAACCAGAGTCAGATGATTTGAAATTGCACTGATCAAGTCGGCAGATCCTATTTCAGTAGTCAGTACAGCAAGACCGTTAGTTTACGCAACTGAGAAAAGTTAGGTCGCTTCATTTGCGGTTTTTTAAAACAAACCTCCTAAGTCATTAGATAATATCTGCTGACTAGGAGGTTTTTTCTATTGTTAGCCAAGAGAAAATTGATATCCTTGGCTTTCTCTTTTGTAAGCATTCAGTCAAATGATGATTGGCCAAATAATATAGAGAGCCCCCAGCCGCTGACTGGGAGGCTCTCTGTTTTTGAATGATTTGCTTTTCGTTACTGCTAGCTTGTGGCGAATGGGGACCGAAGTCGGCGTTTTCTCACTTGTTCGGACATTGCAACATTATTGTTGAGCAGAAGATGACTTGATTGGGGAAATAATTAGGCGCTGTCATTATGACCGTGATAGCTTTGCCTTTTGCGATCACCCGAATCACGCGATTGATCGCTATTATGCCTACCTGCATTAGAAGGTGGCATATAAAATATACTTTTTTCTAATTAAAATTGTTTTTTTCTAATTTTGATTTATAATTTAGATATTCACGTGAATGAAAAATCAAAATAATGGCTCCCAGGGGAATACGATTGAATGATATCGATATGTCGAAAGAACCTCGTGCTGTCTATTTTCTTGAGAACAATAGGCGCGGTGAGATAAGACGGCTGAACGATCAGACTTGCAACAGATCAAGGTCAGGCTGGCTTTAGCAGAAGCCGCAGAACTGCTTCGATCAAGCAGTGGTTCACGTGGGTCGAGCAGCCGAAAAGGCAGTGGTTATTTTAAATCGCTACGTTTATTAAGGAATCAGATGAGCTTTCTGGTTCACTTTTTACATAAAAGAGGGCAATGTTATGGAGAAGCAACCGCACACTATTTTACAAAACGTCCATTATGTTCTAGCCGGGTTTGCGCAGAGCGGGGAACATTATCTGGGCAAACTCATTCTTTATTATTTCCTCTCATTAACACTGACGCTAGGCGTGACCGCTTTGCCAGCGCTGATCGTGGCCCAGTTCGAAGCCAAGGTGGCGTTGCCGCAACTCTTACTTCAGGTCGGTGGCTTGGTCCTGCTGTTGGCTGTGGCCGCCTTCTTTTCCTTGGTGGTCAAAACCCAGGCGGATGCGACGATCACCCGCGGGCGCTTTAAGTCCTTCGAGCTGAAACTCTATCAGAAGCTAATGACCACCGATTATGAGAATACGCTGACCAATCGCTTTCAGAAATTACTGGTCAATGCCCTGACCTTTGGGGTTTACGGCGACGGCTCCGGGGTCGCTCAGATTTTACAACAATTTGGCTTAGTCGGTTTAGATTTGCTATTGATCGTTGGCTTTTCGCTCTATGCCACGACCCAGATTCCATATTTCTTCGTCCTGATCGTCGTCGAGTTGGCCCTGACTTATTTAGTGGTGCGTTTTGACACCAATTATCGGCAGAAGACGCTGGCCTATCGCGATCAATTGTACGCTCAACAGAATTATTTGACCCGGACCGCCGGCAATATCAAGAATGGCAAAGAGATCCGCCTGTTCAAAATGGACAACTGGCTGGCGGCTAATTTGGATCAAACGGTGTCCGCGTCGCTGCAATACCAACGGCAGTTAGCCCGGCACACCTTATTGGCCAACTTCTGGGAAAGTTTGTTTAGTTTTCTGCGGGATTCCTTGGTGTTCGTGGTCTTGATCATTTTGATCCAACGCCAACAGATCTCCGTGGCCAGTTTTGTGCTTTATTTCAATATTTTGGCCCAGATGAATGGCTGGCTGCGGCAATTGTTGAGTGAGACCAATGATCTGAAGAAATCGTCTCAGGATATTGACCATTTGCGTAACTTTCTCACTTTTCCCGAGTTTCGCAAGCATTACGCCGATCCTACCGTGGGGCCAGATCAGGTGGAAATTCGTTTTGATCATGTCAGCTATCACTATCCAGACGCGACGGCAGAAACCTTACACGACGTGAGTTTCACGATCAAGCCCGGCGAGCGCTTGGCGTTGGTCGGGAACAATGGCGCCGGCAAAAGCACGATCGTTAACTTATTACTAGGCTTGTTGCGTCCGACTGCGGGTCAAATTTACTTTGATGGTGTCGCGGCCGATCAATTCAGTCAAGCTGCACTGGCCGATCTGGTCACCCCGGTTTTTCAAAGTACCGATATTTGGGCGACGACCATTGCCCAAACGGTGGCCATGATTGCCGATGAGACTGCGATCGATGAGGCCAAGGTCAAGCAAGTCTTAGAACAAGTGGGGTTGTTGACCAAGATCCAGGCGCTGCCCCAAGGCATTCACAGCCATTTGACCCGCTATATCCACAGTGATGGCGTGGAATTCTCTGGTGGTGAGACCCAACGCTTGATGTTGGCGCGGGCCTTATACCGGCAAACTCCGGCTATTTTGTTGGACGAACCGACCGCGGCCTTGGACGCTTTGGCCGAAAGTGAACTTTACGAAGAATATCAGGATCTGATCGGCGCGAAAACATCCTTGTTCATCTCCCACCGCTTGGCCTCGACACGTTTTTGTGATCGGATCATCCTGCTGTATCATGGCGTCTTAAAGGAACAAGGCACCCACGAGGAACTAATGGCGCAAAACGGGATCTACGCGGAAATGTTCGCGATCCAAAGCCAATACTATCAAGACCAAGAGGAGGATGAGTCTGATGAATCAGTGGCAGAAAACTAAAGTCGCCTTGAAAATGATCCACGAACTGGTGCCTCGGAGTTTGCGTGTTTTGGTTTTAGCCGCCTTGGTTACCGTGCTTTATCCTTATTACGCCAGCACTTCCTTGGCGCTGATCATCAACGCGCTGACGGCTAAAGCAGCATTAAACAACTTGATCATGCTGGTCGTTGGCCTGAGTTTCGGTGGCTTGCTCTTTGGCCTGCTCAATAATTGGATGAATCTACAAGTGACCTTGATCAAGCAAGAAATCTACTTACGTTTCACACAGCGCTCCGCTGAAAAGACGATGACCTTGAACTATGAACAACTAGAATCGCCAGAAGTGATGGCGCTGAGAACCAAGGGTGAGAATGCGTTGGTTTACAATAACGCGCTGAATCAAGTGATCGACGGCCTTTTTTCCGGGACACTGAATGTCGTTATTTCTTTCGTGATCACCGTGGTGACCATGGTCGCGATTTTGACGACGCATAGTGCGCAGACCAGCGGCTTGGCCCTGTTCACCAACTCACCTTGGTTCAGCTTGATTTTACTGATCGCTTTGGCCGTGCCACTTTTGCTGTCTGGGCTCCTTTCCAATCGCAATCGTCATTTGCAGCAAACCGTGATGGACCAGATCGTCAGCTTCAACCAAGCTGACGGCTATTTCACCAATCAAGTCTTGCTCAATGATGATTCCGGTGCGATCTTTCGGGCCTTTAAAGCCAGCAACAGCTTCTTGCAATGGATCACCCAACAATTCAAATTGACGCCGATCCAGTTAGTGATCGCTAATCGCCAAAAGATGGCGCTGAACACAGCCAGTTTACAAGCCTTGACCTTGCTTGTCACCGGCGGCCTTTATGCGCTGATCTGTTTGAAAGCTTATGTTGGGGCGATCACGATCGGCGCGATCATCATCTACGTTGGTTATTTGCAAAATTTCATCAACGTTGTGAGCGCCAATATCGCCCAGTGGAACGATGGCTTGGCCATGCTCGACTATCTGAACACCTTGCTCGACTTTCTGGCGTTACCAGATGCAGGCGCACCAGCTGGACTGACCGCACCGACTAAACCGACCGAACTGGCCGCCGCCGCGCAAGCGACTACAATAGCGCCGACGGAACAAGGCGCGGAGCCGTCCGTGAACGTTACAGAGGCCGCTGCGCCCACCAGTGATTCGGTCGTTTCGCTAGCGCCGACGATCCAATTCGAGCATGTGTGGTTCCATTATGCTGGTAGTCAACGCTGGGTCATCAAAGAACTGAACCTAACGTTGACACCGCAAACCCAAGTTGCCATCGTCGGCCGAAACGGTTCCGGTAAAACAACGATCGTTAAATTACTCTGTCGCCTTTATCAGCCAACCCGCGGTCGTATTTTGATCAATGGTCAGGATATCCGTGAGTTGGGCGTCGACCAATTCCAGCAATTGATCGGGGTCGTTTTTCAAGATTTCAAGCTACTTGCTTACCCCATCGACCAGAATATTGCCGCTGATGCTGCCGTCGATCCAGCTAAAATGTGGACGGCCTTGGCTGCCAGCGGCATGGCCACTTGGGTCAAGCAACTCCCTGATGGCGAGAAAACCTGGTTGAGTCACGATCTCAACGATCACGGTCGCGATGTCTCCGGTGGCGAAGGTCAGAAATTAGCGATCGCCCGCGCCTATTATAAAGACGCGCCGATCCTGATCCTGGATGAGCCGACAGCCGCCTTGGATCCCCAATCGGAATTCGATATTTACCAGAATTTCCAAACGATCAGCCGTGGCAAAAGCGCCCTCTATATTTCCCATCGCATGGGCTCTTGTCGTTTCTGCGACCGGATCCTAGTCCTACAAGCCGGGCAGATCATTCAGGATGGCGACCATCGATCGCTTTTAGCCGATACGGCTGGCCTTTACCATCGGCTGTACACAGCGCAAGCGCAATATTATCAAAGTTAGTTCGCCGAGCAAGTATCATAAAATTATTTTCAACGTATTGTGGGCCGCTCAGCACAAAAGTGAGTATTTACAATCTGTCCTGATCATTTACCAGAATAAGAAGCATCTATTACAACGATTTCCTTGTGGCCGTCAGATGAACGATCATCATTCATTTGATCACCATAAGGTTTTTTTGTCGCCAGACTTGACTATCATAACAATACCAATAATCCGTTTTTAGATATACCAATTATTTAAAAATTCTTGACAATCATCAAATATAGCGATATTATTTCATTTGTTATCAAATAAAAACGCTAAAAATGATATATACCAATTACGAAAAGGTGATTAGACATGTGCGGAATCGTTGGAACGATCGGTAATGTGGAAACGACAGAGATCTTGATGAAAGGATTGACTCGACTGGAATATCGGGGCTATGACTCTGCTGGTATTTATGTAAACGATCAGGCCGGTCAGGATCATTTGATCAAAACAGTGGGGAAGATCGCGGCGCTTCAGGCGGCAGTCGGTCCTCAAGTTCAGGGTAAATTAGGAATCGCTCATACGCGCTGGGCCACACACGGTCAGCCTAGTGTCGCCAACGCGCATCCACAATTTTCGCCTTCCAAACGCTTTTATCTGGTCCACAATGGTGTGATCAGTAATTTTTCCGAATTGAAGGCGACGTATCTTGCTGAGCAAACCTTCGCAAGTCAGACGGATACTGAAGTGATCGTCCAATTGATCGCCCAATTTGTTGAACAAGAACAGCTAACTACTCTGGCCGCCTTCCAAAAGACCTTGAGCTTATTGGCAGGTTCTTATGCCTTGTTGATGATCGATCGTCAGCAACCAGATGTGCTCTATGTCGCCAAAAATAAAAGTCCTTTATTGATCGGTCTAGCCGATGGTTATAATGTTGTTACCTCTGACGCCTTGGCGACCTACGACTTGACCGATGATTATTTGGAACTACATGATGGTGAGTTGGCCCTAGTACGAGAAAATGATGTGACGATCCTTGATCAGAAGGGTGAAACTCAGGGACGGGAACCGATTGAGATCAAAGTCGAAGCGGATGCTGTGGGCAAAGGAACCTACCCGACTTTCATGCTAAAAGAGATCGATGAGCAACCAGCAGTCATGCGGCGGATCAGCCAGCATTATTTATCTGCCGCTGGCAAGATCGCCATCGACACTGACTTGGTGGAACGATTGGCCCAAGCCGACCGCCTTTACTTTGTGGCGGCCGGGACCAGTTATCATGCCAGCTTGGTGGGCAAACGCCTCTTTGAACGCTATGCGGAGATCCCGGCTGAAGCCGGTGTTGCCAGTGAGTTTGGCTATCATTGGCCACTGCTATCGGCTAAGCCCTTCTTTATTTTCCTATCACAAAGCGGTGAGACTGCCGACAGCCGACAAGTTCTGGTCGAAGCAAAACGCCGTGGCTTGCCAACTTTAGTGATCACCAATGTGGCAAATTCAACCTTAGCGCGAGAAGCTGATCATCATCTGTTATTGCATGCGGGCCCAGAGATCGCCGTGGCCTCAACGAAGGCCTATACCGCCCAGATCGCCGTCGAAGCCGTCCTAGCCAAGGCCGTTGGCGCAAGACGACAGATCGCTGCCGCCCAGGAACTTGATCTGGCGGGACAATTAGCGATGGCCGCTACTGCAATGGATGAGATCACTGACAATCACGAAACCTGGGATCAATTGGCGGCCCAGTATTTGGGTTCAGCGACCGACGCCTTTTATTTGGGCCGCGGGATCGATTACGATGTCAGTTTAGAGGCGGCACTGAAATTAAAAGAGATCTCTTATGTGCATACAGAAGGTTTCGCGGCTGGCGAATTAAAACATGGCACGATCGCCTTGATCGAACCCGGCGTGCCAGTGATCACCTTCATCACAGAAGTAGCGACCGCCGATCATACTCGAGGCAATGTCCAAGAGGTCAAAGCGCGTGGTGGCAATGTCTTGGTGATCGCGAGCACAACTTGTCAGCAACTTGGCGACCAGATCGTTATTCCCGCATTGACCGCTGAGTTGATGCCTTTGGTCACAGTGGTGTGTGGGCAATTGTTGGCCTATTATGCGACTTTGCAACGGGGACTGGATGTGGATCAACCTCGGAATCTTGCTAAAAGCGTGACGGTCGAGTAAGTCTATTGCAAAAGTGATGTTGTTTTGAGCCGATTTGAAAAGTGTGGCTTCTGTATTTGCTAATTGCCTGATTGCAGGTGTGGTTGGGTTTGGATGTGGACGCAACCGCCTCAGGGCGTTTTTGGTGGCTGGAAACGTGCTCCGCGCAACTGACTTCTGTGCTTAGCTACGCAATATCTTCGGAAGCGAAGCCCGCTTCCAAAGACATCGCTAGGCTAATGCTCGAAGTCAAACCGTTGCACTGCGCACTCTGTTTCGAACGCAGTGGACACTGTTTTGAGCCAATCCGCAAGGGGCGCGGCTTGTCTCAAAATCAGGTCTTTGTCTAAGTGGCAAAGTCACTAAGACAAATTTCACTGCTGAGCCACACGCCCTGAGGCGGTTGCTGGGCAGTGAAGAGCCTATCTGCAATCTTGGCGGAGTAGCTAATAAAGTGCTTTTGCTAGTGTGGCGGTCAAAATGCGATCACTTCATTGGTGAAAAGTCTTTGACTGGTTGTTCCAACCGATTGGCCAGACTAGTAAATCCGAGTTTTGTGACGCGCTATTCAGTTGCTGGTGATCATCAAGCTGATTGTTACATTGTGACCACTAGCCATGGTCGTCAACTACGTGGGAATCCATCAATTTACACGAGCAGGTGTTATGGCGTGGCAGCTTAAACTGCTTAGAACGGTTGAGCGGGCGGAGTGGAGTGTGGCGGGTGAGATCGCCGTGAAATTAAATGGGAGCGTGGAACACAACGGGTTGCTTTTGAGCACGACTAGCGATTTTGCTGGATCGATTCTTATCGATCCAGCAAAATTGCGTATCGGCGCAGAAAGCAGTTGTGTGGAACGCGTTCTTAGTGGCTGTGCCACTTAGACCAAGGCCTGATTTTAAGACTCGCAAAGCGAGGCTTAAAACAGCGCCCACAGCGATCTCACCCGCCACACGCAACGCAGCCCGCGGCCAGTGTTGGAACGGAACAGCCATCACAGCAATCTCACCCCGAACCGCACAGTAGAAGTGACGGCAAAGATACAGGAGCACAGCAAGCTTACCTGTCACACGCAACGCAGCCCGCGGCCAAGATTAAAAACGGAACAGTCACCACATCGCCGATGTTGCCCTGAATGCTCAGTCGCAAGTCCGCGCTGAAGATCGGACTAAAATAGGACTGTACTTTTTGCTGACTTTTAGTAGAATGAGACTAAACGATAAAAGTAGGGCAAACATGAAAACAGCCATTTTAACAGACAGTGCTTCGTACCTGACCCCGGCGGAAGCAGCCGCGATGAAGGTCAAAATGTTACCGATCACCGTTATTTTCGGTGAGGAACAATATTTAGAAAATGTCAGCATTAGCGCGCCTGAGTTCTATCAGCGCTTGCATCAAGAAACAAAATTGCCGACGACGGCGCAGATCACCATGCACCAAATGCAAACCGCTTTTGATGAGTTGACTGCGACCGGCTATGATGAAGTGATTTGTATCAATTTATCTAGTGGTATTACGACTTTTTTCGAAAATTTGTCCCGCTATGCCCAAACGGTCACGACGATCAAGGTCTATCCTTTTGATTCATTGATCGCCAGCGCCGGTGAGGCAGACTTGGTTCGTTATGCTCAGTATTTAGTGGATCAAGGTGAGCACGCAACAACGATCATACCTAAATTGACTGCATTGCGGTCCACGTTGGGTGTGGATTTTGCGGTGGATAATTTGAAACATTTATTGCGAACCGGTCGCGTCTCTAACGCCAGCGCTTTTTTGGGCGGGCTATTGCAGGTGAAGCCGATTTTGCAATTCGATGAGGCTGGTAAAATCGTTGCGGTCGCGAAGGAACGAACGATGCGCCGAGCCTTACAACACGCGCTGCAGGACCTGACTGCTGCCCAGGCCGCTGCCGATTACCCGCTACAAGTCACAGTGATCGACGGTAATGCACCAGAGATGTCCGCGCAATGGCAGGCCCAAATCGCCCAAACTTTTCCCCAAATGCGGGTCTTGACTAGTCATATCGGCCCCACGATCGGCGTCCATACAGGCGAAGGCGTCATGGGGCTCTTGTGGTCGCGAGATTGGCGAACGGAAGCGGCCAGCCTAGGCCAGGAGGCAGAAGCATGATCGGTTATCAAATTGATTCCGAACTTTATTTGGCTTTACCCCGGTCCCAAGATGCAACAGCGCTGGTGGCGTTGATCCAGACTGATGCTGTTTATTTGAGTCAGTGGTTAAATTGGCCAGCGGGGACGACTTTGGCGACGGAACAACAGGTGATCCAACAAAATCGCCGTGATTTTGGCACCGATAAGAGTTTAGTCTTGGCGATTTGGTGGCGCCAACAAATTGTGGGGATGATCAGCTTCAACGGCTTTCGCGCCGATGGTAAAATCAGCGACGTCGGCTACTGGCTCGGCCAAGGATTCCAAGGACAGGGCATTATGCATCGCGCGCTGATGGCGTTAGTGCAGATCGGCTTTACGGACTATCAGTTGGAAAAAATCGTGATCCATGCGGGCGTTGGCAATCAGCCCAGTAACGCTGTCGCTAGGAACGCCGGCTTTAAACTTGACGGGGTGGTTCGTCATGATGAACTCTTGACCAGTCAGGGCTGGATCGATCTTAATTCTTATAGCTTATTGCGGCAAGAATGGCTGGCACAACAGCCGAATAGGGGCCAATCCAACACGGACCAATCGAGTGTGGATCAACCAAACGCAGACCAATCAGATACGGACCAATTGTAATGAGATACCCGCAAGTCAAATTGGCGACTTTTCAAGCACGACCGAATCGTTTTATTGCTGATTGTCAGCTGGACGATCAACTGGTAGTGGCCCACGTCAAAAACACGGGCAAGTGCCGTGAACTGCTGGTCTCTGGCGCCACCGTTGCCTTGACCTATTGTCCTAGTCCTCAACGAAAAACGGATTATGATCTGATCGCGGTCCTACACGCGGGACGCTGGATCAATCTTGACTCGCAAATTCCGAATGATTTGGCGGCAGCTGGTGTGCGTCGTGGCCTGATCGTCTTGCCAGGTCTGGCCCCAGTCGCTGAGGTCCGTCGGGAAGTAGTCTTCCAAGATTCGCGGTTGGATCTGGCTGGGACCAGTCGCGACAATGAGGCTTTTTTCGTTGAGGTCAAAGGGGTGACCTTACTCAATGGCCAGCTGGCCGCCTTTCCCGACGCAGTAACGACCAGGGGATTGAAACATGTTCACACTTTAATGGCCGCGCAACAAGCTGGCTATCAAGCTTACCTGCTATTTATCGTACAGGCGGCCGGGATCACGACCATGACGATCAATCGGCGCTTGCAACCAGCATTGGCAACAGCGATCGCCGCGGCGCAGGCCGTTGGCGTTCAAGTCTTGGTTTACGGCTGTCAGGTGACCGCAGACACGATCGAAGTGGCCGAGCCGTTACGCTTCTCACTGGATATTGATTTTATTTTGCCGGAATAGTTGGGGCGGTTGCTAATGTTTTCGAAAAGGATGGCGTTCTGTTGTCAAATTTATGATTGATTGCAGGTGTGGTAGGGTTTGGATGGGGACGCAACCGCCTCAGGACGTTTGTCGTGGCTGGAACGTGGTGGGCATCGTTTGAAGCCAATCCGCAAGCCCAGCGGCTTGTCTTCAAATCGAGCCTTATTCTAAGCGATAAATCGCTAAGAATAATCTCACCGCTGAGCCACACGTCCTGAGGCGGTTGCTGAACAGAATCGAGCTTATCTGCAATCAAAGCGAATGATTTGACGAAGTGCTTTTGCCAGCTAGAGGTTAAAACAATCGCCCGCTTTTGGGATGGTACAGCAACACCAACTGAATTGTATCAAGTGGTCGGAACATTTGGTGTAGGCTGAACATTGCTACTTGTTTCCTTAATCAATCCTCGATGAAACCAACCGATTCAGTTGATTCACTGAGAACTAGGTTTGTTCATCAAGTAGGTTGTACTGGTGTCATCAATTTAAAGCTGGTGATCACTAATCACGGTCGTCAATTGCGTGGCTCCCCACCAATTGGCCATAGCTTGCCAGTCGGCATGAGCGCTCAAATGACTGTTATAACGTTGAGCGACTGGAGCGGAGAAATTCGGGGTGAGATCGCCGTGAAATTGTCCTTGGCGGCTTTGCCGCTTAGGACAAGGCCTGATT
>NZ_BROC01000040.1 GCF_024345205.1 Lapidilactobacillus luobeiensis | reverse complement strand
CGAAATCGCTATCGACCCTGCACATTTATCGAAACTTTGTTCAGTTTTCAAAGGTCTACTTTGTCGCAACAGCAACTAGTTTATAATACCATGTTGATCAAATGTAAGTCAACAACTATTTTCAAGAAATGAAAAACATTGAAACCGACAATGTGGTAAAACTAATTCCTGCAAAAAGCAACTTTAATAGTGTACCAAATCAAAGTGTACTGCGCAAGTTACTTTTTAGAAAAAAACCAGCACTGGATAAAAATTCGCAAACGATCTCAACTTAAAGTCTGTTCTTATCGTTTTTAGGTCGGGACCTGAATATAAATATTTTTCGGATCAGCATAGTTCTCCCACAACAGAAAACGTTTTTCATGACCACTCACCGCCCAGAAAAACAAATATAACTTGATCCGATGATGAAATAAGTAACAAAAAAACCGCACTCAGTCGCGCTGACGACCAAGCTTTATTGTTTGATCATCAGCACCACTGGCGCGGCGCTAAACAGACTACTATCACTATCAAGCTTATGAGGCCTGACCAAGTGATCAGGTAAACCAAGATTCTAAACTGGCTCCTTTAAATCTACTTGCTGACGTTCTTTTTTTACGCGTGCAGCCGCCAATTTGTGTTGACAGTTCGGGCAAAGACCATAGACTTCGATGTTATTGCCTAGGGTTTGATAGCCGGTCAGATTCTCAGCCAAGCGTTCAATCTTGGCTAGGTCGGGATAATAAACGTCAACGACCTGACCGCAGTTTTGGCAGACGACATGAAAATGGCGAACTTGAGCAAAGTCAAAGTGCCCCGGCTCATTGCCATAGGTCAATTCTTGGATAATACCCAATTGTTTGAACAACCGGAGATTGTTATAAACGGTGGCGATACTGATCCCACTGAATGTGTCTTTGATCTCGTTAAAGATCGCCTCGGCGGTCGGATGACTTTTTGAACTGACCAACAAACGGAGGATCGCCTCGCGTTGTGGTGTGATGCGAACCTGATGTTGCCTGAGCAACGCCAGCGCCTCACGATATCTCTTTTCTGACATGTCGTTCACCCCAAACTCCTTGACTCACCTCAATCAGCGGCGTTGGTCGTGCTACTGCTTGAAGTCGAACTACTCATTGAACTACTGCTGGAACTCGCGCCGTCGGTACTGGAACTACTGGCGTTGGTACTACTGCTAGAGCTACTGGCGGCATCTTCGATCAGCTCAGGGGCATCGGTCTTATATAGATCCACCGTCGATTTTTCCTGATTTTGATACAAAATACTGGTCTTCTTTTTCTTCTGTGTCTTCTTCAACTCGGCCAGCACTGTGCTGTATTTGTAACTAAAATCGGATGCGTCGACCTTCTTGAAGCCCTTCGGCGTGTAAAAACGAAGAAGATCACCATTGATCACACTATCAGAAAGTGAAAGTTCGGTCGAAACGTGGTTGGTCAATTTCGCCAAAGTTTCTTTGATCACTGGATCAGATTTTTTGACGGCGATCCCAGTTTTAGTGTCGTAATACGTACTACCGACTTTAGTATACACCGGTGTGACAAAATCGCCATTCCGGAAGGCTACGGTTTGATCACGTTTTTCCGCCAATAGATCCGTGCCGAACTGGATATAATCTTTGTTGGACAAGCCTAATAGGTTCATCAACGTTGGCAACACGTCGATCTCCCCACCATAAGTGTGATTGATTCCTCCAGCAAGACCATCCATATGGATCATGAATGGCACCTTCTGGAATTGTGCATTGTCAAAATCGGTGATCTTATCTTTGCCTAATAACTGCGCGACTGCCTTGCGGTGATTGGAAGAGATACCATAATGATCCCCGTAAAAAACGATCATACTAGTTTTGTCCAAACCAGTCGCCTTCAACCAATCCATGAATTCACCGATGGCTTGATCCAGGTAACGCGCGGTCTGGACATAGCCGTCCACCGTTGAATCACCGGTCTCCGTTTTTTCGATCGTTTGATTCTTTTTGTCCAAACCGTAAGGATAGTGGTTCGTTACAGTGATCATTTTCGCATAGAACGGTTGAGGTAATTGTTCGATGTACTTCGCCGACTGTTGTAAAAAGATCTTGTCCTTCATGCCATAGCCGATCTCATAGCCTTTTTTGATATCGAAGAAACTTTTACTGAAATAGTAATCATAGCCCCACTTCTTGTAGGTGTTGTCCCGATTCCAAAAGCTGGCCACATCGCCGTGAAAAGATGCCGTGGTGTAGCCTTGTTGATCAAGCATCGCCGGTGCTGCTTGCCAAGTATTGCTGGTGCCGGCCGTGACCATCGCTGCGCCTTCTGGTAAACCAAAAAGTGAGGTCTCCAACATCAGTTCCGCGTCCGCAGTCTTGCCCTGACCGACTTGGTGGAAGAAATTGTCGAAACTCAACGTGTTGCTTTCATGGTAGATCTTATTGAGTACCGGTGTGACCTCTTGATCTTGCCATTTATAGTCGATCATAAACTGTTGCAAGCTTTCCAAATGGATGATGAAAACATTCTTTCCTTTGGCAACGCCGGTATACTGAGGATTGCCAGGAACATAATTATCCTGGATGTAGTTTTGGACCGAAGTCAGATCACTGGCGTCAGCGTTAGCCCGCACGGCGCTGGTTTTGGCCGCTTTGACCGTATCATAGACGGCATAAGAATTCAGGCCTAAATATTTAACGATATAGTTGTTATCAAAAGTCCGAGTCAGCAACCCGGAACGATCATTTTCGGCCATCGAGAGATTGAAACCGAAAAACAAAACGGCGAACGCGGTCAGCGCGCCAGCCACTAATTTCTTGATGGGATGCACATCGATCCGGATCAGTTTGGTCGCTAGTAGAATGATCAAGATCAAAACATCCGCAAAGACCAAAAAGTCCGTGGGTTGAACGATCCCAACTACACTTTTGCTCAAATTATTTGAAGCCGCGCCGCTCCCCTTGATCAAAGTTGAGGTCAAGAAATCCGAAAACTCGCGATAATATAGCACATTCGCGAATAGCCAAAAACTGGTCAGAAAATCAATGACCAGCATAATGACATAGGACTTGCGCCCCTTGAAATACAAGGCGATCCCAAAAAGGAGCAAGGTCGTTGGCAAAGGATTCAACGCCAATAATAGATGTTGCATGCTCCCCTTAGAACCTAAATTAAATTTTGCCACATAGGCATAATAAGTTTTGGCCCAGAACAGGAGCACCGCCAGTAGGAAAAAACCCCAGCGACTGTTCCAAAATGATCCCAGTTTCTTTGCGAAACGCTTCATGAAAATCCTCCGTACTCGCCTATACTTCAGGCCCATAATCTTTCAGCAAAAATCGATTTACTCTGTCGACTAAATGATCTCACTATAAATAACACGGTTACTGCCGATCAAAGTGCTCGCGCCTGTCCGCACGATCCTAGGCGACCGTTGCCCAAACCCTGACCGTCAGCACTTATTTAACACAGTTGGTCACGACCCGATCAGTCGTAACACTGCTATCTTTATCGCTTACTAGAAGAGATTGTACCAAAAATAAGCAGTCGCTGTTTATTTCTCACTTAAAACGTAACCAATTCTTTAGGGAAAATCAATCTTTTTGTTCGTGAAAGCGCCTTGATCTCGCGCCTTTGACCGGTCTGACTTTCAAAGCGACTGCGATGATCCCTAAAATGATCCCCAAATAAAAAGTGATGAATCGCCAGAGAAACATCCCCAAAATCAAAGCGGTCTTGTTCGGGACAAAGGCGGAGAACAACGTTTTAAAACTATATTCCGCACCACCAGCACCGCCAGGGATCGGAAAAATCGATGTGATCATCACGATCATCACGTGCATACTAAAGACGGTCAACATATTGACCTGTGGTACATTCAGCGCCAACAACACGAAATAAGGAATCAAATAATAAGCCAACAGCTGTAATAGCGTCAATGCAGCTGCTCGCAATACTTTTTTCTTCTCCCTTTTTAATTGTAAGCTTTCTTCATGGAAGGTTTCAATCTTTTCCAATGCTTTTATTTGCCATTGATCGATCTTCGGACGTTTAAACAGTCGTTTCAACAGTTTAAAGAGTTTGATGGTCATGTTTCTGGTGAAGCGATAGTAAAACATGACCATCAACAGCATCCCGATCGTAAAGACATGGATCACAAAGCCGAACGTGATCAAGAGCGCCAAACCTTGGAACTGACCGACTACTTGCTGGAAGCCAACGATCATCGTTAGAATGAAATTGAATAGCACGACCACTTGATAAATAATAAACTTCATCAAAAGGACCGAGCTAGCGCGCCCACCTTCAAATCCCATTTGCAACAAAGCCACTAATTGCGCTGGTTGCCCGCCTGAGGAAAAAGGCGTGACCGCATTGAAGACCGCTTCGATCGGGGGGATCCGCAGTAAATTGATAAAAGGCTGTTTAGGCTCGTCAGGACGATATAGCAGTTGCTTGACCACCAACGCCTCCAAAAATACCGATAACAACATGAGGCCAACTGCAACGATCAGCCAGCCCCATTTCAAATTATCAAACCCACGGATCACTTGATGATAATTGATATCCTTACTTTCATGCCAAAAAATCGCCACGCCCAGTAAGATCATCAATGCTAATACGATTTTATGCTTGCGATTCATCATGTTCAACCTATCTGTTCTCGCCACCTAGCGACAACGATTTTAGTACGACTATCGGTCGGCCTGTTGTTGATAAAAATCTGACCAGATCGCCGCTAAATGTTCTGGTGAATATTCGTGCGCAGTTTTGACGGCCAATTGTCGATACCGTTCATAAAAATCCGGGTCGGTCGCAAACTGCTGTAAGGCCACATTAAATCCGGCCAGATCATCAGCGCCGGCATAAGCGCCAGCAATGATCGCCTCATACAAGGTCAGATTCCGCAACAAAACCGGGGTCCCACAGCTAAAAGCCTCCAGGACCGACATGGGAAAGAGCTCATCATACGAAGGCAAAAAGAATAAGTCGGCTAGATTCAAGTAGTCGGCGATCTCTACCCGCTGAACGATCCCGGTAAAGCGTAAGTTCGCTGGCGGGTTATCAATAATTTTCTTGAAGCGATCATAGCCATCGGTCATCTTCCCAAAGGAAAAGCCCCCCGCCCAAATAAATTGAACCTGGGGATTCTGCTGGGCCAACTTGACGAAATCATCCACACCCTTACGTTGCTGCACCTGCCCTGAACCGAAAACCACAAAGCGGTCGGCCGGAACCTGATACTGCTGACGGAGCGCTTTTTTGGCGGCCCCATCACGATTAGGGAAAGCCTCCGGTGAAACAAAGTTGGGGATATAGCTGATCTTCTCCCGCGGGATCCCATAGGCCATGATCTTAGAAATAAAGCTAGGATTGACCACCACCAAATGATCCATGCGTTTATAGAACTTGATCATGTAGGCATAGAACACTTTTTTAGCGAAACCAGGCAATTTTAGCGAGCCTTCGATCGTTTCTGGCAAGAAATGGACATAGCCGATTTTACGACCACGCTTTTTGGAAAAAGTCGACAAGAAAAATTGCGGATCGATCGTGTGGTAGTGGGTCACATCCGCCTGGCCCCAATGATTGATCGTCACCTCGAATTGGTCACTCAGACGTTCACGCAACAAGCGGATCAATTCCAAATAAGCACTGCCGACACCTTGGCCGGCGACTTTATCCGCTGACGAGAACATATTGATATGGATCATAGACGCTCTTCACTCCGTTCGGAAACATGACCGGTCACACTCAACCGGTTCAAATTCATCAGATGATAATTATCGGTGGCATCTTGATAAAACGCCACGACTTGATCGCCAAAGTGATCCGCGGAGATATTATAAAGCTTGCGTTGCCGCGGTTCCGGATCCAAAAAGGCATGGGGATGCCGCAAATAATTGCCGACTTGTAATTTCATCTCATTCAAATCACGGAAAGTCGTCCCGATATCAGGACTATCAAATAAATCATCGGTATATTCGCCACTACGGACCACACATTTCAGCCCTGCGGCCATTGCCTCGATATAGGTCAACCCTTGCGATTCCGTATCGCTTGCCGAAACAAAGAGGTCAGCCAATTGATAATAAGGGGCGATCTGGTCATGATCGACCTCACCGACGAAATCCACGGCAGTGCTGATCCCCAAAACACCAGCTAACTCCTCTAAGTCTTCTCGTCCGGGGCCATCACCGACGACCAAGAAGCGTAGATCAGGAAAATCTTTTAATAGCTCTGGGAGCGTATGTAAGACCTGATCGATTTTTTTCTCAGGGGCAACGCGACTTAAAGACATCAAAACTGGCGTATCCTCATTATAAGCCAATGCGGTCCGCAATCGCGCCACATCTTGAGGATGCGCTTGGTCGAGCGCGCGAATATCGACCCCCGTCGGAATGACCCGGATCGGGATCTTGATACCATAACGGCGCAAAGTCTCTGTCACCCGTTCGCTTGGCGCCACTACCCCATCCATATGAGTCACAAAACCACGCACGAACTGCTTGACATGGTAAGGTCGCAACAATTTACCATTCATCACGTAATGCAAATAATCCTCATACATCGTGTGGTAAGTATGGACACAAGGGATCTTCAAATTTTTCGCCACAAATTTGCCGATCCAGCCCATTGAGAACTCGGTCTGCGTATGCACGATATCCAAATCCAATTCCTTAGCGACTTCTAAGGCATGAAAAACACCCCGCACCGCGATCCGCCGATCTGTGAAGGAAATAAACGGGACACTGGTAAAACGAAAAACATTTGGCTCCACTTCTTCTTTGTCGACGCCCGGATCAGTGGTGGTAAAGATGTAGACATGATGCCCTTTACGCTCCAAATCTTCTTTTAAGGTGCGGATCGAAGTCGCCACACCACTTACTTGAGGAAAATAAGTATCGGTAAACATACCAATATTCAAAATCCTTCCCCCTCTCGAACTAACTGACACCAATTATAAAGATTCCTAAAACCCAATGCAATAACAAAGCCTATTCTAACAATACTGTAAGCTTTTAAAAACGGCCTAAAGTCGGGTTTTTCTCTCGGACCTAGCGATACTCCTGCCTTACTGAACGCTATTTTGCGCAGATCAACTAAGTTCGCTGAGCAAATTAGCCCTGTTCTTCCACCAAGACCAGGTAGCCGAACTCGTCAATCAAAAAAGCACCTTGATCAGCTTAGATCAGGATGCTTACAGAAAGTCCGTTACCATGGTTCGGCGCATAATTCGGCGATGGGCGCCAAGCTAGACCATTGATCTCACTGATCAACTAGTTACCCATGAACCGACTTAACAAACTACTCAAGTTCAATTGTTGCACCATCGTCCCTAAGACCATTCGCGCCACGACACCGATCAGTAAAGTGGTGATGATCACGGTGATCAAGATCAAATAGAAGCGTTGACCTTGTGACTGTTCTTGACTATCGACCCAAAGCGCCCCAACAAAGGCGACATTGATCAGAATGAACGGTACTAAGATCAGGTAACCTAAGAAAGTCGAAGGCGCGATGATCAAGCTCAAAACAAAGCCAGCTAAAGACGTATAGACCGCTAAGCTTATTGGCATAAAGATCTGATTGAGTGCCCCGAGGAAACTTGTGGACTGTTTTAACGCCAGATGCTGAAAGGCCCATAACGCTAAAACCCGCACCGCAAAGATCAATACGACCAAGATCAAAATAAACCAAAACCCGATCATTCGCCCTTGAGATTGAAGGTTTAAGCGCAAGCCCATAAAATTCAAATTCATTAAAAATAAATTGATCAATTTGCTCGCGAATCGCGATAACGCCAAGCTGGTCAGCAAGGCGATCAACCCAAGATTGATCAGCCCAAACCAATTGGTTTCAGGTTGTTCCAACTGCGGATGGATAACATTGGCATTCAAGGACTTGAAATAGTCCTTAATGAAGCGCCAAGTCGGTGAAGGTTGGACCTCAAGATAGTCCTCGTCTTGATCCTCATCGTCAGCTTCATCCACATTAGGATCGCCTGCCGAATCTTGAGCAACCGTTTGACCTGTTGATTTATCTACCGGGATCTGTTCAACTGGTCCTACTGGATCCATTGGCGTAGCCGTAGTCGCGGTGGCAGCCGGGCTCCCCGTCTGTGCTGATGTTGGTCTGACCGTCTCAGCGGCGACTGGCTCTGTTTTTTGATCAGTCTGACTTGCCGGTGTTGTATTTGCTTGGACCTGAGTCAACTGATACCCACAATGTGGGCAAAATTCAGTGGCGGTCAATGGTAACTCCTGACCGCAATTTGGACACTTTTCCATACGCTAATCCCTCCATGTGACGCGATCACGCGGCGCCACTAATGATCTGATTACCTCTTAGTATGAACAATCAGGCTTTAAAGTGCAATTATTTCCACTGCTTTTCCCTAATTCTTTTCAGAGACTTCACCACTTGATCAGACGGGCAGAATCGCGATAGACCATGTGATTGGCTCACACCTGGTCACTGGACTTAATTATGATGACCTTGTTCTTGGCTATGGATCACCAAAGTATCGATCATCGCGCTGACGTGATCATCAGACAAACGATAGACCCGCGTTTTCCCGATTTTTTCTGAAGTCACCAAATCACATTCGCGAAGGATCGCCAATTGGTGTGAGATCGCCGACTGCGATAGCCCGACCGCTTCTTCTAATTGACGAACATTCATTTCTTGCTCATCCAAACTAAGAATGATCCGCAAACGGGTCTCATTACTCAACATATGAAAAATCTTCTGAACTTTTTGCAAAAGCTGATCGTCCTCGATCAACCTAGTTTCCTGACTCATTTCTTTGACCCCTTTTATCTCATTGCCAGCAATGTGACTAAACGTCCTTCTATTATACCTGATTTTAGCGATTTCTGGCGGAAAGCGCAAAGAAAAGGTCGATCGACGCCAAAATTCGAGGTTTTGATCCTGTTTTTAGGGAAATGAAAAAACACTTTGATCGAGTAAGCATCGATCAAAGTGTCCCTAGAGCAAAGGTGAAAACTGGTCAAGCTCGGATTCGTGAAGGTAATAAGAGCCGCAAACCATTGACGATCACCAGTAAAGTGCTACCTTCATGTGCGATGACCCCCAAAGCAATATCCATCTGCCCGAGAAAGTTCAAAGTAACTAAAATCAAAACGATCACCATTGAAAAAATCATGTTTTGCATCACGACGCGATTAAGACGCTGCGACGTTTGGTGAGCATAGCTTAACTTGGCAAGATCATTTTGCATCAGGACGACATCGGCCACGTCAATGGCCACATCCGTACCATCGCCCATCGCGACACCCACGTCCGCCTTGACTAGCGCTGGCGCGTCATTGACACCGTCACCGACCATGCCGACTAGGCCATACTCAGTTTGTTGTTGGGCAATGATACTGGACTTGTCTTCCGGCAAGACATTGGCGATGACTTGATCGATCTGTAATTGATCCGCAACGGCTTGCCCAGTCAAGCGGGCATCACCGGTGATCATGGTCGTATGAACATGTTGCCGCTTGAAATAAGCAATGGCCGCCCGTGAATTTTCATTAGGAACATCCATCAGCGCTAATAGACCAACGATGACCTCATTTTTTTCCAAATAGACGACTGTTTTGCCGGCTTGCGCCAACTGATCTTGACGTTGCTCGATCGGCAGTGGGACCTGCGCAAAAACGCTGGGCTTGGCGATCCGATAACTCAGACCTTGATAGGTTGCCGTCAAACCTTGGCCCACTTGATTATTTGCTGTCAGCGGTAAATCAGGGACTTGCTCGCCATATTTAGCAACGATCGCTGTTGCCAGTGGATGATTAGTCCGCCGTTCCATCGCAGTAACAACCGCCAATAACTGCTGTTGTTCTGGAACCGTCAGACCGAAGAATTCCGCGTCAGTCACCACTGGTTTTCCAGCGGTCAAGGTCCCGGTCTTGTCAAAACAGATTGCCTTTAAGTCACTCAGATTGGCCAGATAGGCGCCACCTTTAAATAAAACCCCTCTTTTGGCCAAGTTAGAGATCCCTGATAAGGTTGCTGGTACCGCACTGGCAGCCAAAGCGCATGGTGACGCTGAGATCAGGAAAACCATACCGCGATACAAACTCAGCGACCAAGACCAGCCGAGTAGCAACGGTCCAGCCAACACGACTAAGGGGAATAAGTAAAGGACTACTTGAACATAGATCGGTTCGATCTTTTTGATTTTAGTCGCGGCCTTGGTCAAATTATTCTGCGACTGATCGACCAACTGCAAGATCTTGGCAAAAACAGTTTCACTACTATCTTTGGTCACCGTCATCAAAAAAGTCCCGTTACCATTGATCGTGCTCCCAAAGACTTCATCACCGACTGTTTTTTCACGAGGAATGCTTTCACCAGTGATCGAAGATTCATCGATCGCCGTACTGCCGCTGAGGATCCGGCCATCAGTTGGCACTTGGCCACCATTCAAAACTTGGACCTGATCGCCGATCACCAATTGCGCCACCGGCACGATCTTGGTCCGGCCGTCCGCCTGTAACAAACGTGCTTCTGTGGGATTCATTTTTAGTAGCTTAGTGATCTCGCGTTTACTTTTACCTTCCGCGTAATCTTCGAGAAAATGCGCCCCGGCAAAAATCAGGATCAATAAAGCCGCTTCCTCGAAGCTCCCGATCAAAATCGCTCCCACCGCAGCCAAGGTCATCAAAATATGGATATTCGGCGCAAACCGTTTCTTCTGGCGTAACGCTGTCAAAGTCTCACCGAAGCCCTCCCACATAACATGATAACCGGCCGTTAGCGTCGCCGCCACATAACCCAGATCATTCAACCAAAGGAATGGTGTTTTGATCAACCAAGCGGCTAGAAATAAAATCAAGCCCAGAAAATAAAGCCGGACAGCGATTTTTTCATGCTCAGTATCCTCATTTAAATGTTGGCTCACTTGTTGGTGCATCTTTTGTTTTTGGTCGCAGGGTGCGACCGATTCATTAGAACGATTGATTTGCATAAGTGCGGCCTCCTTCATATGTTGTTTGGTTCATATGAAGATTATTGCATATGTTTTGAAGAAATGCAAGCCCTTTTAGTCGATTTCTTAAAATAAAAGTAAGCGGTTCAGTTCCCGTTTTACAGGGATTCCCGCTTACTTTTTGTCAGGGTGTTCAGACTAGTGTCAGTGCTATTCGCCTGGACAACTAGCCCACTGTTCCTAACCAATATTTCAATAAAATCGCCGTAACTAATGTTAACAACAATGTCCCCAACATATATGGCCAAATGATCGCTGCGGTGAACAAGCCGCCACCAACCATCACTAAAGTCAACAGCAGATCCAGAACGATCATCTCCACGACTGCGCGGCTCGGCGCCGGCCGCCAGTGTCGATCCGTCCGGCGCGTGATCAAGATCGTCAACAAGGCGCTACTGATCAAAAACAAGAAAGTCACACTGCTAAGTTGGGGCTCGCTTAATTCAGTATGGTGCCAAAGTTCAATAAAATAAAGTAATCCTTCAAGGACCCAAACCGTCGCGATTTTTCCTGATCGCCGCAACAAGCGGCGCAAGTCCCACTGTTCAGGGACCGTATTCGCGCGCGTGCGATCAGTCCCTAAGACTAAAGTGACCAGATCGTTCATGATCACGATAAAGACGATCAAGTTCAGTGAGACCGGGAAAAAGCCAGTCATTAAATAACCAACGGTCAAGAGCGTCGCCAATTGCGCCGTTCGCGATAATTTCGTGATCGTCCAAGTCAACATTCGGGAATAAACGCGATGACCGCTGGCGATCACCGCACTGACATCAGTCAATTGATCTCGCGTCAAAACAACCCGCGCAGATTTTTTCGCGATCGCGGTCGCGCCACTGACAGCGATCCCCACATTGGCCTGCTTTAGAGCGGGACCGTCATTGACCCCATCGCCTAACATCCCGACTGTATGACCTTGTTGCTGTAACGCCAGCACAAAGGCCAATTTGTCTTCTGGCAACATATTCGCGGCGCCTGCACCTGCGCGCCAATCAAAGTTTTCCAACTCAGTCGTGTCCGCATGTTGATCGTAGATCGCACCCTTAAGGCCGACCTCATTTGCGATCGTCCGTGCCGTAGCTGGGGTATCACCGGTCAACATCAATACCTTCACGCCCTGTTGCTGTAATTGCTGCACCGCCAATGCCGCATGAGGATCGACGATGCTCGCCAATTCCAACAAAGCCAATAGCCGCGTTTGCAAACCTTGATGTTCGATCAAGACCAAGACCGTTGAGCCAGCGGCAGTCCAAGTTGCGATCGTACTTTTAACTAACTCTGGCTCTGTCAATGTCACGGCCGGATTCATTAAAATCGTACTCCCGAGCAGATAGCTGCATTTACTGCCATCAACTTTGGTTAAATCAGCTTGAGCGTAACGATGATCTGCTGAGAACGGATGCAACTCGACTCCCGGCAACACAGGGACCTGCTCCGCTAAAACTGATTTGATCAAGGCCTGACTCACCTGGTCATGGGCGCCATAATCGGTTGTCGCCGCGACTGCTGTTAAAACATCACGTTGACTTTGCCCACAAAAAGGCACGATCGTCCTTAAACTCAGTTCGCCTTTGGTCAAAGTACCCGTTTTATCAACCAAAAGAACGTCCATCGCCGCAGCCTCTTGGATCGCGGTCAATCCAGTAACCAAGATCTGCTCCCGCGCCAAATGCTTCGCCTCAACCGCATTAGCGACAGTGAAACTGGCCGGCATCGAGATCGGGATCGTGGCGATGACCAAGATCACTAAAAAAGGAAACAATTGGACCAAGGACATATGTTCCCAGACAGCATTGGCCAACAACAATACCGCCAAAAAGGCATCTAAAATCGCTAAATAACGAACGACTTGCAAAAGCAATTTCTGCAGGTGACCAGGCGCGTCATGCTGTTTGATCAAATCGATTGTGCGACCATAGCGACTAGCCGATCCGACCGCCGTGACTGCACCGATCGCCTCACCCTGACGAACCACACTCCCCGCATAAAGAGAATCACCTTTAAACTTATCTTGCCCTTGGCTTTCGCCAGTCAAGGCTGCTTCATCTAAAATCACCGCGCCAATGATCAATTTAAGATCGGCAGTCAAGACATCGCCGACGCGGACATGAACGATATCACCACGAACCAAATCTTGCGCGTCAAGCCACTGCCACGTGCCTTGGCGCAAAGTCCGGACCGTTAATTGAACTTGTTGCCGAACCAGTTGCAACTCCCGCTTGGCCTTGGTCGCCATCAACTCACCATCGATCGCGGAAAACAATAATAAGGCCAGGACAAATCCAGCTTGGATCCGTTTGCCCAAAAGAAACTCACAGATCATCGCCGCCTCTAGCAGCCAAGATGTGGGATTCCACAAACGGCGTAAGACCCCCTGACCAAAAGTCAGATCATGTAATTCGACCTGATTTCGACCAGACTGTGAGCGCTGCTCCGCCACCTCATTTGGATCCAGACCTGAACCCCAATACTGCTGTTCCAATTGTGATACTGCCATTTTGATCCCCCCAGAAAACCAAACCAACAAAAAACGCCTACTAAATCCAGTCATAGCTGGAACTAGTAGGCGCCATCAGTGAGATCCATAGACGGGAGCACCATCCCGTTGATCGTTATCATTAGCTTTATTGTAAAGCGCCCGTCTAGGCAAAACAACTATTTAAGTCAAAGACGCCTTGATTTCTAGGCTAGACAGGTCTTGAGTGGCTAGCTGATCACTGCTCAGGAACGCAAGAGCGCCGCCAACACCTCGGTCAACGCGGGATCATCATTAAAAGTTGGTAGATAGGTGAATTTCTCGCCACCACTGCTCAGAAAATATTCCCGATTCTCGACCTCGATCTCGTGGATCGTTTCTAAACAGTCCGCGATAAAACCAGGCGCGACCACCAAGATCTTTTTTACACCTTGAGCAGGTAAGGCTTTCAAAGTCGCGTCTGTCGCCGGCGTCAACCATTCGTCAGGACCAAACCGCGATTGGAAGGTCTGAAAATACGGAAAGTCGCCAACGCGCGCCATGATACCAGCAGTCGTTGCCTGACACTCTTCGGGATAATGGTCACCATCTTTGACGTAAGCAACAGGGATGCCATGATAGGAGAATAGAATCGCGTCAAATCGTTCTTGGGCCAAACGCGCTTTCAGTTTATTGGCAAAGTAGTCAAGATAGTGCGGTTCATCATAAAATGAACGAATAAAATGTAGATCAACGATCCGATCAGTTTTATGGAAAAAGCTGATCACCTCATCAAAGATCGAACCCACCGTCGTTCCAGAATACTGCGGATATAGTGGGATCACCGTCAAATCAGTAACGCCCTGAGCCAGCATCTCTGTTAAGACATCGGGGATCAAGGGATCACTATACGACATTGCTAGCCCGACATATGCATCAGGAAATCGCGCTTGTAATAAACGCTGTTGCGCCCGACCGTAGATCATCAAAGGCGATCCCTCAGGCTGCCAGATCTGTTGGTACAACGCCGCGGACTTCGCCGGGCGTTTTTTGAGGATCACGCCTTTTAAAATCGGTAACCAAATCGCGCGTGGTGTCTTGATCACCCGCGGATCAGATAAAAAACGTTCCAAATAAACTTTGACCTCAGGGGCCGCAGGTTGATCTGGCGACCCTAGATTGACCAATAAAATTCCTTGCTTGCGCATTATTATTGTCTCCTATTCTGGTTTCGGGATCACGGCAGTAACATTAATAGCCGCGTAGAACGAAATAGATCACATAGACCCAACTGAATACCCCATGAATGATCGCCCAAAAAATACTGTGCCACTTCACGTAGGAAATGATCATCGCCAAAACACAACCAAAAGTCACGCTATCGCGAACCACATACTTCTTTTCCATAAGATCACATCCAATTTTTTACCTTATTATACCAGAGTGCAGAGCGAGCCGGGTTGCTTGTGAGCATTAACCTAGCAATTGTTTTGGGAGCGCATTTTGCTCCCGGAACAATCGCGTAGTTAAGCGGAAGAAGCAGGCGCGCGGAGCACGTTTCGAACCAGAGTGCAGAGCGCAACGGTTTGACTTCGAGCATTAGCCTAGCAATTGTTTTGGGAGCGCATTTTGCTCCCGGAACAATCGCGTAGTTAAGCGGAAGAAGCTGGGCAAAGACGATCCGCGTCGGCTGATCACACTTGACCAGTAATGATCCTAAAAGAAACTTGCTCCGCAAAAATAATTGCCGGATCATCAATGTTCAAAGACTACCAGGATCAAATCGTCTGCTCGAACCAAGTATTTACCGCAGGTGTTTTTTCCGTTATAATGAATAACTGCCCCACTCAGGGGTTCAAAAAGTCACCAATCGTTTATGAAAAGGAGTTACGACCCATGAAGCTGCTCGCCAGCGATTTCGATAACACTTTATATTTTTCACCTGAAGATCCGCACTTTCATCCCCAAGATCTAAAGGCGATCAAAAGATTTCAAGAAACAGGGAACGTATTCGGGATTTGTACTGGCCGTGATTTCGATTCGATCCACATCTTGACCAAGGATTTTCTCGATTTCGATTTCTACATTTTGGACAATGGTAGTGTGATCTTAAATCACGAGCGGCAAGTCATCGCCCAATTTGATCTGGATTTGACCACGGTCAGACAAGTCCTGACCCATTTCAACCAGCTAGAAAGCATGGTCGTCACCAACAACAGGATCTACGCTTACCACAATACCCGCCAGTGGAAAAGTGACCAGATCACTTTGATCACTGAACCGGCGGAGATCACCGAAGCCACGGCTCACCGAGTTTCTTTCCACCTTGAGACCGAAGCCCAAGCGCAAGCGGTCACCAACGAACTAAACGGCCTAGGCTTGCCGATCCGCGGTTTCCAAAACGGGACCGAGATCGACTGTGTCAACTGGCAGACATCTAAAGGACATGCCTTGAAGATCATCCAAGATTATTATGGACTTGCCGATCGTAACGTTGCTTGCATCGGCGACTCTTACAATGATCTACCGATGTTGGACGTTTGCGCTAACGGCTTCACTTTCAAAGGTAGCCCACAGATCGTCCGTGATCACGCGAAATATATGGTCGCTAGTCTTTATCAAGCCATCGATCAACTCACCGCCAAAAAAGCCGCCCAAGCAGCTATCTAATCGCCTATGATCCTTTCTTGACGCTAGTTCTTCCTATTATAATACTGAACCCAACCTGTTCATAAAGTGCTCCTCACTAAAATACTTTAAAAAATAAGAGTTTTCCTTACTTTGTTCGAAGCGCTGACCGACCTGATCTTCTGCGCGCGACAAAGTGAAGAAAACTCCTTTTTTGTTCTGGGCCAGCCACCACAAGCTCATGCCAAAGCTCACTGGATCAATCGAAGCTGTGATGCTTGGTCTCTTTTAGATCATGACTCGTTGCGACTGGATACTTTTTGGCATTCTTCGCCAATTTCGCCGCTATGATCTCATCAATGTCTAAATCCAAATTATCCGCCAACATGTAAGCATAGATCAGCACATCAGCCAATTCTTCCTTTAGCCGTTCAGGTTTTTGCTTAGCCTCCGCTGAGGTCTTCCATTGAAAAAGCTCCAACAACTCACTAGCCTCTAGTGAGATAGAGATCGCCAAATCTTTCTCATTATGAAATTGTCGCCAGTGCCGTTCATCGCGAAACTGGTTGATTTTTGCCATACTATCTTGATCTGTCATCATCATTGCTCCTTTGTTTCTGTAAAGTCAGTAAGTGCTGTCTTAGAAGATATACCTCATCAGTATAGAGTATAGCATTTTCCCCAAGCAAAAAAGAGTCCGCAAAGGGGCTCTTTTTTAGGCGTTGAACTTAATGGCCGGCTAGGAAGACGCGCACCAATTCTTGAGACAAGCGGGTCACGTTGAGTAAGGTCTGATCATGATCCAAGGCGACCTCTAAAGAGACTGGCCCTGGTTGGATACAAAAACAGCCCAAGGTCAGCTGGCTCATCAAGCCGAGTTCATGTTGTCGCGCCCCACATAGCGCTAGCACAGGTACCTGATGTTTATGTGCCAGGCAGGCGACGCCATAAGGTACTTTGCCCGTGGCGGTCTGCTCATCGATCCGACCTTCACCGGTGATCACAAGATCTGCATTCGCTAACGTCGTTTCAAGATCCAGCAAGCGCGCCAGTTCCGTAAAACCCGGGCGCAGCTGACCTCCTAATAACGCCAACATACCACCGATCCCACCGGCGGCGCCACTACCTGGCACGAGATTCAAATCGAGTTGAGTGGTTTGACAGACTTGCTGCCGCATTTCTTCAGAACGCCGCGCCAAGCGCGTGACCGTCTCAGGCCCAGCGCCCTTTTGTGGTGCAAAAATCCGGGCAAACCCAATTGTGCCAGAAAACGGGGTCTGAACATCACTTAATCCAACTAAACTGACCCCGTGTAAACTTCGCCGTGCTGCCTTTAAAGCGGTCCAATCGATTTGTGGGTCTGCTGTCGACCATAATGGATCAGGCACAAAATCTGTGGTGCTGGTGGCGGTCAGACCAGCAAGTAATCCTAAACCGCCATCAGAGGTAGCACTACCTCCTAAGGCGATCTCGATCTGCTGAACATTTTGAGTCAACACTATTTTGAGCAATTCGCCGAGCCCAAAAGAGGAACTAAGCTGGGCGGTTTGTTCAGAGACTGGGGTCACGAGATCAAGCCCCAAAACTTGGGCTACTTCAATAAAAGCGGTCCGCCGTCCGCCGGCTTGGACGAGCAAATAAGGCGCGTGGATCTTACGGCCTAAAGGATCATGGACGACGGCCGTTTTCAGATCACCGCCAAGCACCTGTTGCACCACCGCCAAACTGCCCTCGCCACCATCGGCGATCGGCACACTGACTGTATCGATCGCCGCGGGCACGCCCGCCAAGGCGGCTTGATTAAGCTCAGTCGAAGTCGCGCATCCCTTGAATGAATCGATCACTGCCACGATTTTCATTGGATCACCCTTTCTTGAGATCTTAAACAGCTGGCGCGACCAAACCGATCAGTCAGACCAGCAACACTAACGCTAAACAGCCTGATCAGACCACCTCTGGGGAAACCGGTTGCTCTGCGGCCGCCAATTTTTGGTCGTAAAGCTTGAAGAAGGGATAGTAGATCACAATGGAGACAGCCAGATTGACTAGCGCCAAGATCGCGGCGGGAAAATTACCGCTGGTCCCCAACCAAGCGCCAAAACCAACTGGCAAGATCCAGGCAATACTCGAACTGACCTGAGCGACCAAACCGATCCTGATAGCAAAATAGGCCAACGATGCAGTCACGATCGGATTGATAATAAAAGGTAAGATCAGGTAGGGATTGTAGACGATCGGCGCCCCAAAGATGACGGGCTCATTGATATTGAAGATACCTGGTAACAACGCGGTCCGCCCTAAAACACGTAGCTGTTGCGACTTAGCCGCGAAATTCATTAAGAGGACCAGTCCTAATGTACCGCCAGCGCCGCCAATAAAGACCCACATATTAATGAAATCACCGGCGAAAATATTGTGACCGCCTTTGATATTTTCCGTCAAAGCCACCAGCAAGATCGGATTGACAAAGCTGTTTTTGACAATTGCCGTGCCATGCACTCCGACGATCCATAATAGATGGATCAGCAACAAGATCACCACCATCCCCAGCCAAGATCCGGTTAGATTTTTGACAAAAGCAAAAGGCGCTGACAACAGTTGATGCAGATCAGTCCCCGCCAGACCAAGTAAAAGATTGATGACGATCATCACGATGGCGATCAAAATCGAAGGGATCAATGAAGCAAATGAACGACTGACCCCATCTGGGACCCCAGCAGGCATTTTGATCGTCACATGATGATTGATGCACCAGCGATAGATCTGCACCGCCAAGATCCCCGTAATGATCGCGATGAAAATGCCGACCCCGCCGAAGCGACTGAGCCAACCACCTGAGAACGTGACGCCGGCAACAGTTCCCGAACCTGCCGTGATCGGCGTTGTTTTCGTTGTCGCAGTCCCCTTAACAAAAGCCACCGAAGGGATCGTCATCAAGAACGCCAGTAACGCTAGGATCGCGCCTGTGAAACTATTCAGTTGTTCCTCACCACTGCGCCGATATTCTTCCACATAATAATAGCCGACCGCCAAGGCGTAATAGATCGCGATCGAACCCAAAGCCATCATACTGGCGACCATATAGAAACCACTGAAGCGTAAAATCGTGCGTTGAAAGAAATCTGCCGCGAAGGGAAAGATCTGGGGCAGATTGTTGATGATCAAGAAAATTGAAGCCACGATCGTGAACGGTACTGCCGTCAGCCCCGCATTCATGATTCCCCGAATCACTTTTGTGTTCGCCACCTTATTTAATGGTGGTAATAAGCGTCGCTCCAAGAAGTCAAAAAGCTTTTGCATCCTACCCACTCCTTTTCTCACCTTAACAACAAGATGAGTCCCCAATTTGTAACTTCATTATAGAAAAGTAAGCCGGGTGCTGTCCAACGATTGCAATTCTGCATGGATGATTCTTGTTCCTTGACTGGCACTGGCACTGCGCGGTTCGGAGTGAGCTTGCTGTGGGCATCTGTTCTGTTTCAATCTTGGCCGCGGTCTGCGTTGCGTGTGGCGGGTGAGCTCGCTGTGGGCGCTGTTTTAAGCCTCGCTTTGCGAGTCTTAAAATCAGGCCTT
>NZ_BROC01000039.1 GCF_024345205.1 Lapidilactobacillus luobeiensis | reverse complement strand
GGGGTGAGATCGCCGTGAAATTGGTCTTAGTGGCTGTGCCACTTAGACCAAGGCTCAGCTTTGAGATTCGTGTACTTTGCGAAGCTCAAAGTGACGCCCACAGCGAGCTCACCCCGAACCACGCAGTGGAAGTTACGGCCAAGATACGGGAGCACAGCGAGCCTGCCCACCACACGCAACGCAGATCGCGGCCAAGATATAGAAACCTCAGTCAAACCGCAGGGCAAAATTGAAAACATTTTAGACGCAGCACGAGCAGAAACGAAAATAAACAAAGGATCTGACTAACGCCTTGATCAGTTTTTTCATGAAAGGAATACCGAGATGACCACTGATCGGCCGTTTGCAGCTAGTGATAATGTGATTTCACCGCGGCGATGTCATAACTTCTTCGCAGGGCTGTAACTTTCTCGTAAAGGTTCGCGTGCTATAATTCCAAAGTAATAAGTCATGGGAGTGTACAATTTGAAAAAACGTAATCGCACATTATTCGTAGGCGCAGCCGTGCTTTTGTTAGCCGGTCCAGTGATGGCTCAAGTCGGAACCGTTCACGCTGATTCGATCTCAGAAGCGCAGTCCGCAATTTCCAGTAATCAAGCTAAAAAAGAAAAGTTGATTGCCCAAATGAATGAACTCCAGAGTAAAGTGTGGAGTTTGGATAAAAAAGTCGTTGCCAAAAATCAGGCGATCGCCAAAGTAACTGATGATATTGCTGCTTCGCAAACGCGTTTGGATCAAATCGCGGGTGAGATCACAGTAACGACCAAGGAATTGAAAAATCGCCGGACGATTTTGAAGAATCAATTGATCGAATTACAGAAACAATCCAGTAATAGTGTTTCCGGCAATGTTTATGTTGATTTTGTTTTAAGCAGTGATGGGTTTACCGAATTATTATCGCGGTCGTTCGCGGTGAGCAAATTAAATAAGGCCAATCAGGAAGCCATGGCCGCGGTTCAGGAATCTGAGAATAAATTGAAGGATCTGAAGCAGGAGCAAGACGCTAAGCAACAGGCTTTAGTCGCCAGCAAAGCGCAATTGGTCAATGATAAAGCCGACTTAGTTACCGCCCAAAAGGCCGCTAATGTTGCAGTCAACAACTTACAAGCCGAAGTGACAGCTAATCAAGATCTTTTGGAAAACTTGCAGGTCACTTTGAAGTCCGCTGTTTCCACGGCGGCGCAAGAAAAGGCTAACGCGGCAGCGGCCGCAGCGGCGGAGACGGCACGTAAAGCAGCGGTAAAAGCTAGTACGGTCACGACAAGTACGAACAGCAGTACCGGGAGTACCAGTAACAGTGGCAGCAACAATGTTGGTTCAGGTTCTAGTAGTACGGCTTCTGGAACACCAAATGTGACCCATACCAGCAACAACCCTTATGCTTGGGGTCAGTGTACTTGGTACGCTTATGCCCGTTCCGGTTGGGCTGGCGGTAGCTGGGGCAATGGCGCCGATTGGGGCAATAGCGCGCGGGCGGCTGGCTTTACTGTCAACCACACGCCGGCAGCTGGTGCGATCGTTAGTTTTGCCGCTGGTCAATCCGTCGGCGGTCAGTGGACTGCTGACGGACAGTATGGTCATGTGGCCTACGTCGAATCCTATAACGCTGCGGCCGGGACGATCACGATCTCGCAAGGCGGCATGGGCTTTTCTTCACCAGGTGGTCCTAATCTTCAGACCATCAGCAATGTTGGCGCCTACACGTACGTCCATAGCCCTTACTAGGTCAAAATAAACCACTGGATCAGTGCTAGTTTGGCTAATAGCAAGTAAGTTTATAAAAAATAGAATCGTTGGGTCCACTACGGGCGGCCAATTGTTTGGTCGGTCGTGGTCGAGGACTTGACGGTTCTTTTTGTGCGCTTGTTACCAAACTGTAATATATGTCACATGAACTTCGGCCGCGTGTAACAATTGTGTAACCTTTATCATGCTATAATGAAATCCTTGATGAAGTTATGGGAGTGTTCAATTGATGAAGAAGCGGACAGGGCAGTTAATTCGAGTTTTAACGGTAGTTCTTTTAGCAAGTTCGGCAGTAGCACAAGCAACGACGGTCAGCGCGACCACGATCGATTCAGAACGGTCGCAACTAGCGCAGGGCAAGTCACAGAAGCAGAACTTGGCAGCGCAACTGGAAACATTACAAAGCAAAGTCTGGGGTTACGACAAGCAGGTCGTCGCTAAAAATCAGGCGATCACCCAGGCGGAAGATGCGATCACAGCCTCACAAAAGCGGCTTCAAGTCATTGCCACTAAAATCGACACAACGACCACGAAACTTAAAAATCGCCGGTCTGTTTTGAAGGAACAGTTGATCCAATTACAGAAGCAATCAACATCTAGCGTTTCTGGGAACATCTATGTTGATTTTATTTTCAGCAGTGATAACCTCAGCGAATTATTCTCACGGACGCTGACCGTGGGCAAACTCAACCAAGCTAATCAACAGGCGATGGCTGCAGTCAGCGAATCCAAGGCTGAATTGGTCAGCTTGAAGGACGAGCAAGATCAAAAGCAAAAGGGTCTGGTGGTCAATAAAGCTAAATTAGTTACGGAAAAAACAGCGCTGGTCAAGGCGCAACAACAAGCTCAAGGCGCGGTCACCAACTTACAGACGAAGATCGCCGCTAATCAGGATCTCTTAGAGAACTTACAAGTTAGTTTACAAACCGCGACAGCTGCGCAAAAGGCGGCTGCTAAAAAAGTTGTCGCGCAACCGCTGGCAACTACGCCTAATGTTAATGCTGGCCGTCCCTCAGTCAATCATTCTGGCGCTAACCCATACGCTTGGGGCCAATGTACTTGGTATGCTTATCAACGTTCAGGCTGGGCTGGCGGTCATTGGGGCAATGGTGGTCAATGGGGCTACAGCGCTCGGGCAGCAGGTTTTACAGTCAATAATACGCCAGCCGCTGGTGCGATCGTTAGTTTTGGCGGCGGTCAATTGGTCGGTAACTGGGTAGCAGCGCCAGGCTACGGTCATGTTGCCTACGTCGAATCTTATAATGCGGCGACCGGGACGATCACGATCTCGCAAGGCGGCATGGGCTTCGGCTCGCCCGCAGGTCCTAATCTGCAAACTATCGGGAATGTCGGCGCTTATACTTATATCCACAGCCCTTACTAAGTGTTGCCCGGTCTCCCGTTCAGCTTCAATTCATCAGCAAACAATACCAATAAATGATCTGTGACCTCGGCCTGAATTGGACCGAGGTCTTTTCAATGCCGTCCGTGCCGTAATAAATGATAAGATTTTTAATCAGAAAAGCAATGTAAACGGTTGATTAGGATCAAGTCAAGCTAATATTAAAACTTTTTTTAAAGAAAAATGGTAATCAGATCGTTGCTATAATAGGCTTTCTGGCGAAATGTTACACTAACGTAATATAAGTCACATGAACTTTGACTCGCTGTAACCATCGTGTAATAGTCCGCATGCTATAATGCGACTTGTAATTAAGTTATGGGAGTGTACAAACTTTGAAGAAAATAACAAAACGTATTGCGGTTACCGCAGCAGCTTTGCTTTTAGCAGCGCCAACATTTATGGGCGTCAGTTCAGTTAGCGCCGACGAAGTTTCCAACGCGCAAAGCTCGATCGCCAGTAAGAAGAGTGCCAACAATGATTTGTTGTCCCAATTGAGTGAGCAACAAAATCAGGTCGCGAAATTATCCAATGCGGTCTCCAACAAAGTGTTGGCAATCAATGCGGCTAATGATAAGATCGTCACGATCGAAGGCGCGATCAAGAAATCTGATCAAGAGATCACCGTGGCCAAGAAAGAATTAAAGAATCGTAAGTCCGTTTTACGCGAACAACTGAAATCATTACAAAACGAGTCTTCAAATAGTGTGACCGGTAATGTTTACGTTGACTTCGTGTTGAGCGCTGATTCTTTGAGCGAGGCTTTATCACGTTCAGTCGCTGTTCGTAGCCTGAATACAGCGAACAAAGACGCCATGGACGCGGTCAATGAAAGCAAGGCCAGCATTGAGACTTTGCGGACGAAGCAAGCTGACCAGAAGTCAAGTTTGGTTGCGACCAAAGCAAAGTTAGTGACTGAAAAAGCAAGCTTAGATTCACAAAAAGATTCCGCGCAAGCAGCACAAGCTGCTTTGGCTAAGAAGATCGATGACAACAAAGCAGAAATCGCAAAATTGCAAAGTGACGTGGCTGCTGCGGCCGCCGCTGCTACTTCCCGTGTTGCGACGACAACGGCAACGACTCGAAATTCAACAGCAACTGTGAAAACAGCGCAAAGTAGCAACAATTCAGCCCCTTCTGTTGTTGGTGGCACGATCGCTTCGAACGCGGCTAAGTACATTGGTGTTCCTTATGTCTGGGGCGGTACTTCACCAGCAGGCTTTGACTGTTCTGGTTTGATCTATTACGCAGCTGCGCAAGCAGGGATTTCATTACCACGGACTTCTGAAGCAATGAGTCGTCTCGGTTCTTACGTGTCAGTCGGTAGCTTACAAGCCGGCGACCTGGTCTTCTGGGGCGGCGTTGGGTCCGCTTATCACGTTGGCGTTTACGTTGGCGGTGGTCGGTATATTCATTCACCAGCACCTGGCCAAAGCGTCACTTCCCAGTCGGTCAGTGGTTGGGCGCCATCATTTGGCAAACGGCTTTAATTTAAGCGCTAGTATTAGTTGCGACAACCCATAACTTAAGTTTTGACTTGATTACGACATCGTCTTTTGGGGCGGTGTCTTTTCTATATATTAGTCAAGAGAAAGTTGATTTCTGCGACCTTCTCTTTTTTTATTTCTGATGATTCTATTGATTTGGCTTTAGGCTGCTGTGTCAAAAATGGTTGGCCCGGTTTATAATGGGATCGTAAGGTACCGATAGTAAACAATTAAAAACACCTGGAAAGGTCAGCTATTTTCATGGTTAAATATTTAGCGCTTCTTTTCTTGATGGCACTTGTGCTGATGTGCCTTGGCTTTAAGAAACAAAACAAAGTAATGTTACGGCTATCGATATTCGTCTTGATCTTATTGATCCTAGTTGTCATCTGGCTAGTATTCGTGCTTATTCCATCGATGTAAGCCCAGAGATATGTATCTGGAGAATGTAGCGGAATCACTTTTAACGAAGCCGCAAGCTCGACGGGGATTTCTGGCTTTTGGGTCAAGGACCGCCGAAAATAAAGCGCTTCGTTTTTCCATGCAGTAAATTGTTAAATACGGTATAATGGAAGCTGTAACATTGGATCGAGATGCACGCTTGGAGGTTGGGACAATGTCACCAAGTCAGGAAAATTATTTAAAAGCGATCTATGAGTTGAATCATGATCAACGCAAGATCACAAATAAAAACATCGCGGATATTCTGCAGGTCAGCGCGCCCTCAGTTACAGAGATGTTGACGAGTTTGGCCAAAGAAAAGTTGGTCAGCCACACACCTTATAACGAGATCTCACTGACTGACAAAGGGCGGGAGATCGCCACGAATCTGGTGCGACGACATCGGATCTGGGAAGTTTTTCTGCATGATAAGTTGAATTACAATATCGGTGAGGTCCATGAGGCGGCTGATGTGCTGGAACATGCGACTGATGGGATGTTGATCCAGCGTTTGAATGACTATTTGGATCAGCCTGAACGGTGTCCTCATGGTGGGATCATTCCCGGAAATGCCGAGGAGACAGATTCAAATGATCAGGTCTTGGTCGATATCGATGATGGTACGGTGGTTCAGATCAAGCGGGTGATCGATAATCATGAGTTTCTGTCATATTATCAGAATTTAGGTCTGCCGTTAGGGACGGAAATGACAGTTTTACGGCACGAACCATTTGAAGGGCCGATCGTCGTGCGGACCAGCGCCGGCGCAACGATCCCGGTCAGTTTTAAATCAGCTAGTTATATTTTTGTCAATAAAATCGCGACACCGGAGGCCTGATCGGCGCCGGTCCTTGCTTGTGCCGGCTAGTCTGGCGCAAGCATTTTTTCATTGATGGCCACTTAGCTGCTCTGGATCTCGCTGGGGATCAAGACATCGGGGCGTCGCGCTGAAAATAGTTTTGCAGCGTTATTTTGCGCAACAAGTCCAGTGGTCAAAGGGACCAAATGAAATTTAATTTTTTCTTCACTTTTTCTATTGACAGTCGGGCTTAAGTCTTGTAAAGTAGCGGCATTGGCTTAGTTCTCAAGACGTGCAGGTTGGCCTAGGATAAATGAAATGACCTGTTTGACTTGCAGGAGAGCTTTTTTTCATGCGGTGGCGCGCGTGGGCAGAAAGGCCAAGGGATAGTTATGCTGGAGGAAGATAAAATGCGGTTAAATGCAAAAAAGCGGAGCGCGATCTCAATGGCCGGTCTATTGATCACCATTGGGATCGTTTATGGTGATATTGGCACCTCGCCGCTATATGTTATGAAGACGATCATTAGCGATAATGGTGGTTTGAATACAGCTTCGCGCTCGATGATCTTGGGCAGTATTTCATTGATTTTTTGGACGGTGATGTTGCTGACGACGATCAAGTATGTCTTGATCGCCTTGAAGGCCACTAATCATGGTGAGGGTGGGATCTTCTCACTCTACGCCTTGGTGCGGCGGCGGAAAAAATGGTTGATCTATCCGGCTTTGATCGGTGGCGCGGCTTTATTGGCGGATGGGATGTTGACCCCGGCTGTCACAGTCACGACGGCGATCGAAGGGTTAAAAGGGATCCAATTCAATGGTTGGGAACCGGTCAAAACGCAAAAAGAAGTCATCCTTATTACGGTGATCATTCTTTCTTTCCTATTTATAATTCAACGTTTTGGGACCACGGCGATCGGGCGCGCCTTTGGTCCGATCATGTTTTTCTGGTTCCTTTTTCTCGGTGTTAGTGGTTTTCTCCATATGACTGCGGATTTCTCGATCCTGCGGGCTTTAAATCCCTATTACGCGATCAATTTATTGTTCTTCAATCCTGATAATCATGTGGGTGTCTTCATCCTCGGCAGTGTCTTTCTGGCGACCACCGGGGCTGAGGCGCTGTATTCTGACGTTGGTCACGTTGGTCGGGTCAATATCTATGGTAGTTGGCCCTTTGTCTTTGTTAGCTTGATGTTGAATTATCTAGGCCAAGGGGTCTGGGTCATGAACAATGCTAATAACGCTGCTTTTGCCAAGGATCCGACTTTCAATCCGTTTTTCGAGATGTTGCCGGGAGACTGGCGTTTGATCGGGATCGTTTTGGCGACGCTGGCCGCGATCATTGCCTCGCAAGCGCTGATCACCGGTTCTTATACGTTGGTTTCCGAAGCCGTTCGTTTGAAATTTTTCCCACGGATGAAAATCGTTTATCCAACAGAAAAACATGGGCAGATCTACATTCCTTTGGTCAATAATATTTTATGGATCGCCTGCTTAGGGATCATCGCTTATTTCCAGACCTCTTCGCATATGGAAGCGGCTTATGGTTTAGCGATCACGGTCACGATGCTGATGACCACTTTGCTGTTGTACCAATTCTTACGATTACGCCATGTTAAATTGGTTTGGGCAGCTTTGATGGTCGTCTTCTTCGGGATCATTGAAGGGATGTTTCTGGTCTCGTCACTGGTCAAATTTGTCCACGGTGGCTACGTGACCGCGATCATCGCTGGGGTGATCTTACTGGTGATGTATATCTGGTATTATGGCAATCGGATCCGCGATCGCGAAGAATATCGCTCCGCTTATGTTTGCTTGGATGATTATAAGGATCAATTAAGTCGCCTGAGCAATGACGAAGGCCTGCCTACTTATTCCGATAATGTGGTCTACATGGCGAAGGTCAAGCCCGGCAATCAAATCAAGCGGGAAATGATGTATTCGATCTTGGATAAGCGGCCAAAACGAGCTAAAGCCTACTGGTTTGTTACCGTCAATGTGACGGATGAACCGTATACCGCGGAATATAGTGTTGACACACTGGGTACTCGTAATGTGATCAATGTTCAGCTTTATCTAGGTTTCCGTCGCGAGCAACGGGTCAATGTTTATCTCCGGGCGATCGTTCATGAAATGATCGAACGTGGTCAGATCGACCCACAACCGAAGAAATACACAACGATCGTTGGCCGGGATGTCGGTGATTTCAGTTTTGTTATTGTTCAAGATGTCATCTCACCAGCGACGCAGATCAAGTCGTTTGAGCGAACGATGATCCAAATGCGGGTCGGGTTACAGAATATTACCAGCAATCCGGCTTCATGGTTCGGCTTGGAATTCGCGGATGTGGTCGTTGAAAAAGTGCCGCTGATTTTGGGTAAATCAAACAAAATCAGTTTGCGGTACTTGGATGAAGATGAAGCGGCGGTCCGCTACGACAAGATCCATCCGGAAGCGGCCAAACCAGCGCATCATCACCATCATCATGAACACGATAGCATTACCGGCGAGCCTGAGCACACCGCCGAACGGCACCAGCTCCCACAGACGGATGATCAAAAAAAGTACGACGATCAATAAATCAATGATCTGATGACTCCAAGCATCGCTGCAAAATCCCCGCGACTGCACAGCGTGATCGATTGGGAGTTTGTCATTACTTTAGCATTCAGAAAAATCAGTTTACAAAAAGGCCGCTGGGCGAACAGCGACCTTTTTGCTTTGGGTTGTAAATTGGTTAGAATTTTGGAGCCAGATTTGATTTAGCGTTTCGGGAAGTGAGCCAGACCAACATTGCCGCCTAACTCTTCTTCGATCCGCAGGAATTGATTGTACTTCTCGACCCGTTCACTCCGCGCCATTGAGCCTGTCTTGATTTGACCGGCATTCATGGCGACCGCGAAGTCAGCGATGAAAGTATCGCCAGTTTCTCCCGAACGATGGGAGATCATTGTGGTATAGCCATTTGCCCGGGCCATCTTGATCGTGTCGATCGTTTCGGTGACGGTGCCGATCTGATTCAGCTTGATCAGGATCGAGTTAGCAACCCCTTTATCAATGCCTTCCTTGAAGATCTTAGGATTGGTGACAAAAATATCGTCGCCGATCAGTTGGATCTGTTTGCCTTGAACCTCGGTTTGCTTCTTGAACCCATCCCAGTCATGTTCGGAGAAACCATCTTCGATGGAGATCAGCGCTGGATATTCCGCGACTAATTTTTGGTAGTAGACCAAGAGTTCGTCTGAATCCAGTTCTTTGCCTTCAAAACTGTATTTGTGCGTTTCGTCGGAGTAGAATTCGCTAGAAGCGGGGTCAATGGCAATGCCGATCTCACTACCAGGCTCGTAGCCGGCTGCTTTGATGGCGCGGTACAACATTTCGATGGCTTCTTCAGTGCTACCTAATTTCGGCGCAAAGCCACCTTCATCGCCAACCGCAGTTTCATAGCCTTCTTTGGCTAAAACCTTCTTCAAAGTATGATAAATGTTGGCAATTTTTTCCATACCATCCCGGAAGCTGGTGCGCTCGATCGGGGTGATCAGAAATTCTTGAACAGCGATGCCGGAGTCGGCATGAACACCACCGTTGATCACATTGAAGAACGGTTGCGGCAATTCCAGATCAACGCCACCTAAGTAACGATACAATGGCAAATGTTTGCTAGCAGCAGCTGCGCGGGCCGTCGCCATTGAGACACCTAAGATCGCGTTGGCGCCAAGACGAGCCTTGTTGGGCGTGCCATCTAAGTCGATCATGATTTTATCGATTTCCGCTTGTTGGCAAGGATCTTGGCCGATCAACGCTTTTTTGATTTTACTATTAACATTGGCGACCGCCTTGAGAACGCCTTTGCCCAGCAAACGAGTACCGCCATCACGCAGCTCAACAGCCTCACGATCGCCAGTAGAAGCGCCAGAAGGAACCTCTGCTCGGCCTAAAGTACCGTCGGATAAAATCACATCGGCTTCGATCGTCGGATTGCCCCGCGAATCGAAGATCTCTCGTGCCTTCACATTTTCAATTACAACTGTCATGCTATTTCCCCCTTATTTTTTGGTGCGCCGATCCTACCAAAAGCATAAAAAGACGCCTGCTTAGACAAACGAACTAATCCACGTAGGACGTGGTCGATTAGATCATCTAAGCAGGCGCCATCAGCTTTATCGCAGTTATCGGGAGCACCATCCCGTTCATTCGCTTCTAAATTACCACGTTTTTCACGAGATGTAAAATAAAGGGGCTTATCCTAGGAATAAGTAAGAAGAAGTTCGATCACCAGCACTTCGGACTAAAGGCAAGCTTAACTAGTCAGGTTCGCGAGCTAACTAATTTAAGCTGGGCCATTGTCGCTAGGACTAACGCGGAATAAAAAAGAATGCAACCGTTCGTTTTTTTGGTGCTACGTTCTTTCGTAAGGGAATTCGAGACTAGTGACTCAGATCGAATTGGATCTGTTGGACCCGTTGTGTCAGCGTTTGATCTTGGGTGAAAATCGTTTCATTAGGCGTGCCCAACTGGTCGTGATTTTGCCACCAAGCGGCCAGCTCACGCCGACCAAACGCAGTAGCATTAGGACGTAATTCGTGGCGCTGCACGGTTACTGAAAAAGGCAGATCAAAATAATAAACCAGCGCAGGTCGCGGAAAAGTCGCGCTGATATCAAGCAGCATCTCCCGGTAAACAGAAGACTTGAGGATCCCTTCTAAGATCACATACTGACAGTGTCGCTGCCCAAAAGCAGCCAGATCACGGATCAATTCAAGCGCCAAATTACCAGTATGGTCCGGCGCATGCAACATATCGCGACGCACGACATCTTGGGAGATCAAAAGCGTCTGAGCCGGCTGAAGCGCCAACTGTAACTGTTGCGCCGTGGTCGTTTTACCACTGGCCGAGTTTCCGCGAATGATGATCAATCTCGCTGACATGGCTGCCACTTCTTTCTTGAAATATTTCGGAGCGCTGACCGACAGTGAGGCCGTCTAAAATAATAACGCTGAGGATCCGCATTGAGAGCAACCACTGGTGACCGAGCAAGCAAGACCACCATCTGCGAAGCGCACCGCAGCTGAGCCACTCACCAGCTCGCTCCAAAAAGTAAAACCCTAAATGCTCTTAAATCAGCATTCAGGGTTATTAGTGAGACTTTAAGACTGCAAGATCAGTCGTTAAATCAAGCCGCTTGCCGGATTTGAACCGGCGACCCCCACCTTACCATGGTGGTGCTCTACCTGCTGAGCTAAAGCGGCAATGTTAACAGGCACAAGTAAAATCATACCGAGAAATGCGAGGGTTGTCAATATCTTTTCCAGCGAATTTATCGTGATCGCCGATCAAGGGCGCTTTTCCCAAGAATGATTGCTTACAAAAAACGCCTTTTAAGAATAACCACGACTTGCAACCACTCGTTTCATTGTATACTGGTTATATCGGAAGTAGAAATCAGTGAGGTGAGCTCGATATGGAGATCAGGTTGTTGCGTTATTTTTGGACGGTGGCGACGGAGCAGAATATTTCCCAGGCGGCCAAAGCATTGCATATTACTCAACCGACTTTGAGTCGTCAGATCCATGAATTGGAGGCGGAAGTGGGCGAGCCATTGTTTGACCGGCAACATAAGCGCTTGATGCTGACACAGGCGGGATTATTTTTGAAGGAGCGGGCCGCGGAGATCCTTCAATTGGATCAGCAGCTGGAAGAGGCGTTACGCCAGAAACAACAGCAACAATTAAGCGGTAGTTTTACGATCGGTTGTGTCGAGGCAGATAACTCGGATACTTTGGCTTTGATGTTGGAGGAGTTGGTCAGCGATTATCCCCAAGTTCATTTTGAATTGGTCGCGGCGACCAGCGATGAGATCAGTGACCGGTTGGAAAAGGGCTTGCTTGATTTAGCGATTTTATTGGAACCGGTGATGACCAAGACTTTTGAGACATTGACCTTACCCCGAGAAGAACGTTGGGGACTGCTGGTTTCAAAAAGTAATTTTTTGGCGCAAAAAACAACGATCCAAGCCGCTGATCTGCTTGGCACCCCCTTGCTTTGTACCAGCCGCGAACCAGTCCAACAACTGATCAGCGCTTTTGCTGGGGTGCCTTTTTCAAAATTGAACGTGGTCGGGACCTATAATTTAAGTTTCAATGTGTTCCCCTTAGTTGCCCATGACGTGGGGGCGGCCGTCACGATCGCGGGGGCGGTGACGGATCGATTAGGCGCTGATCTGGTTTTTGTTCCTTTGGCGCCCGCGATCAAGACGCATTGTATTCTGGCTTGGAAGTCACGGCTACACACACCAGTAGTGGCTGAGTTGATTCGTCGCTTCAAACATGCTTTTGAAGCATGATGGGCGATTTTTTAAGTATTGGTAATTAGGCCAGGGTGGCTGTACGATGAACCTATCGACGGCTGTCCGGGCTTTTTTTATTGAAACGGACTTAGCACAACTGCGGTTCCCACTTGGCTACGCAATTGTTTCGATGGCACCAGGCCATTTCCTAAAAAGGTGGTTGAGTTGAGAGCCGAGGTCAAAACGTGGCAGTACCCATTATTTTGTGAAGGAGGTGGCTGATGGCGGCTGTTGTGATTTATTTTTCCCATGCTGGCGAAAATTTTGTTAGTGGCGCGATCAAAGCATTGACGATAGGCAACACAGCGGTGCTCGCTGAAAAGATCGGCCAACGCCTGGACGCGCCCTTGCAAGAAATACAGCCGTTAGAGCCCTATGCGACTGACTACGAAAAGACACTGGCGCGAAGTCAGCAGGAACTGTTGTCTGCCCAATGTGTGGTCTGGCGACCAATGACTGTTGGATCAGTATCCGCTAGGTCGATATTTCTCGGCTTTCCGGTCTGGTGGGGGACTTTGCCCCAGATCGTCAGCACTTATTTGCAAAGTCAGGATTGGCAGGATCGGTGGCTTTTCCCTTTTTGTACGCATGAGGGTAGCGGCTGTGGCGATAGTGATCAACGTTTAGCACAACTGTGCCCGGGCGCCAAGCTCCTACCAACATTGGCGATCCGAGGCGGCCGTGTACAACGTGCTGATTTGGCCCTTGCCAATTGGTTGGCTGTTTGTCAGCAAACGATTAAAAAAATGGAGGTATCACCAATGTCAGAAATTAAAAACGAAGCAGTTGAAAATGGCGTGATTTTTCCCCGCGGCGCCAAGAATGACGCTTATGCCCAATACTTTATAGGCCAAAGTTATTTAGCAAATTTGGTCGCTGATCCCGCGGTCAATGTGGGGGTCGGTAATGTTACCTTTTCGCCAGGTTGTCGCAATAATTGGCATATCCATCATCAAGGTTACCAGATTTTATTGGTCACTGGCGGTGAAGGCTGGTATCAGGAAGCGGGACAACCAGCGCGACGTCTTCATCCCGGTGATGTGGTCGTTACTCATGATGGCGTCAAGCACTGGCATGGCGCGACCAAGGATAGCTGGTTCTCACATATTGCGATCACGACGGGCACGCCAGAATGGCTGGAGCCAGTTTCCGTGGAACAATACGCCAGCCTTGATGACTGATCAACTAGGTCCAATTCGTTATAGCCAGTTGACTAAAAAATAACCCGTTGTTTTTTTGAACGAGCGGCTGGTGCAATTGGCCAAAGTTGGTTGAGCTAGGCCCGGTATCAAAAAATCAACAAACGGATCGCAATGATCGCAACGATATTTAGCGCTAGTTCGAGTAATGATTTTGAACAATAGCGTGATTCTGTTTGATCATTGCACCGGATAAAGAAAGATATGATGGAGGTAAATAGAATGGCAAAAAAACAAACAGCAGGTCGCGATAATCTCGGTGAGTTCGCGCCGAAGTTCGCGGAACTCAATGATGATGTCCTTTTCGGTCAAGTCTGGTCACGAGAAGCGGAAATGTCCGCTCATGATCGCAGCTTGATCACTTGCGCCGCACTTTTGGCGATGGGCGCACCGCAATTAGCGGATCACCTAAAAATCGCCCAACAAAACGGCGTGACCAAACAAGAGGTGGTTGAACTGATCACTCACCTGGCGTTTTACGCTGGCTGGCCGAAAGCATGGTCAGCTTTCAATCTTGCTAAAAAAGTTTATGGCGAAGATTAGCAGCGCAAAAGTAGTCAAAGCAACTAATGTTTTACGGTGCCTCCTTGTCCCGTATTTGCGTGGGCAAGGGGCTTTTTTGTGGTCAATTGATAACATGTTCAACTCTCAACCAGATATCCTGCGGAACGGTACCGGTATTGGAATAAGTGGTCAGCCACACAAGACCAAGCGCCTTTTTGGGGAGATGACGTGTCTGATCATTGACTGTGCTAAAATAACCTCAAGGGGGCTGAGCAGATGAGCGATGAGTTGAGACATTTTGCGCCGGTCAATTTTGGGGAGATAAAGGCACAACAGCAAGCTTGGGATGAGTTCGCGCCCGAGTATTATCAAGTAGAACAGGACAGCACGATCGCCTATGTGCCCCAAGTGCTGGCCTATTTGCAGCGAGCACAGTTATTACCTGCAGCTGCGGTGCCGTTATTAGATCTCGGCGGTGGTACCGGACGCTTTGCTTTGCCCCTCGCGGCGTCAGGGGTCAAAGTCCATGTGGTCGATTTTTCGGCGGCGATGCTGGCGATCTTAGCAAAACGGTGGCAAAAGGCGCGCCAAGTTGGTCAACGTAAACAAACCGCGCAGTCCAAATGGGACGCGGCGACTGAGCATGGCAAGCAAACTGGGCCAACCGAACGAGTTACAGCAGCTAACATTTTGGCGGCGGCGAGGTCAACTGAGACCCAGCCAGCGGAGCGATTGACGTGGGAACAAGCCAGCTGGCAAAAACTGGTACAACAACGGGTTCGCTATCCGGTTGTTTTTGTCAGTATGTTGCCAGAGCTCTCCGTGATGTCATTGCGGCAAGTGAGCATGTTGGCCACGCAACGGCTGCTGGTATTGCGCTTGACTCAGGCGGAAGATGAGCTGTTGACGCCGCTACTGCGCCAACTAGCCTTGCCCCCAGAACGCCCCGAAGTCGATCCCCACTGCTTGGATCAGTATCAACGCGGCTTGACAGCGGATTTCGCGAAGATCCAGCAAGTCCATTTTGATTTTGTCAGTGAGGAAAAATTAACTGAATCAGAGTTATTGGCCTATTTGCACGACTATCCAGAAATGACTAGGGATAAATTGGCTCAAGCCCAGCAGGTGCTGGCACCCCACATCAATGCAGGTGAGTTAAGCTTACAGCAGCACTATCGCTTTTCCCTACTGGTTGCCCAGCGGCATTGCTGAGACTAGGCTTGAAGTGGCGGCTACTTTCAGATTTGGGTCGGTCGGGAATTCTGACTAGTCAATAGGAAAAAATGTCTATGCTTTTTTGAGAAAACGGTCTCATTCCCACTGATTTCGTGTTATATTTAAAGTATCTTATTTGATTCTTTTGGAGGCAGATCATGGCAATCGTTGTATTTGATTTTGGCGGGACTAGTGTGAAATATGGGGTCTGGGCCGCGGATGAACTAACGCGGCAGTCCGCTTTCACGACACCAGCGACTTGGACGGAAATGCAGGAAAAATTGCAGACGACTTTCACCGCGTTGAAAAACACAGTTGATACCGTCAATGGCGTTGCTTTCTCGTTACCTGGTGTGGTTGATAATGAAAAAGGCGAGATCAGGGGTGAAAGCGCGATCCCCTATATCCATAATTTTCCAATCAAGGCCGCTTTTTCAGAAATGTTTGGTGGGTTACCGATCGCGCTGGAAAATGACGCCAACTGCGCCGCCTTGGCGGAACTGTGGCAAGGTAGCGCCCAAGATGTCAATAACGCGTTGGTGATCGCGCTGGGCACGGGTATTGGCGGTTCGGTCATTGTCAATCGACAGTTGGTGCGCGGTCGTGATCTTGTTGGCGGCGAGTTCGGCTACATGAAATTAGGACCAGAATTGACTTGGAGTCAGATGGGGACAGTGGTCAATGCGGCTAATCGTTACAACACGCAGAATCCTGGAGGGATGCCAGTTACCGGCAAACAACTTTTTGATTTAGCGGCGGCCGGCGATGTGCTGGCGCAAAATGAGTTGAATAAATTCTATGACTACAATGCTCAGGGTCTGTTCAATCTGATCAGTAGTTTCAATCCTGATCGAATCATTTTGGCCGGTGGTGTTTCCGCTCGGAAGGATCTTCCCCAGATCTTGGCGACAAGGGTGAACCAGTTGTTGAAATGGGCGAGCTTGACTGCGGCGACAGTTGATATTCAGGTCAGCCGTTTTTCAAATGACGCGAACCTGATTGGCGCGGTGAAGAACTTCAAAGACTGGCATCCAGAAGTTACGTTGGCTTAGTTGGATCAGGAAGCTCGGGGCGTACGAGATGACAAAAGTGTTAGTTGATCGTTAGCCGGATTTCGTGCATGCAGACGTCTGCCTTGCTATAATCATCTTAGCATCAAGGTGATCGACAAGGGAGGCGTCTTTTTTGACCACACAAACAAGCCGACGATTGATCAATATCGTCACTGCGCTGGCCATGACTGGGATTGTCATTTTGACCATTTACTGGTGGCAGTTAGGGATCTTTCAAAATCAAACACTTTTACATGAATATTTAGCACAACGTCAAGTGGCCGGACCATTGTTATTTATCATCGTCCAGATCATCCAAGTCGTGATCCCGATCATTCCCGGGGGGATCAGTACGGCTGTCGGTGTGCTCTTGTTCGGACCGATCGCTGGATTTTTCTATAATTACATTGGGATCGCGATCGGTTCTTTCATTAGTTTCTTTTTGGCGCGGCATTATGGCAAAGATTTCATCTTGCATCTGATCCCAGAGAAGGCCTATCAAAAATATATCGATAAAACGAAAAATCAACGTTACTTTGACCGCTTCTTCGCGCTGGCGATTTTTCTACCCATGGCGCCAGATGATATTTTAGTGATGTTGGCGGGCTTGACCAAGATGACTTGGACGAAATTCGCTTTGATCATTATTTTCCTCAAACCGTTTACGATCGCGGCTTACAGCTATGTTTTACTTTATGGCAGTCAGTGGTTGCTGCGCCTGTTTTGAGCGACCCACTAACTAATTGAATAAATAATAAAGACGATCTGCGGAAAAATTGCAGATCGTCTTTTTGAAAACTTCTTTTCTAATAATAAGTGGTGTCTGTCGAGTAGCCTTGAAAATGTGCCAATAAAGTTGCTAGAGCTTACCATGAACCTCCTTACAATAGTTGACATGGACAACAACGCTGCTAATCACTGAATGTTTGTGGCCACAGGGCATTCAACCATTCGACCGCCAAGTCGGTCCAATGAGCCACATGCGCCTCTTGATGCATCGGCTGCCGTGCGGTAGCTTTGGTTGCTAGGGCCATTCCGTGCGGACCATGATGGAATAAATGGTATTCGACGGGAAGTTGCATTTTCACTAAGGTCGTGACGTAATCAAGCGCATTCAGCGGTGGAACGGCGCCATCCGTAGCCGTGTTCCAGACAAAAGTCGGTACATGTTGCGGCGTTAACCAATTTTTAGCTACGTAAAGGGCTGGGTCGGCGGCAATCTCGGGAAGCTCGGCGGCCGAATGCGGCCAACCCATCGTCAGGTCGGTGACAGGATAGCCGAGGATCAAGGCTTGACTGGTTAATTGTTGCCCGACCAAATGGTGTTCCTCAAGGAATTGCTGATTTTGCGGTAAATCGGCCAGTAGACTAGCCAATAAGCCACCAATTGAAAAGCCGGCCAAAACAGTTTTCGCTACATCAAGATGCCAAGCGGCGGCATGACTATGGATCGTCTGCAGCCCGTTGGCGAGATCTAGTAATGGCGCCGGCATCAGGGGTTGTTGATCAGCGCGAAAACGATAATCCATGTAGAAAGTCGAGAAGCCATGGTTATAAAAAGCTAGCGCGATATTATCGTCAACGTCGGATTCGATATGGGTCAACCCGCCCCCGGGGATGAAGAAAAGGATGGGCCATTGTTTTTGCGGCAAGTGTGGGCCTGGTTCGTGAATGAAACCGGTCAGGCGTAAAGGCTGGCCATCATGATGCTGGGTCGTGAAATCGAACTGGATTTTTTGCAAAGATGATCACTCCTTTGAGTTTTTTTAGCAAAATAAGGTAAAATAAAAAATAGTTAGGAAAAAACGAATCGAATTGGGCGCTACTTTTCAGGAAAGCTCTCTTAAAGCTAGGAGCGAGAAAATGATGAAATTAAGCGGGTCGCGAATTTATTTACGGCCCTTCCAAAATACAGATGGACCCCTGGTCAATAAACTAGGAACAACGCCACTCTATCACCAAACGGCTGGCTTTGCAATTGTCCGCAACGCTGGTGAATGTCAGCAAGTGTTGACGATTTTTCAACAACGTCCGGATAGTTTTGTGATCGTCCGGCGCGCTGATGAGCAACCAGTCGGCTTAGTCGAATTGAACCTGCGCGGGGTCGATCCTGCCAGTGGTCTTGATCGGACTAGAGAATTAGGATTTGTCCTATTACAGGAATATTGGGGTCAGGGTTTGATGACCGAAGCGCTACAAGTCCTGCTAGATTGGGCTTTTCCCCATTTAAATTTGACCGAAGTGTGGGCGGGACACTATGAAAACAATGAACGCTCAGCACGGCTTTTGCAGAAAATAGGCTTTGAATTTCGCTATGATGTCGCCTTGCCTTTCAAGTTTATTGAGCAAACCAATGAAAAATATTATTTGTTGACAGCCAATAGTTGGCAACGGTTACGGGAAAAAATGGACTTTCTTCATTAAAAAGCTGTGTTATACTGATTGTGAGTAAAATTTTATGGAGTGATTGGATGGCAGAGATGGATTCGTTTCAGCACAGACTGCAAGAACTTGAAAACAACCCCGATCTTCGTGTGATGCGCAGTACAAACAATGATCTGCCATTGGTGGACCAACATTTGGAACAGTATATCGTTTACACGGATTTTCATTTTGATCAGCGAAAGGAGAAAACAAATTCAATTTTCGTCTATACCCCGTGGATGAATCTGGATTCTCAAGGGCGGATCCGAACCGATTTTCAGAATCAGTTGCTGTTTGATTATGACGGTTGGCAAAAGCAGATCCACATTGCCGTACTGGAGACACTGGGGGCCGCATCTAAATTGGCCTTTTTCGATTATCAAAACCACGGGCTGGCGCAGCTGTCATTGGCGGCGTTGATCAAATTGGCCCGTCGTTTGGAGATCAAAAAGATCGACGCGTCATTGTCTTCTTTTGATGGTGGCGATGATTTTCAGCGGATCATTTACCTTTATCAAAAGGCTGGCTTCACCGTGGTCCAGCAAGATTTAACCAAAGGCTTGGCGACTTTCGAATATGAGCTTGATTGATCGGCGCATCAGTTTGTTGTAGCGAGCTTTGGGATCAGGCGCTGGTGCGGTATGGCCGGTATTTTTTGGCGGGCGGTCACGCTGATCATGGCTTAGTTTCGAAGTTGACTCTGAACTTTGCGGCGGTCAGGGGATCGCTAGAGTTGGCTCGTCTTGAAGAACAACACTGAAATTTGGAAATATGGCTAGTTGCCCTTGCTTTTTAACTCAAAAATGATACATTTAATGTAACAAACACGTTGAGGAAATCTATTGTCGAGTCAGAGAAACGGTGGTTGGTGCAAACCGTTGAGCGACATTTTCCAATTTCCTATGTGGGCGGCGAGGAGTCGCACGGCATGGCCGTTATTCAGTTGAGTGCAGACGCTATTAGTCTGAAATTGGGTGGTACCGCGAATGAAGTCAGTTCGTCCCTAGACAGGGATGGACTGTTTTTTTTGTACGCAATTTTGAAAGGAAGATCAGGATGTTAGATATTAAGTTGATTCGCCAAAAACCAGAATGGATCAAGGATAAATTGGCGTCACGCGGGGTCACCGCAGCGGAGATCGATGAATTGTTGGCGCTAGATACACAGCGACGGGAGAAAATCGTTGCTACGGAAGAGTTGAAGAAGCAACGTAACCAAGTTTCTGCTGAGATCGCCAAAGTCAAACGGGAACACGGCGATGCTAGTGCGCAGATCGCGGCGATGCGAGCAGTTGGCGATCAAATCAAAACATTAGATGCGGACTTGACGGATCTGGACGGTCAGGTTACGTATATCTTGGTACGGTTACCCAATATTCCTGCGGATGACGTTCCTGTCGGTCCCAATGAAGATTACAATCAAGAAGTGCGCAAATGGTCAACGCCACGGCAATTCGAATTTACCCCACAGGCTCACTGGGATCTGGGTGAAAAATTAGGTATTCTAGATTTCGAACGAGGGGCCAAAGTCGCCGGCACGCGCTTTGTCTACTATAAAGGACTTGGCGCGAAGCTAGAGCGGGCCTTGTACAATTTTATGTTGGACGAGCACAGTAAAGAAGGCTATCAAGAGGTGATCCCACCTTATTTGGTCAATAATGAGGCGATGTTTGGCACGAGCCAATTTCCTAAGTTCACTGAGGATGTTTATACGATCATCAATGAAGGCGAACCTTTGACCTTGATCCCGACTGCTGAAGTGCCGTTGACCAATTATTATAGTCACGAGATCCTTGACGAAGCGCAATTGCCAGTTTATTTGACCGCCTTGACGCCTTGTTTCCGTTCTGAGGCTGGTAGCGCCGGCCGTGATACGCGTGGTTTGATTCGACTGCATCAGTTCAATAAGGTGGAAATGGTCAAATATGTTAAGCCGGAGGACTCTTATCAGGAATTGGATAAGTTGACCGCTGATGCTGAAGATATTTTACGTAAATTGAATTTACCTTATCGCGTTATTGCGTTAGCTTCAGGGGACGCCAGCTTCTCTTCAGCCAAAACCTATGACCTTGAAGTTTGGATCCCGGCGCAAAACACTTATCGTGAGATCTCCAGCTGCTCAAATTGTACGGACTTTCAGGCACGGCGCGCGCAGATCCGTTATCGCGACGCCGAGGGTCAGGTCCACTTGGTCAACACCTTGAACGGATCTGGATTGGCAGTCGGCCGGACAGTAGCTGCGATTTTAGAAAACTATCAAAACGAAGATGGTTCGATCACGATTCCCGCAGCCTTGGTTCCTTATATGAATGGTGTAACGACGATCCCCGCTAAGTAAATTTAGGCAAGCTCAGCTAGCGCATCTTATCTAGACGCTACCTAAACTTGATTTCTGAAAAAGACTTGCCATTCTTGAAAATGGTGAGTTTTTTTATGGTCAAGATAGAGTTAAGACACGATTTTCCTGATTGAAAGTCAAGTTTCTTGTTGAGCATATCAGCACTACTGAGTAGAAGTAAGGCTTGTTACTATTAATTTTTTACGCTTTTTGTGAATAAGCGTTGGTAACTATCAGGAATGACATCGGGATTTTTTCATTTTTTTGGCTTTTTCGGTTGACGAAAGAGGCGTAAGTTGGTAAGATAGTTTGTGTTGCGAAATAGCAATTATCGAAGCGCTTCATTCGTTGTTCTAACAACCTTTTCTGAAAAAGTTGTTGACAAGAAAATGACCGCGTGCTAAGATATTAAAGTTGCTGTTGCG
>NZ_BROC01000038.1 GCF_024345205.1 Lapidilactobacillus luobeiensis | reverse complement strand
GCGAATGTGGTCGTTGTGGAAACCCATTGATTTGATCGACGACCGCCACAAACGGATTAGTTAAAGTAGCCATGAAAGACACCCTCCTCCTGTAATTTTTTGCGCCCGCGCGACAAATGTTTGTAGACGGTCAAACGCCTCATTCGCATTTTCTTGGCGATCTCTTCTGGTAGATAATCATCGCGATAAAACAACATGAAAACTTGCTGTTCTGTCTTGGAAAGGCTCGCAAAGAGTTTGTCATAATCCAACTCTTCTGTGACTGGCGGTGTCGGCACAATCACTTTATCCAGACTGATCGCCTTCGTCGTCGCCTTCAACCCGCGTTGATAATCGATCGTTTGGTGCTTGACGATCGCGCTCAGCCAATTTTTGAAAGTGCCCTTATCCGCGTCATACTGCCCGATATGCATCCACACTTGATAAAAGCAACGGTTAGCAATATCCTCCGTGAAATCGCGCTGAAAATCGTTCGGTAAATTGTGTAAAATCACTTGATTGATAAACCCGCCATAGCTGATGACCAACTCCGTCAAAGCAGCTTCATCTTGGGCCCGCAAACGAGCGATCAACTCCACTTCTTCCATCTCTGCCCTCCTCCCTCCTTTATAAAACCAAACCTTGCCAGATTCCTTACACCCTATATTACGATAAGTCTTCATGAAAGCTGACATTTTACGCCAAAATAATTATTTTCTGAACAAAACAAAAAAACCAGCAACGAAGTAACTTGCTGGCAGGCGAATTATTTGATAAGATTCGGGATTAAAAACCCCTCAGTTGTACCGCCAAATGAAGTGGTCTCCTTTTTAGGGAAAATGGTGTAGGATTCATATTCGTGACAAAAAAATTTTTATTTGAAACTTTTTCAGGCGGAAAGACCACTAATGGGTGAAAGGAGGCGTTGAGGAGATGGAGTTGACCTTGAAGGAGATCACATGGGCCCAGCAGGCGGTGGCCGGTGATCGTGAGGCGCTAGGACAATTATTGAAAAGTCGTGGCGACTATCTTTATCGCACGGCGTACTTGTATGTGGGCAATCAAGCGGACGCGTTGGACGTGATCCAAGAAGCGACCACCCAGGCGGTCAAAACAGTAGCGCAATTGCGCGATCCCAATCAATTTTTCACGTGGTTCACACGGATCTTGATCAGGCAGGCCCAGGTGCTTTATCGTCGCCGCCAAAAAGAAACCACGATGGCCGTACCACCCGAACAAGTGGCGCCCATGATCGACGCGACGGCCCATCTTGATTTGTTGGCGGCCTTACAAGTTTTGGGGGCAGATTATCGGCAAGCGTTGCAATTATTCTATTATCAAGATATGTCGATCAGCGAGATCAGTCAATTGTTGGATGTTCCCGAAGGCACCGTCAAAACGCGGTTGCGGCGAGGACGGTCGGCTTTACACGATCAGTTAGGAGGAAACTATTATGGATGAACAAGAAACCCGAAAAGCGGTACATGATCGCATCGATCAACTGGATGTGCCCCAAGACTTAGTCGCGGCGGCGATCGAGACGGGCATCGATCAAGCATCAGGTAAGCAAGTCAAGCCGCGGCGACGGCGTCATCTGGGCCGCTGGATCTTAACCGCGGCCGCTGCTGTTTTGTTGGGCGTGGGCGGATTGGCCGCGGTCAATCCTAGCGTCAGTCGAGCGTTGAGCAATGTGGCGTGGTTGACGAATTTTTATCTTCATCATGACGACCACTTTAACAGCTTCCATGTCAATGGTATTGCGAAGTCAATGGATCAGAAGGTCACATCCAATGGGGTCACGGTCCATCTGGTCGAAGCTTATTATAATGGGCGGACCATTGGCTACACTGGTGAAGTTACCGGATTGACCAAGGCGATAGATCCTGAGCAAGATTGGGTGCCATTGGATCTTGACGATACGCCGGCGAAAAATCTCACCTCATCGACAAGTAATTTTGAACCAACTAAATCCGGCTTTCGTTTTCATGCGACTTTTCTTGTGGATAAAGGCGAAGTACCTGAATCGGTGTTGTTACCCATAAGAATCAGCAACGTCAATGGTGTCGTGGGTCGCTGGAATTTTAATATTAACTTGACCCAGTCCCAGCAGAAGCATGCCATTCAACAAAAGCCTTATGATCTTGATCTGCCTGGTGGGGAGATCATCCCGGTGTCAATGACGACCTTTGCGAGTGGGGCCGAGTTTACTTTCCGGACGACCACTGATGGCCGTTATGGCTTTATCGGGATCTCAGCGATCAAGACTGCTGAGGAAGATCAATTGATCGATGGCACGGACGGTTATTATGCCTCGTTAGGGATCACCCACTTACCTTTGAAAGAGCCATTAGTTCAAGGGAAAACCTACCACGTTGTCTATCAATATCAAATGAAAACCGATGGCTCCCCTGAGGCAGACATCGTAGGCGCCGATATTGAGCGCGACATCGTGCTGTGGCCTGCGGAGCAATAAGGATAGTCATGATTTAGTGCGTCCGTAAAATAGATCCAAGTAAGATGAACTGGCTAAAGGCCAGGCTTAAATTGTTCCAATAAGAAATCAACTCATTGAGTTGGTTTTTTTGTTCTAAGCATGAGAAATCGATGTTTATCGTTTGGATCGGCGATAATGTCATTGGGATCCGCAGAAAAAGCAGGTGCTAGAGATGATATAATGAGATCAACAAAGCAGGCTCCAGCCCAGACGGGTCCCGACCCAGAAATAGGAAAGGCCGGGAGTGTTTCATAGCTACAATACGGTCGTTGAGCGTTTTTCGGAGGAGAAGATGATTTATCTAGAAGATTTCACTTTAGCCAGCGCTGATCAAGAATGGAAATTCTTCATGAAACAAGTCAGTCGCGCGTACAGCGATTATTATCCGTTTCAAATATTTCCGGATAAACAGGTGCGGCGACTGACTTTTGCGCCGATCACGATTTTTTATGGCGATAATGGTTCGGGAAAATCCACGTTACTGAATATCATCGCGGAAAAATTACAACTGGAACGCGGCGCGTTGTATAATCGTTCTAGCTTTTTCGAGGCTTATCTAAAATTGTGCGCGGAAACACATCATCGCCCGATCCCGGATAAATCGGCGATCATCACCAGCGATGAGATCTTTGATCATATGTTGGCTCTGCGGGCGCTGAATCAAGGAATCGATCTGCAGCGGGAGGCCGTGTTCCAAGATTATTTGGATCATAAATTTGGTGATTTTCATTATCATGATCTGGCGGATTATGATGAATTGAAGAAAACTTTGGAGACGCGGCGTAAAACCCAGTCTCGTTATACCCGCGAGCATACGCATCAGCAGGTGCGGGAGCGTTCCAATGGGGAGAGCGCGATGCACTTTTTTGCAGAACGGATCCAAGATGAGCATTTGTATTTATTGGATGAGCCGGAAAACTCGTTGTCGCCATCGCGGCAACAGGAATTAGTACGGTTGCTGGGAGATAGCGCGCGCTTTTTCAATTGTCAATTCATTATCGCGACTCATTCGCCTTTTGTTTTGGCGCTACCAGAGGCCAAGATCTATGATCTGGATAATGTGCCAGTCAACGTCAAGGCTTGGTACGAATTGCCCGAGGTCAAAGTGTACGCGGAATTTTTTGCAACGCATCAACAACGGTTTGAGCATTAAGGCCGGTGTCAAAAAAACGTGCCATTTTCATGAGTAGCGCTGTGGCACTATTGGGGAAGATGGTGCGGGATTTTTAAAGAGGTCTCGTTTTAGTAACGGATTTAGCGTACAATCGGCCTAGACGGTCAATCATTATCGTTAAATCAGGATTGTTAAAGGAAGTCAGTATATGAAAATCGAAGAAGGTTACATGCCTTTTCGCGGCTATCAAACTTATTATCGGATCGTAGGGGAACCCAGCACGACTAAGGCGCCGCTGTTGTTGCTCCACGGTGGTCCCGGGTCATCCCACAATTATTTTGAATTGCTCGATGACTATGCGGCGACTGGTCGTCAGTTGATCATGTATGACCAAGTCGGCTGTGGCAAATCGACCTTGCCAGAAGATCCGGCAGTTTATGTCAAAGAGACTTGGGTGGCGGAATTGCAAGCTTTGCGCGAGTATCTCCATTTGGATCAAGTCCACTTGCTCGGACAGTCTTGGGGTGGGATGTTGGCGATGTATTATCTCAGCGCTTTTGATCCCCAAGGTGTGAAAAGTGTGATGATCGATGGTTCGCCTGCCTCAGTGAAATTATGGACGCGCGAGCAACATCGGTTGATCTCTTACTTGAGCTATGAGGACCGCACGGCGATCGCCACCGCAGAACGGACTGGCGATTTTACCGGCGCGCAATATTTGGCGGCCAATGAACGTTACATGGCCCGCTATTGCTGGGACGCTCCCGATGAAAACTCCCCCGAACCGCTACGGCGACCGACAAATGGTCAACGAGCCAGCCGCATCGCCGAAGGACCGAATGAGTTTACTGAAAATGGCACGATCAGTGATTTCGAAATTACGGATGATTTACACAAAATCAAAGTACCGGCCTTGGTCACCAGTGGGACGGACGACTTGTGTACGCCACTGATCGCAAAATCAGTCGTTGATCATCTTCCCGGTGCGCGGTGGCATTTGTTCGCGAATAGCCGGCACTTGGCTTTACTGGATCAGCACGATGAATTTATTTCAGTGTTGGATACTTGGCTGAACGCCCATGATTGATCATTCTGAGAAGCGCTAATGCCGAGTTGGCGTTGGTGCTTTTTTCGTGGGATTGTTTGGACTCGGCGTATTTAAAAGCGAGTGTTTCAGTGGGTATTTTTTTGAATTGCTTTGAAAAGTGGAGCTTCTGTATTTATTTCTCCGCTTGCTTGCAGGTATGGCTGGGTTTGGGTGGGGACGCAACCGCCTCAGGGCGTTTTTGGTGGCTGGAAACGTGTTTACCGACCTAGCTTCTTGTGCTTAACTACGCTAGGCTTCCGGAAGCGCAACCCGCTTCCAAAATCCTAGCTAGGTTAATGCTCAGAAGCTGCCCAGGTCGGTAAGCACTCTGTTTGAACGCAGTGGACACTGTTTTGAGCCAATCCGCAAGGGGCGCGGCTTGTCTCAAAATCAGGTCTTTGTCTAAGTGGCAAAGCCACAAAGACAAATTTCACTGCTGAAACGTGTTTGCCGGCCTAGCTTCTTCCGCTTAGCTACGCTCTTATTCTGGAAGCAAGGAACGCTTCCAAAATAAGAGCTAGGCTAATGCTCAGAAGCTGCCCAGGTCGGCTCACACTTTGAATAGAGCCACACGCCCTGAGGCGGTTGCTAAGCAGAATTGCGCTTATCTGCAATCTTGGCGGAGTAGTTAATAAAGTGCTTTTGCAAGTGTGGTGATCAAAATGATATCCACTTAATTTGTGAGAAGGTTCTGTCTGGCAGTCTCAACCGCTTGACCAGAGTTGCTGGTGATCGTCAAGCTAATTGTTACGGTACGATGTAACTATCAGTACGAACTTGTGACCACTAGCCATGGTCGTCAATTGCGGTGAGATCTGTCAATTTACACGAGCAGGTGAAATGGCGTAGCAGCTTGATCTGCTTAAAACGGTTGAGCGGGCGGAGTGGAGTGTGGCGGGTGAGATCGCCGTGAAATTGGTCTAAGTGGCTGGGCCACTTAGACCAAGGCCTGATTTTAAGACTCGCAAAGCGAGGCTTAAAACAGCGCCCACAGCGAGCTTGCCCGCCACACGCAACGCAGCCCGCGGCCAAGATTGGAACAGAAGAGACATAGCGAGCTCACCCTGAACCGCGCAGTGAAAGTTACGGCCAAGATATAGAAAATCAGCGAGCTCACCCGCCACACGCAACGTAGCCCGCGGCCAACATAGGCCACGGTGCCACACCATAAACTTATCCGAGTTTACTGAGAAATCCACCGCAAACTCTGCTAAAATTAGAGTGATGACGTGACCGCCGAAGTGACGTTATGAGTAAAGGAGTTTTGTGATCTAAATGGTGAACGCAGCAGCGCAAAAAATATTAGAAGATAAATTTGGCTATGATCAGTTTCGCCCGGGACAAGCGCAGGCAATCGATAAAGTTTTAGCTGGGGAAAATGTGTTAGCGCTGATGCCGACTGGCGGCGGGAAATCGCTGTGTTATCAGATCCCGGCATTATTACTGCCGGGGGTGACTTTGGTCGTTTCGCCGCTGATCTCTCTGATGAAGGATCAGGTCGACGCGCTACGTGAAAATGGCATTGCGGCAACTTTTATCAATAGCACCTTGGCTTTTCCTGAGATCCAAGAACGGTTACGTTTAGCGGCGACGGGCGCGATCAAAGTGCTTTACTTAGCGCCGGAACGGTTGGATAGCGATGGTTTTCGGCAACAATTAACGCGTTTACGGATCAGTTTGGTGGCGGTCGATGAGGCACACTGTATTTCCCAATGGGGCCATGATTTTCGCCCCAGTTATTTGAGTTTGGCACCGGCTTTGGCGGAGCTTCCTAGTCAGCCACCTGTGATCGCGTTGACAGCAACGGCCACAGAACAGGTGGCGGCGGACATTTGCCAGCGTTTGCGGATCCCGACGACCAACGAGATCAAAACGGGTTTTGCGCGGGATAATTTGGCTTTTCAGGTCATTCGTGATCAGGATCAGGACCGTTTTTTACTTGATTATCTAAAATTGAATCCGGATCAGGCGGGGATCATTTACGCCAGCACGCGTAAAGAAACGGAACGGCTGACGCAGCTGTTGCAACGGCATAAGATCGCGGCGGACTGCTATCACGGTGGCTTATCTGATCAGGCGCGGCGGCAAGCCCAAGAGGATTTTCTGTATGATCGGATCAATGTGATGGTGGCGACCAACGCGTTTGGGATGGGCATTGATAAAAGCAATGTGCGTTTCGTGATCCATGCGCAGATCCCTGGTAGTCTCGAAGCTTACTACCAAGAGGCTGGCCGGGCTGGGCGTGATGGCTTGCCGAGTGACGCGATCTTGTTGTTCAAGTCGCAAGATATTCAAGTCCAGCACTTTTTCATCGATCAGTCAGAACTTGATGAGCATTTCAAAAAAACGGAGTATTTGAAGTTACAGGAAATGACCCAATATGCCAACACGCCGATATGCTTGCAACGTTATATCTTGCGTTATTTTGGTGAGGAGACAGATCAGGACTGCGGTCGGTGTAGCAATTGCTTGGATCAGCGCGAACTACAAGATATTACCGTGGATGCCCAGAAAGTATTGTCTTGTGTGGTGCGCATGCATGAGGGCTTTGGTAAATCGATCGTGGCGCAGGTCCTGACTGGCGCGAATACACAACGGATCCGGCAACAACATTGGCAAGAGCTATCCACTTACGGGTTGCTCAGCCAGCAAACGCAAAAAGAGGTCACCGGCTTGATCGATTTTTTGACGGCGGCTGGTTACTTACAGGCGACGGCGGGGCAATATCCGGTGTTACAAGTGACGAGCTCTGGCGTTGCGATTTTGCGCGGGCAAGGCAAAGTTGAACGTAAGCAAGCCGCGCGGGCGCAACAATCACTACCAGTCAACGATGAACTTTTCCAAAAGCTGCGGGCTTTGCGGTTGCGGTTGGCGACTGAACAAGAAGTGCCGCCTTTCGTTATTTTTTCAGATAAATCTTTACGGGATATGGTCCGCTTGCGCCCGCAGACAGAAACTGATTTCTTGGCGGTCAAAGGCGTAGGGCAGAGTAAGTTAGATAAATATGGCGCTCTTTTCATGACGGCGATCGGTGAAGCTGCGGCGGTGGCAACAACAGATCGTGTTACTTCTGAAAAAGACCTTAGTATCTAGGCAGGTGCTAAGTGCGATTTGCTGCGTATGGCTGGTCGATCGATTTGAAAGAAATTCGGGTGAAAGGTGGCGATCATGATGATGGTACGACGTAAAAGAATGCTCTTAGTTACAGTGATCATTGTGATCGCGCTGATTTTATTACTTTTTGGCTGGCGTTATCAGGCTGAGCTGGCGCGTTTTTTCAATGGGGTCAAAACATATCGGCGTTATATTCTGCGGATCCGTCACTTAGGACCTTTTGCGTTTTTGGGCTTTGGTGTGGTAGTAGCAGTGATGACCTTGATCCCTGGGGCGCCAGCTTCAGCGGTGGCGTTGATCGCCGGTGGGTTTCTCGGACATTGGTTGGGCTTTGCTGTCAACAGTGTGGGGCTGATCGTCGGAAATCTCGTTCAGGCGCAATTGTTTACGGTGATCGATCGGCGTCATGGCGCGCGATCAAATTCACGCTTGTACCAATTGTTGGTCCAAATGCGGCGGCCGGCCTTAGGAATGGTGATCGGTTATGCAGTGCCGATGATCCCCACCGCGTTTGTCAACGCCGCGGCCAGTGCGACCCACGTGCCTCAGCGGACGCGGATCAGCGCTTGCATTATCGGCTCAACGATCGTGGCCTTCATTTACGCCTTTGCTGGCGATCTGTTGGTGGTGGCCAGCGCCTGGCCAGGGATCTTGATTTTATTGGCGCTCGCAGTCATCGTGGCGGTCTTTGAATATGAAGTTCATTTGCGGCGGCGCTCTTTTTCCAAAAAATAAGGCGCAAAGATCAGCGCTGAGTCGCGTGGCTGGCTAGGTGATTCGCGCGTCATTGCGGTGTTACCTGATTTTATTTTTAGCTGTGATTACTTTAGTGAAGAAGGATTGGCTCATGACACAAATCGTTGCAGGGATCGTGGCTCATGTTGATGCGGGTAAAACGACGTTATCAGAAGCGCTTTTGTATCAAGCAGGCGCCTTACGTCAATTGGGACGCGTCGACAAGGGCGATGCTTTTTTGGACTCGGACGCGTTGGAGAAACAGCGAGGGATCACGATCTTTTCCCATCAGGCGCTGTTACAGTATCAAGACTTGGCCTTGACCTTGGTGGACACGCCGGGACACGTGGACTTTGCGACGCAAACGGAACAGGTCTTGAGTATATTGGATTACGCGATCTTGGTGGTTTCCGCCACCGATGGCATTCAAGGCCATACACGAACGTTGTGGCGGCTTTTAGAGCGGTACCAAGTCCCTACGTTCATCTTCATTAACAAAAGTGATCTGACCGGCGCCGACCCAGCCGGTGTTTTGCGGCAACTTCAAACGGAATTAGCGGAGGGCTGTTTAGACTTTCGTTTGACTGATCAGGGCGAGTTATCCGCGACCACGCAAGAGGCGCTGGCGTTAGCAGACGAGCACTTGTTGGATGATTTTTTGGCGACGGGGAGCGTGCCCGATACCGCGGTGCGCGCGTTGATCCGGCAGCGGCAGGTTGTCCCTTGTTATTTTGGCGCGGCCTTGAAAATGACTGGAGTCGCCGATTTGTTAGCGGGCTTAGCGCGCTGGACTGAAACGAAATATGCTGCCGCTAAGACGGTGAACGCCCCGACCGCAGCGGCAGATTTTGGCGCGCGCATCTTCAAGATCTCCCATGATGACAAGGGGGAACGCTTGACGTGGGTCCGGGTGCTGAGCGGTAGTTTGCCCGCGAAAACTGTGCTCCTAGGCACGGAAAAGGCCAACCAATTGCGGCGCTATAACGGTGCAAAATATACAGTCGTGTCAGCGTTACAAACGGGTGAAGTTGGCGCGATCGCGGGCTTGACCACGACTTTTCCTGGGCAGGGACTGGGTGGCGTTACCACTCAGATCAGGCCGGCGTTACGACCAGTTTTGACCTATGCGGTGCGGCCGCAAGGGGAGGATCCCCACGCCTGTTTGGTAGCGTTGCGCCAACTGGAAGATGAGGACCCCCAACTCCATGTGACCTGGTCGCCGCAATTACAAGAGATCCGCGTGCGGTTGATGGGCGCGGTCCAACTGGAAGTGCTGCAACAGTTGTTGGCAGAACGCTATCAATTGGCGGTCAGCTTTGACGCGGGTCAGATCCTGTATCAAGAAACGATCACAGCCCCGGTGGAAGGTGTCGGCCATTTCGAGCCGTTACGCCATTACGCGGAGGTGCACTTATTATTGCAACCTGGCGCGCGGGGCAGTGGCTTGACCTTCAAGAGTGATTGTCCCTTGGATGTTCTGGGTCGCAATTGGCAACATCAAGTGGTGACGAATTTATTTGCCAAGGAACAATTGGGCGTGCTACTAGGGGCGCCTTTGACCGACGTGCAGATCACCTTGGTGGCAGGTCGGGCCAGCAATGTTCATTCGGTGGGCGGCGATTTTCGCGAGGCGACTTGGCGGGCCTTGCGTCAGGGCTTGATGATGCTCAAGCAACAGGACGCCTGCCAAATCTTGGAGCCTTGGTATCAGTTTCGCTTGGAACTGGCGGGGGCGCAGACCGGTCGGGCGTTGAACGATCTGCAAGAAATGCACGCCGAAATTGACCCACTGACAACTAGCAGTACAACGACGGCTGCCGCCCGAACGATCCTGACCGGGACCGCGCCCGTTGCCACGATGCAAAATTACGCGCAGGCAGTCAATGCTTACAGCCACGGTCAAGGGCAGTTGAGTTGCACCTTGGCCGGTTATCGACCTTGTCACGAGCCGACTGCGGTGTTGGCGGCCAATGCTTATGATCCGGTCGCTGATTTAGAAAACACGCCGGATTCGGTTTTTTGTGCCCGTGGCGCGGGCTATCCGGTGGCTTGGGATCAAGTGCCCGCCGCCGCGCATTTAGCCTATCAGGCGGACTTATTGCAATAAAGTGGCGGTGTTGGTAGGCGGGCTAGTGCCAATGCAATCAGATCAAGCTGTGATGGCGGTCGTATCTGGTTTGATAAACGGTCGCCGCCGAGATGAGGAAGATCGAGGGCAAAGTGTTGAAGAAGAAATTGCAGAAAAGTACCAAAATTTGGTTAGCGCTGATCGCTGGTTTGGCCGTCTTGGTGTTGATCGGTGTTGCCGTACTCAAAACGCAGAGCTACCAACCAACACCACGGGCGGCTACGGTGGCGCAGCAATCCGGGCAGTCCCGCGCTGATGGTCTGTTTTTCGCCGCTAAAAAGCCGCAAGGACCGACGGTGATCTTCTATCCCGGCGCGCTAGTGGCACCGGCCAGTTACAGTATTTGGGCTCAAAAATTGGCGGAAAATGGCCACAATGTTTATATCGCCCGCTTTCCTTTGAATTTGGCGGTTTTGTCAGGAAAACGAGCCGATCGTTATTTGCGGCAACATCCAAATGAAAATTATGTGATCGGGGGCCATTCCCTAGGTGGGGTGATGGCCAGTCGCTACGCCAGCCAGCACTTGAGCCCGCAGTTGAAGGGCGTTTTCTTTTTTGCCAGTTACCCTGACAAGAAAGGCGATCTTCACGGAACAGACCTGCCAGTGCTATCCTTGATTGCCGGCCAAGATGGTGTTTTGAATCAGAAGCGCTGGCGTGAGGCGCAGGCTTACTTATCCGCCCAAACCACGATTGCCCAACTGATCGATGGTAATCACGCTGGCTTTGGTAGTTACGGCGCGCAAAAAGGCGACCGACCAGCCAAAGTCAGTAACGCCGCGCAACAACGCTGGATCGTCACCGAAATGTCGGAATGGCTCGCCGAGCTGGAATGAGGCCTACCGCCAAGTTGACTGGCGCCAGCGATGCATTGAAGTGGCAGGGATCAGATTGGCGCGGTATTAAATTGGCGATGACTGCTATCAGTGGCGAATGGTGCAAACGAGGAATTACGCAGGCGCTAAAGCCCGAGCTTCAACTAAGCAGGAGGTACTGGTGATGGAAAAGAGAATGGATCCGCGAACCGCGCTGTTATTGACGCAACTGAAGCAAACGAGTTTGATTTTGTTCGGCGCGAATCTGGTCGGCGTCTATTTGCACGGCTCGATCGTGTTGGGGTCATACCGGCCAGCGGTCAGCGACTTAGATTACTTGATTGTGGTCCAACAACCGTTGACTCTGGCGGAAAAGCAGGCCTTGATGACAGTCACTTTGCAACAATTGTGGCCGTTGGCGCCAGCAAAAGGATTGGAGTTTCATGTTTTAGTGGCGAGTGCAGTCCGCCATTTTCAGGACCCTTGCCCTTTTGATTTTCATTTCTCCCCGGCGCATTGGCGGGATTACCATGAGGATCCTCAGCGTTATTTGACCACGATGCAGGGGACTGATCCTGATTTGGCGGCGCATTTGACGATCTTGCAAACTTACGGCCAAGTTCTGGTCGGGGCGCCGATTGCCACGGTGTTCGGCCGCGTGCCGGTCGCGGCCTATTGGGACAGTATCGTTGCTGATGTGGCGGCCGCCCCCGAAGAGATCCAGCAAGCACCGCTATACTTGACCTTGAATCTTTGTCGAGTCTTGGCCTATCAGCAACAGCGGTTGATTTTGTCTAAGGCCGGCGGCGGTCAATGGGGCTTACAACACTGCGCGCCGGAATTTCAGGCGTTGATCGCCGCCGCACTGCAAGCCTATCAAACGCAGGGGCAGCTACTGTGGACCGCGACCGTGACACCGGATTTGGCCCGGCGCTTTGCGACCCAGTGCTTACAGCAACTCGCCGGCGGACTGACGAGTTAGTGTGGTAGGTTAGGTAAATTGACGGTACGAGCATACCAGCGTGGCGAGACGGGATTCGGAAAGTTTTGCGTCCGGATTTGGCCGCGGAATTCTTTCTGATCTTTTTTCTGAAGGATTCCGGAAAAAAACTTGGTCAAAAACTGGTATGATTGAGTTTAGTGACATTGGATGAGGAGGTGGCCGGTATCGCCGTTCAAATCGAACCAGCGTTGAAGGCACTGTTATTAGCGAGTAATCTAGGCCTGAGTCAAAACCATCGTTTGGCTGGTTGGCATATCCTGACGATTCTTTATCATGATGGTGGTCGCAGTAATCAGGCCACCACGTTGGATTTACTGATCCAGAAATATAATGAGGCTTATTTGGATGAGGCCGCCGGTGAAACGCCGATCACCGAGGCTGTTTTGAAGAAAGTCTTAGGGGTGTTAGCGGGACAGGCCCATTTGATCGAGTCCGCGCCTCGCAAAGTTCGCCGCTATTTCGCCGGAGGCACCCCGCACACCAGCCAATCTTGGGTTTATCGCATCACCAGCAGTGGCATCGAATATTTGACGATGATGCAGCGGGTGGTGGAAGCAGAAAATACGGTCACCGCCAACATTACCCGGATCGATGAGTATTGTGACTTGGTTCAAAGGTTGAGCCAGCCGGTGTTGGAAACGGGTAATACGCAACTTTACAATGATTTCAGCAATATGTTGGTGGCTTACGCCGATGTGATGAAGGGCATGCACAAGTTGGACGAGGACTTGGATGAGGTGACCAACGACTTGGCCTTCAATCATGGCAGTGAGCTGGCCGCCCATTTGCAAGAAATGTTGCAGCAGCAAGCGGTGCCTGCCTTCAATAAACTGATCGACCAGGGTCCGCGCTTGCGGCGTTTGGTCCATTCGACGACGTTTGCCCAGCAAGTGGCGTTGAGCCAACAGGGTCGCGATAATTTGGATGTGAGCCATGCGTTGCGGCAAAGCGAGGCGCTGGTGCTGAAGTCGCAACAAATGCAGGCCTATGTGCGCCGAGAATTGCAGCGGCTGGTTTTGAGTTTTGACTTTAGTAGTAGCGCGATCGATACCAGTCTAGACACGGTCTATTTTCTATTTCAAACGATTATGGGCGCTGGTGAGATCTTGAGTCAGGAATATGAACATATTCAACGCCAAACCGTTGATGTGAAGCAGTTGACCAGTCAATTGGATCAATTATTGCAGCAGTATCAAACGGTGAAAATCAGCGCGCCACTGCCTCGACATTTGGCTCTGGATCGCACCGTGGAAGATGAAACTGATCTCTTGAATGCCACCACTATGGGACCAGTGCGTTATCAGGCTCAGACCAAGCCGCGGGTGATCGCCACAGTGGCAGATAATCCACAGGTGGTTTTGCCAGCGGCGGTGGTTTCCGATAGTGTTCAAGGCTTGGCCGAGTTCAAGCGGTTAGTCTTGCAGACGGAGGATTATGGCCGCGTTGATCATGATTTGGTTTTCAGCAGCCAATTGGCGCGCGACGTGGTGATCCATTTGTATGAAGCCACCGGTTATCAACATTATGAAAGCTTTACTCCCTTTGGCCGCGCCGTGAAAAAGGTGCAGTCCTTGCCGCAGACAGGCGCGATCCGCTTGCATGTCACTGGTGAAAGTTATAGTGCTTTTTTGCCGATGGGGTTCGCACTTTGGTTAGCAGAATGATCGGGCTGATCGACTTTGGCTCGATGACAAAATAGCACGGGCTTGTGGTAGACAGCCTTGTTAGACGATTCATTGGCTGATTTGATCCGGTAAGTAAACGAGACGCTTGACTTAGATGATTTTAAGCGGTAGGGAGGATGACAAATGGTTCAGATCCATCAAAATGAGCGCACGATCATCAACGCGTTGTTCGATCAGGGCGTCTTCACCAATGGCACCACTGCGAAAATGGCGCAGCGCCAGATCGACGCTGCCAACGCCAGTAAAAAGCCGCTGACCCAGCAACGGATCAGTTCGTTTTTACAGGAGTTGTTAGGGGTGACCCCGACGCAATACCAAGGCAACTTCGCCTGTCTATTTGGCGGGGAGGGGCTGGCGCCAGAGGTCGTGCACGTCTTATTGGCGACGCTCAAAGCCGTCATCAATTTGCCGGAATTACAAAATAGTTTTGAAGATCGGGCGGTGCCCACGCGGACGATCATTCGGCAGGTCCATAGTGAAGTGGTGGAACTTAGTGAGTGGCAGATTCGCGGGGTAATTACCCAACTGTTCGTGGATCAAATGGGCTTGTTGATCGCTGGCGTGCCCGAAATGGCAGATTCCGCGAGCAGCGATCCTCAGGAAGTTGATGATTATTGGATCGTTGATGTGAATTTCAATCAGGTGGCCCAATGTTTAGTGGATCGGCTCGTGACCCCACCTGCGCCAGCAAAACTTAGCTTAGGGCAGCAGGTCAATCAAACCTTGTTGTTGCGACAATTTATCAGTCCACAGACTTCGCCAGAATTGTGGCCGTTTTTGCGGGAACATCAGGCCGAGATTGCGGCACAATGGGCGCAACTAGGGCGTTTTGGACTGGAAATGGGTCAGGATTATGCCTTGTTGTTGGATCGTCAGCGCCAACCCAGCGTAGCTCAACCCTTTATTCTAGCAATCGCGGTGGCCCAATCTTTGGGCGCCGGGATTCCGGTGGCGGCACTGAGTCCGCGAATCAATGCGGTGGCCGCCCAGGTGTTGCCACGCTACCAGGGTGGGACGACGCCGGTCAAACAGGCGTTATTGAGCAACGGACTGGTCCAAGAACACGCTGGCTTTGTGGTGCCAACGGTTTTGGCCAATCGCTTTGCGGTGACAGAACAGAGTGTGAGCCAGCCCGGTTAGCTTCTGAGCATTAGCCTAGCAATGGCTTTGGAAGCGGGTTTCGCTTCCGGAGACATCGCGTAGCTAAGCGGAAGAAGCTGGGGTGGTGAACACGTTTCAACGCCACGCTCCAGCCACTCACGTTATCTTATTCGTTTCAACACTCACGCCGACTGGCAAGCTGTGTTCAATCGATTTGGCGCTACGCAAATGAGGACCATGGCTAGAGAACAGAGTGAGAACCACCCCGGGTGGCGCAGCACGTTTATAAGGAGGACTCGCGATGAGTTTAGCGGAACATTTAGTGCCGATCAGTTTTCATTTACGTCAATTTAATTTGTACCCCAGTCTGGATCTGCAAGCCGCGGCCAATGGCAATCTAACCCTGGTCGGGGAAAACGCGGTGGGCAAGACGACCTTAGCGAATTGCTTCTTCCCCATGCTGGTCAATGGATCCATCGCGACACCCTCCTTTAATCCTGAGAAGAATTTCGACCGGCTAGAGAAGCAAAGTGCGCCTCGTAGCAGTCAACAAGACGCACGGACCTTTGAGAATATGTTGCTGGGTTGGGGTCCTGGGGCGATGAAAGTCCGGACTGGCTATGTCTATCAAGTGTTGCGCTCCCGCTATCGCCAAGTGATCCTAGGGTTAGGCGCGCACCGGGCGGTTGGCGATCCCCACAAGCCGACTTGGTGGTTTGTGGTGTTGAGCGCCGATCCGAACGCCCGCTTGAACTTGGTCACGACAGATGATCAGGGTCAGGGTCTTGATCAGGCTGATTTTGTCGCCGCGAATCAGGAATTGGGCGAGCAACTGCACGTTTTCGATCAGAACAGCGAGTATCAGCGCTTTGTGGCGGCGAAGGTCTATGGCTTTACTGATAGCCAGGATCTGACCCGGTTGGCGGCGGATTATCGGATTCTGGCCTCGCCAATCCTCACCGCTGGTAACGGCCGGTTCGCGCCGATTTTGACCGCTTTGAAAAATGCCCAGGAAGGCATCGACCCCAACTTCATTAATACGGTTGCTGAGACCCAGCGGGAAGTCAACCAGACCAAACGTAAATTGGCTCGGATCAAATTTGCGGCGGGTCGGTTGCAGCGCCTGAAAAAACAACTATTTTGGCGTAATTTGAACCGGATCAACGAACTTTACTTGCAGCCCTTCAGCCAGTTGCGTGAAGAGTTGAATCAGTGGCAAGGACAAGCCACCACCGCATCCCAGAAGATCACCAAGCTAACGGAACAAAGAACGATTTTGCAACCGGAATTAGCCCAGTTGGAAGTGACAATTGCGGCGTTACAGGAGGAGTTAGCCCAGCAAAATAATTTGCAAAAGCAGCGGCGCAATTGTCAGCAGACGATCAAGACGACCCAAGCGCTGCTAGTGAACGCTCAGCGGCAAGCGGTTTTGATCGAGAAATACCAGCAGCGGCAGGCTGAATTAGCCCAGCAGTTGGGTACGGAAACTGAAGTGGGTCAAGTTGCGACCATGACCTTGAAGCAAGTTTTGGCTCGGATCAATGGTCGGGCGCTTAATCTGCCAGAGCTCACGGAGATCTTGACCAACAACACCGATGATATCGCCTTGGCGCCGCGGCTGGCGGAATATTTGGCGCAACAACGGCGCCGCCAGCAAAAATATCAAGCACTGGAACAAAGCGCGAACCGGGCCAATCAAGATGTGACCTTGGTTCATGGCATGAGTCAAGAAATGGACCAGGCAATCGACAATCGAGCTCAATCCCCGCTGTATACGCGAGTTCGCGAAGGCCTGCACCAAGATAATCTGCGGATCCATCAGCATGGCGCCCGGCGCATTGATCAGGCGGCCCAGGGTTTGCGCGATCAACAGACGGCGTTGGCGCGCGAGTCGGCGGATTTTGACTATCTCTGGCAGCACGAGGTCCTTCTCGAACAACTACGAGCGCAACAAATCGACCTGTGACAAGCGGCAGACCAGTTGACCAAAAGTCAACAAGCTCAAGCGCAATTGCAACGGGAACAGGCTAATGTCAACCAAAGTCTGGCGGAAACCCGCGCCGGTTTGTCGGCTGATTATGACGTGCCCAAACTGCAAGCGGCGTTGGTCGACCTCCAGCAACAATTAGCTGGACTGGTCCTCGATAAGACGGTGCCGACGAAGTTAGACACAGCGATGGATGAACGGCGCAAGTTGCAGCAACAATTACAAGCGTTGAGTAATCAAATCAGCCAGCAAGAGGAGAAAGTCGCCAATGCCCAACGTGAGATCCACCGGTTGACGGCGCAAACGCAAGCTTTGACCGCTACCGGACAGGAAGCCTTACAAACGATCACGCCTTTTGCGCCAGCAGAGGTGACTTTGCTTGATTTGCTGGCGGCAGTTGCCTTTGTCCAACAACATCGAAGTGAGGTGCGGACCCATCCTTTTGGTAAATTAAGTGAGCAGATCCGTCAACTATTGGATGCGCCAACGCGTCAAGGTAAAGATCAGGCCAACAATGACCAAGCCTTGGACGCGATTTTTACCGAGTTGGGCTATGAAACGGTGGCCGCAGCCATGCGTACCCATGGCATCAGCGCAGGGGAAATGACCGTGGTGGCGTTTGACCTGAATGAAGCCTTGGCAAGTCTGGCAACGGATACAGTCAGCGTGCAGCGCGCTTTGGACCAGCGGACGAATAATAATGACTTGGCGAAGAAAACTTATTTGACTGGAGCAACCACTAAAATCGAGGATCAGTATCGCTTGATCGCGACCTATAATCAGATGCTGGCCCCAAGGTTTTACCCATGAACAAAGCATCAAGTTGAAAGTCGCATTGACCCCGGTAACCGTTAGTCAAGCGTTGATCGATGAGGTGTTGACCCCGCAAACTGGCGCGACCAGTCCACTTTTACAACAGGAAGTGGCGCAGCGCTTGAATCAATTGGCCAATGATACCGAGGGCGCCGCTGATCCAGAGACCTTCACGGCGCGGGCCCAAGAATTGTTAGATACCCGGGAATGGTCGGCTTTCAAGGTGCTGATCAAACGCCGCCAAAGCGCCGAGGACGACTATGAGGAAGTGGACAACAAGTTCGTCCAATCAGGTGGTTCCGGCGCGGAAAAGGCCCAGGCCATGGTGTTGCCGTTGTTGCTGGTTCCGAAAATGATTTTGCGCCGCGCCCACCAGCAGGACGCGCCTTACTTGGTGATGTTTGACGAATTCGCGGACAAATTAGACCCGGAAACCGCGAAATCATTTGCGAAAACCATCGCGAATTTCGGCTTCAATTTTATCGCCACCATGCCCAGCGGCGGTCAAAACAAAATTCTGGCCGATGGCGTCGATAATTTGGTTTATGAAGTGATCGCGCCGCCGCGGCGTAACGATGGTAAGTACTATGCCAATATTGTTCAACCGGCCTTGATTTGGCGGAAAAATGAGGGCGACTAATGGATCTTTATCAAACGTTTTACGAAGCTCAGACTGGTCAAATCACACCGCCTGAAGCCGGGCAGTTAGCACCATTGTTCGATCGATTGGCGGCGGGACAAGTGTTGCCGCCCCGGGGCCAACAAGCTGTGGAGGCTGGCTTGACCGCCCACGAACTGAATGATCCCCAAAGTAATCCGCCGCTGTATCGGTACTACCAGTGGATCCTGACCCATTATTTCCAACCGGAGCAGGTCCAAGAAATGTCGGCGAAGTTGATTGGGATGGCCTTTGTTTGCGCCAATCTATTCGCGACGGACTTGCCCCAGCCTTTGTCGCTGAACCCCTGGCAATTACCGGCGCTGTTGACCTTCCCACTGTGCCAGCAAAAAGCTGTGATCATTGAAAATAACGGCGTTTTCGTCTGGCTTCACGCCCATCATCCCACGTGGCCTTTGATCGATCAGCAAGGCAATGACTTCAATGCGACCTATTTACGCCTAATGCGGAACTTGGAGGCGCGGGGAGTTCAGTTCGCCTATTTAGGTGACTTGGATCAGGCGGGGATCAGAATGGCTGATCATCTTTTCGGAGAACTCCAGCAAACGCCGATCGCCACGTTCTTAGCGCTGCAAAGTGTCAATAATGTGGCCCGCTGGCTGGCGCTCTATGGGAAAACAGATCCCCGGCGCAGTCGCGATTGCCCCATCAAGCAGCCCTTACTGCGCCAGCAATTGGATTCGATTCATCTGTTCGGCAAATTTGTTGAACAAGAACAACTCTTAGGCGAATACGAAACCTTGATCCAATCATGGCTGGATCGCAAAACATGAACCAAGGCGGCCGGTTTGAGCGAAAAGGTCTTAAGTGGAGTCTATTTAAACAAAAGTAGATTGACCGCAGCTTGCACTGCGAGAATCGGGGTGAGCTCGCTGTGGGCGCTGTTTTAAGCCTCACAAAGTACGCGAGTTTTAAAATCAGGCCTTGGTCTAAGTGGCAAAGCCACTAAGACCAATTTCACGGCGATCTCACCCCAATTCTCTTCGCTCCAGCCGCTCAACGTTTTAACAGTCGTTTGAGCAGTCCCGCCGATTGGCAAGCTATTGCCAAGTGATGAGGAACCCCGCAAATGACGACCGTGGTTAGAGATTACAAGCTTTAAATTGGCGATACTAGTGCAGTCTGTTGGATGAACTTGGGCAGAATCTTGGCGAATCAACTGAATCAGTCGGTTCACACCAGTGGATTGTTAAGGAAACAGTTAGAGATGTTTGGTCTACGCAAAGTGTCCCGACCTCTTGATCAAAATCCGTTGGCATTGTCGTACCACCCCAAAACCGGGCAATTGTTTGACCTCATTCTTGCCAAAGCACTTCGTCAAATCCTTCGCCTTGATTGCAGATAGGTCCAGTTCTGCCTAGCAACCGGCTGGGACTGCGCGGCTCAGTGGTGAAATTGTCCTTGGCGGCTCTGCCGCTTAGGACAAGGCCTGATTTTGAGACAAACCGCGTACTTTGCGGATTGGCTCAAAACAGCGCCACCACGTTCCAGTCCGCAACAGCAGTCCCAGCCGGTTGCGCTCACGTGAAACACCTACCACACCTGCAATCAAAGCAACGCAAAAAATTCACCGAAAAGTTCAAGCAGCGATTTTAGAAGAATGATTTTGAGAATAAGCTTAAAAGAATAATTTTGAAAGAAGTCTGATGATTTTGGCAATATCTAGAACTGCTTTGACCGAACCTGGAAAAAAATGGGCGGGCCAGCATGACCGGGGCTGGTTCCAAGCGGCCGCGACCAGCGCAGGGCGTGCATCACGCCGGCAGCGGCAACAGCGGCAACCACAACGCCAGCACCGCCTGCATCTTAGCCCTTGGGCCGCAGAAGCGCCAGGCAATGCCGCCGCGTTCGCCCCGGCGACCTTGCCGCTAGAAGTTACGTCGCCATTAGTGGGTCGGCGGATCGCTTTCTTGGGATCGTCGATTACTTATGGCGCCGCATCGTTGGGAGTTTCCTTCGTGGATTATTTGCAAACTGGCGCCGGCGTGATCGCCACTAAATTGGCGGTCAGCGGCACCACCTTGGCCGGACCCAGCGCCGATAGTTATTGGGCTCGCCTACAACAGCAATTACCCCTAGATCAACCCCTGGATCTGTTTGTTTGCCAGTTGTCGACCAACGATATTGGTCAAGGGAAAGCGCTGGGGCAGATCACGCCAGCCAGTCAACGGCGCGATTTCGCAACGGCGACCACTTTAGGCGCGATCGAAGCCATTTGTGGGTATGTTGAGGACCACTGGCATTGCCCGGTGGTGTTTTACACTTGCGTCACTACTGAGCCCGATCTCCGTTACCAGCAATTGATCAGCGGATTGTATCACCTGCAAGCCAAATGGCGGTTCGCCGTGATCGATCTGAGCAACGACCCCACGGTGACGGCTTGGACCCACGCCCAGCCGTTGGCTATGTATGACCGTATTCATCCGACTCAATTGGGCTATCGCCAGCTGTGGACGCCGATTTTCCAAGCGGATCTGGCGGCAATCTTAGCGGCGAACCCAGCGCCTGGTGAACAGACCCCGGCAAGTCTCACCGCGTTCCCGACCCATGCGATGCTCCCCTTCTCACCCGCGCCACAATCACCGGGGCCAATGCTGGCGCTGCATTGGCCCCAGCAGGCAATGCCCCGATGAGTAAAATTCGTCGGTTTAAGTGGGTGCTGTTGGTGCTAGTCAGCGGCGCTTGGTTATTAGGGTTGAGCGGGTGCGGCGCGCCGACCAAAATGCCGACCGACACTAATCAGTCTGCTACCAATCGCTCCGCCACCAATCGCTCACACCAGCGTCAAGCCCAAGCGGATCGCTCAAGTCAAAGTCGGTCTGGCACAGATCGTTCAAGTCAAGCTCAATCAAGCGCCGATCCGACCACGCAACCACCGACGATCGCCAGCGGCCGTTTGCGCAAGATTGCTTTCGCCTTGGTCGCCAGCGCCGAAAATTCGACGACCGCTTATCAGTCCGCCTACCGTTACATCGAAGATATCGGCGATGGCCGCGGCTACACTGCGGGCATCATCGGATTCACCAGCGGGACCGGCGATCTGCTCCAAGTGGTTCAGCGCTACCAAAAACTGGCGCCAGAGAATAAGCTGACCCAATACCTGCCCGCGCTGCGCCAAGTCAATGGCACGGCGTCACATCGCGGTTTAGGAAAGCCCTTTGTCCGTGCGTGGCATCAGGCCAGTCAAGATCCTAAAATGATCCAGGCGCAAAACACGATCGTCCGCCAAGAATATCTGGATCCCGCCGTGAGTTACGCCCAGCGCGACGGCCTGTCTCCCTTAGGTCAATACCTTTATTACGATGCGTTGGTGGTCCATGGCCCCGGAACCAAGGCGGAGGCCGACAGTTTCCAAGGCATTCGCGCCGCCGCCTTGAAAAAGGCTCCAACACCTGCCCAAGGCGGCAAGCAGGCCACTTATCTCAAAGCCTTTCTGGCCGCGCGCCAACCAGTCATGTTGGCAGAAACGGCCCATCAGGATCTGTCACGACTTCAAGTCCAGCGGCAGTTGATCGCCGCCGGCAACTTCCAACTGAAACTGCCGTTACAATGGCGCATGTATGGTGATCAGTACCACCTGACCGCCGCCATGGTCAAGCAGTTGCCCTGATAACGTTCTTTGAATAAAAAAATCGTCGATCTTAATTGATCGGCGAATTTTTTGTGTTGCTTTGATTGCGGGTTTGAGTGGGTGTTGCGCGTGAGCGCAACCGGGTCCTATTCATGATTTTTCGCTTGATGGCAGAAGTGGTGGGTTTGGGTGGTGACGCAACCGCCTCAGGACGTTTATCGCGGCTGGAACGCGGTGGGCATCGTTTTCTACCATTAGTCAAGAGAAAGTTGATATATTAGGCCTCTTTTTCTTTGTTTCTTGAGATTCTA
>NZ_BROC01000037.1 GCF_024345205.1 Lapidilactobacillus luobeiensis | reverse complement strand
TCATTATACAGGGAAGATGAGATTTGTTTCCGGAAATGGTTTAAGGAAGGCGGTGCCTTCCTTTGAGTTTTTTGTGGTTGCTGCAACGGACGATGTAATTGTTCCGACTGCGCTGAGTTAGCATGATCACTCACTGCATTTGATTCTTGATCGTTATTCGTTTCTGACTGCTGGCTTTTTGGTTGTTTTTCATTTTTATACTGATCCATTTCAATTACTCCTTAAAATTGTAATATCAGCATGATCAAGGCAAGAACCATCATGATCGTCCCATGGACCCGGTTGATTTGTCGATACCGATAGCCACTTGCTAAAGCAATGACTGACAAAATCAACCCAACGATCATACTTGAATAATTGGCAATGACCAATGCGCCATATTCTAAAATAAAAAAGATTATTGGGTTGTTTTTCATAAACAACTGATCCGTTTTCACTGGCTGTTCGTTTTGGCCTTGAGAATTACCATTATTTTGTGAATTATTAAAGTTTTGCATTTCCTAGCCTCCAATAGTTTTTTTCATTATTTTGTGTACTGCAACATTTTTTTAGCATTGCGGGGATGCCAAGGAACCATAAACCAGGTCATCTTACTGTATGATGCCGAAGTCGCTACTAGTAATTCCAGCACTTCACCATCAACAGTCAAGAACATATGATCCCAAGCATTCAATGGATATTTCTCCAACTCGATATTGCTGATACGGTTGGACTCGATCAGAATATCATCACCGGTAAACCGTTGCATTCCCACTGTTCCCATCAGCAGTATTCCTTGGTCCTCGAAGCACATAATATAGTTTTTACTGCGTAGACCTAGAATGCCACGGAATGTCGTTAACATTTCTGATAAGCTGATTGGCGTTGCCGCTAAAACATAATTATCAGTTCGTTGCGAATATCCTAGCTCGGTTTTGTGCGCCACGACGGCCGCATCCTTAGTCAAGGGCCCCACATAAACTTGCCCAGCAATCACATCTTTAGCTGACCCACCTAACGTATCTTTTTGCAAATGATCACTCACATCGTTCTCACTAGATGTTCTTTCTGAGTCAGCCGCCATGGAACTTTGGCTAGCCGCACTTGCCCCCATTTGGTTTTGCGTATTTCTATCCAGCTGTTGTTCCTCTGACTGGTCTACTGTGATTTCTCGCTCCTGAGGATCCTGACGCAACTCTAAATCATTCGCGTTTTTTTCTTGATCATCTTCAGTTGACCGAGGTTGCTCAGTGCCGCAATTTGGGCAAAATTTTGCAGTTTCTGGTAATTGTTGCCCACAATGAATACAAAACTTCAAAAATCTCACTCCCTCTTTTGTTAATAATCTAAACCAATCCCAGCCCAATTAGATGGCCTCATAAAATTACATTGGATTTTTCAGTAATGTTATGCGTTTTCCAATTGATCCATTCATGTTTAACTTTATTAAACCACGATAGCTCTGACTCTGATAATACGTCTTGCACCCATCATTGCCTGCGCTTATGCCGGCCGATTTCGTCTAATTTGGCCATCACGAGGCGCGGCCCTGACCCTTAAAAATCTGAATGAGTCTTGGATAAAAAAAGACCCTGATCATCCACATGACCAGGACCCTTTCGCAAACATAATGGTTAACAGCGGTTAAATTCAATTTTCAATATTAGCTCAATCATCGGCATGTACATCAAACGTGGTCAATAACCTCTCTGCAACGCCTGGAGCCTCAGGATCGTGGCGCCCATGACCTTGATCGAGGGCGGCCAATGTTGCCATTTCCTCAGGAGTCAATTCAAAATCAAAAATCGCCAAATTACTTTTGATCCGTGCTTCGTGAGTTGATTTGGGAAAGACGATCACGCCTAACTGATGTTCGAAACGCAAAATGATCTGGCCCACATCCTTACCGTACTTGGCCGCCAAGCGCGTTATGACTGGATCATTCAACAAGGCCTGATTGCCTTGACCTAGTGGCGCCCAAGCCTCGATCCGGGTTTTGGTTGGCTCAAGTAGTTGTCGTAACGCCCGTTGTTGAAAATACGGATTGAACTCAACTTGATCAACAGCAGGTGCCGTCGCAAAGCTGGGCACGAATTTCTGCCATAAATTCGGCGACATATTGGAGACACCGATCGAACGGATCTTACCTGCTTGCTGGGCCGCTTCCAGAGCGCGCCAGGCACCAGGCACGTCCCCATAAGGCTGATGTAGCAAATAAAGATCGAGATAATCTAAACCTAATTTCTGGAGCGAGCGGTCGATTGCCTTTTCGGCAGGAGCTTGACCATAATCTTGGAGCCATAATTTACTCGTGACCCAGATCTGCTCTCGCGGAATACCGCTGGCTTTGATCGCCTGACCTACTTCGGCCTCATTGAAATAGGCCACTGCCGTATCAATGTGGCGATAACCTGCGGCCAAAGCAGTGCTGACTGCTTTGAAAGTCTGACCATCGTTAGGGATTTGAAACGTACCGAACCCGATTGCGGGAATATTGTTGCCATCATTTAATTGGATCGTTGGTGTTGTCATCTTATCTACTCCTATTCATTAACCAGGACATAACTGCCTGACGTACTGTACACGATTTGGCACCGATCATCTGATACCGCTCTGTACCAAATAACTAGTAGTGCTTAAAAGCAATCTACGGGCCTGTATTCTATTTGATTTTTGCTAAGCTGGCGCCAAAGATCTGCTCGATCGTCACGGGATCGCGATGATCGAAAAATTGACTATGATGTTGATCTAAGTCGGCCATGATCGCCATTTCCGCTGGCGTCAATTCAAAATCGAAGACCGCCAGATTCTCGGCCATGCGCGCCGGATGGACCGATTTCGGGATCACAGTGATCTGCCGTTGCAATAACCACCGCAAGATCACTTGACCAGTGGTTTTATTGTGGGCCTGAGCGATCTGGCCGATCGTTTCATTCTTGAAGATTCCCTGCTTACCTTCCGCAAATGGACTCCAAGCCTCGACCCGAACATGTTCTTGTTGATTGAAGCGAACATCAGCAGTTTGTTGATACCAAGGATTGACTTCGATTTGATTAACAGCGGGTTGAACTGTGGTGCTCAACTCCAGATTTTTCAATTGGTCTGGATAAAAGTTGGAGACGCCGATCGCGCGGATCTTGCCAGCATGATAAGCCTCTTCCAGCGCGCGCCAAGCTCCGATCACATCACCATAAGGTTGATGTAACAAGTATAGATCTAAATAATCTACCCCTAAGCGTTGCAAAGAAGCATCAATCCCTTGTTGCGCCCGTTCATAAGTGAACTCTGAGACCCAAAGCTTAGATGTGATAAAAACATCCTGACGAGCTAGGCCACTTTTCCGAAAAGCCTGACCAACGGCTGCCTCATTTTGATATGCCGTTGCAGTATCCAATAAACGATAACCGGCTTGTAACGCCGCTGTGACTGCGGCTTCGCACTCAGTTAGATCAGGGATCTGGAAAACGCCAAAGCCCAATTGCGGCATGACGACGCCATTATTTAAAGTTACTGTGGGAATTTCAACCATAATTTAAAACATCCTTTCAATTAGCATACCTTATCAAAACGTTGTGCTTTGCACTCTCTTGAAATGTGCTCCGCACTCTGGCTGAAACGTGCTGTGCGCAACTGACTTCTGTGCTTAGCTACGTTCTGGCTTCGGAAGTAGGTGCACTTCCAAATCCAGAACTAGGCTAATGCTCGAAGTCAAACCGTTGCGCACCGCACTCTCTTACTATACAGGTCTAGTTGGCTCTTGAAAATTACCAACTTTTCATGCTAGCATACAGATAATGTATGCTGAGGAGGTCAACCCATGCTTCTAGACAATTATTTACTGCAAGAATTAGTCATTTTCGCCCAAACAGGGACGTTAGCGCAAACGGCCAGACGATTGAATGTGACCCAGCCTACGATCACTCGCGGCCTGCAAAAATTGGAAAGCGAACTAGCCGTCCAACTTTTTGATCGTCAGCCAAATCGCTTGACGTTGACCACCACTGGCAAATTGGCGGCGCAACTGGCGGAAAAATTATTAGCGGCCCACGATCAAACTGTGACGGAGATTCAAAACTTTGCCCGCAGTCAAGAGGAAATAACGATTGCTACCACGATCCCCGGACCATTAAATCTTTTGAACCAAGTGGACCGGACATCCTTACCACCCTTGAAAATCAACGCTAACCTAGTGCGCGATAGTTTGGTCCAACGCTTACAAGCCAATGAGGCCACCGTGATCATCGCCGATCACGCGTTGACTTTGACTACGACTACAACCACCGACACCACCACTTCTACTAGCAACAAAATTGTTGGCTCAGATGAGCTGATTGCCACGTATTTAGGAACAGAAAACTTAGCTGTTAATTTGAATCGGTTTATGTATCAGGCCGGCCAAACCACGATCAGTTTCACCGAACTAGCCGGTATTAGTTTTCTGGTGTTGACTGAGATCGGTCCTTGGCGCCAGATCATTCAGCACAACATTCCTCGAGCCAAATTCCTCTATCAGAAGGAACAAGCCGCCTTAACAGAAATCAGCCAATATTCTGACTTTCCTTATTTCAGTACAAATCTGTCACCTTTGAGGCCTGCTTCCCCCGAAACGTATCGTGATCATGATAGCCGGATCCAGATCCCGATTACTGATCCTACTGCTCAGATGCCGGTCTACGCCAATTACTTACAGCGCAACCGGGCTCAAGTTCAACCGCTGATCGATCAGTTGATCGATTTATGGCCCCATTAGTTTTCAATGTGGAATCCCGATCAAAATCGCCACTCGCCTTAATAGAGTCCCTCGAAAAGCAGCCCCAACGAAAAACGTTCCCAGAAGTTTGATCAATGATCTAACTTGGGAACGTTTTTTCAAAGGCTGTTCTATTTGGTCAGGAGGAGTAGACGTTTACTCGGTCAAAGCAGGAACAAAATGCCTGCCTTTATCACTAACTACTCGTGATCTGATGGCGACCATTGCGCTTGGAGTGATAGAGGTTGTGATCGACGCGATTATAGAAATCCAGCGACGTTTGGTCATCTTCATTCATGATCGAGATCCCCACTGAGATCGTAACTTGAACCACCTGCTCGGGATCGATCGCGATTTCTAACTGATCAACAGTCGTAAAAATCTGCTGCGCGATCGGGTCACACTCAACCAAAGTATATTCAGGCAGGATCAGATTGAATTCTTCACCGCCAGTCCGATAAAATTTGATTTTCGGATCATGATCGCGCGCGATCTGGTCAACAGTTTTAGCGATCGCGCGGAGAACTTGGTCTCCTGCTGCATGTCCATAAGTATCATTGACCAATTTAAAATGATCGATATCAAACATGATCATCGCTAAGGAACGTTGCCGTTTTTTGCTTTCTGCGAACAAAACGTGAACGTCATTGCGATAAGTTTCGTAGTTCAAGATCCCCGTCAGCGCGTCATGACTAGCCAGCTGCGCCAAATGTGACTTCGTTCGACTATCCCGCGACAACATCGCCGTATAACTATACAGTAACACTTCAAAAACAACTAAATAGAGCCATTCTTGTCCAAATGTCGTCCATGAAAGTGCAAATTTCCATTTCATCCAGAGCCATAATAAACCGCCAAAAGGAATCGTGACTACCAAATAAACAAGCATGGTGTACTGTCGATCGTGAAGTTTGACCCGGATCAGATTCAAGATCCAGAAAAACGCCATCAACGTCAATGCATGACCCCAAGATTGCCAATAAGTGAATGAGCCGTTAAACAGCATATAAACCAAGACGATCGGAAAAAGAAAATAAACAGGGATCCGGATATTTAAAAAGTAAGCGCAAAATGTTACGGCGATCAGCTCGAAATTCATGAACGCCCAAGAATTACTTTGTCCCACGACTAATGACTGCAGACTAAAGACAAAGACCAACATGTAAAGGATGCCATACCACGTCTTGAAAAAATCATCGCTGATTTTCACTTGATGCTCGTGAAGTTGCGTTGTTAACCAACTGTAAGAAACTTGATAAAGCGTCAGAAAACCTAACACGAAAAAAATACTTGTGGGAAATGGTGGAACCAACCAGTGAGACCATGTCATAACTTAAACCTCTCAACTCTTGTTCGCTTTGATCGGTGCCCACACGAAAAGCAATCAACCGATTTTACCTATCAAAACAATTAGTGATCAATGTTCATAAATATCCTACACTAATTATTGATCTATCACAAATGTTTGCTATCGTGCTGCCAAAACAACTATTGCGCCCCCGATAGCGAGTACCCCCCTCTGATCCTGTACAAATGTTTAACAAACTCAGATTCACCCAAAGCGCCGCCAACCAGTAAAAGAAAGCGATTGCCTCTTTGTGGATTTGTGTTATTGTATAAACATAGGGATTTATTATGGTTTTAGCGGATAGTAGTTATATAAAGACGTTGATCTTAGCATACCGGCTTAACTTTTTGGACCGGCGGGCAAAAATCACACGGGGGCGAGCGCGATCAAAAATAATTTGAACCTCAAAAAGTTTTTTCTGTTTACGATTCTTTTTTGGGCGGTTTTCATCATTATCGGTGACGCCTATATTTATTATCTGGACGGGCAGGCATTGAGCAGTGACTATACCTACCAGATCGGCGCTAGTGCTAAACATGACCGCGCCTATCAGCAGGAATTGTCACGGCGCAGTCAACAATTAGATTTAAAAGTTTACGTTGTCGACCATCAAGTTACCGGGCAAAGATCCGCAAAATACACGATTTATACCTTCAAAGAGAATCAGCGGTTCATGCAAAAACGACTGCAGACCCCTCATGACGTCAACAAATTCAACTCGTTGCTCAACGGTCGCCGTGAAGTCGTCTTTAAGCCCTTCTCTCAGCGGCAAGTCAAATCAAATTATCGTCATCTGACCTATTACGCTTTCGGTAGCAAGGCCAGTATTGATCAACTTCGCGATCAAACAATCGACAAATATGGCATGAGCCGTCCCACGCCTAACAACTATCGTTCTGACGCGGTTTGGTTGATCACCGCGGCTTGGTTGTTTGCTGGTATCGTCGTACTATTCAGTACCCTCTTTGAAGTCAACAGTTGGCGCAAAGAGGTGTTGATCCGTTATCTCAACGGTGCCGATCGCCGGATGGTCATCGGTCCGCTGATGAAGATGAACACCTTGATTCTGGTCAGTAGCGCCGTTTTAGGGCTACTGTTAGCCGCAACGATCACCACAGCCACTAAATTTATTGGTGTGACGATCGCGGTAGTGCTCGGTCTGGTCCTTATTTCAAACTTGTTGTTTCTCAGACTGCGCCGTTTGGATCTCAAGCAGACCTTCGCGCGCAGTTATTATCCCCGCGGTTACCGGATCCTAACGTTTGTCACCTTATCGCTGACGATCATCACCTTGCTGGGAGCCCTGACGCTCAACTTGAAGAGCATCCATGATGCGGTCGCGACTGTCCGCCAAGAGAAAAGTTGGCAACGTTTTGCCGATTATGATAACGTCTATTTTCTATTTAAAGATCTGACCAAGACAACAAATCAGCAAACCGATGAGCAACATGCCCTCGACTTCTATAATGCGAATCTTGATCGCTACCAAATGTATCTCTCGTTCGACTTTGAAAACAACGGCGGCACCATTTCTAATCGCAATGACTACCAAGATGACTTCCTTTATCTAAATAAGTACGCCCAAGCGGACTTACGGCAAATCGGGCTGGCGCCAACTCGATTCAGCGCGAACAAATTCTACTTGATCTCCCCTTATTCGCGTCAGGAATTAAAGACGCGCAAAATCCTTGCTGGCGCCGATCAAACGCAAGAAACAGCAATCGACTTTTTCATGCAGGGCGCGCAGCTAAACTCGCAAAACTGTGAAGTCATTCAGATGAAACACAGCTACCGTTTCTTGGTCAAAGATATCAACTTGATTAATTTGGCTGATAATTATCACCGTGATCCCGTCATTATTCTGGATACCCATTCCAAATTTCCGACCAAGAGTCTCAGTTACCACGTTTTCGATTCATTAGTAAAATTCCAACAGGCGGGTGACTTTGACCGTTTTCTTAACCAGATCGGCTATCAGGATCAGATCCATTATCAGCGTTCAGTCAAAGCCATCTATTTGGAGAAACGAGCTGACAAACTCCTATTGCTGATTCTTAACCTCATTTTAAGTCTGCTGTTATTGGCGCTTTTCAATTTCTCCTTGACGCTGATCTTACATCTAGAGTTCAAAGCGCGGGCGGTGGAAATTTCCTTAGGTAAAATCATGGGCCGCTCACTCTTCCAGCGCTATCGTGGTCTGCTGACGCTGATTGCTGGTGCTATCGCCGCCAGCGCCTTGATGCTCTTGATCGTACGCCAATTCCTCTATCATTTCTCACTGTGGTACGGTCTTTTGGCGATCGTGATCGTCATCCTCAATCTAACCCTCATTGTGACCTTCTTCATTCGCCACTACGAAAAAGTGAGTATACCACGTGTTTTGAAAGGTGGAAATTAAGATGTTAGAGCTCAAGCACATTATCAAAAGCTTCGCCGATCGCGTCCTCTTCACTGATTTCTCCTGTCAGATCGAGCAAGGGCGGTTTGTCGTCTTTAGTGGCCGCAGCGGCAGTGGTAAAACGACCTTGTTAAATATCATTGGCGGGATCGAACCCGTCGAATCTGGGCAAGTTCTCCTTGACGGCTTGGACTTGACCGATAATCGCCAAGTGCTCCGCGCCTATCGTGAAAAGTTAGGCTTCCTCTTTCAAAATTATGCCTTGGTCGAGCACAAAACTGTCGCCGAAAACATTTTGATGATCGCGCCGAAATATCGCAATCCGCTTTCCGTCGCGGAGGTATTGGCGCAAGTTGGCTTACCTGGCTATGAAAAGAAACGTATTTACACCCTTTCCGGCGGCGAACAACAGCGTGTGGCCTTAGCGCGACTCTTTATGAAGAAATGTAATGTCGTCCTTGCTGATGAACCCACCGGCAGCCTAGATCAGGCCAATACCGACTTGGTGATGACCCAGATCATGGCGCTTAATCAAGCTGGTAAAACCATCATTCTAGTTACTCATGACGAGAAAATCAAACAGTTGGGCGACGAAATCATTGCCCTCTAAAAAAGCCAAATTAAGAAACCATCTTTGGCTGCTTGATCAGGGTTGGTCAAGCAGCGTAGACAAAAAGACGTCCGAATCCGGACGTCTTTTACTTTGCGCAATGATCGCGATGATTATTTGCCTAATTTAGTCTTAGAAACGATGTTCAACTTCTCGTCCAAGTCATAAACAACTGGTTCGCCAGTTGCCATTTCCAAGTCCATGATGTCAGCATCAGAAATGTTTTCGATGTACTTGGTCAAGGCGCGTAATGAGTTACCATGAGCGGCGATGATCACGTTCTTGCCATCAAGCAATTTAGGCGCGATCTCATCTTCCCAGAAAGGAATGACCCGTTCCAAAGTAACTTTCAAGTTCTCGCCGCCAGGAATGATCCGTGGATCCAAATCAGCGTAACGACGATCCTTTGCTGCTGAACCTTCATCGTCAGCAGACAATAATGGTGGCAAAGTATCGTATGAACGACGCCAGATATGAACTTGTTCGTCGCCATACTTTTCAGCAGTTTCCTTCTTGTTCAAGCCTTGCAAAGCGCCATAATGACGTTCGTTCAAACGCCATGTCTTGGTTTCAGGGATCCAGAGTTGATCGGATTCTTCCAAAGCGTAATGTAAAGTCTTGATCGCGCGCGTCAAAACAGAAGTGTAAGCTTGATCGAATTGCAAGCCAGCTTCCTTGATCAGACGACCAGCATTCTTAGCTTCTTCAACACCTTTTTCGCTAAGGTCAACGTCGACCCAACCAGTAAATTGGTTACTCAGGTTCCATTTGCTTTGACCATGACGGATAAATACTAATTTTGTCATTGCATGACAGCCTCATTTCTTATGAATTCTACCTCTTCAATTGTATTGGTTTTTATCAGAAAATACAAGTGAAATAGCGGACAGTTTTCTGAAAGAGCACGACCTCGATCAGTAAAAAATCCGGGCCATCTCGTCGCACTCACGACTTGACCCAGATCCAAGTTTATTTTGAATATTCCACCACCTGTCACTGTCCGCACATAGGGACCCATGATCAGGCGAAACTTTAGTCGGCCGCTGAAGTCGCCGACTCGTCCGCGTTGGCAGATTCTGCTTTTAGTGGTGAAATCACTGAAACATCTAAATCGATCTTAGTCCGTTGTTCCAAATATTGTTTGATCGAAGGCTCCGCGACCAAAATACTTTCAATCCCATGCTTGTGCTGGACCAGATCTTGTAAACGTGGTGATTGCGGGTCTAACTCACTGACCAGCGGGATCACTTCCAACCCCTGATCCTGCGCCGCGATCAAAGTGTCATACAGCACACTATCGATCGAGACGATGATCACACTGTTAGGCTGCAAAACATGGTTTTCGAACCACCACTCGATCAAATCTAAATCACTATCAAAGATCGCCATCAACACATTGGTCGGCCCAAAGATCTGAATATAAGGTTCCCCTTTCAAATAACTTTTGGAGATCGCCAAAGTCCCATCATTACGGTAAAAATTCTCGCGGATCACCTGTTGTTCATCATCAGCGGCATAATATTGAGTCGCCGCGATCACACCGGCTGCGTCGAACAGATCGCGACTCAATAAGGCCTTATTCAAATAATGGCGCACTGTAAAAAGATTGCCATTCTCACGATAATCGATCACCATGTTCAAGGCGCCTTGGGTATCATAAACTTTTTTGTCTTTATCCTCCGCCACGACTTTGAACCCTGGTGCGAAAGTCAGCTCATTTGCTTTTTGTCCCGCTGTTTGATCGCGATTTTGTAAGTCATGAAAAAGGTTCAACAACTTGGTCTTGGGCAACACTAAATCATCCTGCTGATAAGCCAACCAAGTCGGTACCAGTAGATCATCATAATCGATCGTTACATTCGTCGGAACGATTTTGTGGTCCGAAAAAAGTTGTTTCAACCGTTGAAGTGAGCGACGTTGGACCGCAGTCGGTTGATGGATCAGCCCATTGTTGAGGAGCAAGTATGGCCGCGCTGCATCAAAATGGATTTCATTGGCCATTTTATCAGTGCCATACCAATGAGTCAGCTTCTCGTTGAGCACTTCGATGCTGTGCTCCAAAGTTTGCACCTGTTGCTGATCAACAATCGGCGCTTGCTCATGACGATTGGGTCGCGTCAATTGACGAAGATCATACTTGGCAACACTTCGCGCCGACAACAATTCATCACGCAAGGACTCCGCTAGTTGATCGCGTTGTGCGTCCAAGGCATGTAATTGTGTCTCCGTTCGGGTCCAATCGATCGACGCTTTTGTTGGTTGGGGCGCCGGCGCTTGCTTTTTTTCTGAAGTTACCGTGTTGGCCGCGGCTGTTCGCTCAGTATAATTGATCGGCGGGACTTTGGGATGATTACCATCATGATTGTCATCTGATTGGACTAGATCAGGTTGTTTTGGTTCTGGTTGACGTTTTCGTTTGAAAATCGACATTACGGCCGAACCTCCCTTTTTTCGCAGGACGTCATAGAAACAATTCTAAGAAACAATTCTAAGAAACAATTCTAATTATGTTTCATTTTATCATTAAACAGTGGCAAAGAGTAGCTTCTACCCGGCTAAAAGCTGGCGAGGATCGTTTTGACCTGCCAAGTCTAAGCAATAACAGGTATAATCAAGTCAGTGGGTCTTAGACCCCGACCATGAGCGATCGTGATCGCACTCAGCGACTTCGCATTAAGAAAGGAATGGACTATGAAACCTGTTATTTATTCTTTTACCGATTTTAAACCTGATCAAGTGGCGCGACTACGCGCCAGCGCGCCAAACTATGACTTTATTTTAGCTCAAGATTCCCCCTTGATCCCCACAGAGCGTTTGATCGGGGTGATCGGCTGGAAACGGGCGCTGAACCAGACGCTGCTTTCCGCTCCAGATCTACGTTGGATCCAAACGATTTCCGCCGGTGTTGATTACTTACCTTGGCCGGAGATCGATCGGCGTAAGATCTTGGTCAGCAATGGCAGTGGGATCCACGCCCAAGTGATCACAGAACATGTGCTGGGTATTATCCTCGGCTACGAACGTGGTCTTTTCGGCTACCAACGGGCGCAACGCGAACATCAATGGCTGACTAACCAGTTCGAACCAGACGATGTTGCTGGCAAAAAACTACTGATTTTTGGCGCCGGTCATATCGGCCGTCAATTAGCCCGTCAGGCTACCGCCCTTGGACTGCATGTCTCTGGCGTCAATACTCGCGGTGAACAACAAACAGACTTTGAGCAAATGTATACCCTCACCACTGTAAAAAAAGCCTTGGTTGATTTCGATATCATCGTTAATATCCTGCCCTTAACACCAGCAACGACTGGTTACTTCAACGCCGCGTTTTTCGCTGATCTGGGCTCTCAGGCTGTTTTTATCAATGTCGGCCGCGGCCGTTCTGTCGTGACCACCGATTTAGTCGCAGCCCTCAAGCGACACCAGTTCAGCTTTGCCGCCGCCGATGTTTTTGAACAAGAACCTTTGACCAAAGATAGTCCGCTGTGGGATGTTCCTAATCTCATGATTACGCCCCATGTCGCCGGACAGGTCCCTCACTTTCGCCAAAAACTGTTCGCGATCGTCCAGCCTAACTTGGCCCAATTCGCGAGCAAAGGGACTTTATTGATCAATCAAGTCGACCCTCAGCGCGGTTATTAGTTAATCCTGCGCAGTTGGCCACCAAAGTTTGACCAAGGCCTGCGTGCCATCTTCTCCGTGCTTATCGCGTTCGACCAAGAGTTGATAAAGTTTAGCTGCTTGCGCAGTCGCCGGTAATTCTATGCCCAACGCTTGAGCCTCATCCAAAGCGATCCGTAGATCTTTCAGGAAGTGTTTAGCGAAAAATCCTGGCGTATAATCACCCGCTAAGATCCGCGGTCCATAATTAGTCAGAGACCAATTGGCAGCGGCGCCACCGCCAACTGTCCGCAAAACTAGCGCAAGATCTAATCCGGCCGCTTTTGCGTAAACTAACATCTCAGTTAATCCGGTCATCGTCCCAGCAACCATGATCTGATTAGCCATTTTGGTCGCCTGTCCTTGACCGGCAGCGCCAAAGCGATTGATTTGTTGCCCCATCGCCTGAAAAAGTGGCCGCATCGCTTGATAAGTCGACTCTGGACCACCAACCATTACAGTCAACGTACCTTTGGCCGCGCCGATATCTCCACCTGAAACTGGCGCATCCAAAGCAATTGCCTGCTTTTTGGCCGCCGCTTGCGCGATTTCTTTAGCCAAGGCGGGCTTGCTGGTTGTCAAATCGATCAAAACTTGTCCTGGCCGTACCGCCGACAGGATCCCCTGCTCGCCGAAATAAACTGCCGTCACATCCTCTGGAAACCCGACCATTGTCATGACCACATCAACTTGTTCCGTCAATCGCGCCGGATCCGCGACCCAAGTCGCTCCCGCCGCGATGACCGCATCAGCATGTGCCTGCGTCCGATTATAAACCGCGACCGAATACCCCGCCCCTAATAAATTCTTGATGATCCCAGTACCCATAACACCAGTACCAATAAACCCAATTTTTTCCATATAATGCAGCCACCTTCACTATCACGTTTCCCCCATCATACCCCCCTACAAAAAAACCAGCAACACAATAAAAGAGTGCGCAGCGAGGATGGGTGGCTGCGAGCATTAGCTTAGTCATGGTTTTGAAAGCCGCTTTTTGCTTTCGGAACCATGACGTAGCTAAGCACAACAGCCAATCCTCGCGCAGCACGTTTCAAAAAAGAGTGCGAACTGACCTGGTCAGCTCCTGAGCATTAGCCTAGCAATTGTTTTGAAAGCGCACCTTGCTTTCGGAACAAGTGCGTAGCTAAGCGCAAGGAGCTAGGTAGTGAGCACGTTTCAAAATCACAGTGCGGAGCGAGCCGGGTTGCTTGTGAGCATTAACCTAGCAATTGTTTTGGAAGCGCACCTTGCTTCCGGAATAATTGCGTAGTTAAGCACAACAAGCAGGCTCGCGCAGCACGTTTCGGCCAGAGTGCGCAGCACAACGATTTGACTTTGAGCATTTTTTGAAAAAACACTCGCAGCACCGAGGCGCCATTCCACCAGATCGACTCCGCCGATCCGGCAAAATCACTGACCGCGCTCAAAAAACCGGTCATATTGCAGACGCTGTCATTTGCAAGCACTTACCAAATCCTAATAATAAAGGTATACTATCCTTATGAGGAGATTATTTTTGGAGGTTATTGGTAATGGCAAAAGATATTGAGATCAATGATTTGAAAGATGACGAACGAGGTCAAGCCTTTCTTGCGTTTTACTTGGAACTATTCAATGAAAGTGAGCTGGATCTGTTAACGACTTTTGATCAGGAAAATCAAATTCCCCAAATCAATCATTTTCTACAACAAGCACCATTTTCAACTCGCGCCACATTATTGGCGTCACTCTTAGCTAATCGCCAGACGGAGGTCTCGACACTCCATCAAGCGATCGTTGACGCTTACCCAGAAACGACAAATTATCGGACTGTAGCTGATTGGCAAAACTGGTATCGCCATTCGATCGACACCATTGCCCAACGGACTTCCCGAGATTAAACGGGTTTAAAAGAATTGATCGCGACTACTCTACGAACTAAGAACAGGTATAAAATCAGCCTTCGGGTCGATGGCAATCCTCACTTTTTTTGGGAAAATGAAAGTGAACATTGGAGGTCAAGCATATGGATAAACTAGTTAAGAATATCAAACGTAACATGTGGCTTCGCGCTGCCATCTTTATCATTCTCGGTCTTGTTTTAGCATTCTATCCCAAACCGTCTTTGAACGGACTGGTCAAATTGATGGCACTCTATTTGGCGATCATGGGTGTGATCGATCTGATCGGTGGCAATAAAGAGCGTGCTCAAGGCGGGAGTCTGAATGGCACCATGATCGGCGGGATCATCAAGCTAGTCGGCGCCATCTTTGTCTACTTCTTCGCCAAAAGTTTGCTCAATGCGATCCCATTCATTTTAGGAATCGTCTTACTTGTCCACGGGATCAATTATGTGATGCAACTTCGCGGCCATCGCCAATTTGTCAATGTTAGCCCGCTTCCCGGCTATATTTATGGCATTTTGTTGATCGTCGCGGCGGTCGTCATGATCCTCAACCCCTTCGGTGCAGTCACCGTGCTCGTGCAAGTCTTCGGCTGGATCTTAGTCGTGATGGGGATCTTCGAAATCTTTGGCACGCGTTTCTTTAAGTAAAAGGACCAGCAAAAAAGCCTGATACCATTTCGGTTAAGGCTTTTTTTGCTGGGCTCATTTAACTAAATTGATCAACATTGCCGCTTTGTTTTTTAAACTAAGAAAATTCACGCCATAGTTCGACATCAACACGACTGCGTTCTGACCATCGTTGCTTAGATAGACCGTCGATTCATACCCGGCTCCTAGACCATTCGCATATCGCACCTCTGGCCCATTATAAAATCCCCCACTATAAGGACTATTGCTTCCGGGAACATATAATTCTTGAACAGATTTAGCCGAGATCAGTGTGCCATCAAAAATCGAACGAACCGCTTGATAAAAATCACTGGCTGACATGAACAGTTGGCCCGTCCCCAGTTCAAGATGTTGCTGTGTGGCGTTTAAAGTCATGGGATTGTTATAACTCCCCAACAACGCATCGGTGATCGGATAAGCTGTTGCTGCCTTGAAGGCCGGTGAGAAATCATAACCAAAGGCCGTTTGTTGCAGATCCAAAGCATCAATGAACCGCTCTTTAAATAGGGTTCGGTATGTTTTCCCTGTGACCTGCGTCAAGATCCCCGCTAATAAAACAAAATTGACGGGCTGATAATCTTCACGACCATAAAAAGTCGCACTAAAACTCAAATGGTCGATATCATAGGCGATTACTGCGTCATCGCTGGTATAGGCCTCTTTACCCATTCCCGTCATCGTTAATCCTGATCTCATCGCCAACATTTGCCGCAAAGTGATCTGATCACTATGGGTGACTTGTGGATAATAGCGAGACAACTTATCATCCAGCCTGATTCGTCCCTGTTCGACCTCCTGCATGATCATTGTTCCAGTCAAACTCTTTTGCAAAGAATCGATCTCAAAAGCCGTCTGATCGTTATTCCTCTGTTGTAACGCGTAATCTGCGTAGCCCGCCGAATAAGTGGCGACGATCGCGCCATGTTGCGCCAACAACGCACTACCAACAAAATGGATCTGTTGCAGCTGCGCGGCTAGCTCGGATTGGAAATAACTGTTTAGTTTTACTTCGGTGACCTCATTGGCTTGCTTATGGGTTAAGTTCTCATGTCGCGCTCGTAATGCAGTTTCTGCCTTTATTTTTTTCTTCTTTTGGGCCACCTTGGCCGCATAACTGACCCGAATATGGGCTTGGTAGCGACAATAGCCCCAATAACCAGCGAATAAGCACAACAAGGTCGTCCCGAGAACCAATAGTGCTTTACCAACGCTGGCTTTTTTTCGTTTCTTCATCATGATCTATTCACCTCGAGTTCCCCACAACTCAATAACAGAGATCATTCAAACAATAAGATCTGCTTACTCTGAAAGCAGCTATTGTTCCTGATAAAATTTAAGACGCCGCCGGTTCTAAAATCGTCGCCAACTTGCTGACCCAACTTGTGGCCGCCGATTGGTTTGATAAAAGCACCACCGCGTTCTCACCGTTGGGTGTGATATGGATCGTTGAGCAGAATCCAGCCCCACCACCATTGGCACTTCTAAATGGCTCCGTATTGTACATCCCCCCAGTATAGTGATTGAGTCCGCCTTGAAACTGTTGTGCCGTCAAAGCCGCCGGCAATAGTTTTCCAGCGGAGATCGCTCGGACCGCACGGTAGCAGTCCAGCACCGACATAAAAATCTGACCGGTCCCTAATTCATAATGCTGCTGTGCTGACGACAAAACGGTGGGTTCCTGATAACTCGATTGATTTCCAATAGCTGTATATCCTGTTGCGACCACCTGCTGCGGAGTTATTTCGTAGCCAAAATAGGTTTGCTTCAGGCCAAGTGGCGCGATCAATTGTTCTTGGAAAAGCTGACGATAACTCTTCCCGCTGACCTTCTCAACGATCCCCGCTAGCAAAACGAAATTAACTGGCTGATAATTAGCGTGACCAAAATTGGCCTCGGAAAATTGGACTTGTGCCAAGTCCCGCTGCAAAACATCAGCGTCACTTTCATAAGCGCCTGAACCCATGCTGGCCATTGACAATCCCGAAGTCATTTGCATCATTTGCGCTAAGGTGATCTGTGCACTACCAGGAACTTGCGGAAAATATTTAGCAAGATGGTCCGTTAACGCGACTTTCCCCGCCTCGACTTGCTTCATTACCAAAAAGCCAGTTAAGCATTTTTGCATCGAATTGATTTGATAAGTCGTATTAGGCGTATTAAGGCGTTTGCTCTGGAAATCCGCATAACCACGACTGTAAAGCGCCACAACTTCACCATTTCGAACTAACAGACCGGTCCCAACGAAATTATTCTCATCTAGCGTCGCTTCTAATTTTTGCTGTGCGCCTTGATCGATGGTCCGGCTGGAACTAGCTTGACTAGGCTGCTCCGATCGAGCAACTTTTTTCACGCTGGTCTTTGCACTAGACACCGCTGATCGCGAATCATGTCGAGTTGCCCGCTGCCGTTGTCCCTGCCAATACCAGCCGGCAACACCTAGCAGTAGCGCTAAAATCAAAAGTGCACAGAGCGTAACGATCAGGTTTGATTTTCGCCGTTTTCTTCTCATGACTCTCCCCCCGAGCACTATTTATCCCCTATTTCACGATTTTTTGTTGCCACGCTTGGGATAAGTAATAGTCATTGATCTGATAATCTGGCTGCGCTTGTTGCTTGGTCAAAAATGGCTTGACGGATTGGTCCATCCGTAACCACCCACGCCAACCAATATGGATCGTATCTTCCATGTAATATGACTGGTTGCCATCTTCGGAAAGATCATCAATATTGGTAAAGCCTTGGCTGGTCAACTGTTGCTTGATTTTCTTCGTAGTTTGACGCCACATCGTCATGTTGAGACCGGTATAATCGACCCAACGCTGGTTGATCGGCGGCAAGACAAATTCGACTTGACAATTCAAGGCAGCTAATTGTTGCAAGACCAGTTGAAAATCGGCGTATTCAGGTGAACGACGATAGTCAAAACGAGTCTGGCTATCTTTTAACCGTGGCAACCGCCGACCGCCCCGCAGTTCTTTTTTAAAGAAACTATCCTTGATGTCAAACTGATTGTCTTTTGTTTCTTGGCGCGCTTGCGTGGTCGCCACTTGATCCAATAGTTTATTATTATCCGTTGCCGGCAATTTTTTAGCCTCATTTTGGATGTGTTGCCAATTATTGTCCAAGTCAATTGTTGAAAACAGAGCGTCCTCGTTCTTTAAAATGATTTGTTTTTGCGTCAACATCAGCTTTTCTACCATTAACAGCGGGCGTCCGGCCGCGATCTTCTTCGTCGCAGTCTCAATCAATAAGCTAGATGTCCCAGAGGGCATCGTCAATAAACGCTTGGCCGCGTAACGATCTGCCTTGGTGTTTTTCGCTTGCAACAACCAATCCGCCGCTTGTAGCGCCGAATAATAATAGCCAAAAGCGTCTGCTCGTTGTCCTTGCGGCGTGAACCACTGCGGCGAGATCACATAAACGATTTTTTTGTTACGCAATTGGGTTCTCATTTCTTGAATCGTGAAATAATGATTCAAAGATTGACTACCAGGACCACCTAACAATAATGTCTGATAGCCCCGCTGATATTTCGCCGCTAAAACAGAAGGATGTAGTGCATCCATCCGCGATAACTCTGAGGACCCAATGAAAGGGACGTAATTATCCTTGACCGCAACATCTTTGATTTTTTCACCACGATAAACATTATTGGACAATGAGACCGCGGCTTCTTTGACTGTTTGGGAACTGATCTTCAACCCGCGCCATGGTGTCGCAAACAGTGCCAGTGCCGCTAACACTGCCACCAAGACTGGGCCAAAGGTTCGCCACAGTTGTTTGCCCGCTTTCATTTTAGCGACGCAACTTTCGCAACGATCTTATTAGGTGTATTCCATTCGTTCCGATCGAATTCGGAGACCGGCACGTCTACGTCGAACTTATCCTCTAGATCTAGCAATAATTGTACTGTGGCCATGGAATCCAGCAACCCATTCTCAAAAATATTCTCATCCAACTTATTGCTCAGATCCTCGCCAGTTAAATCATTTAAAATCGCAACTACTTTTTCTGTATCAGTCATTTCAAAAACCAACCTTTCTCAATCTCTTAATTTTTTGACCATTCCTGACCGCGCTGGTATCTCACCAGTAAACGGCCTTTTTACATGAACCACAATTTGTCTAATATCCCTGAGAAGATCAAGAAGCTAAAGCAAACGACATTAAATGTCAGGAAAACGCTGAAGCCCTTGGTAAACTTATTACTAGGAATCTGGTCTTGATGCTTCTTCTTATAGCGTAACCAAATATCATTGATAATGATCGCGCAGGCGTGGAAAATCCCGTAGACGATGTAATACCAGGTCAACCCATGCCAGAAACCCATGATCAAGAAATTGACCAAGTAGGCGATCTGAGAGATCCGGATCCGGTTTTTGAGCCACCGTTTCTTCATGAACCAAAAGGTGAAACGCATAAAGATAAAATCGCGGAACCAGAAGGAGAGGGTCATGTGCCAACGATTCCAAAATTCTTTGATATTGCCCGCCGCAAACGGTTTGTTGAAATTCGGCGGTGTCTTGATGCCCATGAAATAGCTGATCGCGATGGCAAACAAGCTATAACCAGCAAAATCAAAGAATAAATACATGCTGTAATCATACATATAACCCAGTAAGGCCCAAGAAAGTCCTAACCCGCCGAACGCATGGCGCTGCATCAGAGCCCAATGCTGTAATGGCGGCAACCACAAAGTCCCAAAGAGATAACCAAGGATGAATTTGTAGAAGAAACCTAAGAAGAGATAATGGACCGCTTTTTCCAAATCCTCCAAGTAGCCGGCTCGATCGGGGATCGTTTCGTAATCTTTCTTAAAGCGACGGTAACGGTCGATCGGCCCAGATGAGATCGTGGGGAAGAACAAGAGGAAATGCAAGTATAATTTCCAATCAAAGTCTTTGATCGTTCCATCACGGACTTCCATTATCACTTGAACTGTTTTAAAAGTCAGATAACTGATTCCCAGAAAGCCCAGCGTGATCTTGCCATTTGCTAACAACGGCGTGAATTTGACCACCGTTAACGGCAAGATCGCCAGTAAGACCGCGCCAACAAAAATATTGGTTTGATTTTTCTGTTTGCGATAATGCACATAACAGATCGTTAAGATGAACTGGTAAACAATGTAAATGATCAAGGCGACCCCTTGTTGCCAGTGATCACCGCCAAACGTCAATACTAAGAAAGCCAAACTAAAAATTGTCTCATAGACTCTAAATCTTTTTCCATGATAGAGCCCGATCATGATCGGTAATAAGCCCAGTAGCAAAATAAGAAAATAGCTAGGACTACTGTACGGTTGCAAATTAATCACTGGCATTGACCTCCTGGATCAGTGCCTTGATATCGACCTTGCCATTCGCTGATAAAGGTAATTCGGACCGGTATACAAAGCGTTGCGGCATCATATAAGGCATGATATCTTTGGCAAGATTTGCCTTGATCAACGCGGTCAGACCCGTTTGGTTTTCAGGATCACCGGCTGCCGGAACAACAAGGGCCACCAGTTGGGTCACTTTATGACTTTGATTATAGCGGGGCACGATCGCCCCCTGATCAACGATCGCCTGTTGTTTGAGGAAGAAGTTCAGTTCCTCTAATTCGATCCGATAACCATTGAATTTGATTTGAAAATCTTTCCGGCCCCGGTAAAATAACAAACCCGCATCATTAAAGAAACCAATATCACCACTGGCATAACTTGGCCATGAACCGCGCCGCTGAAAAACGGCGGCAGTCTTTTCAGGTAAGTTCAAATAACCTTTGGAAACGCTAGGCCCACTGATGATGATCTCACCTTGTTGGCCGACCGTTTCAGCCCCGTCGACCCAGATCTGCGTATCTGATTTAACGTAACCGATCGGTAAACGATCATAGCGTTCCAAAATCGCCGGTGTGATCTCGACCCCCGTCACCGCGACGGTTGTTTCTGTCGGACCATAAGTGTTATAGATCCGCGCCTTGGGGAAGCGTCGTTTCAATGTTGCCGCAGTCTTATGGCTTAATTCTTCGCCACAGAATAGAAAAGTGATCAAATCAGGATAATGCTCACTGTCAAAATCAGCGACCAGTAAACAAATCTCGATCAGTGAAGGTGTTGAGATCCAAATATTAAGCTTCATCGTTGGTAGCGTTGCAAATAGCGCTTTGAAGTTGTCTGTGATCTCCCGAGGCAAAACCTTCAGTGTTCCGCCGGTCACCAGTGTTGGGTATAAGCCCATTACGGATAAGTCGAAGGAATACGGCGCCTGCGCCAAGACGTTGGCATGTTTCGGGAAGTAAAAATCCGCTAGCTGCCAGTTAACAAAACTTTCCAGATTCCGTGCGCTGATTTGTACCCCTTTAGGTTTGCCAGTCGTTCCCGAAGTGAAAATAATATAGAAATCATCATCATCTTTTACATAATGGTCGGCCGCGATCGGCGCGATCAAGTCCGCGCTGGCGATCGCCATTAATTGATCTTGATCGATCACTTGAATATCGGCCAACGTTACCGGCAATGGCCGCACCGCGATCACCAGTGGCGGTTGAGCGACCTCTTGGATCATCCGCAACCGATCATCTGAGGAATGATCATCCACTGGGATATAAGCATGGCCGGTTTTGACCGCCGCCAGAAAGGCCACGACCATCTCAAAGGTTTGGCCGCCATAGATCATGATCGGCGCCTTTTCTGGTAATTTCAATGTTAAAAGATACGCAGCCAACTTATCAGCGTATTCGCGTAATTCGCGATAAGTGTGCTGCTCACCTAAATAATCATAGGCGAATTTGTTTGGATGCTTTTGACTGACTTTGTCAAAGGCAGTAATCACATTTTTGATCATCATCGTTATCCCCCTAGAATTCGTTGTAGATGAAGTGACCACCATTGATGCCGCTATAACTATACAAATAGATCAGCACCACAATAATGAGAAAATAGAATATTGTTCTAAATATGAAGCGGCCAATCTGTTTTTTCTGACTCTGCTTTTTTTCGACCATACACCCACCCTTTTCTTTTATTTCGCTGAGTCTTTATCCCCCGATAAAAATTCATGACCACCAATAATTTCAAACGCCAGATTGCTATTTCCGAACTTGTCTAGTCATGCTCGTAAAATATCAATCTTTTGTTGTCCAAAAACTAACAAAATTATAATTTAAAGTCAAGAATGTTAGCTTTTGTATGCTCATACACAAGTGCAACTCTAATGAGGATAAAGCTCGCTGATCCTCAGCGCGCCACCAAATGCAATCTGGTCAAGGCCTTTTTCGGGATCTGATCCAGACCGACTTGACGATATGACACGATCCGACCTTGCCGATAATAGAAACGCAGATAACCATGCTGGGGCAACTTTTTGAGGTCGGCTGTATCAAAACTGACGCGAACCAAATTGCCGCAATCATCATAGCCAGTCAACTGATCACCGTTGCCAGACCGAGTTTCATCCTTGATCATACCTACTTCTGCGTAGACCATCGTCCCAGGTGGCAAGTACCGCTGCGTATACCAAAAACCACCGATGATCATCCCTAGTAGAACGATCAGTCTGACTACTTTTTTCAATCTGCGACCCCTTCCTTTATTTTGGGTCTATTATATTGATTTTCGCCGGTACTAACCATTTATTTAACGAACAGCCAACTAACAAAACTGTTAGTTGACAGCCGCAGTCGTGACCAAACAAGCGACCCCAGACGGAAATCGTCCAGAAAAAAGGAAGGTCGCGCCACGACCTCCCTGAACTTTAGAGTGCGAGCGAGGATGGGTGGCTGCGAGCATTAGCCTAGTCATGGTTTTGAAAGCCGCTTTTTTCTTTCGGAACCATGACGTAGCTAAGCACAACAGCCAATCCTCGCATAGCACGTTTCAAAATCAGAGTGCGGAGCACAACGGGTTGACTTTGAGCATTAACCTAACAAAGATTATGGAAGTGTCCTTTGCTTCCGGAATTTTTGTGTAGTTAAGCGCAAAAGTCAGTTGTGCACAGCACGTTTCAAAAATAAGTATAAAAAAGCCCGTTCTGGTTTTTCAGAACGGACTTCCCAGAACAGACTTAAATAAATTTTTTTAAGAAATCACCAAATATTGACCCGCTCGGCTGGCGCTAACCACATGCCATCTTGCTCAGTCACATTGAAGGCGGTATAGAAATCATCCATGTTTTGTGCTTGGACATTCGCCCGTAGTGGACCGGGGGCGTGCACATCGATCGAAAGCAGTAATTGATTGAAGGCAGCCGTTGCTTTGAGCCGCCAAACTCGGGCCCAATTCGTAAAGAAGGCAGGGAGATCAACATCAGCCTCTGCTTTAGCCGCTTGCAAAGCGCAACTCAAGCCGCCGCCATCAGCAACGTTCTCACTAATAACTAGCTTGCCATTGACCTTAGCACCAGCATAGGGAATGCCATCAAATTCTTTGATCATCGCCTGAGTCCGTTTTTCAAAAGCGGCATAATCAGCGTCAGTCCACCAATTAGTCATATTCCCCTTTTCATCGAACTTGGCCCCGTTATTATCAAAGGCGTGGGAGATCTCATGGGCGATCACCGCACCGATCCCCCCATAATTTTCAGAACTGGATTGTTGCAAACTGTAAAATGGCGCTTGCAGGATCGCAGCTGGGAAAGTAATATCATTGAAACTAGGATCATAACAAGCATTGACCAGATTTCCTGGCATTGCCCAACGACCCCGATCAACTGGTTGATCCAGTTTAGCAAAGCCATATTCGCGAACGATCCGATCCAATGACAGGAGGTTACCCAATAAGGTGCCCCCTTCAGCTGCAGTTTTAACTTTCAGCTTTGCGTAAATCGGCTGCAATTTATCGGGATAACCTACCTTGATCTTAATCGTATTCAACTTAACGATGGCCTTGTCCTTCGTTGCCTGAGAGAGCCAAGTGTTTTCCGCCAAACGCGCTTTGTAGACCTCGATCATTTTATGGACCATTTTGGCCACATCTTGACGTGCAGCATCGCCAAAATACTTCTCGCCGTAATACTTACCTACAACATCATCAAAATAACCATTAGCTAATCGATAGGCAAACTTGTCTTGCGCGGATGCTTCTTTTTGACCACCGATCGCGCGACTATAAGTCCCGCCTAAGATCCGCAGCTCATCCGTCAAGGCACCCGTCGTTCCCAAGATCTCGTTGACCAATAACCAACTATGATACAGGGGGAATCTAGCCGCTGTAACCAATTGACCCAAATTCTCAAAATAATGCGGTTGCGTCAAAACAACTTTTTCTGGCGCCTTTCCGAAGACAGTCACAAAAGCACTGGTAAAGTCTATCTCCGGCACTAATTTAATAAAATCAGCAAACGCGTAAGGATTGTACTGCTTCGTATAATCGGCCAATTCTTCTGAGTTTTTGACTAAAGGAACGATCAACGCGTCAAATTGTTTGGCTTGGTCGACTTCTTTTTCCGCTTCTGCCGCGCTATAACCAAATTTGACCAAAACTTCCTCGGCCATTTTCGTCCAAACAGCTAACAATTGCGCGCCATTTTCGTTATCTTTTGCGTAGTAAGTTTTATCTGGCAGGATCAGTCCAGGCACATCAACATAAACCAAGTTGACATCGGTATTTTTCATATCCGGATCAACACTTAGCGAGAATGGCTTCACGATCCCATCCTTGATCAATGCCGCTAATTGCCCGTTGAAATCAGCCCAACTGCCAATACCCGCAACTTCCGTCAGGATCGGTTGCGCCGCAGCTACACCAGCCTGATCTCGCTGGTCAAAATCCAACGCCAATGCATTGAGCTTGACCGCTTCCGCTAAGATCGGATCATTGACCTGACTGGGATCTTGACGAAAAGAAGCAAAATCTGCTAAAAGTTGTTTTTCAAGTCCTTCATCTAAGTCAGAAAAACCACCGGTGCGAGGACGATCCGCTGGGATCTCGGCCGTTTTGGCCCATTCCCCATTGATCGCCAGATATAAATTATCTTGGATCCGTGCTGTCTCAGCAGCAGTCGTATCACCAGCGCCACCACGTACGGTGACTTGATTTAATTTTTCCATTAAACGCTAACTCCCTTTCATCACTGAATAAAACTTAATTGTCTCAATTCTATCACTAAGAGTTTAATTAGACAAATATGAGAGTACAGGCGATTTGGTGGCTTTGAGCATTGTTCCGTTCCGATCCTGGCCGTAACTGTCCCCGCGCGGTTCGAGATGAAATCGCTGTGGACGGCAGTTCCGTTTCAACCTTGGCCTCGGGCTACGTTGCGTGTGGCGGGTAAGCTCGCTGTGCTTCGACTCCTGTATCTTGGTCGTAACTTCCACTGCATGGTTCGGGGAACTCGCTGTGGATTGCTGTTCCGTTTCAATGTTGGCCGCGGACTGCGTTGCGTGCGGCGGGTGAGCTCGCTGTGCTTCGGCTCCTGTATCTTGACCGTAACTTCCACTGCGTGGTTCGGGGTGAGCTCGCTGTGGGCGTCACTTTGAGCTTCGCCAAGTACGCGAATCTCAA
>NZ_BROC01000036.1 GCF_024345205.1 Lapidilactobacillus luobeiensis | reverse complement strand
TTGAGATTCGCGTACTTTGCGAAGCTCAAAGTGACGCCCACAGCGAGCTCACCCCGAACCACGCAGTGGAAGTTACGACCAAGATACAGGAGTAAAGAACAGCGAGCTCACCCGCCACGCGCAACGCAGACCGCGGCCAAGATGTAGACAATCAACGAGCTCATCGGCCACACACGCAACCAGGCGACGGTTTGATAAAACAAGGTAATTATCGGTAAAAAGGCGTCCTGCCGTGATAAAATGAAATAAGACAATAATGAATCAATGAAATGAGGTATTCGATGGCACAAACAGATTTTTTAACCGCGGAAGTATTAGAGATCTTCCGTAATAACCCCAATCGTAAATATGGTGTTCAAGATATCAATGATATTTTGAAATTAAAAGGTTCAACTTCCTTCAAGCGCGTTGTCAAAGTCTTGGCGACCTTAGAAGGTGAGGGCATTGTTGACGTTAATAATGGTGGCCGTTTCAAACTGAAACCAACTTCGGAAGAAGTTAGTGGTCGTTTTTCCGCCAATGATAAAGGCTTTGGCTTCGTGCGCTTGGAACAAGATCCAGCCAGCAGCGAGCAAGTGCCTGATGTTTTCATCCCTAAATTCAAGACGGCGCACGCGCTACAAGGCGATACCGTCAAGGTTCGGATCGTTAAGGCGGCCAATCCTTGGAATGGCAAAGGTCCTGAAGGTGAGATCCTTGAGATCACCGAACATGGCATGACCCAGTTGGTCGGGGAGTTCACGCCGGCCAGTGACGCGCAGGTGGCGCGGACTGGACTTTTAGGCAGTGTTCGCAGTCATGATAAGAAATTGGCGAACTATCCAGTGATGATCAAGGATACGGGGATCCACCCCCAAGCCGGTGACATGGTCCAAGTTGAGATCACCGAATATCCTAGTGAAGATTACCCCACTCGAATGTTGGGGATCGCCATGCAAACCTTAGGGAACAAAAACGATCCAGGTGTTGATATTTTGTCCTTGGTTTATCAACACGGTCTACGGGTCGATTTTCCGGATGAAGTAATCAAACAATCCGAACAAGTTCCTGATGAATTGTTGCCGCAGGATCGGGTCAATCGGCGCAATATCACAGATCAGATGGTCGTGACTATTGACGGCGATGATTCCAAAGACTTTGATGACGCGGTCACGGCTTGGCGGTTACCTAATGGCAATTACCATTTGGGTGTCCATATCGCTGACGTGAGTTACTATGTTCGTGAAGACACCCCGCTAGATGAAGAGGCCTATGCGCGGGGAACGAGTACTTATTTGACCGATCGGGTGATCCCGATGCTGCCCTTCCGGCTTTCCAACGGGATCTGTTCCTTGAATCCTAACGAGGATCGGCTGGCGTTGACCTGTGACATGGAAATCGATGGTCATGGACAGGTCGTCAATCATGAAATTTATCCTAGCGTGATCCGCTCGAAGGCGCGTTTGACTTATAACAACGTCAATAAGATCGTGACTGATCAGGATCCTAAGTTACGGGAAGAATACGCTAAATTAGTTCCGATGCTAGATTTGATGGCCGAGCTGCACAAAATCCTATTTAAAAAGCGGCATGATCGGGGCGCCATTGATTTTGAAGAAACCGAAGCGTCGATCAAGGTCGATGAAAAAGGTTGGCCGATCGATATTATTTTGCGGGATCGCGGTACTTCTGAACGGATGATCGAATCCTTCATGCTGGCGGCCAATGAAACCGTCGCCGAACATTTCAGTAAGGCGCAAGTACCGTTCCTCTATCGGGTCCACGAAACGCCAGATGGCGAAAAGGTCAAGAACTTCTTCGAATTCGTTTCTGCGTTTGGCATTGTTGGTCATGGCGCGGCGGACGACATCAAGCCGATCGAATTGCAAAAGGCGCTGGCTAAAGTTGCCGGAACACCGGAAGAAATGGTGGTCACCACCATGTTATTGCGGAGTATGAAGCAGGCCCATTATTCGATGGATCAATTGGGCCACTTTGGGATCGGCGCCCAATATTACACCCACTTCACCTCACCAATCCGGCGTTATCCGGACTTGATCGTCCATCGTTTGATCCACAGCTATGCGGCGGTCGGTAAAACTGAAGCCAATAAAGAAAAGTGGCATGAGAAGTTACCAGAGATCGCGACATTCACCTCCGAACAGGAGCGGCGTTCGATCGATACGGAACGTGATGTGGATGACTTGAAGAAGGCACAATACATGATGTCCAAGGTCGGTCAAGAATTCCCAGGTGTGATCGCTTCGGTCACCAAGTTTGGCATGTTCGTTTCCTTAGAGAATACAGTCGAAGGCTTGATCCATATTTCTAACTTGCGTGATGATTACTATGATTATGACGAGAAACAAATGACCTTGACTGGTTCGCGGACTCATAATACGTTCAAGATCGGTCAAGAGATCCAAGTCAAAGTGTTACGGGCCGATCCTGATCAAGGGCAGATCGACTTCATTATCGCGGGGCAAGATACCCCGGCAGATTTTTTGCCAGATAGCGAAAAGCCTAAGACTACTGGGTTCAGCAATAATCGCAATCAAGGGCAACGCTCGAATAATAGCGGCGAACGCCGCAGCGGTAATCAAAATAATCGTGGTGGCAATTCGCGGCGGGCAACGAATAACGGGAATAAGTACGAGCGGCGTCAAGGAAATGGTAATGGTAATAAGTACGAACGACGCGGCAATGGTTCAGGTCAACAGCGTCATTGATCATTATGACGCGCTGATTTTTTTGCAAAGGTGGGGTTCAACTTGGCTAAAATGAAAGAGAAACCACGGAATCAAGTGGCGACTAATCGTAAAGCTTCCCATGATTATAATATTGGCGAGACTTACGAGGCTGGTTTGGTCTTGACTGGGACGGAGATCAAATCGGTCCGCGCCGGAAAAATCAATTTGAAAGATGGCTTCGCCCAGTTGCGGCAAGGTGAGCTCTGGTTGGAAAATGTCCACATCAGCCCTTATGAAGCAGGTAATCAATTCAACCATGATCCCTTGCGCAATCGCAAATTGTTGTTACACAAGCGCGAATTGGCAAAATTGGCTGGGATCGTTAAGGATAAAGGTGTGACCATCGTGCCACTCAAAGTCTATTTGAAGCATGGTTTCGCTAAAGTGCTGATCGGGGTCGCCACCGGGAAACATGAATATGATAAACGGGAAACGATCAAACGGCGGGAACAAGATCGCGAAGTCCAACGTGTTTTGAAAAATCGTTTTTGAATCTTGACCGGTCCAGTCTAGGGCAGGGTATCATAAAAAGAATGAATGAAACGATATTTAGGGTGTTGGCGGCGATTTGGTCGCAGCGGATTCACCAGCAGGCTCAGCTTGCTGGTGTTTTTTTAGTCAGAAAGCGGATTTGCAGGCTGATTCACAACTTTAACGATTAATTAGAAAAATAGTTGAATTTTATTCAGTGAATCATGATATACTGAAATGCAGTTGTTAAAAAAGCAAACGATCACTTTCAAAGTGAATAAATATCGTCAAACAGGGTCTTTTTTTGATTAAGGATCAAACGACTTGGGTCGAACGCGGGGCGTTCTTGACGGTGTAAAGGTTAAGGTGAAATCAATGGCAAAACACGCTCGTCATTATCGAAAAAAAGCTGGAAATAGCGCAGAGACTGCGACTAAGAAAAAGTCTCATCGGGTCTTAAAATGGCTCCTGTTCGTGATCCTGATCATTTTGTTCGCAGGGGCAGCTTATGGCGTTCACATGTATATCCAAGCCAAAACGGCGTTAGATAAGACTTATTCATCGGTCGATAAGAAAGAAGAAACCAAGGCAAGTAAGAAGATCGCCAAACGAGATCCGCTGTCGATCTTGTTATTAGGGACCGATACCGGCGATGAAGGACGGACTGAAGTCAATGGAAATTCCGATACGATCATTGTCGCCACAGTCAATCAGGGAACCAAGAAAACGACCTTGACCAGTATCCCCCGGGACACCTTAGCGGAAATGGTCGGCACGTCGAATTTCAATTTTACGCGGATCAATGCCGCCAACAATATCGGTGGACCTAAAATGGCGTTGAACTCAGTGTCATCATTGCTGAATGTTCCGTTGACTTATTATGTCTCGGTCAACATGACTGGGCTTAAGCAGATCGTTGACGCAGTCGGTGGCATCGATGTGGATGTATCTTTGGAATTTACTTTTAACGCCTCGACCTTCAAGAAAGGTAAAATGCATTTGAATGGGCAACAGGCCCTGGATTACTCACGGATGCGCAAAGAGGACCCTGAAAACGATTATGGCCGGCAAAAACGACAACGTCAAGTGATCACCGCAGTGGTCAAGTCTGCTAGTTCAGTCGGGACTTTGGCGAACTTTCAGGAATTGTTGACGGCGGTCTCGGCTAACATGCAAACCAATTTCACCACAAGTCAAATGATCGATATCTTTAAGAATTACCGCGTGGCTGCTCAGACGATCTCTAGCGATTACGTAAAAGGAGTCAACGCGTGGTCTGGTTCGGCGGCGATCCAAGTTGCTTCGACCACAGAATTGCAAAGGATCTCCGATGCGATCCGAAGTGAATTGGGCTTATCTCAAGAGACATTGAATAATACGGTCACCAAAGAGAATGAACTGAATGCCGCCAGTGGTTTTATTTATGAGAACCCCACGATCGAACAGAACTTTACCGTCTATGATCTTAATTAAGTTAGCAATCGCTTAATCATTTTAGAAAACTTGATCCCGTTGATCATGGCGGATCAAGTTTTTTAGTAGAAAGGAGTAGCGAATGACTGAAAAAATCTACCGGCGATTACTTTTAAAGACCTTGCCCGCTTTGATCTTGCTAGGGCTATTCACGCATTTACGCCAGACTAGCGGTATTGATTGGCGTCCGCAATGGTTCGACTTGTATTTGGTGCTGAGTTATTGTGGCGGCTTACCTTGGCTAAAACTGACTGGCCAACGCTGGTGGCAAAAACGGCATCAGCAAGATGATCCGTCTCAAGTGGCCCAGACGCAGGCGGCTCCGGACTCGGCCACGACCGCTGCATCAGTACCGCCACTCCGAACGACTTGGCTCGATCATCTGTTTATTTTCTGTGGTGAGTTGGCTTTGAATAGTTTGTGGTTGTTGTTGAGCGGCCCTTTTGCGGTGGCCTATTGGTCGTGGCGTTTGCTTAAAATGGGGTTCTCCGCCCGAAACTAGTCGTTTTCGCGCGGTTCTTTTGCGTCTTTCGTTTTGGACAAGTCGCGCCGGTACTGGCACATAAAAACAGTCTGACTGCTCTGGTAGCGTCCTGATTCAACTAAGGTCATAATGGACCCATTGAATCGAGAACGCCACACAGCGGCAGCCAGACTGTTTTTTAAGTGGGGCAGGCAGTTGTAGTTGATCAGTCCGGAAAATCGTAATAAATATCTGTTTCCGGTAACCATGGTTCTGATTTTGTGCGATAAAGCAATTCGGCAAAAAGTTCCGGTTTAAAGCTATGCCAAGGAACAGTCCGCCGCGCGTTGATTTTTTCGGCCAGGGCTAACAGGTCTTCCCGCCGCGCGTGACCACTAGCGCCGAAAGGAACAAGTTGGTAATGCTGCTTGGCCAAAAACGCTTGAAGTTGCGCGAAACGAGGATCGTAGTCGCCTAGAGGTTCACCATTGCTGTGCAAATATGTCCCACCAGAAAATGCCGTTAATCGGTCTAACTGCGTCCAAGTATTATGCAAGATGAAGCGTTGGGGGTCTGCATGGAGCAGTTTTTCGACAGTGGCCCAAGAATAATTGGTCGCATTGGCAAAGGGACTGGGTTCTGCGCTGATCACCGCTAAAGGTGCTGCTGGGGCAAAAGCATGGATGATCTGGGCGTATTCGGGCTCCCAGAGGATCGGTCGTTGCGCTTGACGTGCGGCCTGGTCAAGATCGATCAGGCGTTCCACATTACGGGGATAGGGATTCAAAACCAACAACCCCGTCGTTTCCTGCGCTTTTTCAATCAGAGCCGCAGGTAATTGCCCTTCAGTAAAGGCATGTTCGTGATGGCCATTTTGCACCATTTGTGGTTGATCTGTTACGAAACTGTAAGTAGTCGCTTCGGATAAATAAACATCCAAACTATTTTTGACTTGATCAGACCAAGCGGCAACGCGCTCAGGGTGACGTCCGCTAAGACGAACATCACCTGAGTGAACAAAACGATGGGCGCCAGCTTCGACCAATAACGCCATCGCGCCGATCGTATCATGATCACTAAGGAAGCCGGTGACCTTCAGTTCGCCCACGGTCAGCGGTCGACCTAAAGGCAAGCCATGCAGATTAGCGACTGCTGGCTCAACGCCTTGAGCAATCAAAATCTGATACAGCTTCAAAGCGTCTGGAGAAAGATAGATCGGGATCTGCTGATTTTTTAAGTAACGCAAAGCCCCCATGTGATCCAAATGTAAATGTGAAATAAAAATCGCTTGATGCTGATAACGCGCAGGTCGATCGGGTAATAACAGGTCAGGCAAGTGGGGCAAAGTATGGTCTGCCATGGCTTGGGTCACGGTTTTAGTCCCCATTTCCGCGACCATCCCAAAATCCATGATGACCCGGCTGTCCCCCTTCACAAATTCCACAATATTGCCACCGATCGTTTTGGTACCATTTAAGAAACGTAATGTCGTCATCTGATCCCCTCCATAAGTAACATAACAGTGTAACGCAATCACTACTAAAAAGCGAGGGTTTTATTTTTGGGGTCATTGGCAAATGTCGCGTTTTTTTGGCTAGGTGGCGACCAGTAACGGCGCATCTAAATAAGCCTCGCCGTCTTCTAACAGCGAGGCTTATTCAAGCGTTCTTGATCGGATTTATTTTTGATAGAAAGTGCTGGCGGCTGCCTGAATGATCCCCAATTTGATATGGGCATAAGTCAAGCCACCTTGAAGGTAAAGGGTATAAGGTGGTCGGATCGGACCATCACCGGAGAATTCGATCGTGGAGCCAGAGATAAACGTCCCGGCGGCCATGATGACCTCATCTTCGTAACCGGCCATTTGTTCGGGGATCGGTTCCACATAGGAATCGACGGGGGAACTCTGTTGGATCGCCTTGGCGAATTTGACCATATCAGCCTTATTACCAAAATTGACGGTTTGGATCAAGTCAGTCCGTGGTTCTTGCCATTCTGGAGAAACGCTCAGACCTAGCTCAGCCAACAAGGCAGCTTCAAAGATCGCGCCCTTGATCGCATTACCGACTGTTTGCGGCGCCACGAAAAAGCCCTCGAACATATCCAATAAGTAGCCATAAGTCGCGCCTTCTTCACCACCGATACCTGGCACAGTGAAGCGATAGCTGACCCGGTCAACGAGATCTTTACGACCAACGACATAGCCGCCAGTTTTGGCCAAACCACCGCCACCGTTCTTGATCAGCGAACCGGCCATAATGTCGACACCGACGTCAAGTGGTTCTTGGGTCTCTGAGAATTCACCATAGGCGTTGTCTGCGAAGATCCAAACGTCAGGCTTGATCTCCCGGACAAAGTCGACCATTTCCTTGATTTTAGCGATCGTAAAGGATTTACGGGTCGCATAACCACAGGAACGTTGAATGACGACCAGTTTAGTCTTGGCGGAGATCGCCGCTTTGACGGCAGCCAGATCCACATCACCGTTGTCTTTCAGGGGCACATAATTCGCGGCGATGCCATATTCTTTCGCGCTACCGATCCCATTACCGCTCATTCCCAAGACTTCTTGCAAAGTATCATAGGGCTCACCAGTGATATAAAGGATCTCATCACCAGGGCGCGTCAAGCCTAGTAACGCCGTCCCGATCGCGTGGGTGCCAGAAACAAATTGTGGTCGGACTAAGGCCGCTTCACCGCCAAGGACATCGGCATAGATCGCTTCTAAGGTGTCGCGACCATCATCAAAATTACCATAACCTGTCGTGCCATTCAAATGCGCTTCAGAAACGTGATGCGCTTGAAAGGCATGCAAGACCTTGGCTTGATTATCCAAGATCTGTTCATCTAATTCAGCCAAACGCGGCGCGATTTTTTGGTCAACGCGGGCGACGATGTCTAATAATTTAGGATCGATCGAATCTTTCCAACTCAAAATAAAATTCCTCCTACAACTGATTTATCACCATGACTGCTCGTGGTTCAAAAGATCAGATCCATTAACAGTCTTCCCCTTTAGTATACCGATTTTAGCGCAGATGTGTAGCTTTGATTTGGGGATTTCTGTAATGAAATTAGGGGACCGGACCGCGCAGTTTAAAATCAAGTCCCCAATAAGCCAAAAAAAGGGGGAAATAAAAGTTTTAGCGTAATTTAAAAGGACTGGGAGTATCCCAGTCCTTTAAGGCATCGTTCAATGTTATGTTTTACTTGTTATCTTTGATGATCGTTTCAGTTTGATCTTGTAAGTTGTCTAAAGCTTTCTTGACGTCTTCGTTCTTCGTCAACATCGCATCAACAGCTTCAAGTAACTTGGTCCGATATTCAGAGAAACCTTTGAAGGCAGTTGATTGGAAACCATCAGGTAATGATTCAACGGCAGCCTTGTTATAAGGCTTTTCTTCGAGATATTTCTTGAAATCTGCATCTTTAGTTGCGGATTCCCGGAGTGGCACATAACCAGTTGAACGCGCCCATTTAGCTGTTTCTTCCGTTGACATCAGGAATTTCATGAAAGCCCAAGCGCCTTTCTTTTGATCAGCGCTAGCGCTCTTGAACATGACGATATCGTTACCAGCGATCTCCGTCGCTTTTTTGCCATTGTATTCTGGTAATGGCATCGTGCCCCAGTTCAAGGTCTTCGGTGCCTGTGCGACCATTTGCGTTACACCAGCAGAAGAACCCGCATAGAAGGCTGATTTGCCCTGAGTAAAGGCTTGGGTCCAGTACATGTCTTCGCCAGCAGTTTTAGCAGTGCCAGCTTTGACCATATCCATAATGAAGTTAGCGGCTTTCAACGTATCCGTGGTATTTAAGTTTGCCTTAGGTCCCTTAGCAACTAAAGGATTACCAGCTTGACGCGCTAAACCTTCAAATTCCATATCCCATGACTTATCAAAGCCCATGCCGTAGATCTTATCACCTTTCAGTGTTTCACCGGCCTTGGCGATGTCATCCCAAGTCTTAGGCTTAGCGATATTGTATTTGTCCAAAATGTCCTGATTGTAGTAAAGTACGCGGACAGATTTACTGAATGGAATAGAATAGTACTTACCATCATATTTAGAGCTTGAGAGGAATGAAGAATAAATATCCTTTAAATCAGAATCAGATAATTTGTTATCACCTTTCAACATATAGTTGTCAAGAGGTTCGATAAGACCGTTCTCTGTGTAATCAGGCACAGTCGTATAAGTTGTCTGTGAGATTACTGGCAGTGTGTTCGACTTAGCAGAAGCCATGATCTTTTGTTGCAGTTGAGTGTAGCCCCCTTGTGAGGTACCAACGACTTTGTAATCAGATTGCGACTTGTTGAAGTCGGAGATGATCTCATTCAAAGCCTTTTGGTAAGGGCCGTTCATTCCGTGCCAAAAAGTGATTTTGACCGGTGTTTTCGACTTGGTACTGGACTCAGTTGAACCTGAATCCTTTGACTGGCTGCCACATGCGGCCAATCCCAAAACTAAACCCAAAGAAGCGACTGCGAGTAGTGCACGTTGCCAACTTTTTTTCTTCATTACTTAAAACCTACCCTTTCAATCCAGTTTTTGAGATGCCTGCAATAATGTACTTTTGAAGGAAAATGTACAGAATCACCATAGGTAAAATGACGAACGTCGATGCTGCCATCAGCAGCGCGTAATTAGTCCCCGCATCGGTGGTAAAGGCCTGTAACCCAACAGGCAAGGTGCGGAGATTCTCAGTGTTGGTCACGATCAATGGCCACATGAAGGCGTTCCATGAACCGATCACTTGTAAAACAGTGACGGCCGTGATCGTCGACTTGGAGATCGGAACCAGCACGTGCCAGAGAAAATGCCAATCGCTGGCGCCGTCGATCTTGGCGGCGTAATACAATTGATCCGGCACAGATTGGAAATTTTGCTTTAAGGTGAAAACGGTGAAGAAACTGGCTAGCCAGGGGACGATCAAGGCCCAATAAGTATCGATCATATGGAACTTCGACAAAGTGACGAAGTTAGGGATGATCAACATTTCCCCTGGTACCATCATCGTGCCTAAGAAGATCACGAAGATGATATTTTTGCCATAGAAATTTAATCGTGAAAAGGCGAAAGCGGCTAAGATACTAGTGAATAGTTGGCCGGCGGTCGTGATCGTCGTGACCAAAACACTATTCAAGAAATAACGAGCAAAAGGTGCGGCCTTGAAGGCTTCGACATAATTGGCCCATTGTAATTGCTTAGGGATCCAGATCGGTGGGATCTTAACCGTTTCTGGTTGTGTTTTTAAGGATGTTGAGACCATCCAAAGGAAGGGCATCAACATGATGATCGCGCCGAGGACTAAGATCACATAGCGCAGAACCATGGCGACTTTAACTTTCATTGTTTACTTGACCTCCCTTTAATAATGGACATGTTTCTTGCTGTACCACATTTGGATCAAGGTCACCAGCAAGATCATGAAGAACAGGACAACGCCACTAGCGGCGGCGATCCCATATTTCCACTCAGTATAGAATTTTTGATAGAGGTAGTAAACGATCGTCAGCGCTGACTTACTTGGACCAGGAGTCCCGTTGAAGAGGGCGAAGATCTGATCGAAGACTTTGAAACTGCCGATCACCCCGTTAACACTAACGAGGAACGTGATCGGGGAAAGTAAGGGCACCGTCACGTTGGTAAATTGATGCCAAGCGTTAGCGCCATCGATCTCCGCGGCTTGATAGTAGCGCTCGTTGATATTGTTCAAACCAACGAGGAATAAAACGATATTGAAGCCAAGACTCTTCCAAATACTCATGATGATCAAGGCCAACATGGCATATTTGGGACTTTCTAACCAAGCAATCGGACTGACGCCGAAAAGACCTAGAAAGTAATTCAACAACCCATAGTCACTGTTATAGATCCAATGCCAAACTTGGGCGATCGCCACGGTACTGGTAACGAATGGTAAAAAATAAACCGTTCGGAACAGGCCACTGAGCCATTTGATCTTATTCAAGAGCAGGGCGACCACTAAGGAGATGATGACGGTCAAGGGAACGACCCCCACGACGAAGATCAGCGTGTTTTTGACCGCTAAAAGAAAATCAGGATCGTGGAAAATATAAGTGAAATTGCTCCAACCCCATTGTTGGACGATATCTTTAAAGAAATCGTACTTGGTATAGAAGCTCATAATAAATGATTTCAGGATCGGATAGATATTGAAGATGATCGTAATGACCAGCATCGGCAGCAGATAGAGGAGTGCTTTACCAGTTGACTTTAAAGTGGGCTTCTCATTCAACATCTTGTTCACCACCAAAAATGCGCTGGCCGGCCTCATCGAATAAATAGAATCCCGATTTTTGCAGGTAAAGCGTCAGATCCTGATGATTCTCAAGCCGACCCTGGATCTCGGTACTGAGCAATTCATTGCCATTATAGTCAACTAAGGCATTCTTTTCACGCCCGTATTTTTCAAAAGCTTTGACTTGGGTCGTGATCTGTGCCAGCGTTCCCGTATCGATCGGGTGATCTTGCAAAGCTTCGGGACGGATCCCCACGGTTTGGGTCTTCGCTAAGATCGCCGCGGGCACCGCGCCATCTAGGTCGTGACCGAAGGCAGTGATCGGTAAGGTGTTGATCACTGGTTCGCCAATGAATTTCGCCACGAAGAGATTACTTGGATTGTCATAAAGTGTTTCGGCGGAACTGAATTGTTGGATATCACCTAGATTCAGCACCATGATATGGTCGGAGATGTGGAGCGCTTCGTCTTGATCATGAGTGACGAAGATCGTTGTGACCCCAGTTTCTTGTTGGATCCGGCGGATCTCTTGGCGCATCTCGATCCGCAAACGCGCGTCCAGGTTGGAAAGCGGTTCGTCCAACAATAAGAGACTAGGTTCCTTGGCTAAAGCGCGGGCGATGGCGACCCGTTGTTGCTGCCCACCAGACAACGCACCGGGCTTCTTATCCAACTGGTCATCAACATGAACGAGTTTTGCCAGTTTCAAGGCCTTTTCGCGGCGTTCTTCTTTCTTGACCTTGGCCATTTTTAATGGAAACATGATGTTTTCAAGGACCGTCAGATGTGGATATAAAGCGTAGTTCTGAAAAACCATCCCCACCTTACGTGCTAACGCGTCTTGCTTAGTGACATCTTGATCACCAAAGAAAATCTGACCCTTTGTTGGCGCCAGTAAACCAGAGATCAACATCAATGTTGTTGATTTACCGCAGCCGCTTGGTCCCAATATTGAAACCAAGGTCCCCTCAGGAATCGTGAAGTTCAAATGATGCAAAATTTCTCGTGTCCCATCATAGGACAGCGAGACATCTTTGAAGGTAACTTCCAACAGTTTCGCCCCTTTAGAAAATTGTTTTGACCACAAGATAACAGATTAGTCTAGATTTATATTACAACATTTTGTGGGTAAAGTCTTGAGTGTTTTGCGAATTAGACAAGTTTTTTGAATAGAAAAGTTGGCAAAATGTTTCTAATCTTGTACTCATTATTAGGTGATTGCCGCTCCGCACCAAATAAGTTAACATTAGATAGCGGTTACATTTGGATAAATATATTCATTAGACAAGGATGATTTCATTTCAGTAGGTGATTTTAAAATGACACAGTTGATCAGAGAAGCTGTTTGCGGAACCGTTAAAGAAGATTTATCCCAACATCATTTGACCCGATATACGGCCAGTGAATTGATTGCGCGGACCCAGATCGCCCGTTCGACCTTTTACCAATATTTCGATGGGGGCCTGCGTGATGTTTTTTTAAGTACGATCCAACAGGATATCCTTAGGCCGATCATGCACGAGGAAATGGCTTGGGAACAAGCGGTTGATTTCGTGCTTGACTATGTGCGCCATAATCAGACGTTCGTTGATAATCTTTATGAATTAGGTTCAGGGCCGGCCAAGATCTGCTGGCTTCGCCAAGCCTTGGTCGAAGCGATCTGGCCGCAGTATCGGGCCCGGTTGGCTGATCAGCAGATCTTGCGTTGTTGGCACCAACTCAATCTACTTTGTGGGGCGCTCGTCAGTGAATTACAATGTTGGACTTGTAGCGGTCATCAGGAAGATTGGCACCAAGTACGGACACGTTTGTTGAGTTTTGAGGTCGCTATTGATCGTTGATCACCGAAAAGCGAACAATAATGAAAAAGTGTCTGTTGAATTGTGCAAAGTTTCGCATTATGCTGGAATCATCACGCTGGCCAGACTTGCCGAAGAGCAGATCCTAGTCGAAACGTTAGGGGAGTTCTCACTTTGAACAAGGGGTAAAGGTGAAATATACCCAAGCACTTTCTGACAAAGTTTGCTACAATGGGTTGTGCAGTTTTTTTAAACTGATCTTATAGATAAGTTGAGGTGATGGAAATGATTCGTCCCGCAGTATTAACTGATGCGCCACAAGCAATGCCGATTTTGATGCAGATCATCCATGATATGGAGATCCCGATCGTTCAGGAGATCGGCGAGACAAAAACTGAGGCGCTTTTTGAAGCGGCTTTTGCTGCGCCAGATTATCGTTATGGCTATCGGCAAATGTTGGTCTATGTCGATGATGCGACGCAAAATGTTTTAGGCATCTGTGTGGGTTATCCCGCGGCGAAAGAAGCGACCATCGATGCGGCCTTACAACCTTATTTGGCCCAATTTGATCTGCCCAGTGAACTGCGGTTGTTTACCGATGTCGAAGCGCGACCAGGGGAATGGTACTTGGATTCATTAGCCGTGGCGCCGGCAGCCCAAGGTCAGGGGATCGGCGGCCAGCTTCTTGATTTTCTCCCGGCTTGGCTGAAAGAACAGGGCGAGACAGTGATCAGTCTCAATGTAGATCTAGGCAATCCTAAGGCTAAGCAGCTTTATTCTCACCACGGTTTCAAGAAAACTGGCGAAATCATGATCGGCGCTCACCGTTATGAACATTTGCAACGCGCGCTGAACTAAGTGGGCGCGACGATGAGCGATCAAAGCAGGATCAAGTTACCTAGACGGGTGACTTGGTCCTGTTTTTGTTTAAGCGGCGGATTTTTGATGTCACTAGCTAGAAATAAAGTTGCGCGAGTTTTCTTGCCGTCAGCGCTTTCTTTCAGCTGGGAATACGCTTATACTTAAAACGTTATTGGGCTTTTTTGTGAGTCAACTTAAAGGAGGAATTAGATGTATACTGCGAATGAACAGCGTTATGCCACGATGCCTTATAATCGTGTCGGAGATTCTGGCCTGAAATTACCGGCGATCTCCTTGGGCTTGTGGCATAACTTTGGTGATGTCGATCGGATCGAGAATCAAAAAGAAATCATTTTTGGTGCTTTTGATCGAGGAATCACCCACTTTGATCTTGCTAATAATTATGGCCCCCCGGCTGGTTCGGCGGAACGGAATTTTGGCCGGATCTTGCGCGAGGATCTGCACGCTTACCGTGATGAAATGATCATTTCTAGTAAGGCTGGTTATTATATGTGGCCAGGTCCTTACGGTGAATGGGGTTCAAAGAAAAATATCATCGCCAGTTGTGATCAAAGCTTGCGTCGCTTAGGAATCGATTATTTGGATATTTTCTACCATCATCGGCCAGATCCCAAGACGCCTTTATTGGAAACTGCGCAGGCGTTAGATTTACTTGTGCGGCAGGGCAAAGCGTTGTATATCGGCGTATCGAATTATTCCGCTGAACAGACCCGAGCGATCGCTCAGATCTTCAAAGAATTGGGAACACCGTTCATTATTCATCAACCGCAATATAACATGTTCAATCGCTCGATCGAACAGGGGTTGACCGATGTTTTAGCCGCTGAACATTTAGGCGCGATCACGTTTAGTCCTTTAGCGCAAGGATTATTGACCGATCGCTATTTGAACGGGATCCCTGCTGACTCGCGGGCAGCGCGGTCCTCTAGTCCGTTTTTGCATCCGGACAACGTAGAAGCAACGATCAAAACTGTTCGTCAGTTGCACCAGATCGCCGTAACTCGGGGTCAATCGTTAGCGGAAATGGCCTTAGCTTGGAATTTACGGCAACCAACAGTTACCAGTGTCCTCGTCGGTGCTTCGCGATTAAGCCAACTTGAGGATAGTCTGAAGGCGTTGGATCACTTAGACTTTAGCGCCGCAGAATTGCACCAGATCGATCAGACTTTGGCGCAAGCGCAATAGCTGTGAGTTTGGTCCGCGATCAAAGCGTTAAAAAGCGTTAGTTAAAAGAAGCAATCGAAAAAATACTAGGATGGTCAAACAATGACGCGATGGCGAGGAAAATTAGGATTATTAGGTTATGGCCTGATTTTGAGTGGCTTGATCGGCGCGTTGGGCTTTGTCTATCTATTGGTAGTGGAACAAGCGATCGCGCTGGTCTGGCATCATTTGCCAACACGATTGGATTGGCGGAGCATCGTGATCCTTTTGATTGTGGCTTTAGGAACAGTCTTGGTGGGATCAGGTCATCGTTATTGGGGCGCGGAGTTGCCCCTGACCGCGGAACAGGCGTTGACGACCCTCCGGACGACCCAGCGACTTGACTATCGTCATGTCGGTCAAAATCTTTTGTTGGCGGTCGCCGTATTGGTATTTGGTGCTGGCGTCGGCCCCGAGGCAGGCCTTTTAAGTACGACGATTGCTTTATCCGTTTGGCAAGCCGATAAAATGCGATATTATTTCTTCAAATATGACCAGTTGGCGCAAATGACAATTGGCCAGCGGTGGCGTTGCTTGTTCAAACCCAGTGATTATTTGCTGCCTTATGATCAGCACCGAGCTGAGCAATTAGGCCGCCAAAACAGTAAGAAACTTTTGATCAGCATTTTTGTGCTGAATGGGATCGTTGCCTTTGTATTGTTAATGCGGCTTGCCGGGCTGCCATCTTTTGTGACCAAAATGGGCCCCACGAATTGGCAGTGGTCAGATTGGTCGCTGTTCCTACCGTTGATGGTTGCTGGCGGCGGCTTGGGCACAGGCTACCGTTGGTTGAGCCGCCGATTTCCACGGTGGTTTGACTTTTGGTCAACGCGCCCAGTTGCCAAAGCGGCCTTAGGTGGTCTGGCGATCTTTGGCGTTGGTTTGTGGGCGCCGCAACTTTTGTTTTCCGGACAAAGCGCCTTGGCCCTAGAACCAGTCCTTGGCGCTCGTTGGTCGGCGGGGCACCTTGAGTTAGTTGTGTGCTTGAAATTGTTGCTACTTCTAGTTTGCCTGAACACAGGTTGGCGCGGTGGGGATATTTTTCCGATCGTTTTTGCCGCGATCACCCAAGGCTTTGTTTTCGCGCAATTGCTGCCGCGATTTGACACCTTGTTTGTCGTTGGTGTCACCGCAGTCAGTTTGGTCGTGACGATTTTTCACGCGCCTTGGTTTGGCGGTCTGTTCGTCGCTTTGTTTTTCCCCAGCCGATTATGGCCAGTCTTACTGGTGACAATGGCGAGTTTTTGGTTGTTTCAAAAATGGCAAAAACGGCGATCTAACACTGCCAGGAAAGCGTAAGTGTTTCAAAAACGCTCAGTGGGCTGGACCAGTCGATTTTCAGAGCGCTAGGGTGTCAAATCATGTTATGTGCACTAAAAAACCACCGCCCGATAAAATTAAAAGGGCGATGGTTTTTTAGTTGCGGTAGGACCACAAAGCAATGGTCAGGTCAACGATCAATTGGTCGCGATATTCATAAAAGGATCGGTCAAATGATGGGGTTTACGCTGTGACCATAAGACCCATTGATTTAAAGTCGCGGCGACCAGAAAAACGTCCGCCTGATCTTGCTTAGGCGTGATCGTTAGTTTGAGTCCGTCGAGATTTTTTTTGGTGATGGTCGGTTCAGTACTGAAGATCTGCCGCACGCCGTGAGTCACTTGATAAGTATTGTTGGCAACTGAACCGAGGATCGTCCAATTCAATCCAGAGACAAAAGCGAATTGATGCCAGACACCGCCCAAACGATTCATTTGTCCGATTTCACGACCATTTTTTTCGATTCGAAAAGTGGTGAGATGGCGATTACGTAACTGGGTGACACTGCCAACATATTGACCGGCGATGGTCAATAGCTGTAGGCCACTTTGATTAAAACCGAAACGACCGGTAATGATCATGAGCGGATGATAATCGCGGTCAAAAATAAATTGACTGTTGATCCCGCCGATCGTTTGATTGAGTAAATAATAGGTCGTCATCAACTCAGACCCCTGCTAGTCATGATGTTCGTGAGTCAAGGCCCAATTGATCGCGGCGGCCACGCCATCATTGAGATTGGTCGCGGTCGTAAAGGTAGCGATCTCTTTGATCGCTGGCAAGGCGTTGCCCATCGCCACGCCGACCCCGGCAGCTTCGATCATCGAATAGTCATTGAGATTGTCGCCGATCGCCATCACTTGAGCGGCGCTGACCCCTTTTTGACGGGCATAATCCAGTAGTGCCGACCCCTTCTGCGCTTTGATACTATTGATCTCAATGTTATTTGGCGAAGACGAGGTGATCACTAATTCTTGACTGCTTTGATATTTTTCACGGATCGTAGTGAAAGCGTCTGGCCCCGCTTCGGAGAAAACAATGATCTTCATGATCTCGATAGTTGGGTCATCCAAAAGCTCTTGATAATCATCAACGTAATTGATATTAACGATCTCCAAACGCGCGGCGGCCAAGGCGACCGCGATCTTGTAAGTGGTATCAGGATTTAAATTGACCAGTAGATCCGCCACATGCTGGATCCGCCGAACTTTACTTTCTGAAAAAATACCACGATCAGTCACGAGTTCAAAATAAAATTGTCGAGCTTTGAGGAGCGCCACCACTTCTTGAGCTAAATTTTTCGGCAAAGGTTCGTTTACGACCAAGTCACCAGCCGTATTAAAAACCTGAGCGCCATTCAGGGTGATATAAGCAGGATGGAGCCCGCTCCGTTGGAGGATCGGCTTGGCTTCGCTCAAACCGCGCCCGGTCGCGACCATAAATTCGATTCCGGCTTCTTGGGCCTTCTGGATCGCTGCGACTGTTTTGGGTGAGATCTCCATGTGATCATTCAACAAAGTACCGTCCATGTCTGATGCAATGATTGAAATCAAAAAATCACCTTCTTATAGAGTTAGTTTTAGTGTAGCATAGAGTTGTTAAATATAGTATGAAATGAGTTGAATAATCCATGAAGCAATTGATCCCTAATGATTGGCAGGCGATCTTGGCACCAGTCTTCGCCTCGCCAGAGTATGCGCAGTTGCATCAGTTTTTGCGTCAAGAATATCAAAACCAAACGATCTACCCGGACATGTATCACATTTTTCAGGCTTTTGACTGGACGCCCTTTGCCCAAACAAAAGTGGTGATCTTAGGTCAGGACCCTTATCACGAGCCCGGTCAGGCGCATGGCTTAAGCTTTTCCGTGCGACCGGGGACACAGATCCCCCCTTCGCTACAAAATATTTATAAAGAATTGGCCAGTGATGTTGGTGCCCAACCAGTGACGCATGGTTATTTGAAGGCTTGGGCCGATCAAGGGGTACTCCTATTGAACTCGGTTTTGACCGTGCGCGCTCATCAGGCATATTCCCATCGAGGCCGTGGTTGGGAAATGTTGACAGATCGGGCGATCGCAGCCTTGTCGCAGCGTGGTGGCGTTGTTTTTATCCTTTGGGGTGCCGCAGCCCGTGCCAAGCGTGAACTGATCGATGAGACCAAAAATACGGTTTTGACCTCAGCGCATCCTAGTCCATTGTCTGCTTATCGGGGCTTTTTTGGCTCGAAGCCCTTTTCACGCGCAAACCAGGCGTTGGTACAGTATGGTGAAACACCGATCGCTTGGCAATTGCCTCAAGATCCCGGCACAGATCGCGCTGATAAAAAATCATGATAAAGCTTGAATTGGGCTAGGCGAAATGGAAAAAACGCGGTAGAATAAGAGCTGTATGTAAAAACGCTTTCTCACGGAGGGAATTATTCATGGATTTATTCGAGAGTTTGAAACAGAAAATCAATGGGAAAAATGTCAAGATCGTTTTCCCAGAGGGAGTCGAGCCACGGATCATCGGGGCGGCCGTTCGCTTGAAAGCAGATCAGATCTTAGACCCTGTTCTATTAGGACCAGTTGATCGGATCAAAGATGTTGCCGCAAATAATGGCTTTAATGTTAGCAATTTGACTTTGATCGACCCTAACAACTATCCGGAAAATGACTTTGAGACCATGGTCGCGGCCTTTGTCGAACGACGCAAAGGCAAGGCGACTAAAGAACAGGCAGAAGCGATCCTGCGTGATGGTAATTATTTTGGGACCATGTTAGTCTATTTAGGTGAAGTCGAAGGGATGGTTTCTGGGATCGTCCATTCAACTGGTGAAACAGTTCGTCCGGCCTTACAGGTCATCAAGACAAAGCCCGGTGTTTCGCGGACTTCTGGGGCTTTCATCATGCAACGTGGTCGTGACCAAGAACGTTATCTGTTCTCTGATTGCGCGATCAATATTGATCCTAGTGCTCAAGAATTGGCGGAGATCGCGGTCCAATCTGCAAAAACTGCGGAATTGTTTGACATCGATCCTAAAGTTTCCATGCTGAGTTTCTCAACAAAGGGATCAGCGAAATCTCCACAGGTCGACAAAGTGGCTGAAGCTACGAAGATCGCGCAAGAGTTGGCGCCTGAATATGTGATCGATGGCGAATTACAATTTGACGCTTCTTATGTACCTTCAGTAGGCGCGCAAAAAGCACCAGGCTCACCTGTCGCCGGACAAGCGACTGTTTATGTTTTCCCTGAATTACAATCTGGCAATATTGGTTACAAGATCGCCCAACGCCTAGGTCATTTCGAAGCGATCGGACCGATCCTGCAAGGCTTGAACAAACCCGTTTCTGATCTATCACGGGGCGCTAATGAAGAAGACGTCTACAAATTGGCGATCATTACCGCCGCGCAATCTTTACAGTAAACGGCGATTCTATTAATAAAGGAAGATCGATTTTGCAATTTCAAACCAAAAACGCCGTGGCGACCATGGCGATCGGCCGACTTTTTGGCCAGCAAGTAGTGGCTGGCGATGTCTTACTGTTGAATGGAGATCTGGGCGCTGGCAAAACAACGTTTACCCAAGGTCTAGCATCAGCTTTAGGCATTAAGCGCGCCGTAAAAAGCCCGACGTTCACGATCATTCGCGAATATCGAACGGGGCGGATACCGTTGTTTCATATGGATCTTTATCGTTTGGAGCACAGTTCAGCGGCTGATCTCGGTCTGGAGGAATATTTTGGTGGTCAAGGTGTTTGTGTCGTGGAGTGGCCGCAATTTGGTGGCGATGAGTTGCCCAGCGATCATTTGAGTGTTCAGATCGAACGGGTCGAAAATGATGATCAGCGCCGGCGCTTCACGTTGACGGCGACAGGTCCACAAGCTAACGCGTTACTAGCGCGGTTGCGGCCAGAGTTAGCGTTGGCTCATGAGTGATGCCTTGGAAGTCACGTTGCGGCCGGCGCTCCCCACTGATGAGGGTCCCTTACGCGAGTTTTGGCAACAGGAAGTCAGTCCTTGCGATCTCTTACTTAGTGATGATAGCGTCCTACGATTAAGCGCGTCGGCGTTGGCGGATCAATTAGGCGCTTTGTATGAGTCGCCCAATAATTTATTACTGTTGGCTTTGGCAGGACCAACCGAAGTGATCGGTTATTTACGGATCGCCGCAGGTAGTGAACCAGCGATCCGCCATGTCGGGGAATTAGGTTTAGTTGTGGCAACGGCATATCGCCGCCAAGGATTAGGCCGGGCTTTGATGGCCACTGCTTTGGATTGGGCTCAGGAGACGGGGCTGTTATCGCGATTGCAGTTGGAAGTACAACAACGCAATCAGGCGGCGCAGCAGTTATACCGCGAGTTCGGTTTTCAGCTCGAAGGTCATTTGCGCGCCAGCTATCGCAGCACTTCCGGCAAACTGATCGACACCTTGCTGATGGCAAAATTGCTTTAAGAAATGAAAAAAAGAGTTGTTTGCGGCCCAGCGCCAACAAACAACTCTTTTTTAGTAGGATCTAAATAAACCGCTCAGCAATCGCCAATAATCAAATATAGCCAAACTCTGACTCAGACCCCAGCCCATTCTAGGTAGAGAAATGTTTCAGGTCAGGCAACAGTGACCATTTTGCGCAATAACGCGGGGCCGAATTGGTGCGCCTCAGCCAAAAGGATCTGGGCGCAAGCGTAGCTATCGGCTAAGGCGTGGTGATGGTTGACCAGATCAAGCTGTAAATAGTCAGCCACTGTGTTCAATTTATGATTAGGTAGTTCAGGATAGAAGCGCCGGCTGGTCTTGACCGTATCCAAAGTTAAAAAGTGAGGGGCTTCGATCTGGTAATGGGCCAAAGTCGCCTGTAAGACTTTGACGTCAAATCTCGCGTTATGAGCGACCACCAGTTGATCGATGGAGAACAGTGGGGCGATATGAGGCCAAACAGTGGCGAAATCAGGCGCGCCGGCTACCATTTTCGCAGTCAAACCATTGACTTTCGTGTTCCAATAACTGAATTCAGCCTGAGGATCGATCAAAGTGTAGAAACGATTGACGATCTGGTCATTACGCACGACCACTAAAGCCAGCGAGCAGGCGCTTTCCGGTCGGGGGTTAGCTGTTTCAAAATCAATTGCTGTAAAATTCATTTTGTACCTTCGATCCCGAGATCATCAGTGACCAATTCGACTGGGCAGTGGTCTGAACCATAAACATCCGTCAGGATCCGCGCATCTTGTAAATGCGGGATGAGGTCCTGGGACGTGACAAAATAATCGATCCGCCAACCGGCGTTGTTGTCGCGGGCGTGGAATCGATAGCTCCACCACGAATAGATCCCGGTTTGTTCTGGATAAAAATGGCGGAAGGTGTCAGTGAAACCAGCGGCCAAAAGGGTACTGAAACTCTGCCGTTCTTCATCAGAAAAGCCAGCGTTATGGTGATTTGTTTTGGGATTTTTCAAGTCGATCTCTTGATGAGCGACATTTAGGTCGCCACAAAAGATCACACTTTTCTTCGTCGCCAAATCGCTGACATACTGCCGAAACGCTCGATCCCAACTTAACCGATAGTCCAAACGCTTCAACTCGGCTTGAGAATTAGGGGTGTAACAAGTGACCAAATAAAAGTTAGGATACTCCAAGGTGATCGCGCGGCCTTCTTGATCATGTTCAGTTAAACCAAGTCCATATTGAACACTGAGGGGTTGATGTTTCGTGAAGATCGCGGTCCCTGAATAGCCTTTTCGTTGGGCGTAATCAAAGTATTGTTGATAGCCGGGAAGCGCCAAGTCTACTTGGCCCGCCTGCATTTTTGTTTCTTGTAGACAGAAAAAATCGGCGTCAAGTTCTTTGAAAGTCGTTAGGAAATCCTTTTTCAAAACAGCACGCAAGCCGTTAACATTCCAAGAAATAAATTTCATTTTCCGATAACTCCCTGCTGGATTTTTTTGATTGGTCGCAAGTGCTGGTGATCCGCCACTTTTAGTTGACCGATCACTGGCATCAGCAAGCACCAATACTTTCTCTAGTTTACCAAATTTTTGTGCTCAGCGCTGGGAAAAGGACCAAATTCCTCGATTGCCGGTGAAGACCAAATCAGTTGTTGCCGCAGGACCAGGCCACAAAAGCGGACGGACTCAGAACGGGCTTGACTAGGTCGGTCCGCTTGGACTGATGATAGCTATTTAACTTATTTTTTGGTAAGATATCGATGGGGATCGAGCCCTAAAATGCTGGTGGTCCCATTCAAGACCAGCGTTTGCGCGCAAGCTAGTCATTGACCTGATCCGTGCTTTGACTGTTGTCTCGTTGTCGGTCGATGCACCGCAAAAAAAGTATGGCAAGATCAGGGCTCATCATTCTAAATCAAACAAAGGATTCGATCATTAATGTTAAATTCATTGTTCTCTGACTTAAATATTCCTATGCAAGTAGATGCAGCCATGTCCAATTATACGTTTACCCGCACCGGCGGCCCGGCGGATCTACTGGCTTTTCCTGAGAACGAGGCGGAAGTTGCGGCCTTAGTTCAACGGGCTTATCAAAATAAGATCCCGGTCACGATCATTGGTAACGCCAGCAATCTGATCATTCGGGATGGTGGCTTGGCCGGGCTGGTGATCTTATTGACCCGGATCGATGATATTCACCATGAAGGCCTGCACTTGGTCGCCAGCGCTGGGGCACCATTGATGGCAGTCGCTGAAGCAGCTTATCACTTTGGCCTGACCGGTTTGGAATTTGCTACAGGGATCCCGGGCAGTGTGGGCGGCGCTGTTTTTATGAACGCGGGCGCTTATCATGGCGAGGTCAGCGATGTCATTAGCGCCATCAACGTCCTTGATCAGCGCGGAAATTTACGACGGATCAGTGGTGCGGACTTACATTTCCGGTATCGTCATAGCATTATCCAAGAACAGCCGCTGACTGTTTTGAACGTGACTTTTGCCTTGCGTCCAGGTGAGCGAAAAAACATTCGCAAAAAAATGGATGAACTCAATGCGGCCCGAGCATCAAAACAGCCGTTAGACCTGCCTTCTTGCGGTAGTGTTTTTACCCGACCGCCAGATCACTTCACGGCGCCATTGATCCAGCAAGCTGGTCTACAAGGTAAAATTATTGGTGGAGCCCAAGTTTCGTTGAAACATGCTGGCTTTATTGTCAATATCGATCACGCAACAGCGACTGATTATTTGCAATTGATTGCCTTGATCCAAAAAACAGTTTGGGATCAATTCCAGGTCCGCTTAGAGACGGAAGTGCGGATCATCGGTCGAGAAAAGCAATCGTCTTAAGTGGCATCCTTTAGATTGGCGCCCCTGGAGCAAGGTTGAGTCATCAATAACACCACTTGGACGAACGTGTTTGTCAAAAATCAGAATAAGAACTTGTTACTAAAAAAAGGAGCCGGGATCGGCTCCTTTTTTGACGCCTATTTTATTTTTGCTCAAGACCGCGGGGCCGGCGACTCCGCAATTTGACCAAGGTCCGTTCATGATGGGCGCTGTGAGGATAGGCGGTCAGCAGTGGTATCAACTCCGCAAGTTGGACCTCCGTAAAGTCGGGTCGTCGCGCCGGCTCAGGCCAAAAGTTGTTTTCAAACAATTGCCATAACTCTTCGCGATCATCGACCGGATAATTGACTGAATCGACCCCGTGCAAAGTGATCCCCCGTAGAATGAAAGGCAGGACCGTGGTAGTAAGTTTGATCCCGCTGGCGTTGCCACTGCTGACAACGTGACCATCCTGCTGGACTTGGGCCAAAATGTCAGCTAAGAAATCACCGCCGAGATTATCGAATACCACGGCAAATTTTTGCCGCGCTAATGGTTTGCGGGGTTCTAAGCGCAAGGTTTCCGGAGCGATGATCGCTGCGGCTCCTTTTTCTTGAAGTTGGGGAGCCAAGTCAGCTTGGCGCGTGACTGCGGTGATGTTGGTATAGCCGAGCTGGGCCAAGATCGCCAGTTGCCAGCCACCAACGCCACCAGTCACACCACTGATCAAGATCGGAGCGTCCTTGACTGCCAGCGCGCGGCTATCGAGGACCTTGGTCAAGCCGATCGCTGCCGTGATCCCGGCCGTACCAATCAACGCGGCATCTTGGACCGTTCTTTTCCCGCCAAGCGGGTGGAGAAAGTCACCTGGCACATCAACGATCTCTTGGTAACCACCATCGATTTGGATCCCGATCTGCCAGCCCGTGCCAACGACCGCATCGCCAACTTGAAAACGATGATCCGAGGATTCGATCACCCAACCGCTAAAGTCGATCCCGGGAACTCGGGGAAAATCACGAACAACGCCGCTGCGAGCCTTCAAAACGAGCGCGTCTTTATAATTGATATCGCTATAAGCCACCTGAACGCGGACAAGGTCAGGACCTAGTGTGTTTACCGGGCGTGTTGTTAACGTTGCGCTAGGTCGCTCATCAACTAAGTCGACCACCAATGCTTTCTTTTGCATAATATCTCCTTCTAAAATGTGTTCGCCGCCCCAGCTTCTTCCGCTTAACTACGTCAGGCTTCTGGAGGCGAAGCCCTGCCTCCAAAATCCTGACTAGGTTAATGCTCAGAAGCTAATCGGGTTGGCTCGCACTCTGCTTCTAAAACGTGTTCGCCGCCCCAGTGCTTTCCGCTTAGCTACGCAATTGTTCCGGAAGCATAATGCGGCTTCCAAAACAATTGCTAGGCTATGCTCAAGCACTACCCGGGGTGGCTCACACTCTGTTTCTAAAACGTGTTCGCCAC
>NZ_BROC01000035.1 GCF_024345205.1 Lapidilactobacillus luobeiensis | reverse complement strand
CCCAGCTTCTTCCGCTTAACTACGTCAGGCTTCTGGAGGCCAAACCCGCCTCCAAAATCCTGACTAGGTTAATGCTCGGAAGCTACCCGGGTTGGCTCGCACTCTGCTTCTAAAACGTGTTCGCCACCCCAGCTTCTTCCGCTTAACTACGTCAGGCTTCTGGAGGCCAAACCCGCCTCCAAAATCCTGACTAGGTTAATGCTCAGAAGCTAATCGGGTTGGCTCGCACTCTGCTTCTAAAACGTGTTCGCCGCCCCAGCTTCTTCCGCTTAACTACGTCAGGCTTCTGGAGGCGAAGCCCTGCCTCCAAAATCCTGACTAGGTTAATGCTCAGAAGCTACCCGGGTTGGCTCACACTCTGTTTTAGCGCATTCTTCTATCAGTATTATAACCTGAATCTGACTGACTAGGGTCGCCGTCGGATCGACCGTCCGCTGAGGATCCCCAGCCCTGAGCGCGTGAAAGCCCCAGGTCCCGGCGCGTTAAAATCAGTGTTGGCGTAAAGTTTAAGTGGGTAGATTATCTGAAGATAAAAAGGGAGCGATTCCCTTTATGCTAGAATAGTAATTG
>NZ_BROC01000034.1 GCF_024345205.1 Lapidilactobacillus luobeiensis | reverse complement strand
CAGCGCCTTGAGACGCTGGCCAGTACATAGGGCTTATAGCCCTGGAGCAAACCACCCGTTTTACGGGTGGTTATGATCATGTTCAAAGCAGGTCAACATTTGGGGATATTAATTTAAGTGAGCGCACGGGCACCTCAGTCAACAGGCAGGCGTCACTTCCACGCCCTACCACAGTAATGACTGGATCAACGGCTGAATCAATGGCTGGGTTGCTAGCCGGCCTACTGCTACCGCAACTGGCGATCACGCTTTAGCAAACGACCCCAGGCGAACAGAAACAACCCGACCACGCCCAATGCCAACGCATAGGCAGCCGTGCCAATGAATTGGCCGCGCTGATTGAACAGCGTCGTAAAGAAGTTGCCCGCTTGCACCCCTAAATACCGTTGGGCCAGCTGCGAAGCGTAAAAACCAACAGCGACAAAAGCCCCAAATTCAATGACGGCGAGAACCACGGCCACTAGACGGGCCCAGCGACTGCGCAATAAGCCCAAGACCACCACCGTGATCGGCAGCAACACCAACAACTTAGCCACTAGCGCCAAGCTTTGCGCGGCATTACCGGTCGCCGCGGCCACCGTTGTTGCCGTTTGACTGGCGATCCCCAAGGCAGCGCCGGCCGTGGTGACCAAGTTGTACAAACTCGTGGGCGGCGTCTTGAGAAAACTACTGGCCAAGGTGCCATAAAGCACCAACAAGCCCGAAAGAAGCAACAAGATCCCGGACACACCCCAATCGAGGCGCTGCTTTTGGCGGCGTGAATGTGGTAGATGTGCCTGCGGTAAATGGTGCTGGCGGCGGCGCTTGGTCTTCTTCTTGGTCACTTTCTTCGTGGTGGTCGTGCGCCGACTGACTTGGTCTGATGACCTGACCGGTGAACTCGGCGCGCTGGACTGTGGTGAAACGTCGCGGTCGGACTGAGCAGCAAGCGCTTTTGGGGTCGACTGGTTTGACCCAGCAACCGGCCCAGACGCAGCCTCGCCAACAGTTGGTTCCGTTGTCGAAGCTAGCTCTGGGCTGGTCCCAAGATCATGCGTTGCTTCGTTGGCCCCGTCGAAATGAGCTTGTTGGCGGCGGGCCACTCGTGATAAGGGTTGGTCGGCGTTAGCCCCCTCATTTGGGTGGGTAACTTGGTCCAACGCTAATTGAACACCACAATGAGGACAGAATTTTTCCGACCCAGTCAAACGTGCACCACAGTTGGAACAGTAGTGCTGATTTGACTGAGAGTCATCAGCAAGAACCATGTTAATTTACCTCCTTGACCGGGGTTTATCCCCGGATGAAAATCATTAACCCTTATCATAATCATTTTTAAGCCAGAAAGTGCCTAGCAAAACATTTTTTGCAAAAAACTTAAAAAAATAATCAGGCAACGTTCATCATAAAACCATGCCTTACCAGCGACTTCAGCATTCAAGTTGACGAAAGGATTGGTTGTCTTTGATAAAAATTAAAGCTTGACCCTCCCGACCAACTTTGCTACAATTCAATGATCAACAAAAAACAATCTGCCACCGGGTAGCTAAGAGTACCGATTCCATCAGGTCATTGAAGGAATCGCTACTCTTTTTTTGTTTTAAAACGGCGATACGGGGCTTCAAGGAGGAAATAAAAATGTCTTGGCTTTATTTACTTTTAGCAGGGCTCTTCGAAATTTGCTGGGCCACCACAATGAAACTATCCCACGGCTTCAGCCGCCTAGGCTTCAGTCTACTGACCCTTGGTGGGATGATCGCCAGCTTTTTCTTTTTGGCGCAAGCGATCAAGCGTTTGCCGATGAGCTTGGCCTATCCGATCTGGACCGGAATTGGCGCCATCGGTTCGATCCTGATCGGTTGGTTGCTGTTCAAGGACCAGATCAGTCCCTTGACTTGGCTTTTTATCGGCTTTTTGCTGATCGGGATCGTCGGGATCAAAATGACCAGTTCCAGTTAAACGGCTGGCGCCGGTGTGTCCTGTGGTTTGATTTCGATCAAGCCTAGAAAATGAGCACACGAAAAAAGTTTGCCAACGAAACAGTGGCAAACTTTTTTCGAATCGGTTTTAATTAACGGTCCCAACCGGATTTGAACCGGTGATCTCCTGCGTGACAGGCAGGCGTGATAACCCCTACACCATGGGACCAATAAAAAAATGGAGGTTACAGGGCTCGAACCTGTGACCCTCTGCTTGTAAGGCAGACGCTCTCCCAGCTGAGCTAAACCTCCAATGACCCCTACGGGATTTGAACCCATGTTACCGCCGTGAAAGGGCGGTGTCTTAACCACTTGACCAAGGGGCCATTAACATAACAGCAAGACTAATTATATGGGATAAACCGGTTGCGGTCAACAATTATTTTCAATTTCTTGGAAAAGATTTTTCCCCGCGTGATCATCAAGATCCTCTTAAAGATATTTCTGGTGGGAACATGACTGACAAAAGACCAGCGCCTGCTATACCCGATCGATCCGCGCATTTCTTTGATCCTGAAATTTGCCGAAACGGTGATCAGCGCAGAATTGCTTTAGCTGCTGCACTATTGCTTTCAAATCAAGACCAAGATAATCTACCCAAATCCAATTGACCTTTTTAGTATTAAGAATGACTGCATAACTTATGGGTGAATTGATACCGGTAAAAATTAAAATAGCAAATGAATCCATTAATAAGATTCTGCGAATAAAGCGTTTACAGTCACCGGCTTGTATGTTATGCTTTTCTTTGTGAAGGCGGCGGCAAATTCATAAGCTCAGTGTGGGACTGACTATCAGCCGTCGCCAATGTCAAAGTTTCCGATGGGCTTTCTCTGCTTCGATCTCCGCCTAATATTCAGAAAAATAAAACATAATATAATCAAGGTCTTTGGTTTCTAAAAACATCTTCAAAAAAGCTCCTGAGTGTCTCATGGGCAATGAGCCGGCTCAGGGGTTTTTTAAGTAGCGGGAGTGATTTGTTGAAGATCAGTAGGTATATTCTGTCATTCATTCTGTTCCTGGCCGCCTTTATATTTATGGGCGAAATGTATCTGGGTTATCTGGATGACGTGCAAGGCGCCTTTTACCAAACGACCCTCTTTAAGCCGCGCAACGTTGGCGATCAGGAAATGCAACGCGACGTTATCCGCACGGCCAAGAAGAACCATATCGATGTCCTCACGATCCATAAAACCACACAAAGCCTGCTCAAATCAAAGGTTGAGATTTACGGAACTTCCACCACCGGTACAAAACTAAAGAAATCTTATTTTCTCAAATCAGGGACTTATCAAAGTCTGATCATGGGCACGACTTCGGTTAGGATCAGGCCGTTAACCAAGCTGAAACATTGGGAGAAGCAAGAAGATTACTGTCTGATCGGTCAGGTGGCTGATATGCGGGCGTTTAAATCACAGTTGATCGATAAATATCACGGGAATTTTCCTAAATATAATGGCTCACAGTTATCGGTCAAGCAAAACATTCGGATCGCTTGGATCCTGGTGGCGCTCCCCTTGATTGCCTTGGCCTGTTTTAGTGTGGCTCGCTCGCGCAAGGAAGTGGCGGTCAGGATCGTCCTTGGCGAAAATATCCACACCTACATCTGGCGGGGGATCCTGATCGATTCAACGATTGAAATCGGTCTATTCTTCGCCGCCTACGCAGTTTCAGCATTGCTGACAAACACCGGTTTTGGCCTCGCTCAAGTCATCCCGATTTTTGCAGGTTTCTTGGTCGTAAATGCCCTTATCCAACTTTCCCTTTTCAAGCTTGATCCGCATTTGGTTTTTAACAATAACCGCCATGTTGACAGCTTGTTACCGATCAGCTATGTGCTCAAGCTCGGCTCACTGCTGCTAACGATCGTTGTCCTATCAGGGACTTTGAGCATCATTCACTCAGGCGCGAGGTTCAAACAACAGGCAGCGTTCTTCGAGGCTCACCGGGAATACTCATATGTAAAATTGCATATTCCCCCCACGCTTACCAAGAATAATGTCTTCCAAGACAACTCTTTGGCATCCGGTCAACTGCGCGAAACGTTCTATTTAGAAAATAAAACGGCAGCACTCCAGCTGACCGACTGTTCGAATATGGCCAACACAATCGGCGCCCCGATTTTAATGGCAAATATCAACGCCGCCGATTATTTGACCCAGCAAGTTCCCGATAGCCACTTCTCCAAACTAAATAAAGCGACCTACTATTTTGTTCCTCAAGGGGTGCGGCTTTCTCGGGAACAGAAAGAGTCTATCCTGCTGTTCAATCGCCAGAATCACGTGTTAAAGAACCACGAGCAAATCTGGCGCACCTATTCAAGCCATGCGGACCTCGTTGCGATCAACAGCCTGTCAAACCTGGGCAAAAGCAATTTATTGCATGATCCCGTCATTATCTTTAATAATTTTTATGATGGTCTTGGTGATCCAGAAATGCAGGCTGCTCGAGCCTATTATGCCTACGATCTGATGTATCGCATCTCTCCGCGCGAATTTAATGATTTTGTCAGGACCCATGATCTTGGCAATGACTTAGCTGTCAAAACAAATGTGCGCAGTATTTACCAGCACTACTTGTTGACCTACCAAAGAACCATGGCTTTAGCGATCGGTTTAAGCATCTTGATCATTCTGATCGAGATCACGACGATCCTAGCGATCATGCGCTTGGAATATTCGATCAATGCCATGACCGTTTCTCTCAAGAAAATTCTCGGATACGGTATCTTTGGACGTCATAAAACGATGTTTCTCCTAACGCTAGTGACCCATGCTTTAACACTCATCGGCAGTTTGATTATCTGGAAATCCTTGGGCATTACCGAAGCCAAATTTGTGATCGTAGCCTGTCTGGTGATCCTGATCTTGGACTTAACGATCGTTTTATTGACCATTAGGAAGTTAGATCAAGAGCGCGTTTCCAAAACATTAAAAGGCGGTGCCTTATGATAAAACTCACCCATGTAACTAAAACGTTTGACTCCGTTCCGATCATTGATGATCTTGACCTAACGATCGGCACTGGAGAATTTGTCGTCTTTTCTGGTGCCAGCGGCGCGGGCAAAACGACCCTATTGAATTTGCTAGGCGGCTTGGAACGACCGGATTCGGGTCAAATCATCGTTGACGATCGAGATATTACCAATCGGAAAAACCTAACCGAATATTACCGCAATACTGTCTCATTTTTATTCCAGAATTTTGCTTTGATCGAGAATAAAACCGTCAAGCAGAATCTAGAATTGATCCAAAAAAAGACCCGAACTGAGTTAACGATCGCAGACGCGCTAACCCAAGTCGGCATCAAGGAACTCCTGAACCGTAAAATTTATCAATTATCTGGTGGTGAACAGCAACGCGTCGCCCTGGCCAGAATCATGTTGAAACGTTCCTCGATCATTCTTGCGGATGAACCCACCGGCTCACTAGACGCCAAAAACGCGGACGTGGTCATGTCCATTTTGAAAAAGCTCAATCAAGCGGGTAAGACGCTGATCGTGGTCACCCATGATCCAAGGATCAAACAACAGGCAGAAAGGATCGTTGACTTATGAAAAGAAATCCGTGGAAAATAATCGCCTACACCCTGCTCGCACTGGTTCTATTATTAAATGCCGCTTGGTTTGGCGTCTATCATTTTAAATATGCGGTCTACACACAAAACATCCCCAAAACTCATGGCGTTTATTTGAAGACCACCCCGAAATATAATCTCAGTGTTAAAAAACCAGCCTATCTCTCCTTCACTGGCAACTTGGCCATTGCCAATCCAGAAGATGACCTGGCCTTCGTTATTTGGCCTTCTCTGGTGGGTGATTCCAAAATCGGTTTACAGCTCACGGACAAAAATCATGTTACCTACTCGATCAGAGTCAATGATCAACTCGAGTATTTACCTAAGAAAACCGATGATGAGCTACCGACCAAATTTGTCAATCAATTGATTCGTTCTAGGCGCTCCGAAATCGATGAAATGTTTAAATACGCCACTCAATACTGGAACCTGTGACACCCTACCATGACTACTTTCAATGGGGCTTATTGAGGATAAGTGGTCAGCTTATCCAAGTTGAAAAAGTAATGGCAAAGACGCGCTTGGACAGAACTTGGTTGGAGTTTGATTGTTTCAAGCTTGTCGACGATTAGCCAGGCCGGAGAATAGATGTTTTCCGCAGACATTCGTTCTCTTTCCTCACCGTGAATAATTGGCGAATTATAGCGCGACCGACTAATTTTAGCAAGGTAAATCCGCTGTGGCTCTGCCAAGTCAGCCGCCGTGAACAGAAAGTTAAGTGCCGTCTCCTCGATCGAGATATTCAACTCTTCTTTAATTTCTCTAACGGCCGCTTGGGTAACACTTTCGCCAGCTTTTACCCCGCCTCCAGGAATTGTCCAGTACTGCTGATTGCCCTTTTTCCGAGCAATTAGCAAGACTGAATTTGTACGCTCATCATATAGGATGACTCGTGCGCGCATAATTTATCCTCCTAACTTAAACATTGGTCCCTTGAGCCACTTAAGCGCTGTGACCAAACCGATAGTCTGATTGGGCCAAATGCAAAACAGCTGATTGTTGGAAATGAATCGGACACTGCTTTTTACGGCATTTAATTTGAATCCTAGCGTCCTCTCCACCCAACCACATTAGAATCCAGATTAGATTTATCCTTCATGACACTTTATCTCCTAATATAGGATCATTCGTTTGAAATTATGTTCTAATCATAACCATATGTCAACACCGTCATAGCCAACTAACACATCTTTTTTGGAAGCATTCTGTCCGTGGATAGCACAAGCAGATTCTTTAATGGCAATATCATAACCCTCAAATTTCATTTACCTATTGCACACACCGCGGCCACTTGCTTGAATGTACACTCTTTTTTACGGCTTCGCTGAGCTGGTTTATGAACTTGATTGCTCGTCCTGATATAATAAAAACTCTCGTCTCAAAATCGCCTTTGCAGGTCTCCAAAATCCTGGTTAGGTTAACCGCTCGAAGTCAACCCGTTGTGTTCCGCACTGAAACGTGTTCACCGATCCAGCTCCCTGCGCTTAGCTACACAATTGCTCCGAAAGCAAAGCGCAGCTTTCAAAACAATTGCTAGGCTAATGCTCAGGAACTACCCGGGTCGGCTCACACTCTGGCGTTGGTGGGCTGTTCACTCGTTGGCGGAAGGTCGGGCTGGGGGTGAGTCAGCCGCGATATTATTGTTGGCGATTTATCGCCTACAATAAGGCCGAGTTTTGAGATTTTCGGCGCCCTTCCGAAAAGCTCAAAATCGTGCCCGCAGCGTTCCACCACCCCCAGCCCGACCTGGAGCCCCACCACACTCGCCTTCCACCAACGCCCCGCGCAGCGCCAGCCGTGGCCAAACGACTCAATTTTCCAAAAGGCAACAAGCGCTTTCTTTTTACAATGAACAGGCGGACTTATATAATGAAAGTGAACAATATTGATAAGGAGTGTGCCAACATGACAGAACGCACCTTTACGAAAGCGGAATTAGCGGAATACAACGGCGTGATCCGCCCAGAGAAATACGCGGCGATCGACGGCTTGGTTTATGACCTGACTCCAATGGCGGCTTGGGCTGGTCCCAACCACCACGGCAATGTGGCCGGTCAGGATCTCAGTGAGGCAATCACCCACGCGCCCCATTTGAAGACAGTCCTCCCCAAACTACAGGTCGTTGGTAAGTATCTAGGCTAACCGCGAACTATCGGGTCGCATCGGTTAGACCAAAAAAGGCAAGTCCAGAATAAAATGGACTTGCCTTTTTTGCTGTGTTCAAGTATGGCGGGGATTCTGAAAAGCAATCCTAGCCATTAACCAATTTCGCTCGCAACTTATTGGAGATGGCTTCAACGATCAAGATCAAGATAACTAGACCGATCAAAATCGAGCCGACTTGGTGCCAACGATAGGAATTCATCGCGAAAATCAGCGGTGACCCAATCCCACCGGCGCCCACCAGGCCTAAAATCGTCGCGTCCCGGAGATTCATGTCGAAACGATAGATCGTGATCGAGCTGAAATTGGCGATCAATTGTGGAATGATGCCAAAGCGAATTTTCTCAAAAGTCGTGCATCCCATGGCGTCCATCGCCTCAAGAATGCCTCGATCGATATCCTCGATCACATCCACATACAACTTGGAAACCATGCCGATCGAGGTCAGCGACATGGTCAACACCCCGGCAAATGGTCCTGGGCCGGAAACGCGGACAAACATCAAGCCATAGACCAATGAAGGAATCGTCCGGATCACCACCACCAAGAAGCGCGTGATCAAGTAGACCGGCTTCGGCACTACACTAGGCGCCATCAAAAAGGCGAAGGGGATCGAAAGGATCGCCCCGAAGATCGTCCCTAAAAAGGCGATACAAATCGTTTCAAACAATAAATAGAAAACACCCTGGCTGGTGAAATTCCAGAGCAATTGCATGTCCGGGCTCAGGATCCCCTTGATGATATTACCAGCGATCTTAGCGCCGCCGTCATCTGGCGCCGAAAACGTGATCGCCGTCAGCGACCAGAGCAACATCGCCAGGATGATGCCCCCTAAAAGCAGATACTGCCGTTTTTTGGAAGGCTGCTCATTTAATTTTAATTCGATCATTTCACTCATGCGCTTGTCCCTCCTACTGCAATTTCTGCCGCGCGGTTTGACTGATTAATTCAATCAAGCCCACAGTGACGATCAGCACCGTCAAAATCATCCCGACGTTGCCATAATCACGCCAACCTAACTGCTCATTGAGAATGATCCCCAAGCCGCCGGCACCAACGTAACCTAGGATTGCCGCATAGCGCAGATTACCTTCGAAACTGAACAGTGAGGTGGACAAATAAGTTGGCAGGATCTGCGGTACGATCCCGTAGCGAAAGGCCTGCAACCGGGTCAATCCCAAGGACTCCAAAGCCTCAAAAGTCCCCATATCCAAGGATTCGATCTGCTCATAAGTCAGTTTGCCCACATAAGACACAGTGAAGATAAAGATCGCCAACGTTCCCGCCATTGTTCCTAAGCCGAAAATAAACGTGGCGATCAAGGCCATTACGATTGTGGGCAAGGTCCGCATGATACTGAGAAGTAACTTAAAAAAGCCGGAAAGTAGTTTTGATTTGACAATATTCGTCGCCGATAACACCGCCAAAGGAACGGCTACCAGCGCGCCCAGCAAGGACCCAAGGAAGGACATTTTGATGGTGTCAAACAGCGGTTGCCAGACTCGGTTCAAGAAATCCAAGTGGGGTGGAAACATTGCCCCCAGGATCACGAAGAATTGATGACCATTAGTGGCCAAGGTGCGGAAACTGAAGTGGGTGACCCGCATCGCCACAATGATAAAGACCAACAGGATCGCGCAGATCAACGGCACTTTGGAGCGTTGTTCCGTGACCACTTTCCCATTGGGTAGCGTTAAGGTTCGTTTACGCATCGACAACTACCTCCGCCGCCACCGGTTCCGCTGACCCTTTGATCGAGCTAGAGCCATGACCCTGATAGATCTCATCGATAATTTCCTGAGTAACCGCGCTAGTCGGCCCATCGAAAACGATCTCCCCTTGGCGGATCCCAACGATGCGATCGGCGTAAGCAACGGCCAGATCAACATGGTGGATATTCAAGAGAATCGAAATATTCATTTCGCGGTTGATCCGTTGGAAATCATCCATCACGATTTTAGCCGTGACCGGATCCAAAGCCGCCACGGGCTCATCCGCTAAAATAATGTCCGGATCGCCAACCAGTGTCCGCGCTAACGCCACCCGCTGTTGTTGACCGCCGGAAAGCTGGTCCACCCGGGTATACGCCTTATCTAAGATACCCACGTTATCCAACGCCTTCAAGCCAGCAATCTTCGCCGTGGCCGGATAAACGCCCAACAAACGCCGCCACCAAGAAAGCTCAGGCACCAAACTGACCAAAACATTGCCCAAAACAGTCGTCCGCGTGATCAAATTAAAGGATTGAAAAATCATCCCGATCTTACTGCGGAAACGCCGGATCTCCTTACCCTTCAGCTGGGTCACATCAACGCCATTGACAGTCAATTTTCCCGAACTGATGTCATGCATTTTGTTGACGCAGCGTAACAAGGTTGATTTCCCCGCACCGGAAAGACCGATGATCGCCACAAATTCGCCTTGTTCGATTTGCAGGTCGACATTTTTTAGACCGACGTGACCGTTGGGATAGATTTTTGATACATTCTCAAATTTGATCATTTTCTGTTCCTCTCAATTTTCGCCCTGATCACCGTGCACGCCAACCTCGCGACCGGACACGTATTCGGCAAAAAGTGAGACGCAAGGTCGCACCAACACGCTGCTGGCCAACAAGGGTCTCACTTTCTTCGATCAGGCTCTTGATCTTGATTTTAAAAGTCTTTCAAGCTAAAACATCATGCGCAGCCCGCACGCCTATTTGGCTATTTAGCCGCCGCTTTGACTAGCTTCTGGGCTTCACGCGCATTATCGTAATCAGCGGAAGTCGCCTTCTTGTAGCCTTCGTGGGCATAGATCGCGATCACTTTCTTGCCTTCTTCTGACTTGCCAATGTTGACAAAGGCTTGTGACAAGGCCTTCTTCAAACCAGCGTTCATGATCTTAGAATTCTTGCTGACGGAGATCGTGTCATTGTAAATTGGTGGTGTCACACCCAAAACATTGGTTTCATCCCAGATGCTGGCTTTGCGGCCATATTCTTTCTGCCATTGTTTTTCGTAATCCATCCGCGCATCCGCGAACGCAACCATGATATCGGCTTGACCCGCAGCCAAACGCGCCATAGAGCTGCCGTATGAATCGGCTTGGACGATGTGTTTCAAATCGGAAATGTTCTTCTTGTAATGATCTTTCAGCCAGAGACTTGGGTAAATGTAACCTGCTGATGAAGAGGAACTCATCACGCTCCAAGAAGCGCTGTTCAAATCATCCCAAGTCAATTTCTCGCCGGAATTGATTTTCTTGCCTAAGGCTTGACCCTTCGCTGAAGGTCCGGCAATCAGCAATGACCGGTAAGAAGCGGCCTGTTTGTCGGTCTTCTTAGTCGGCTTGTTTTCGTTCCATTTGACCGGATCTTCGCTGTCGTTAGACAAGCCTGCCCGTGTCGCCGCCAGGAGCACTTCGGCGCCATCATCGTATAAAACATAAGTCCCACCAGGAATGAAGCCCACATCTAAAGTGCCTGATGACAGGGATTCGCCAACAGCTTCATAGCTGGTTCCCACAGAAATATCCACGTCTTTGATCGAATAGCCTTGCTTTTTCATTTCTTTCTTCAAAAGATCCTTCAACGGCTTGGTCGCGGAAACAATCTCTTCCGGATCTCGAGATGGGACAAATCCGATCGACAATTTGTCGATACTCTTTGACGCGCCGGAATCAGCACCAGACTTCGAACCAGTGGTGCTGGTGTCAGATGCGCAGGCAGTCAACGCCAAGCCCAAACCCAAAACGCCCGCAAAACGCAAAACTTTCTTAAACAAAATAGCTCCTCCTCAAGAAAAAACGGTTTATTGCTGTGTTCAGCAATTTTTATTATAGCATTCACAAGTTCGGCAAACCAGACGTTTTACGAACTTTATTATAATATTTTCGGGAAAAGTTCATTATTTAAAAACAGGCCGGATTCTAGAAGCATCGCCGTAGTGTCGCTATTCCTTGCAGTAACAGTGATAGATAGGTTTTAAGTATAAACAACTCTTACCATTTGTCCGATTGGTTCTTAGTGGCCTTTGAAGTGGTTCGTCCCAATGTTCGTATTTTACCGAACTTCTAAGAAAAAAAGTCAGAGCCACTCTTGACGCTGGCGCCACCAAAAAAGCATCGTGTGCGCGCCACGATGCTTGAACAAATAAAAGCTGATTTGAGTGGCCCCCACTGAACCAAAGTCGGTCAGCTAGAACCAACTGGCTAAAAGTCGTGGGACTAAAGTTGCTTGCGGGCAAACTTCAGATTGGCTACAAGCAAAGCCAGCGCCCCCAAAACGCCAGTCACCAGCAGGGCCGGCCAATAAGGCGTTAAGCTACCTGCCTTGGTCAAGAAAGTCAGATTATGATTGATCAGTGACAGAGGATTATAATGCTTGAAATCAGTGAATAGGCTCAGCAAATATAGAACAATGGTGTAGCCGATTACCATGAACAAGCCTTCGTAACTATTGCGCGCCAAAGTCGAGGCTAACACGATCAGCGCGGTCAAGCTACAGCCAAACAGCAGCAACGGCAAGAAAGCCAGCCAAAGATGGGGACTTTTTTGATCGGGAAAATAATAAGCGGTGTAGCCCCAGGTGACGAGAAACGAAACCAGCGCCACCAGCAGCCATTCCGCTGTGATCACCAGCCACTTACTGACGATCACCGTTCGCCGCGGCAATCCCTTGGTCACCAAATTGACCAGTGTGCCGCGATTGACCTCACCACTGATGGTACCACCGAAAATGATCGCCAGTAAATAGATGCCGATCTGGCTATTATTTTTATAAAACTGGGTCCACGAATCCAATGAAGTCGGTGCCGGCACTGAGAATTGCTTGCCAAAACTCATTTTCATGATTTCTGGCGTCAGTTTGGCCATTAAGGGATTCATCAGCCCGAAAATCAGAAAAACAATCAACAGAATCAAGAAACGCCGCGAGCGCCAGGCTTCGCGAGCTTCTTTTTTGATCATGATCCATGTCATGGTTGCCCCACCACCTTTAAGAAGATCTGTTCTAAGGAAGGCGCCACCTGTTCCATGGCCAATGGCGTTAAGTCCATTTGCAACAGCAACTGCCAAGCCCGCCGGATCAAGGGTTCGGCTGGGCCTTGATAAGCGAGACGGACTTGCTGGGTGGCCGTCGTCACTTGACCCCAGTTGGGCTGGGCCGCCAATGCCTGGGCGAAGCGATTGGCCGCGTCGACCTGAGCAAAGCGCCAGATCAATTGGGGCTGGGCATACTGCTGCTTCAAGGCGGTCAGCGTATCACAAACTTGCAGTCGCCCTTGATCCAAGATCCCCACATGATCACAGATCCGCTCCACATCCGCGAGAATATGGGTCGAAAATAAAACCGTGGTCTGCCCGCGTAAACTGGCTAGTAATTCCAGAAATTGATTCCGTCCCTCGGGATCAAGCGCGGAAGTAGGCTCATCGCAAATCAATAAACGAGGTTGATTCAATAGCGCTTGAGCGATTCCCAGCCGCTGCCGCATTCCCCGAGAAAATCCTTTGATCCGCCGCGAACCCGTCGCTAAACCAACCCGAGTCAACATTGTTTTGATCCGAGTGTCCAACTCACCCTGGGGCAGTCCCGTGATCTGACCACACAATCGCAAATATTCTGCCGCCGTCAAATAATCGTAAAACGCGGGCACATCAGGCAAATAACCGGTCAACTGATTGGTAGTCGCGCCGCCATATTCAACGGGGCGGCCGGCGATCTGGATCGTGCCGTGATCCAGTTGTTCCAGGCCTAAGATCAGCCGCATCGTCGTGGTTTTACCGGCGCCATTCTCGCCGACAAAGCCAAAAATCGCGCCTTCGGGGACAGCCATCTCTAAATTATTTAAGACTTGTTGGCTCCCGAAACTTTTCCCAGCTTGGTGCAATTCCAGCAAACTCATGCCTGGTCACCGCGGCCAAACACAAAGTAGACCACTGGCCCAATGATCTGGAAAACCACCACGATCACTAACCAGAGGATCTTGTTGCCGAAACGGTAATGAGGATGGTGGAGGACATGAATCACCGCCGCGATCATTAGCCCAAATTCCAACAAGATCAAGGGAATCAGGATAGGCAGATTTTCCATGAAAAATTGACTGTTATTCTGCAGGTTCGTCATGTTGTTCGACCTCCAATAAGGTTTGTAGTTTTTGAAGCTGTGGCGCAAGCTCCGGCTCTTTCGCCAAGGCTTGCATCTGCGGGTCCCCCAACAAAACGCGCAGGAGATCGCGACGTAAATGATTGCTATTGCGGGGCGTTTGCGGTCCGATCTCCAACTGATCCAGCCACGGTTGGATCCGATCGAAGTAAGCATCCCCTTGTAACTTGATTGGCACCACGACTTGGCGCAGCACCGTTTCAAACCGGGTTAGCGCCTGACTGAGTAGCGCGATCTGCCGCTGATGAGCAAACCCCAGACAAGCACCGAGCAAGAAATTCAGGACCACGACGGGATGAATCTTGGGAAAGGAAAAAGCTGTGGCCAACTGCCAAGTTCGTTGGTAGGTTTCCGCGAATTTTGCCGGCTGATCGCCTAAGAGCAACAACGAATTGGTCAGCAAACTCATTAATTCAGTCAAATATTGGAATAATGCACTTTGAACCGTTCGCAGCGCCTCATCATTGCGTCCCAATTGTTGAAAGGCGCCGGCAATCAATGACTCTGGTGGGATCGTCGCGGGCACGAACTCCCCTAATGCCGCTAAAACTTGCTCTGGCTGATGCAGCATCAGATCACAATAAGCCTGATAGCTCCGCGCTTGCACGACCAACTCCGGATCGCCGGCCGCATTCTTGACCCGCTCAAATAAGGCCCGGGCCTCGGTCAAATAGGTTCTCTGTTTCTCGGCGGCATCTTTGCCCGGTAAATAATCCAAATGATTCACCAGCAATAACCCCATTTGCAACACAAACGGATAACAGGAATAATACTGGCGGACTAGGTCATGGATCTTTTTCAGGAGAACCGCCCCATCCTGCTGGCCGAACTCCGCCTTCAATTGCTGGTAAATGCGTTGGATCTCCGTGGTGGTCAACTGGGCATTGTAGGTCAATAACTGATCCACACTAATGTCAAAATAGGCCGCTAAAAGTGGCAGCAGGGTCACATCAGGATAGCTTTGCCCATTCTCCCACTTGGAGACCGAAGCTTTGGAGACGCCAATGAAATCGGCCAGCTCTTGCTGGGTCACTTTAGCGGTTTTACGCTGGGCGCTGATCACCGCGCCGATCTGCAAATGCATGGTGTTGCCTCCCCCTTGATTGTTTGCTTGATTGCTTAGCTTCATCTGTTTAGTTTCATTTGTTTAGCTTCATCATTGTTTAGCTTCATTTTACCTGTTCGCTGGGCCGGCGGCAATGGACTTGCTGTTAACTTTTGGGGCGTTTTGTCAACTTGAAGTAAACTTGGTGGTAGTAGTGTGCACGCAGCTTACGCTGCGCGTGGCGTTGGTGGTTGGCAGATGTGGTAGGGCTCCAGGTCGGGCTGGGGGTGGTGGAACGCGGCGGGCACGATTTTGAGCTTTTCGGAAACACGCCGAAAATCTCAAAACTCGGCCTTATTGTAGGCGATAAATCGCCAACAATAATATCGCGGCTGACTCACCCCCAGCCCGACCTTCCGCCAACTAGTAAACGACCCACCAACGCCCAGAGTGCGAGCCGACCTGGTCAGTTTCTGTGCATTAGCCTAGCAAATATTTTGGAGGCCGGTCTATGCCTCCGGAATAATTGCGTAGCTAAGCGCAAGAAGCTAGGTCGGCGAACACGTTTCAACACCACACTCCGCTCCAGCCGCTCAACGTTATAACAGCCGTTTGAGCACTCACGCCAAGTGGCAAGCTATGGCCAATTGATGGGGAGCACCGCAATTGACGACCGTGGTTAGTGGTTATGATCTTTAAATTGGTGACACCAGTGCAGTTTGCTTGATGAACTCAGTAAAGCAGTCAAATCAGGCGATTCCCACCCGTGGATTGCAGATGTGGTGGGGCTCCAGGTCGGGCTGGGGGGTGGAAACGTGTTACACGCAATTGCTTTCTGCGCCGATACGCAATTTCACTGGATTGATTGCCCCTTCTTTAAATTTTTAAATAACACGATAATTACTCCGTCTCTTTTGTCGTTTTATGATAGTCAATCAATTGTCGAATATCACCACAGCTAGCCAGTTCTCGTTCATAAATTTCTCGGGTGTTAGCATCGACATTCCCTGCTTGATCAAAATGAACCTGTTCTGTTCCGGCCTCCAATGATGTTTTATAATACCACTTCTTATACCGCAGAAAATCTAACTGTTGCTGGAGGGTTTCGATCTTTTCCATCAGAACCCGTTCTTCACGATCAAGAAAGTTATAGCGATCTTCCAGCGTCATATCACCTTGCATGCACATCTCAACAAAGTCACGAATCTCATCAATTTTAAGGCCACTCTTCTTCATACACTCAATGACTTGAAGAAAGTTAAAATCATTATCTTTAAACTGCCGGCGTCCTGCTGAATCACGGTCAACAAACGGCAATAAGCCTCGTTTATCATAATAGCGGATGGTCGACGGGGCAATCCCCATGATTTCCGCGACATCACCAATTGCATAAGTCATTTTAATTCACCTCATACGCAAAAAGACTGGGAATATACTCAGCCTTTAATATTTATTTACTATGACAACATCATACTTATTCATCTAAATGCTTGATTACCTTTGCTGGAACCCCAGCAGCGATACTATTATCTGGAATATCGTGTGTAACTACCGCTCCTGCAGCGATCACAACATTATTACCAACCGTCACGCCGGGCAGGATAACTACGCGACCACCGATCCAAACATCATGACCAATATTGACTGGTGTCGCCTGGGCCAGGTACTCCCGACGACCGATTGCTGTTGTTGGATGGTTAACAGTGTAGATATCAACATTGGGACCAATCATCACATGATGACCGATGTTGACTGGTGCGATATCGAGAATTGTTAGATTATAGTTGCTCAAGAAGTCTTCACCAACATGAATGTTCTTCCCGTTATCAAAGTGAATTGGCGCCTGCATCGAAACTCGTTTACCGTGGGAACCCAGGATTTCTTTTGCTTTTTTCTCTTGAGCAGCTAGGTCACTTGAAGAAATTGCGTTAAATTCTTCCGATACCGTTGCACTCTTTGCTTTCCGTTCGACAACTTCTGGATCGAGAAAATAATATTCTTGCCCAGCATCTAACTTTTCAATTTCACGCACCGTCGTCAGCCTCCTTATTTTTCTGGTTGATCAGCCGAGATTGATAGATCACGGCTCTTCTTAAATTCCTTGAGAGTATTCTCGTATTTTTCAATTGCCGTGTCAACTGAAAACTTCCCGAGTGGCAACCGCAATGGTAAGTCAGCAAAGTTATCCGTTACTTCATCATAGATGATCTTAGCAGCAGCCTTAGGATCACCGGGTTCGTGGTGGGCACCTGCTGCGTTAGTCGTAATGTCTTTAGCAAACTTTTGGTAGTCGTCGTGCGTTGGCATCGTCTTCTTTGAGGAACGACCAGCCCAATCAGTCCGAAAACCACTAGGCTCCACAATCATCATCTTAATACCAAGGTCAGCGGTTTCCTTGGCAATGGACTCACTGATCCCTTCAACGGCATACTTAGTTCCGTGGTAGAAAGACCAAATTGGGAATGAAGCCAATCCACCAATTGAAGAAAAGTTAACAATGGCACCAAACCGTTGTTTCCGCATTGTGGGCAATACGGCTTGGGTCATTTCTGCCAGTCCCCAAACATTAACATCAAACATGTACTTTGCTTCCTTTAAGTCACTTTCTTCAAAGGTGGCAAAGTAACCAAGTCCAGCATTATTAACTAACACATCAATCGTGCCGAACTTTTCCAAAGCATTATTAATAGTATCCTTGATCTCATCAGAGTTAGTAACATCTAAGTTATGCTTCAAAATTTGCCCATGGTCATATTGATCTAGATAATCTAATTGGTCAGTGTGCCGAGCCGTTGCCACTAAGTTGACATCTTCTTGTTGAGCTAACAGAGCAGCGAGTTCCTTACCAAAACCAGTTGAAGTACCAGTAACAATCCATGTTTTATTTGACATAATAATTATACTCCTTTTAATAGTTGTGGTTAGTATAGGGCTTAAACCATAGTTTAAGTCAAGGGCATCATTCAAAAAATTTAAATTAAATATCAGGCAATTAGAACAATCGATCTAATGCTAGACAAATTAGTTATTATGCGTGGTACATATATCTTGTTAGTGTTATTAATTTGAACAAGCATTCTACCGTTTTCTAAAAATGATAATATTTAGAGTTAAACCTAGTCCTATTCAGTTGAAATATTTTCCTATTTTTTCCATTAAGTTACTTGCTTTTATCATCGAAATTGCAAAAAAGCCAATATCTTTGAATAGCATTTTTGCGATAATCCCTTTATGGTTGTCAGATGAAATACAATAATTCATCTGATGATTATGGAAGAGGCAATGAATGAACAGATCGCCGCCGTACAAAAAAACCGCTGTCCAATTGACAACGGTTTTTGGGTTTTGCTAAGGTGAGTTTAACTATATGAAATATCGCGCTTTGAGAAGATCCAGTTGGCAATCAGGTAGAAAATCAACGTGTAGACCAAGACAGCAATTAAATTTGGCCAATAACCAACGTCCAGCTTGTCCTCGATAGGAATCACGGCTGAGCCAAAACGATAGTTCAAATATAATTGGGTCAGCGGGTTCCATTTCAACCAGAACAACTTTTTCCAGATGATAAAACCACTCAGCAGGCTGCTGGCCATGCTACCCAACCAGATCAACCCAACGCCCATGGTCACGGCCAAGCCCAATGAGCGGAAGCCGCCAGCGAAAATGAAAACCAAACCGATATAAAACAAGGTGACAACATAATTATTGAGGGTCGCGTAAAAGCCGCTCAACAATGGGGTCAAATTCTGCCAGTCTTTACTGACAGTAGTTAGACCGTTGGCATTGCCGAAGAGCATCGCGATCAAGATACTGCCCGCATAAGTCACCAAGCTCAAGCAAAGGGTGTAGATCATGATCGCCACTAGCTTACTGAACAAAACTTGGCCGCGGCTGTATGGTCGGGTCAACAGGATCTTGATCGTATTTTTTGAGAATTCTTCGGTCAAGCTGATTGCGGCGATCACCACCGCGAAAATCGTGACGAAGGAATTGAACGAGGTGGTCACTGAGAAAAGAACGACGCCATCAGCTTTGGGAGTGACCGCCGCAACGACCCAGCAAGACAAGGTCATGATGCCCAGTAAAATGATCATCAAGATCCACGACGATTTTTTGGCGAAAATTTTCTGTAATTCATTCCGGACTAATTTAAGCATGAGGGGCCTCCTTAGTTGTTTGGGCCGCGCCCGCATCATGTTGTTTAACGAAATTCAGGAAGGATTCTTCCAGACTAGCGTCAACTTCATGGAGCTCGGTGATCAAGATGCGTTGCTCGAACAGCGCCTGCGCCAGGGGCAGTACTGGCCCTTTTTCCTGCGGCCAGCTGATCGCAAATTCGCCATTTTGATAATCATAGGTCAGACTCATTGCGGCCAAGACCTGCTTGGCCCCATCTTCATCTGGCGTTCGCAACATCACCCGCCGTGATTGAGCTTGCTTCAGCGCGCTCATTTTATCATCAAAAATCACACGGCCATGATCCATCACGACGAGATCATCGGCGACTTGGTCGATTTCTGACAGCATGTGGCTGGAAATCACCACAGCCACGCCCTTGGCTGCCATTTGGCGAAGGACTTCCCGCAAATCATGGGCGCCTTGGGGATCCAGACCATTTAGCGGCTCGTCTAGCAGTAAAAGATTCGGCTGATGGAAAATCGCTTGGGCAATCCCCAACCGCTGCCGCATCCCTAAGGAATAAGTCTTGACCTTTTTATCGGCGGCTTCAGTTAGACCAACCTCCGCTAAAACCCGGTCGATGTCCGCGGCGCTGATGGTTTGGTGTGACATATTGGCCAATTGCCGCAAGTTCTGCCGCCCAGTCAAATAAGTATAAAAGTCCGGCGCTTCGATCAACGCGCCGACTTGCTCGATTGCCGCGGTGAAATCCTTCGTGACATCCAAATCATTGACCTTGACCGTGCCCTGATCAGCGTGCATCAATTGGACCGCGATCCTTAAAGTGGTGGTTTTCCCAGCGCCATTAGGGCCAAGCAGACCAACGATGCGCCCAGTTTGTGCCTTGAACTGGACATCACTTAAAATCGGGTGCCCATGGATCGATTTTGTTAAACCTTCGATCTGTAAAACAGTCGCCATAAATTCTCCTCCATTTAAACCAAATTACTGAGTCGGCTGATCAAACCCAACCGCTTAGCCGTCCAGTCATCAAGCTAGACCAACATTCATTAGACTAATAGTGGCCGAACTAATATTGGCTGAACTAATATTTGATTGGTACTATCTATTATGGTAGCTTAACTGAACCCTGTTTTGTAGTGGATTCACCTAACAAAAATGTCACCTGAGGCTCATTAGTCGAAAAAAGCAGCCAAAAATTGGCTGCTTGACTTGACGTTCTAGCGACAAAAGCGAATGTTGGCGATCAACACTGCTGCCGCGCGAGCATTTTTTAGTCGCACGGTGCTGGTGAGAAAGTGGTTGGGCCACACCTAATGCCCAACTAGTGAGAGCGGGCCTCCAAGGCTAAAAGCTGTTGCTTCAAAGCCGCACCGCCACGATATTGCCCAATACCACCGGCTTGGGGAACGACGCGGTGACAAGGAATCACCACTAACAAGGGATTCGCCCCCACGGCACTGCCCACCGCCCGACTGGCCCCAGGTTGTCCGATAGCGGTGGCGATCTGTTGATAAGTCGTGGTCGTGCCATAAGGGATCTGGCGCAATTGCGCCCAGACCCGTTCTTGGAAAGGTGTGCCGGCCGTTTGCCAAGGCAAGGACCAAGTCATTTGATCACCAGCTAAATAAGCTTGCAAGGCCTCCCCGGCCGCCACTGTGTAGCCTGCGGTATCAGGTAGGATCTCCGCTTCGGGAAAGAAGTCCGCGATTTGATTGGCCGCTTGATCAGGAAATCCGACAAAGACCAACGCCGTTTCGGTCGCCCCTAATAGCCAAGTTTGACCATCGATAGTCATTGTGCGCGCATAGATCTGTAGGCGCTGTTTGGTTTTGCTTGTGGTCATTATTGCCATCCTACTCCTTCATTCAGATCGATTCACTCATGACCGATCTGGCGTGTTCAATACGATTACTTTACCAAAACTAGCCTGACTTTGTAAATAACGATGAGCGTCAGGCAGTTCTGCCAAGGAAAAGATTCGCTCCGGTTTGACTGGGATCTGGCGCGTCTGAACGAACGTTAACAACTCGTCCAGCTTGGCCTGATCCACATTGCCCGAATAGAAACTGGTCAAATAACTATTCCGCTGAATATCGGTGATTGGATCGAATTGCTCCAAATACCACTGCTTGCCCAATTGGCCGGTGCTACAAACGATTCCACCTTCGCGTAGATGCTTGAAACTATCCTTGACCGTCGCCGGCCCGATCAATTCAAAGATTTTATCAAAAGTCGCTGTCGTTTGTAACGCACCTTGGCGATCTTCAATCACCTCATCGAAGCCAACTGCCATTAATTGCGCCGCCTTGTTGAGTTTGCGACTGGTCCCCGCCAGCTTGATCTGGGGAAAAGCGCCACGCAATAGTTGCGCGAACGCGACGCCAACGCCGCTGGTCGCGCCTCGCACCAAGACGCGATCGGTGGCGCTGATTTTAAGATTCTTCAAGGAACCAAAAGCCGTGTAGAAAGTTTCCGGCAAGGTCGCCAAGGTTGCCCAAGGTAGGTCCGTGGTCACCGGATACAATTGAGCGTTGGGCAACAAGGCATATTCGGCGTAACTGCTATCAAACGCCCGGCCCATCTCGCCCATGATCGAAATCACTTTCTGCCCTAGGGGTAACCGTTCCGGCGCGGTCGTCGCCGCGATGACGCCGACACATTCGATGCCTAAGATCCGCGGGAATTGGACTGAGGGTGACTGTCCCTCCCGAGTAAAGATTTCTGAATGATTGATGCCAAAACCCATGATTTTGACCAAGGACCACCCAGGTTTGACCGTGGGCGTTGGCACGGTGGTATAAGTCAAAACTTCGGGACCACCTGGTTGACGCACAACAACTGCTTTCATCGTTAAACTTCCTTTCGCGATCAACGCCGCAAGCGACTCAACTGCTGCGGTGGCTTTTCCAACAAATCAAGCCAGCCGCTGCCTGTACTTCCTAATGATACGTCATTTGCAGAATTATTTCAGACTATTAGCTGGCCGTCTTTAGAAATAATTTTAAGGCGTTCCCAGATTAGCGGCCAATGATTCCCGCATGCAACCAAAAAAACGATGAGCAACGTTGGCAAACGCTGGATCATCGTTAGTTTAAGTATTTACTGTTAGCGGAAGTAAAACTACTGCGGAAACAGTCTAATCCCGCTCACCAGCCGTCTTGGCGGCCTGATCGAAAGCGGTGGGCTGATCATAGGACAGCTTCTCATTTTCGTAAGTCAAGACGTGTTCTTCGAAATGGTCGATCTTAAAGTCAAGATAGTTCAACGTCTTAGCGATTGCTTGTTGCTGGGCGACCAGTTTATCCCGCTGTTCGATCAATAGTTCCTTCTGGGCCGCACGGGAATCGGTTTGCTGCCGATAAAGGTTGATAAACTCAATCAGTGATTCGATCGACATGCCAGCGTTGCGCATGACTTTAACGAAGAAGACCCAATTCATTTCAAGCTCACCATAAGTTCGATAACCACTTTCATTCCGCGGGATCCGCGGTAATAAACCCAGTCGTTCCCAATACCGCAATGTTTCACTGGTGACCCCGAATTTCTGACTAACTTGGGCAATATTCATGTCATTCACCTCGTTTATCCTTATCATAGCATAACCAGCGCCAGTTGCAGCGAATCAGCGATCAGTGCGAACTCATCGGCCTCGCGCTCGCGCTCAACCGTTGTTCCATTAAGCCCGCCATCGCCGTCAAACGCTGACAGCTTTGCACTTGCTGATCCAGTTCCGCTTGCAGAAAATCCTGTCGGGCCGGCGCAGCTTGCGGTCCCGCCTGCGCCAATGACGCGTATTCGATCAGAAAGTCATCACTGATCTGCGCCGCCTTAAAAGTCAGAATAAATCGGAGCCACAGCTCATCTTGAGACCGATATTGCCGTTGCCCCTGATCATCTCGCGGCACCGGCGGCATTAAGCCCATGCGCTCCCAGTAGCGCAGTTGATCAGGTTGCAATGCGTATTTTGCGGCGATCTCGCTTATTTTCATCATGGCATCGCTTGACCTTTCTCCTGGGGATTCCTAGTAAACGGGGCGATCTTCGCCTTGCGTCGCCGGATCCGCGATACCAATGCTATCGCGACTAAAGCGCGTGGGATCGGCAACAATCTGCAAAACCGCGTCAGCGATACTCTGGCGTGACCCAGAAACACCCAAATATGGGTCAGCCCGATGCGTCACGGTATACTTGACCTCATCCCGATCATTCAGCCAAGGCAACCGCAAAGTCGTGTAATCCAATCCAGACGCCGCCAACAATTGGTCCGCCTTGATCGCCGCCGCCAAGCCACTTTGAACGCTGGCCAGATTCCAACGCCCAAACTCGCCGGGCACCTCATTGTAGATACCCAGAATATTGGTGGCGATGATTCGCTGAACGTGATGCGCGTTCATTGCCTGAATAATGGCTTTGGTGGGGCGATTTTGACCATCGTGATCGACCACGGCGACGAAGACCAAGTCGATCCCTGCCATTGCCTGATCCAAAACCGCAGGATCACTGATGTCACCCTCAATCAGATTGACCCGAGGATTCGCGGCCAATGCGGCCAAGCGTTGAATCCGGCGCAACACTAAAGTCAACTTGACCTCGGCAAACGCAGGTTCCTGTAAAATCCGTTGTTCCACGATCCGGGCGATCTGCCCGTTTGCTGCTAATATCAATAAATTCATTTGAAAATCTCCTTTTCCTGAGTGTTCGTCCAACGAGTCAAGATCGAACTGCCTAGCGACCATGTGCTAACTGGCCCAACTCGGTCGGTCGATCCAGATACACCGTCAATCACCATGTGTTGACTGGCCTAACAGACCAGTTGAGCCAGACGCGTCGTCAATCACCATGCAGTGGCTAACTCAATGAACCCAGTATAAAGCTTGAAGTGAACTTCAAGGCAAGAGGAAAAGCAAAGTTTTTGGAATTATTTTTTTGAAGTTATTTTTGACGTTGGCGTGCGGGACCCGGCGGCTCGTGTTCGGCTAGGTCAGGCGCGCTTGATGCGGCGGCGACCATGGATAATGACCAGCGCCAAAACCAGATCAGTCACAACCAGCAGGCCTAGCCGCGGTAGCCATGCGGCCAAGACCAAGGCGAACAGGACCATACCCTTGAAGCGCAAGGCGGCGCCCCACTGCAGCGATTGCCGCCACTCCGCGATTAATTCGATCAGCCACATCACCATTAAGGTGGCGAAGATCAACCCGACGAAAATCAGTTTGATTGCTAGAGTCGCCCGCTCCAGCAGGAAATGTAAACTTAGACCCAGCAGGAAAATCAAGAAGATCTCACCAATGAATAGCCAGCCAGTGGCCAACGCACGGATCGAAGAGCTAAACCGCAAATGAAGCTCACCTATGATCTGGTAATAACTCCCGCTGATCAGCGCGACCAACACAATGCTCAAGCTAAAGGTCAAAATCTCGCTGCCCGAATCTTTTCCGGCCAAGGCCGTGGATAGACCGGCGATGATCTCGCCTAACGCGATCATCGTCAACAGGCCGTACCGCTCAATCAGCGAATCCTTCAATTGGTGGACCATTTCCGTCTGTTGATATTCTCGTTCAAGATTAGGATTAGTGAAGAAAATATCGCCCCAATTCAGCAGTAAGGCCAGCACCAACAACCCCAGCTGGCCCCAATGCGGCAAGAACAAGCTCAGCCCTAATAAAGCCAACGCCACCAAATGGACGTTGGCCCAAACGGTAGACGCCGCCCGATGGATCGGATCGAAATAGGCGACCCAATACCAGATTCCCGCGGCTAAGAGCTCGATCGACATCAAGACCAGGGTGATTTTGTTGAAATGACCCCGTAAAGCCTCATCAATAAATAGTGCGCCGATCCCCGTCAAGATCATTTGTAAATTGATCATCACCACGTTTAAAGGCGCGCCATTACCATGATTGTCGAAATAGCTGGAAGTTTCATTCCAACCCCAGAAGAACCACCAAAAAAGTAAAGTCGCAGCCCCTAAAGTTGACCACGACCAATTGGCAAGCACCCCATCGGTCAACCGCGCCAAGACCACCGCGAAAATCAAATCATAAAACAATTCCAACCAACTGATTTTGCGATCACGGATCGGTTGATCGATCGTCCGTGGTCGCCCCCAAAAATCAAACATCGTCGCATCCTCCAATTTTTCTGACGAGGCGGTCTGCTCTATTGAAACGTGTTCGCCAGCCCAGCCTCTTCCCCTTAGCTACGCAACTCTTCCGGAGGCATAGACCAGCCTCCAAAAGGGTCGCTAGGCTAATGCTCTGAAGCTATTCGGGCTGGGTCACACTCTTTTTAAACGTGTTCACCAGCCCAGCTTCTTCCCCTTAGCTACGCAACTCTTCCGGAGGCATAGACCAGCCTCCAAAAGGGTCGCTAGGCTAATGCTCTGAAGCTACCCGGGCTGGGTCACACTCTTTCGCAGCGAACTTACTCCGGTCGATTCAGTCCGATGCTCTCCCGCAAGTATAGATCTTGGTCCGCCGCGGCCACGACCACCGTTGCGATCGCCGCCCGGGCCACATCATGACCGCCAAAAGGCTCGCCCTTCTGTGTGATCTGGTAGGCGGCGCTCCCATTATCAAACCAACCGGGCCGAATGATCGTGTACGCCAGCGAACTGGCTTCGATCAAGTCGGCGGCCTGTCGATATGGCCGTAACATCGGATTGTGGGCTAGGTTGCCGCTAGCGCCAACGCTAGCCGGGATCTCGTTATAGATTCCCATCGAACTGATGAAAATCAACCGTTGCACAGACGTCGGCGTCATCGCCTGGATCAACGCCCGGGCAAATTTAGGCAAATCGCCGCTCAAAGCCGCGAAAACCACATCTTGACCCTCTAATGCCGCAGCTAATTGTCGCGGGTCACCAGCATCGCCGCTGATAATCCGTTCCCTCTGTGGATCGATTTTTAAAGCGTCGGTGTGCCGCGCAAACAAGGTCAAATGATCGGTCGTTGTTGCTAAGAAACGTTGCCGGGTCGCTTGACCGATCGAACCGGTTGCTCCAATAATCAAAATATTTTTCATTGTTATTATCCTACTTTCCGAACCCATTGTGGATTGATTTTTAGTAATGGGTTCCTTTTCTTTGCAAAAATCAGTTTAACACCTTAGACTAACTAGAAGGCAAGGGCTAAATTTATTTTTTCAGCGGGACCGTTTGCAAAGACGCCTAGTTGTTTGAAATTCGCTTTGAAAAGGAGTTCGCTATGAGTTATTCAATCCAAGAAGTTGCTAAAAAAATGCACATCACCAGTTACAGCATCCGTTATTATCATGATCAGGGAATGCTCCCCTTTGTTCAGCGCGACGCGAACAATAATCGCGTCTTCAATGAGATCGACTTAGAATGGTTGCAGATCATTGTCTGTTTGCGCGCCACAGGCATGCCCATCGCCGAGATCCAACACTATTTGCGTCTGGTGCAAGCCGGCGTGGAAACAGTCCCCGAACGCTATCGGCTGATGAAAACGCAACAAGCCCGCACGCAAGCCGAGATCCGCGAATTACAACAACACCTGAAACTAATTGATCGCAAAGTCGCGCACTACGCCGAGTTGCTTGTCGATCCCCAACCTGACAGTATCGTTCCAGATGGCTTGGCCGCAGCGCAGGCGCAAGTTAGCAGCCAACCTTCAACCAAATAAGCCGGCTTTTCGCGGTTGCCTTGACACCCACAAAGTAGCTAGGTCTGGCTGTCTCGTAAAACCAGCAAAATCAACTAATGAAATCGGTTGAAAACACCGATTATTTTTCAGAAAACTTATTAGTTGACTTTAGAGCCAATCATCACTATCATTAGTATTAGGTTATCTTAATTTTTTTATTCAATCAATTTAATCGGTTGAATCATTTGACCCAATATTTTTCGATAGGAGTTTTACTTGTTGTCTCAGATAAAGTACCACCGTATTTCATGGCAGGACTGGTCAATTAATCGCCAGATCCACCAACTTTACTTAACCGCGTTTCCCGCTGTAGAGCGGAGCCCTTACCTTTCGCTCCAGTTTCAAGTACTGATCGGCAAGATCCAATGCGTTGCTTATTACGATCAAGACACGTTCATTGGCTTCACCTATTTGACCACCGTGGGCGATACCGTTTACCTGCTCTACTTCGCCGTTGCCCCCAATCTACGCGGCCAAGGTTACGGCACCCAGATCTTAGCAAAAGTGCAAGAGCTGGCAGCCGGTCGCAACTTGGCTTTAGACATTGAAATCGTTGACCGCCACGCCGAGAATTTCACCCAACGTCTCAGTCGGCGTAACTTCTATTTACGCAACGGCTTCCAAGGCGGTCAATATCGCTTCTCCATCAGTGGTGAACGCTACGAATTGCTGACGACCAACGAAGATTGGACTTGGAGCGAATGTGACTACTTAGTCCAACGACTCTGGCCAGACCAAGCCTTCGGTGAAAATGGCGCCCGTTAAGCGCGGCGCTACTTGGTCACAAAAATCAAACCATAGAACCAGATGGAACTGCTGACGATCATTGTCGGCAGTTTTTTTGGATCTTGTTCCGTTCGCCACCTCAGCTTTTTCCGCCCAGCCGCGCCTGGCTCTAGAGGCATTGGCCCACTCTCAAAAATTTCGGCTAGTCTGATGCTCGCGAGCCAACCGGGGGAATTCACCTTTTTTTATTGACTTTTTATGTTTACGGTTGTAAACTAATTATTATCATCAAGTTTACAATTGTAGACACAGGAGGAAAAGCCATGACCAAGCCACTTTTGGAAGTTCAGAATCTGCGCAAAGTTTTTAAAAAAGCAGATGGCAGCCAACATGTTGCCGTCGATGACATTAGTTTTCATTTGGAAACTGGGGAGATTTTTAGTTTCTTGGGACCCAACGGCGCTGGTAAAAGCACCACGATCAATATGATCACCACCCAATTGACCCCCACTTCTGGTACGATCAAGATCGCGGGTCGCGATATCCGCACCGATCCAATCAACGCTCGCCGCAAAATCGGGATCGTGGCCCAACATAACAATTTGGACCGTGGTTTGACCGCGTTTGAGAACTTGGTTTACCACGGCCGCTATTTTGGCATGACCACCCAAGCCGCGGAGCAACGCGCCAATGAATTGCTGGCGGACTTCGGACTAAGCGAATGGCGTCAGGACTATGTCAAGAGCTTCTCCGGCGGGATGGCCCAACGCCTGAAGATCGCCCGGGCCATTATGCACCGACCGCAACTTCTATTCCTCGATGAGCCGACTACCGGGCTGGATCCGGCCTATCGGGAAATCCTCTGGGATCATGTGTTGCGCCTAAATCGTCAGCAACAAACCACCGTTTTCCTGACCACCCACTACATGGAGGAGCCGGAACGGTTCTCCGACCATGTCGCGATCTACCAACAAGGCAAGATCCGGGCACTGGGCACGATCCCCGAATTACGTCAATTGGTGCCTGCCGCCAGCATCGTTTATGCTACCGTCGATGCGGTGACAGCGCCACTCTTGCAGGAATTGAATCAACAACCTTTCATCAAGGAAATCCTGCAAAAGGACGAGAAAAACTTGGCGATTTTCCCTAATACCAATGACCAGATCCTGCAACAGGTGCTGCCGATTTTCGAAAAACAGCCCGTGAAACTTGAGAATATTCGTTTGAGTTTCGCTAGTCTGGACGATATTTTCGTTCATGTGACGGAACATCCCACTGAAATGGAGGTCAAGACCCATGCATAATCAGACAACACTCAACGTTTTCTGGATCATGGTCAAACGCGATCTATTGATCCAATGGCGGAACTGGGCTGAATTTATTTTTCGAGTCGTGATGTTACCCTTTATCTTGATTTTAACTTACGGTTACGTCTTGCCCAAGATCGGTGTTTTACCAGCCAGCTTCCCTAACGATCTTTTCCCGGGAATGGTCGGCATGAGCCTTTTGATCACGGGAATCCACGGCACCGCCGTCCCGCTGTCAATGGACTTCAACAACTCGCGGGAGATCGAAGACCGCCTGCAAGCGCCCGTCCCCGTCATGGTCACCGCTTGGGCGAAAATGTTCGTCGGCATGATCGAGTCTTGGATCGGCGCCTTGCTCGTGCTACCGATCTCGCTGATTTTCATGGGGCAATCATTGCGGCTCCATCTAACCACCGGTAATATTTTCTTATTATTCTTGATCCTGTTGCTTAGTTCCTTCGCTTCCGCCGCTTTGGGGCTACTCGTCGGAACTATTGTCAAGCCCAATCAGATCGCCGCAATGTTTCCTGGCTTCCTGATGCCCGTGATTTTCACCGGGGCGATCTTCTTTAGCTGGAGCGCGTTGGTCAAACTACCTTTCTATCAGGTTCTCGTCCTAGTCAATCCGTTGGTCTACATCAACGAAGCGCTGCGCCACACCATGTTGGGCGCCAGCAACGCGATGCCCCTGACCTATAGCCTCCTTGGGATCTTAGCCTTCACTATCTTGATGGGCGTAATGGGGATGCGGCGGTTCCGCAAAATGGCTGTGCGCTAAAGCAGCAGACTGCCATGGACCCAGTAATGAAGGCTCTGAAAACGACCAAGACTACGCCGATAACTTCATGATATGATCACCTGAGGAACACGCCCGATCCTGAATCGTGGCGTGTTTTTTATTGCCTTGAATGATTTCCTGTCCGGCTGCTTGTTCCATCTTTTCCCAAAGTAACTTACAATAGGTTTAACACGAGCGGTTTAGCAACAGCAGTAAAATTTTGGCGGTTACGTTGATAAATTGATGCAATCACCCGTACCCCACCAAGATAAGCGCTGAGCTGAGCCGTTGATCAAATTAGGAGGCTGAGCGATCATGAATCCGAGCATCAATGACTATATCAACACCTATCAGCAGCAATTGGCTCAGGGTGATGTCCCAATTGCGTATACTTATTTACGGAAATATCTACCTTTATTAAAGACTTCCCTTGCTAAAAATGCCGGCGGACAATACACATTTGGCAACGTCTACCCCGGCTTCATGGATTATACCTATTTCTATTTTTACAATCCCGCCCTCCAGCGCAGAAAATTGCGCTTTGGGCTCGTGCTTAATCACCGTGAAATGCGATTTGAACTTTGGCTCCTAGGACAAAACGCCGCGGTTCAAGCCAAATATTGGCAAGCGCTCAAAGATACCATCTGGAACAAGGACCAAACCGCGATGCCCCAATACGCGATCCTTGAAGTTGTCTTAGTTGACCAGCCAGATTTTAACGACCAAACTGCTTTGACCGCAGCAATCATCACGCGTGCCCTAAAGGTTGCCCAAGACATTCAAGACCAGCTACCAACGCTTGCTTGATTGGATCAATCAGCGGGCCACCGCGATTAAATCCGGGCCAAGGGTTCAAATCCCTCCTTCTCCGTCACGTTAATGACGAGCTCGCCCCGTGGTTCGGCCTTGTTCAACCGTACACCAAGGTTAAAATCCCTTACTCTCCGTTGCCCAAAATAGCGAAGTTGTCTCATAGAAATTCTTGTGCTTAATTGAAATAGTTTTATCTAAGTTCAGCCGTGCTTTTTCCCTTTGCAATCAGAAACGGTTGATTTAAACAGTCGCTTTGCTGGTGCGAAGCGACTGTTTTCTCTTTACCCGGCCCGGCCACCATGCCTATTCGCAATTATGGCTCTTTGTTCATCTCGGAACTCAAACAACGAAAAAAAGCCCCTGATTATGTTGATCAACATAATCAGGGGCTTAACGGTAGAACCGGAGAATAATCAACGGAGAGTAAGGGATTTGAACCCTTGATACAGGATTACCCGTATACATGATTTCCAATCATGCTCCTTCGGCCACTCGGACAACTCTCCAGAATAAACTCCGGTTGTCAGACTCGAACTGACGACATCTTGATTAACAGTCAAGCGCTCTACCAACTGAGCTAAACCGGAATCGAGCGCGGCAACGCCCTATCCTCGCAGGCAGTCTCCCACCAACTACTTTCGGCGCTAAGAAGCTTAACTTCTGTGTTC
>NZ_BROC01000033.1 GCF_024345205.1 Lapidilactobacillus luobeiensis | reverse complement strand
TTGGTAACTCAATTAGAGGGCTGCGGTCTTCTTTTGTCAACTTTATCTTTAAATAATTTATTCTTTGACATTGACCTTCCGAGTAAAACTTTACACTAAGGCCCGGCACCCACTGTTACAAATCACCGGCAACCTCTAATGAAGCAAAAGGTTCACCGGCTGCTAAATCCATCCATTCGATCCAATGCCGCGCGAACCCCGCAGGAAAACGAATAAATGATCCTTTTATAAAAATCGGACCCCCTTCTAAATTTGTGATATTTTTCTAACGATGTCGTTCTGACAAAAACGCTTAGGGACCACAGAAGCCGGAGAAAACCAACGAAAACGTTTACCGCCGGCTGTTTTAGTGCTAAGCTAATTGTGAGTAAGCTAATTAATTAGATAAATTTGGAATCAGCTATTAGTGGTAAGCATCTTTACTATTAGTGATCACCAGAACTGTTGCTACATTCAACCGAAACTGATACCGAAATACAAGTATGATTTGAACGGGCTCGGTAGTCGGTACGGCCAATGCGGCAGATCAGGTCTTCAAAAAGCAGCACCGCAATGACCGTTGACCATTGCGGTGTTGTCGCAATTTCTCCCAGATGCGCTCATGTCTCTTGGTTGAGCGAATAACACCCGACTTTCTTAGAGCCAATTTGACTTGGCCCTTTTTTAAATAATGATCGATCACAGATCAGAGCAGGAGCAATGCGTAATGATGATTGAATTGACCGGGCTTTCGAAACAATACAAGCGACAAGTGGTGCTAGCCCAAGCCAATGCCAGTTTCACCGAACCTCAGAAGATCTATGCTTTGATCGGACCCAGCGGTAGTGGTAAGAGCACGCTGTTCAATATTCTTTTCGCCTTGATAACGATTATCAAGGCCACTATCAACTACTGGGGCACAATGCGGCCGAACTGACCAAGAAGCAGTGGGCGATCATTCGCGAACAAGAAATGCGGATGGTCTTCCAAGATTACAAACTGCTGGAGAACTTAACGGTTTACGACAATTTACATTTGTCTGGTGATTATTCGGACCAACAGATCGAAACCGTGCTCGCTACCATGAAGTTGACCCAATTCAAGACGGCGATCGTCGCTGACTTAAGTGGTGGTCAGAAACAACGACTGGCCATCGCCCGCGCGGTGATCGCGAAACCGAAGATCCTCTTGCTGGACGAACCCACCGGTAACCTTGACCAAGAGAATATCAAAATGACGATGACCTACTTGGATCAATTACGCCAACAAGGGATCATGATCCTGATCATTACCCATGATCCGCAGGTGGCGGAGTTCGCCGACGTGGTCTATCAATTACAAGACCAGCAATTGGTTTTGACGAAGGGCAGTCGACCAGAAGAGGCGCCAGATGACGCTTCAAGGGACATCATATCAGCGACACCAACGACGATCCCTCCGGCCGCCAAGAAACATCTGTTCAGCTATACCTGGACGAATCTCCGCCACACCAAGCGGCGTTTATTTTTCTTAGCGATCCCGATCATTATTATTATTTCTGCCTTTATTCTAAGCTTTACGGCTTTTCGCGCCAGCTCGACCTTATCCTTTAAGAATTCATTCGGCGGGATCAGTGAGCGGGCAATAACACTGGATACGCAAGATCTGAATCGAAAGACCCGTGCCCGTTATCGTAAAGAAGGCATTGTTAGTTCCTTCGATGGCAAGCGGATCGGGTTTTCCCAGGCCGACCTTACCGTGGCGCGTAAGCTGACTGGGGTGGCAAGTGTGACGCCCTTCAATCCAGGTGGGGTCAACTTATATGATTTTCATCGGAACACACTCAAATTGACCTATTTAGCAGCAGAATTCGACCCGTTGATCCAACGTTATCAACAGCTGAATAATAAGCTTGATGAGATCACCTTTGAATTCAACATGTTGTCCACGCCTCAAAGCGTCATTCGCGACTTCAATGAAGCCAACATTGACCTCGTCGCGGGGAACTATCCCCACGATCGCAGTGACGAGATCTTGATTCCCGACGTCCTTGTCTTGCAGAAGTACCACACCACGGATCTGCGCCAAGTTTTGCGGAAGTCCATGACCCTAAATGTTCGGAAAGATCGCCAAACTAAGAAGCACAACTACCGGATCGCCGGTGTCTACAATACCGACTATGCCCATGGTTTGAGCGCTAAGTACCCAATTTATGTGAGTTATGCCGCCGAAGATGAAAGGACCGCCTATCTCGATCAGGAGAACTACCAATATTATCGTGATCTCCTGACTGAGGATGAAGCTACCGCCGCGGTCAGCCAGAACCTCATTGCAAGTTACACGCAATACGAGCAGGCCATCGGTACCGGCTATCAAGGAATGTTGATCGTGGCTGATCACGACACCGACGTCCCGCGGTTGACGAAACAATTACAAATGAAGTACCCCGCTTACAAGATCACTTCTCAGGAAGATCTCCGCCATGGTGAGCTAGGCGTCATCTATCGGCAGTTGATTTGGATCCTGATCGGTGGTTCTGTGGCGATTGCTTTGATTGCCGGTGTCTTGATTTGTTTCTTGAATAAGAGTTATATCAACGGCCGCAGTCGTGAATTGGCGATTTTGTACAGCCTCGGTTATCAGCGCAAAGATATCTTCCAAGTGATCGCGTTGGAGAACGGGCTTTTGTTTGGCGCTTACTTCCTCATTTCGTGCGGTATCTGCGCCTTACTCAATCGGTTTTTGCTAAGCAAATTAAGTAGTGCCCGCTTGTTCATCTACCTGTTCGCTCCCGAAAATATTGGGGCGCTGTTCCTCTTAGTCGTGATGATGTTGTTGATCTCGATCTTGTGGGGGATCAGTGGGGTCAAGCAGAAGAACCTGAAGTATTATTTGAATCACTGATCAAGTATTTAAGCAACTGAAGGCTAAAATAATCATTTGTTCAGAAAGGTTTGGCGATCAATGAATAAGAAAAAGCGCTCAGGCAAGTATCGGAGTCTCAAGATTTTCCTAACCTTCATAGGCGTCATCGCGTTGCTGGTTGTGGGCGGCTTCTTGCTGTTGCGCTATCGGGAAAGCACCCAGAAAGTGATCGCCCTAGATAAACTTGACCAGATCGAGCTTGTTCAGAAAGGGGATCATTTGTGGCTTAAGGGTAACGCTGATATCGGCAAGCATCGGCGGATCTTCGTCGTGGATGGAACCCAATCTGGTAATGACGCCTATATTTATGTCATGGAAGTTTTCAGTTTCAAACAGGAAAGCCAAGTCGATCGTGATATTACCAATAGCATCGGTCGAGAATTAGGGACAAACACGCCAATCAAGAATTATTACCTTGTCAGCGGGACGAGAATTTGTGGTCAGGGCGCGACGAGACAGGAGAACTATACCGACGCCACCAAATATGATCAGCGCCGGAGCTTACCGATCCAATCAGAATGACCGCCAATCAAAGAGCAGGATCCTGCAGAAAGTTACCTCTGAGGATCCTGCTCTTTTTGTAACATACTTGCTGACGCTTCTGGGCAGAATTGAATTTAGCCTTGCGCGGTTAGCCAACGTCACCAGCTTGGTAACCTAAATAGGCATTGGCTGTTGGCTCAGGAGCATCGCCAAAACTTACCAAGCAAAGCGAAATGAACCGCAATAAAAAAATAACCGTTCAGCCTCAGGGCAGGGACGGTTATCATTTATAAAAATCTCAGCCAGCGTGGTTAAGACGGATCTGGGCAATTTTTTGAGCCACACGCAGAACGCCGCCACGAAATAGCGCCATTTACTCTGTTGGGACATTCTTTATATCCGCTACTTCTTCCTCTCGTATCTTAAGTTCTTGAATGCTTTCGTCATGAATATTCGTGATCCTCCCGTAATTCTTGCTGTCGAGGATCAAATAGTAAGTCGCCCCCTGCTTAAGGATGTAATCATCAGCCTTACCATCTTCAGAAATCTCCCCAGTGCCTTTGAGCAGTTCGGAATCGGCATAATAAGGCACCACGATGATCGCCGTCGCCAGATACATCAACGCCACCGTGAATAAAAGCGTCAGGGCGCGCGTATTTTTGCTTGGATGCTCCTCAAGCAGGAAATTGATCCGTTTCGATAAGGTGTGACTTTCAACGATCGAGAAAGCTGAGGACAACGCTGGTTGGATCACCGAATGCCGTTGCTGGTTGGCCACGTGCTGATTTAAACGGCGCGAAATATCAACCAAACTTTCCGCGTATTGAAAATCTTTCTCGCTGTTAGCGAAGAAGCGCTGCACTTGGCTATCCACGTGGATCTCAAGCACCAGCAACAATTGTTTCTGAAACCAGTGAATCGGCGGAAACCACCAATAGACACAGCTGATCAGGCCCATCAGGAACTTGACCCAAGCATCCTTGTTCTTGATATGACGCCATTCATGGTACTGAATAAAGGTTAGATCCGGTGAATCTTTCAAGGATTCTGGGATCACGATCACCGGATGAAGCAAGCCCATTGTGAATGGTGAAAGCTCGATATCAATGTAGTACATCTTGACTGGGCGAGCAGATGTCCCTGCTGGATGATATTGTTCTGGGGTCACAAGACTTAATAGTCGCCGCATCTTCCGCATGACCAGCGACTGCTTCACTGACCAATAGATCAGATAGCTTGCCGCGCTAACGATCCACAAGACCAATAAGAGTTGGATGATCGTCAAATGAATCCCACCGATCAGTGGGACGGGCTGACGCAACCAGCGATAAATCACCGGCAGCATCTTGGTGGAGAAAAGAGTGCGCGTACTCCGGAACTCTACGGGAAACAGGATCCTCAGCACCAAAACCACGCAAAAGGCCAATAAGAAATCGATCCGGAAACTCTTGAAAAGAAAAGAATTATTGAGGATCAGATCAAAGATGACGACCAAAATAAAAACGGTCAGCAATGAGATCAGCAAAGAGAATAACGAGAATTGCATCTGAACACCTCTTAAGCCTTATTTTGACGCTTTTCCTTGATATATTTCTCAAGGGCATCCAGTTCGTCATCGTTACTGTCACTAATGAAGTGCGAAACCACTTTGAGCATGTCCTTTCTGGTTACCAACGACTCTAAATATTTTTCCTTGGTCAGCACAGGCGCAAACTGTCTGGCCAAGACAGTACCACTGTAACCAACACCTGTGGCCTCGACGAACTCGTTCGCCAATAACTTCTTAAGCACGGTCAAGACGGTATTCTGACTTAAATTTGGATCAGCCTCAGCGATCTCTTTCGCAGATAACGCTGCTGGACTGGCCCACAAAATTTGTAAAACCTGAAGTTCACGTTTAGTAAATGTATATTTTTCCAAAAAAAAGACCTCCAAAAATAAGCGCCAACTGCCGCCACAACGCTTTAACCTTAATTCCTGTCCGAGTTAGTCTGACACCGATCCTTTTAATCAACGGGCCAAAACAAAATAATTGCACACGATCTTCGCTTTCCGGTCATGTTTGATTCTTTATAAGACAATATTAAACTAAATCGATCAAAAAAACAATTATCAAAAAACGGTTTTGATTTTTGATCTGATCCAAGTGCATAAGTCGACCAAAATAAGCGACTGTCCATGGTTGGCCTTTATCCTGGAATTTCAGAAGAAAATACAGAACGACTCTGAACTAAGTCAGTTGCCGAGTTTTATCGAGATGATTCAATTAAAAAAAATCCAGACAATTAATTGTGGTTGTGATAAGGTTATTTTGAAATCGATTTCAAGCTCATTTTAGCGCAACGATTTTCTTGTAAACAATATTAAGTCAGTTACGTTTGCAGTGGCCAGCAGATGGTAGCTGAATCAGCCTAGTTATGTCAATAAGAAATCAGAACAACGAGTGAAATACACCGGCTTCCTACTTAGATCATGTTCACGTCGAGGACACCAAGCTAAAAACTCGTTTGATTCACCGGCTCACTAACGAATCACTAAGAAAAGGAAGGGGAATAATTAATGGTTACCCAACAAAGGCGTTATCGTTGGATCGATTTATTGTTAAATATAACGATAATCCTACTCGCGATCATCTTGATTACTTTCACAGGCATCCTTATCTACATCATCTGGCAAATTTTTAATAGCGGTGATCTCAGCTCCCTCAATTTATTGATCAATTATCCCAATCTACCGCTGACTAATCCTACCCACCTAGTTCACCGACAAGTGCTCCAAACTGTTTTCGCACTCGCGATTTTCTTGCGTGTACTCTGCGTTCTTATCTACCTGATCATTGCCCTGCGCTTCAAGAAAGTGCTACGATTCTTCATTCAAAATGAAAGATTCGATTTAGCACTGATCCAGCGCATTTGGTCTCCGCAGGTTTGGGCCCTGATCCTAACGATCGGCTTCATGATTCCCGACCTCTTATTAGGCTCGATCACGATCGACGCCAGTATTTTCGGGCCAGTACTCCTGTTGATCACCACTTATCTGATTCGGGACCAACTACGCTCAAAACCGGATTAGCCCCAGACCCGAAAATAGTGCCGAGAAATAAAATAATTAAATGACCGTTACTTTGATCATGAGGATCAAACAAAAATAATGACAAACTGACTAGGGAGACAGCTGATGAACTCAAAAGAATCTGAAACCGGAACCAAAGATCTGCTTATTCTTCTTGTGCTGGCTGTCGGCTGGGTCGTTGGTGAAGTGTTCGATTTGCCACCACGCTTTACCATCTTGATACTCGCCATCTGCGTCATGATCACGCTACTAAATTACCTTAAACAACGGAAAAGTAGCTACCGAACCAAAAAATGACCAGTATCGGATCCAAATAACCGGTGGATCAGCACTTGCCGATCTGCCTCCGCTAGATCAACAACAACCACACGACGATCGAAATAAGCAGACAAACCTGGGCAAGCCACCTGATCCAAAAGGAGCTTACCCCGATTTTGTTCACCGCAAAATAAGTAAAATAAACACGCCTACTGCTGACTGACCAAACGCTGATCAGTGCCAATAGGCGTATTTTATGAGTCTAAAATTTATTTGTGTCTGCGCATAAGTAAGACCGTATAGAGCAACTCGTGGTCAACTTCACTTCATTGAAGCTAGCAACCCGATGACCTAAAACCTCAATATAGCGCCAACCACCAACAGCCCTAAGGTAATTTGACGGTTTTCCGCGGGACGACGACCACGTAACGCTCCGGATCGACCCCTTCGGAATAAGTCTCGACATAAGGACTATCTGCTAAAAGCGTGTGGATCTGCTTGCGTTCAAATGATGGCATCGGATCCAAATAGACCGCCTGATGATCCGCGATCACGTTGCGCGCGGTCCGCTTGGCGACGGAAGCCAAAACTCGTTCCCGCCGCTCCCGATAGTCACCAACATTGAGCACGATTGCTTGATGGGTACGGCCACGATGATTAAAGAAAGTTTGGCTGATGTATTGAAGTGAATTGATCGAACGACCATGCTTGCCGATCAACAACCCCTCCTTAGCCGTATCTAAGTGAAAAATGATTTGGCGCTCATCACCTTGACGATCGATCCGAACCAATGAAGGCGCGCCTAAACGCTTGGTCAAGTCCGTCAAATATAAAGCCAGCTCCTTGACTGCTTGCTCATCATTGCGATCTTCCGCTTCCCGTGATGTGGGGTGGGCAGCTGGCGTCTGTTCAATGACAGCCGCTTTTGGCGCCGCCGCTGCTCTTGGCTTGACTGGCCGCGTTGCCGTAGCTGTTGCGGCGCCACTTGTTGGCGCATTCACGACCTTTTGCTGCCGTTGCGGGTCATTTTGCGCATCGGTGCGAATATTTTGCCGCATTTCTTTTTCGATTTTTTTCTGGGCAGCTTGCCGCCTCGCGACGGTCTCCGCCGAGATCTCGACTTCGACTAACGCGCTTTTACGCCCAAAACCCAAAAAGCCTTTCGCTTCTTTGCGGCGGATCGTGATCGTTGCTTCTGATTCTTCTAGGCCCAAGGCAGTCAAACCTTTTTGGACTGCCACGGCCACTGTGACTCCTTCATACTGTGCCATAATGTTGAGCGACCCCTTTCTCGATTAGCGGCGCCGCGCTCGTTTCCAGGCGCGCCGTAAAGCCTTCTCTTTCTCCTTGGCTTCCGCTTCCTTGGCCTCCCGTTCCCGTTTCGCTTGGAATGGGTTTTGTAAGATCAAAGTTTGGACCACTTGGAACGCGTTGGAAACGACCCAGTAAAGCGACATCGCCGAAGCGATATTCAAGGCGGGGATCATGATCATCAATGGCATCACATACATCATGATCTTGCCTGTTGAGCCACTTTGCGGCATGGACAAGTTACTGATGTAAGTACTCAAAAAGGTAAACAGCCCAGCTAAGATCGCCATGATATAGTAAGGGTCTTTTTCCCCTAATTGCATCCAGAGAAAAGTCCCTTGCTTCAAGGCTTCCGTCCGCCAGATCGCTTGGTATAAAGCGTACATGAACGGCATTTGGATCAGCATCGGCAAACAGCCCATCATCGGATTGACGCCGGCCTCGGACATCAATTTCTGGGTCTCAGTCCGCAATTTTTGCTGTGTTTCCACGTCTTTTCCAGAATATTTCTTTTGCAATGCCTGTAATTCTGGTTGGATCTCCTGTTGCTTCTTCATGTTCTTAGTGCTGAAATGGTTCAGCGGCAACAAGACGATCCGCACGATGATCGTAAAGACCACGATGGCCCAGCCGTAGCTATTGCCTAAGATCGAGGCGATCTTCAAAATAAACCAAGAGAAGGGGTACAAAACATAATGGTCCCAGAATCCGGCGCTACTCTTGGTGATCGGCTCATTCAAATTAGAACAGCCCGTCAAAACCAAAACCAAACTCAAAATTGCGACCAGTAAAATGATTTTCTTTAACTGCGATCGTTTCTTCACTAATTTTCCCTCACGAATCGAATTATTCTGCTTGTGTTTCAAGCAACAACTGACTTAATTTTAGCACATGGACGAGATTAGTTTTAGTCTCTTTCATATCTAAATTTTTCGCATTGGCGCGCGCGATCACTAAAAAGTCCACATCCGCTGGTAATTGATCGGATAATTCCAATAAACTTTGACGAATATAGCGTTTGATCCGATTGCGACAAACCGCGGTGTGACCGACTTTCTTGCCCACAGAAATACCGACGCGGTAATGTGTCTGCCCCGGTTTCTTCATTTGATAGACGACAAAATTGCGGTTAGCCTTAGAGTGGCCAGCCGCAAAAACTTGTTGAAATTCTTTTTCCCGTTTGATCCGATACCGTTTCTGCATAACGCCGTTCCCATCTTTGTCTCACGAAATAAACTAATAAAAAAAACCACTGAAACTCAGTGGCCTTAAGCAGATAAAACTTTTCTACCTTTACTACGACGTCTTGCTAATACTCTACGGCCGTTTTTCGTGCTCATGCGTTTCATGAAACCGTGAACGCGTTGACGATGACGTTTTTTAGGTTGATATGTCCGTTTTGTTGTCATGTGTGTGGCACCTCCCAAATATAAGTGGATACACCATGAAGATCGTTTCGAAATAATTCTGATATGTTCTTCAAGCGCAATTACTTTATCCATACTATCATACAGTTACGGAAAAATAAACAGATTTCTCGGGTTTTTTTCAGTTTTAGTCAAGTTGTTTCTCTATTAAAAGCTTACCCGCGAAAAAAAGCAAGTTGCTCCTGCTGAAATTTTTTTCCAAAACACGCCGAAACCAACTACTTTTTTTATCCACAGGTCAAACCGATCCTTGGGGTTTTCCCTGTGGATACTCAAAAAATATTTTACGGTTTTCCCCAAAAATTGTGGATAATCCTAGTTATCGACAGGTCTGTGCGTTTTTCTTTCCACAAGGCGATTTTCTGGGGATAATTTTCGTAAACCATAGTAGTTCGCGCTGCGTTTATCCACAACAAGGTGTGGATAACTCTCGACCGTCTGATTTTCTCGGTTATTGTCCACAAGCCTGTGGATAATAAATCTGCATCCTGTGGACTTTTTATTGGTCTAGCTAAAAACCTGTGGAAAACTTTTTTGGTAAATGCTAAAATTGAGTTACGATTCATTTTTAAGATGGAGAAAGAGGCGGCTAAATTCATGAATAGTGAGCAATTACTATGGAATCAATTGAGCGCCGAGTTTAAGAAAAACTTTGAATCTGTCAGCTATGACACTTGGATCTCGCAAGTCAAACCGGTCAAGATGTCGGGCAACACCTTGGTCTTGGAACTGCCCTCGCCATTTCATCGCGATTATTGGCAACGGCAACTGGTCGGCAAAGCCACCACGTTATTGCAAGAGATTAGCGGACAGCCACTGAATTTAAAGCTCGTCGTTCCCAACGAAAGTATCGATGACACTGACATCGCCAAGAAAGTTCAAAATACTGACACGGTCATGCCTGTCTATGGTCACGATACCCATTTAAATGAGAAATACACCTTTGATAATTTTGTCATCGGCGCCGGCAATTATTTGGCCCAGGCCGCAGCGTTATCAGCGGCGGAAGAACCTGGGGAAGTTTATAATCCGCTGAACCTGTACGGTGGCGTAGGTTTGGGTAAGACTCACCTGATGCAGGCGATCGGCCATGAGGTCCTGCGGCGTAATCCTGACGCCAAGGTCAAATACGTGACCAGCGAAGAATTCGCCAACGATTTCATTAATTCGATCCAAACGCGACGCCAAGAAGAATTTCGCCGCGAGTATCGCTCAGTTGATCTTCTTCTAGTCGATGACATCCAGTTTTTTGCGGAGAAAGAAGCCACGCAGGAAGAATTCTTCCATACTTTCAACAAGTTATATGAAAATAAAAAGCAGATCGTTCTGACTTCGGATCGGATCCCTAGTGAGATCCCCAAGCTAGAAGATCGGCTGGTTTCCCGCTTCCGTTCTGGCCTATCAGCAGACATCACCCCGCCCGATCTGGAAACCCGGATCGCGATCTTGCGCAATAAGGCTTTAGCCGAGGGACTAGAGATCGACGATCAAACACTCAGTTACATCGCGGGCCAGATCGACACCAATATTCGTGAATTGGAAGGCGCCCTTGTGCGCGTGCAGGCTTACTGCACCATCAACAAAATCGATATTGATCTGGAGAATGCCATGGCCGCGCTCCAAGGGCTCCAAGAAATCTCGGCAGAACGCGGTTTGTCGATCAGCAAGATCCAAGAGACCGTTGCCCAGTATTTTCGCTTACAAGTCGTCGATCTCACTGGCAAAAAACGCACCAAAAATATCGTCGAACCCCGCCAGATCGCCATGTATCTCGCCCGCGAACTGACCGATAATTCCCTCCCCAAGATCGGTAAAGAATTCGGCGGCAAAGACCACACCACCGTGATCCACGCCCACGAAAAAATCGAAACCAACCTAAAACGCGACTCCGATCTCAGAAAACAAGTCAGCGACCTCCAAAAACTACTACAAGGCTAGAGTGCGGAGCCGACCTGGTCAGCTCCTGAGCATTAACCTAGCAATTGTTTTGAAAGCGCACCTTGCTTTCGGAACAATTGCGTAGTTAAGCGCAAGGAGCTAGGTCGGCGAGCACGTTTCAGCTAGAGTGCGGAGCGAGGATGGGTGGCTGCGAGCATTAGCCTAGTTATGGTTTTGAAAGCCGAACTTTGCTTTCGGAACCATGACGTAGCTAAGCACAACAGCCAATCCTCGCGCAGCACGTTTCAAGGCTAGAGTGTTCGCCGACCTGGTCAGCTCCTGAGCATAGCCTAGCAACTATTTTGGAGGCCGGGATTTGCCTCCGGAATAGTTGCGTAGCTAAGCGCAAGGAGCTAGGTCGGCGAGCACGTTTCAGCTAGAGTGCGCAGCACCTAACCACCTAAAATCTCTCAGCTTCATCATTACTTTGTGCAATTTTTCAAATCACGGCTTGTGGATAACTAAAAAAACATCCCCAAGCTCATCCACAAGTTATCCACAGTGGAAAACTCATTCTCATTCTGTTGTTTTAAGTTATCCACACAATCAACAGCCCTTACTACTAATACTTAAAATACTATATCTTAATTAAAGGGAAACCTAGGAGGCAGCAGTATGAAATTCACGATCAATCGTAATAGTTTTATCCGGTCCTTTAACGATGTCCTTAGAGCCATTCCGGCTAAAACGACGATTCCCAGTTTAACCGGGGTCAAATTAGATTTAACTAATGATGGTTTGTTACTCACCGGGAGTAATTCCGATATTTCCATCGAAACTTTCATGTCTAGCAGTGATGAAGATCTGGATCTTCAAATCGAATCCGTTGGGAGTGTCGTTTTGACTGCCCGTTTCTTTGGTGAGGTGGTCAAACGTTTGCCAGAAGAAACCTTCACATTAGAAGTCCGCGACGACTATCAAACGCGGCTGACTTCAGGAAAATCCGAATTTACTGTGATCGGGACCGATGCAAACGAATATCCACGCTTACCTGAAGTTGAAGATCAAAATGAATTGAAGATCGCCGCTGGTATTTTACGTGAATTGATCAATCAAACGGTTTTAGCCGTTTCTGATCAGGAAACTCGGCCGATCTTGACCGGGGTCAATTTCTCGATCGACGGTAATGGCTTATTGGCGGTGGCGACGGACAGTCATCGTTTAGCGCAACGGAAATTGGATCTGCCTGACATTACGAGCACCTATCAAATGGTGATCCCCGGCAAGAGCTTACAGGAATTGGGCCGGATGTTGGCGGATCAAGCTGGTGATATTTCTCTAAAAATCAGTGATAATCAAGTCCTTTTCAGCTTCGGGGCAACTAAATTCTATACCCGTTTGTTAGAGGGGAACTACCCAGATACTGCGCGTTTGATCCCCACAGATCATAATGTTCAATTACAGATCAATGCTGCCAGCTTATTAGCAGCGATCGAACGGGCGGCTTTATTGTCCCACGCCAGTCGGGCCAATGTGGTCCGTTTGGTTTTAGCTCCCGAACAAAATTCGGCGATCCTATCAGGGACTTCGCCAGACGTGGGGAATGTGGAAGAAGCTTTGCCAGTAGATGCTTTGACTGGTGACGAACTCGATATTTCTTTCAACCCTGATTACATGAAAGATGCCCTGCGCGCTTTTGGTCCGACGGAGATCGATCTGAATTTCACCACGAATCTGCGGCCGTTCACTTTGGTTCCTTCTGAAGACGGCGACCATTTTGTGCAATTGATCACCCCAGTGCGAACTTTCAATTAGAAAAAAGTTGTTATTCAGCAAACAAGCTTGATCCGGTCAGAAAACTGGATCAAGCTTGTTTGTTTTCAAGGCTGAACTGAACTTCATGATAAAGTCGAACTGTTATATAATACGGCCAATTGAGCAAAGAAAAATCTGAAAGCAGAAGCTTTTTGCCAGCAACCAGTTAAATAAAACGGCTAAGATGATCAGGCATGTGCACTTCTTAGAAAACTAATTGGACTTAGGATCATGGCAACTGGTCGCGCTGAGTGAGGTGCTGAGTAGGCATAGTAATGAGTGGATATTGGCGATCATCGTCCACATGATCCATGGCGAAGCGCTAATTACGATCAGAAGAGCAAGTGCGAGTATCCAATCAGTGAGTGGGTCCGTTTGCTTTAGCCACCTAGTTTAGTTGCTCGATTACAATAAGCGTTATTGACGCAGCTGGATCAGGATCAAGACCTGCTCAGTGAGATCATCATTGCTCCTGTATCTAAAAATCGTTGCACAGCGCTATTTTGACAATGATTTTTTGAATGATCTCAGAGGATCCGGTAGCGGCGTAGGCACCATTATTTTTAAAAACGAAGGCGGAAAAATGAATTCGGTCGAAGAATCAGGGTTTTTCGCAGAACAAGAAAAAAAGCCCTTCTCAGCAATTTTAACAAAAATAGGCTATCTAGCTTATTTGAACTAATATTTGCTAAAACGCCTTTATTTGCCCATTAAATTGTTTTTTGAGTGAAAAAAGTGTATAATTTAGAAGTACAAAAAGTTGGAATTCTAGTGCTGGGGGCGAAAATAATCAAGCAAATCAAAATTGATACCGAGTATTTGACTTTGACGCAATTGTTGAAAGAAGAAGGCATTGTCGGCAGCGGCGGCCAGGTCAAATGGTATTTGCAGGAAACACCAGTCCAATTGAATGGTGTCAGTGAGGATCGGCGCGGCAAGAAGCTGTATCCAGACGACATCGTGCAATTGGCTAGCGGCGAACGTTTCCAAATCGTGAAGGTTTAGAATGTACTTGCAACAGATCGCTTTGACCCATTTTCGCAACTACGCGGCTTTGACGGCGGAATTTTCACCACAGATCAATGTGCTGATCGGCGAGAACGCTCAGGGCAAAACCAATTTACTTGAAGCAATCTATGTGTTGTCATTGGCGCGCTCCCATCGAACAACGGATGATAAATCCTTGATTCAATGGGGGCATGATTTTGCCAAAGTCAGTGGCGTCATTCAGCGGCGCCTTAGTCCATTACCGTTGGAATTGGTCATTAGCCAAAAAGGCAAACAGGCGCGAGTCAATCATTTGGATCAAAAACGTTTATCTGATTATGTCGGTCAGTTCAATGTGGTCTTGTTCGCTCCCGAAGACCTGGAATTGGTCAAGGGTTCGCCTGCTAAGCGGCGCCGTTTTATCGATATGGAGTTCGGTCAGATCGACCATCAATATCTTTATAATATCAGTCAATATCGAAGTATTTTGCGTCAACGTAATCTCTATTTACGTCAACTTAAATTTGGTGAGGCCAAAGATCGCGTTTATTTGGAAGTGTTGTCAGATCAATTGGCGGGCTTTGGTGCCGAGATCATTTGGACGCGGCACCTTTTTTTACAACAAATGGTGACTTTCGCCAGCGCTGAACACCAGCAGATCACACAAGGCCGCGAGCAACTTCAGTTCGTTTACCAAACTGTTTTGCCCGAAAAGGAATTGGTCAGCTCGAATCAGATCTTTCAATTTCTCCAACAAGACTATCAACGCCTGCAAAAACGAGAGATCCAGCAAGGCACTACCCTCAGCGGACCGCATCGCGATGATGTGCGGTTTATCGTCAATGAACAAAATGTCCAAGAATTCGGCTCTCAGGGTCAGCAACGAACCGTGGCCTTAAGCCTGAAGTTGGCGGAGATCCAGATGATCAAGCAAAAAACCGGCGAGGCGCCGGTGCTGTTGTTGGATGATGTGCTGTCGGAGCTAGATGATTTGCGGCAAACTCATTTGTTGCACACGATCCAAGATCAAGTGCAGACGTTTTTGACCACAACTAGTTTGGATGGGGTCGCCCAAGAGGTCATCGGGCAGCCGACGGTCTTTCAAGTGACGCAGGGGCAGATCGAACGTGAGTAGGCAGAGCGCGAACCGACCCGGGTAGCTTCCGGAACAATTGTGTAGCTAAGCGGAAGAAGCTGGGGCGGTGAGCACGTTTCAATGATGTCCGCAGCTTGCGCTGCGCGTGGCGTTGGTGATGGGCAAGTGTAGTGGGGCTCCAGGTCAGGCTGGGGGTGGTGGAACGCTGCGGGCACGATTTTGAGCTTTTCGGAAACCCACCGAAAATCTCAAAACTCGGCCTTATTGTAGGCGATAAATCGCCAACAATAATATCGCGGCTGACTCACCCCCCAGCTCGACCTTCCGCCAACAAACGAACAGACCACCAACGCCCAGAGTGCGGAACACAACGGGTTGACTTTGAGCATTAACCTAGCCAGGATTTTGGAGGCTGGGCTTTGCCTCCGGAAGCCTGGCGTAGTTAAGCGTAGAAGTCAGTTGTGTGCAGCACGTTTCAACGCCACGCTCCGCTCCAGCCGCTCAACGTTATAACAGTCGTTTGAGCACTCACGCCGTCTGGCAGGCTATGGTCAATTGATGGGGAGCCATGCACTTGACGACCGTGGTTAGTGGTCACAATCCTTGAATTGGTGACACCAGCGCAGCCTGTCTGATGAACAAACCTAGTTCTCAGCGAATCAACTGAATCGGTCGGTTGCTACCCGTGGATTGTTAAAGAAACAAGTAGAGATGTTCAGCTTACGCAAAATGTCCCGAGCTCCTGATCCGAATCCGTTGACATTGCCGGACCACCCAAAAAGTGCGGTATTTTGCATAACTAGCAAAAGCACTTCGCTAAATAGGTCAGCTCGATTGCAGATAAGCTCAATTCTGCCTAGCAACCGGTTCGGGCCATGCGGCTCTATCTAGAGTGTGAGCCGACTTGGTCAGCTTCTGAGCATTAGCCTAGCAACTATTTTGGAGGCTGGTTTGTGCCTCCGGAATAGTTGCGTAGCTAAGCGGAAGAAGCTAGGTCGGCGAACACGTTTCAGTGGTGAAATTGTCCTTGGCGGCTTTACCGCTTAGGACAAGGCCTGATTTTGAGACAGGCCGCGGTTTTTGCGGATTGGCTCAAAACAGTGCCCACCGCGTTCCAGCCGCGACAATGGCCCGAACCGGTTGCGCTCACGCACAACACCCACTCCCTCTGCAACCAGATCCAGTACAATCAACAGAAATCATAGATAAAAACAAAAAGATAAAAACACCGCATCAAATCAAGTACCCACCAGTTAGGAGGATTTTTGTGAACGATTCAGAGAAAAATCAACAAAACCCAACAAATGAACCCGAACCAACCATCAAACCCTTGATCGCCGACGAAACCGACGCGCCCGCAACGGCTGACGCAACACCAGCGGCACCGTCTGCGGAAGCTGTTTTGGCCAAGGAAGAAAAAGCGAAAGAATACAATGCCAGTCAGATCCAAGTGTTGGAAGGACTGGAAGCCGTGCGGAAACGCCCGGGGATGTACATTGGCTCGACCAGTAGCCAAGGTCTGCACCATTTAGTTTGGGAAATCATTGATAACGGGATCGATGAGGCGTTGGCCGGTTTCGCCACGCAGATCGATGTGGAAGTTGAAGCGGACAACAGCATCACCGTCACCGATAATGGCCGGGGTATCCCGGTGGATATCCAACCGAAAACGGGACGGCCTGCTTTGGAGACGGTTTACACGATCCTGCACGCCGGTGGTAAATTCGGCGGTGGCGGCTACAAGGTCTCCGGTGGGTTGCACGGGGTCGGCGGCTCGGTCGTTAACGCGCTTTCCAGCGTTTTGGATGTGACCGTGACCCGTGAAGGCAAGCGTTACTACATGGATTTTGTGCGCGGTAAGGTGCGGACTGAAATGAAGGTCATTGGCACCGCGGCGGCGCATGAACATGGCACTAAGGTTCATTTTCTACCTGATCCGGATATTTTCACGGAGACGACGGTTTTTGACGACCATGTCTTGAATACGCGGATCCGCGAGTTGGCTTTCCTGAACAAAGGGTTGAAATTGACCTTTACCGACAAACGCGCGGCGACGGCGGAACGGATCACCTATCATTATGTTGGCGGGATCAAGAGTTACGTCGAATATCTCAACGAGAAGAAGACGGTGCTCTTCCCTGAGCCGATCTATGTGGAAGGCGAACAGGACGGGATCACGGTGGAAGTCGCGTTGCAATATACCGACGATTTCCATTCCAATTTGCTGACATTCGCGAATAATATCCATACCTACGAAGGTGGTACCCACGAGGCTGGCTTTAAAGCGGCGCTGACGCGGATCATCAACGATTATGGTAAGCGGGCCAATTTGATCAAGGACAACGACGACAATCTTTCCGGCGATGATGTGCGGGAAGGCATGACGGCCGTGGTTTCGATCAAGCATCCTGATCCCCAATTCGAGGGTCAGACCAAGACGAAGTTGGGTAACTCAGACGCGCGGACGGTCACCGATCGGATGTTCTCCGAAACCTTCATGAAGTTCTTGATGGAAAATCCAACTGTCGCCAAACAAATCGTGGAAAAAGGTCAATTGGCCTCCAAAGCGCGCTTGGCCGCCAAGCATGCGCGGGAAGTGACGCGGAAGAAGTCAGGTTTGGAGATCAGTAATCTGCCGGGTAAATTGGCGGATAACACCAGCAAGGACCCGAATATCTCAGAATTGTTCATTGTCGAAGGGGATTCCGCCGGCGGTTCCGCTAAGCAAGGGCGGTCGCGGTTGACCCAAGCGATTTTACCGATCCGGGGTAAGATTTTAAACGTGGAAAAAGCGTCGATGGATCGGATTTTGGCCAACGAGGAGATCCGGACCTTATTTACGGCCATGGGCACTGGCTTTGGCGGCGATTTCGATGTGGCCAAGGCGCGCTATCACAAATTGATCATCATGACCGATGCCGATGTGGATGGCGCCCATATTCGGACGTTATTACTGACGCTCTTTTATCGGTATATGCGGCCGATCGTGGAGGCTGGCTATGTTTACGTGGCCAAGCCACCGCTATATCAGGTGCGCCAAGGGAAATTTATGCGTTACATTGATTCCGACGAAGAATTGGAAGAGGTCTTGGGGCATTTACCAGCGGCGCCGAAACCAGCGATCCAACGGTATAAAGGTTTAGGGGAAATGGACGCGGAACAGTTGTGGGAGACCACAATGAATCCGGAGAACCGCCGTTTGGACCGGGTCGAAGTTACCGACGCCGCAGAAGCTGATGAGGTTTTCCAAATGTTGATGGGTGACGATGTGGCGCCCCGGCGTAAATTTATCGAAGATAACGCGAAATATACGAAGAACTTGGATGTCTAGAAGGGAAGTTTGCGAGTAAATGGCAGAATTTGAAGATCATCGCATCGAAACGATCAACCTTTCCAAAACGATGCGGGATTCATTTTTGGATTATGCAATGAGTGTCATCGTCGCGCGGGCCCTGCCTGACGTTCGCGATGGCTTGAAGCCGGTGCATCGGCGGATCTTGTATGGCATGAACGAACTGGGTGTGACCCCGGACAAGCCTTATAAGAAATCGGCCCGGATCGTCGGTGATGTCATGGGTAAGTACCATCCTCACGGTGATTCGGCGATTTACGAGTCAATGGTGCGGATGGCCCAAGATTTCAGCTACCGTTACATGCTGGTCGATGGCCACGGGAACTTTGGCTCGGTCGATGGTGATGGCGCGGCGGCGATGCGTTATACCGAAGCACGGATGAGCAAGATCGCTTTGGAAATGTTGCGCGACATCAATAAAGACACGATCGATTTTCAGCCGAACTATGATGGCACTGAACGGGAGCCCGTGGTGTTACCAGCCCGCTTCCCGAACCTGCTAGTCAATGGCGCCACGGGGATCGCGGTGGGGATGACCACCAATATCCCGCCGCATAATTTGGCGGAAGTGATCAGTGCCCTGCACCTTTTGATGAAGAACCCGGACGCCAGCACTGCTGAGTTGATGGAAGTTTTACCAGGACCTGATTTCCCTACTGGGGGCTTGGTTCTCGGCAAGTCGGGGATCCGGCGGGCCTACGAGACTGGGAAAGGCACGATTATTTTACGGGCCAAGACCGAGATCGAGACTTTGAAAAATGGCCGCGAACGGATCATCGTTCATGAGATCCCTTATATGGTCAATAAAGCCAAGTTGGTTGAGCGGATCGCGGAATTGGCTCGCGACAAACGTCTCGATGGCATCATTGACCTAGCCGATGAATCGGACCGTGAAGGGATGCGGATCTCGATCGACCTGCGCCGGGATGCCAGCGCGTCGGTGGTGTTGAACAACCTGTACAAATTAACACCGATGCAAACGACTTTCGGCTTCAACATGGTGGCGATCGTCAATGGCGCCCCGAAACAGTTGAGTCTGAAAGAGATCCTGCAATATTATTTGGCGCATCAAGAAGAAGTGATTCGGCGGCGGACCGCTTTTGACCTGAAGAAGGCCGAAGCCCGCGCTCATATTCTGGAAGGTTTGCGGATCGCGCTGGATCATATTGACGAGATCATCAAGATCATCCGGGGTTCTGAGACCGGCGAATTGGCTAAGAACACGTTGATGGACCGTTACGGTTTAAGCGACAAGCAATCCCAAGCAATCTTGGATATGCGTTTGGTTCGTTTGACCGGTTTGGAACGGGAAAAGATCGAAGCTGAATACCAAGAATTAATGAAAACCATCGCCGATTTGAAAGATATTTTAGCGCGCTCCGAACGGATCGACGAAATCATTTATCAAGAGTTGTTGGAGATCCAACGGCGCTTCGGCGATGACCGGCGGACGGAATTGCTGGTCGGCGAAGAATTAAGTATCGAAGACGAAGACTTGATCGACGAAGAAGACGTGATGATCGTCTTGACCCATAACGGCTACGTTAAACGCGTGCCCGCCAATGAGTTCAAGGTCCAAAATCGGGGCGGTCGCGGGATCCAAGGCATGAACGTCCATGATGACGACTTTATCGAGCAATTGATCTTCACCTCGACCCATGACACCTTGCTCTTCTTTACCGATGTGGGTAAAGTCTACCGGGCCAAGGGTTACGAGATCCCTGAGTACGGTCGCACCGCTAAAGGATTGCCGATCATCAACCTGTTGGGCATCGAAACTGGTGAGAAGATCGAGACCGTGGTCAAAGTTCGCGACGCGGACGCCGAGGACTCCCTCTTCTTCATCACCCGATTGGGCACCGTTAAACGCACCAGCGTGGCGGAATTCGCCAATATCCGCAGCAATGGCTTGCGGGCGCTGACCTTGCGCGACGGCGATTCGCTGAGTAACGTGCTCCTGACTGACAATCACCAGAATATTTTCATTGGGACGCATTTAGGCTACGCGGTCTCCTTCAGAGAAACCGATGTCCGGGCTATGGGCCGGACCGCCGCCGGTGTGCGGGGGATCCGCCTGCGCGAAGGCGATTATGTAGTCGGTTCCGCGATCCTGGCGCCAGACCATGAAGTCCTAGTCATTTCTGAAAACGGCTATGGCAAACGGACCAATGTGGCCGAATATCCGATCAAAGGCCGCGGTGGTAAAGGCATCAAGACCGCCAACATCACCGAGAAAAACGGGCCGTTAGTTGGTCTGACCGTCGTTGATGGCAGCGAAGATATCATGCTGATCACCGACGAAGGCGTCCTGATCCGCTTTGAAGTCAAGGCAGTTTCCCAAACCGGTCGCGCGACCATGGGCGTCCGGGTGATCAAGGTCGACAACGGCGCCAAAGTCGCAGCGTTGGCCAAGGTCGCGCCTGACGATGACGACGATGATCCTACTGATCCAAGCGCAACCAAGCCGACCGATCCGAACGGGTCAACAGCTGATCGCGCAACTGACAGCTCAGCGGTAGCCGCGGCTGACGGGGAACAAGGTGCTGAAGCTGGTCAAACCGATTCGACCGACTCAACGATCGATCAAGCAGACGCCGCCAATAACGCCAACATCGCCACACCAGGACAAGACCTGCCCTCTGATGTCCAACGCCTGCTAGCTCGCGCGGAATCTGATGATGCCGCGCTGGCCGACCCAGACGACGCCGAACGGGATGACGCCAGCGCAGATCCCGATCAAGGTGACGACGATCAGGCTTAGTTTTTCCTGAATGGCCCGCTGGCTGGGCACAGCTTTAAAAGCAATTTTCAAAATCCGAAGTTATGATCACGGCAGCGCTCAAATTTTGAGCGCTACTTTTTTCGCCCAAATTGGCGGCTGGTTCTGATGAAAAAGCGCCCAAAGCACTTCTTCCAGGCCAACAGCGACACTATTTTACCCAAGTCGGAAATAAAAAAGTGGTCAACCACGATTCCATCGAATCAAGGTTGACCACCAAGTGTAGGCTGTGTCTTATCCAAATGTCGGGGGCCGATTCCGTTAATTGAATCGCTACCCGGGAATGCGCCGAACCAAGCGATTCAGCGCTTTTGATCCAGCCACGATCAGCTGGATTTTTTAATGACTGCCGACTTGCTTAAAAGCGTTCAAACGATCCAAATTTACGTTCATGGCGCAACCCACCGTTGAAGATAAGAATACCGATCAGCAGATAAACAAGGTTCACCGCCAGGTAGCCCATGATTGTCGCCAGCGATATTTGCCGTCCCAGAAACAGCGAGCGAGTAATTTCAATGCCTAAGCCAAACGGGATCAAGGCTTGAAGATTGGAGCTATAATTTGAGCCAACATTGGCAATCAACAGAATTCCTGTTTGTAATAAAGTTGCCCAAGTGCCGACCGATTTAAAAATCAGCGACCCTGCCCCGAAAATAAGGCCGATCCCAAACATGCCAATATTTGAAATAATAGAAATCAACAAGACTTCAAACGTGATCACAACGACGGTTCCGATGGAAACACCAGTCATTGCCCCGGTGATTATGCCCAGGATCAACAGATAGAGGCCGGTCAATACGATCAACACCCAGACTCTGATCAGCATCAAAAACCAAAGGGGAAATGATGACTGGAGCTCCGTCTCAAGGATACCTGCTCGTGAATCGGCTTCGATCGTCTGGGTCGACAAGTCCATCGCCATCACGCCCAGCGTCCAGAACATATAGCCGATAAGGATCAGCATCACGCCATCATTGGTTCGATAAACAGTATTCAGATCTCCCGTATCCGAAAAGAATAAAACCGCCAAGTACGCGAAGGTAAATACGGTGAAGTCGGCTAAGGTCGCGACAAGATACTTGGCTTTCGACTTTACTTCCATTTCCAATTCAACAGAAATCATGTTTGTCAATGTTTTAAATTTGCTCATTTTTCGACCACCCCGAACAATGATTTATACTGTGCGACGAGCATTTCCTCAGTCATTTGCTTAGGGACGGTTTTAACGATCCGCCCGGCGGACACAAACAGATACTGGTTGACCGACTTCGCGATGAAGTTAGGATCATGCGACGATATAATGATTTTTTTCTCGTGCATCTGCGCGATCGTATCGATCAAATCCATCAGGTCTTCTTGGGCGTTGATATCAAGACCGGTCGAAGGCTCATCCAAAATCAATAATTTCGTATTCAGCGAAACAGCCACAATGATCTCAGCCTTTTTCTTTTGGCCCGTGGATAGTTTGCCAAACTCCTTCGCCAGCAACGTGTTGGCGTTTAATAATTCTGCGTAATGGACCGCGTTCTGGGACACCTGCTCGTAATTATCCCGGCGCAAAGCCGAAAAATATTTAAGATTGTCCATCACGGTCAACTTGTTTCTCAGCCCCCGTTCACCTGCAGGAGCATAGAACGAGTTTGACCGACTCCAGGGGCCCAGCTCGACCGTATTTGTCGAATTGACCAAAGTGAGATCGCCGGCGGACAAAGTTGTGATACCACTAAGTAGCCGCATAATCGTCGATTTACCAGCACCATTTGGCCCAATCAAGCCAACCACGCCGCGCTGATTCAGCTCGATCTCAAAACTTAAATCAAATAAAACTTGAGTCTTCCCATAAAACTTCGTAATATCAGTGCCCACAATCTTCAAATCGTCTGCCATCACGGTTACTCCTCCAGAAAACTAAACTAGCTTATTGCCCCGCCCTGCCCTGTGTTTCAGTAAACAAACGTCTAGTTCTGTCATCAATGTTAATCTCACAACAAGGATGAAAAACAGTTTATCAACGTGGTTCGGCGATCATGCGCCGCATTTACTGGGGACTTCGATCATGATTTCACCTATAATTAATAAAACCATAGAGCATACTTATAATAAAGTCAATTATTTTTTAACAATATCGGGTAAACTCTCATAAACCTAAATATTTTCCGGATTTGCTTCTTCAGGAAAGGGCCTCAGGTACATCACGACGGATCATCGTTCTCGTTGACGCCACGCTGTTCATGCCAGGGAAGTCCCTGGCGCCGCCGTTTTCAGATTTTTTTGAAAAAAATAAAAAAATTACCCACTTTTTTGCGTATTTCATGATGTGGCCAGCTCAACGTCCTCATTAGCACCAACAGTTCTGATAAGAGTTCAGTTTTACCATTTAACACTTCGTACCAAGTGCCCAGAATTACTTTGCCACCTGCGTCGCAGGGTTGGAACGGAGCGCTTCGGGGTGAGATCAACCTGTCGCTATTCATAGCGGCTTCGCTAGGTTAATGCTCAAAGTCAACCTGTTGTGTTCGAAACAGAGTGTGCAACGCAATGGGTTGCTTTTGAGCACGACTAGCGATTTTGCTGGATTGATGCAATCAATCCAGTGAAATTGCGTAGCGGCGCAGAAAGCAATTGCGTGGAACACGTTTCCACCACCCTCAGCCCGACCTGGAGCCCCACCACATCTGCCATCCACCAACGCCACGCGCCAGCCGCGGATAAAGCGACCAAAAATCGAATAATTCCCAGCTGGTCGCTTGTTTACCCGCTACAAATATGATAAACTGTTAGCTTGTGAGTAGTCTTCAGGGCTGCTTACTCCTTGTTCTTAGTAGATAAGAACCAATAGTCCATAAGGAGGTGTACAAACCATGGCACAAACTTTTTACGAAGTTACTTATATCATCAAGCCAGATCTTGAAGAAGAAGCGAAAGCTGCTTTGATCAAGCGTTATGATGACGTTTTAGGTAGCGAAGGTGCAGAAGTGGTTGACTCAAAAGATTGGTCGAAGCGGCGTTTAGCTTACGAGATCAATGATTATCGTGAAGGAATCTATCACATTGTCAATGTGAAGTCCGACAAAGATGCTGCAGTCAACGAATTTGACCGTTTGTCGAAGATCGACGGTAGCGTTTTACGTCATATGATCGTTAAACGCGACGATAAGAACTAAAACATCATTAATTGCGAAACGAGTTCAGAAAGGGGCTTTTTAAATGATCAATAACGTGGTACTGGTTGGCCGGCTAACGAAGGACGTTGAGTTGCGCTACACTGGTAACGGGACTGCTGTTGGTACGTTTACGATGGCGGTCAATCGCTCTTTTACTAATGCCCAAGGTGAACGGGAAGCCGATTTTATTCAATGCGTCATGTGGCGTAAATCTGCTGAAAATTTTGCTAATTTCACTCACAAAGGTTCATTAGTCGGGATCCAAGGTCGCATTCAAACACGTAACTACGAAAACCAGCAAGGTCAACGGGTCTACGTTACTGAAGTTGTGGCTGATAACTTCTCACTATTGGAGCCTAAGGGTGCTGGTGGTCACAGTAACAATAGCGGTAGCCAAAGTAATGGCGGCGGTTATAACGGTGGCAACAGCAATGGTGGCAGCAATTTTAACAACAATTACAACCAGAATAACCAAAACAATAATAACGGTTTTAACTCAAATCCTGGTCATGACAACAACAGTGGTCAAAGCAATAGCAATGCTACTGATGATCCATTTGCGAATAGCAGTGAACCAATGTCGATCACGGATGATGATCTACCATTCTAATTTGGACCCGTTTTAATTAACGCTTGAGAGGAGGAACTCACATGGCTCAACAACGTCGTGGCGGCCGTCGTCGCCGTAAAGTCGATTTTATCGCTGCTAATCACATCGAATATATCGATTACAAAGACACAGAATTGTTGAAACGTTTTATCTCAGAACGAGGTAAAATCTTACCACGCCGCGTAACTGGCACTAGCGCAAAGAATCAGCGCAAGTTGACTGTTGCGGTCAAGCGTGCACGGATCATGGGCTTGTTACCATTCGTAACAGCTGACTAATTTTGTGAACTGAATTAAATCGAATCAGCCTACTGAAGTCAACTTGATTTCAGTAGGCTGATTTTTTTCCAGAAGCCAGCGCCAAGTGTGTCAGTATCTCCGGCACAATCTTGTCCTTCGCCCTACCGAAACCTTGAATTTATGTTAAAATGAGAGAAGCAAGTGGCTTGTTGAAGGACTAACGACGAAGGGGTACTATGAAGAAACTGATCAGTTTTTTACGAGAAAAAATCGCAATCCCCACTTTTTTCGCGGATGTTCAACTACGGGTGATCGCTTTGACTGTTTTGGGTATCGCGATCGCTGCCAGTATTGTCGCGATGATCCTCAATCCGATTTTCGGGATTGTTTTTTTAGTTGCGATCATTCTATTAGTGGGTGTTATTTTTTACGGATTTGAGGTGTTATCGAAAAACACCAACCGTTATGTATCGGATCTATCTTATCGAATCAAGCGCGGCGAGCAAGAAGCGTTGATCCAGATGCCGATCGGGATCATGTTGTTTGACAAAAATTATGAGATCCAGTGGGTCAACCCGACTTTGCAGAAATATTTGGGTGATCGAACTGTTTTGGGTCATAAAATCGCCGATGTAGACGCCGATCTGGCCAAATTGATCGCCAACCATCACGGTGAAGGTGATGAAGTCAATCGGATCGTTGATTGGGATGATTATAAATTTGAGATCACGCTTCAGGAAAAGGCTGGAGCAATCTATTTGTTGGATGTGACCCATTCAGCGAAGATCGAACAGCGTTTTCTTGAGCAGCAGGTCGTGATCGGTCAGATTTTTGTAGATAATTATGATGAGATCACCCAGACTATGGATGATCAGAGCGTTTCGAATCTAAGTAATTATTTGACTAATCGGTTGAGCAACTGGGCCAATCGTTATGAAATGTTCTTGAAGCGTGTGGACGAGGATCACTTTTTTGTTTTTGCATACGCCAAGGCTTTGAGTAAGGCAGAAGCGAACAAATTCCAGATCCTCGATCGCATTCGGGAAGATACCTCGGCGCAGAATTTTCCGATCACGTTGAGTATCGGATTCGCCTATGGTAATGATGATTTGGCTGAATTAGCGATCACCTCGCAAAACAACCTTGATCTGGCCTTGGGTCGTGGCGGGGATCAAGTTGTTGTTCGGGCCAAGGATCAGCAAGCGCGTTTCTATGGTGGTAAAACGAACCCGATGGAGAAACGGACGCGGGTACGGGCGCGAATGATCAGTCAAGCATTACAAGGTCTGTTCAATCAAGTTGACGATATTTATGTCATGGGTCATAGCCATCCTGATATGGATGCGATCGGCGCTTCTTTAGGGATCCGCCGGATCGCGCAGATGAACAATGTTAAGTGTCACGTTGTTTTGGATCAGTCTTCGATCCATTCAGATGTGCAGCGTCTTGTTAAGGAGATCAGTCGTTATCCTGATCTGGTCAAATGTATCGTGACGCCAGAACAAGCGGTCGAATTAGCGACACCTAAGAGTATGCTGATCCTAGTCGATCACTCTAAACCGTCGATCTCGATCAGTCCCGAGCTGTATCATAAATTGGAACAACGGGTCGTCATCATTGATCATCACCGCCGGGGCGAAGAGTTCCCAGAGAATCCAATGCTGACCTATATCGAACCCTATGCCAGCTCAACTTGCGAATTGATCGCCGAGATCTTTGAATATCAGCCGACAGACGCAGAGCCATTGAATAAAATCGAAGCCACTGCGATGTTAGCCGGGATCTCGGTTGATACTCGTTCATTTGCGCAACGCACGGGAACGCGGACTTTTGACGCTGCCAGCTATTTGCGCTCAGTCGGAGCTGACAATGGCATGGTACAACGCCTGCTCAAAGAAAGTCCTGATGATTTTATTCAACGGAATCATTTGATCGACTCGATGGAGATGGTCAAGCCGAATATCGCCGTTGCGAACGGTGAAGAGGATCAGACTTATGACCCTGTTTTGGCGGCGCAAGCAGCTGACACGATGCTGAACCTGTCTGGGATCGATGCTTCTTTCGTGATCTGCCGGCGTTTAGATGATGTTGTGAGTATTTCCGCCCGAAGTATCGGTGACGTCAATGTTCAGATCATTATGGAAAAAATGGGTGGTGGTGGTCACCTTTCCAATGCCGCTACCCAGATCAAGGGGACCTCAGTAGCCGAAGCTCGGGCGCAATTGATCGAGATCTTAAACGATTCTGATGATTGATCACGGATCGCCGCAGTCCTGTCAAGTTGTTGCGGTCGACAAGCGATTCGTAACGGACAGCAGGATTTGCGCTGATCTATCAATAAAGTTCGCATTTTTTTCGTAAATCAGTTAGTATTTTTAGGTAGACAAGGAGGCTTTTCTCATGAAGGTTATTTTTCTAAAAGATGTTCGCGGTAAAGGCAAACGTGGTGATATCAAGGAAGTACCAGATGGCTACGCGCGCAATTTCCTCTTCAAAAACGGTTCCGCTAAGCAAGCAACTAAGGATGCTGTTAGCCAATTACAAGGTCAACAGAAAGCTGAAGCGAAGCAGTTAGCCACAGAGAAATCTGAGGCGATCGCTGTAAAAGAACGCTTAGAGGCAGATGAGACCGTGGTCGCAATCCATTCCAAGGCGGGCTCTGATAGCCGCTTGTTTGGTTCAGTACCAAGTAAGCAGATCACCCAAGCTTTAGAAGAACAATTTGGGATCAAGTTGGACAAGCGGCGTTTACAGCTAGCCGAACCCATCAAAACGTTAGGTTATACCAATGTGCCTGTTAAACTTTTCAATGGTGTCAATGCAAAAATCAGAGTGCATATCACAGCTGAATAGAACAAAACGGCGCTATATAACGCCGTTATATAGCTACTGATTTGATTATTTATTGAAATAATTGGATTTGTTAAGGGCCATACTGGCGTTATAACCACGATCAAGGGGACTCAGACTTGAGATTGATGCTGAGTCGGAAGCGGATATTTCCTGTATGCTGCTAATTGATCGTCGTCAGAGATTATTGGTTCAATAGTTATAGTTATGGGATTGGCAACAAAACATTCGTTTTGTCCCAGTCCCATTTTACTAGGATAGATCTACGAAAGTGTTAGGTTCTAGCGAACGGAGATAGGAGTATAGATAGAGATGGATAACAATTTATTGAGTCAGGTGCCGCCAAATAACGCCGAAGCGGAGGCCGCAGTCCTTGGCGCGATTTTTTTAGCGCCTGAGGCGATCATCGATGCCATGGAGTACTTGGTTCCTGAAGACTTCTATCGTCACGCCAATCAATTGGTCTACCAAGCCATGGTCAATATCAACGATCGCGGCGAACAGATCGACCCCGTTACGCTGAGAAATGAATTAGAAAGTCATAATCAGTTAGATGATGTCGGGGGTGCGCCTTATTTAAGTGAATTGGCGATTGGAACGCCGACTCCCCGTAACGTGGTCTATTACGCGAAGATCGTCGAAGAAAAATCCCAGTTACGAAAGTTGATCGGCGCTTCAACACGGATCATTAGCCAAAGTTTTCAGCAAAATGATGATGCCGCAACGATCCTTGATGAAGCAGAACGGGCGATCTCCGATGTGGGCCAAAATCGCAATCGGAATGGTTTTAAGCAAATCAGCGACATTTTAACTGAGTCATTAGCGCATATCGATGCGTTGAATAAGAACGATAGCAGTATCACTGGTCTAAGTACTGGCTATGCTGATCTGGACCATATCACCGCTGGTTTGCATGAGGATGAATTGATTATCTTAGCGGCGCGACCAGGGGTTGGTAAAACCGCCTTTGCCTTAAATATTGCCCAGAATATCGGCACGACCAGTCAGGATACGGCTATTGCTATCTTTAGCTTAGAAATGGGCGCCGAGTCATTGGTCAATCGGATGATCTGCGCGGAAGGAAGTATTGACGCTAATCATCTGCGGACAGGTAATTTGAATGACGCCGAGTGGCAACAACTAGTCGTCGCGATGGGCAGTTTGGCCAAAGCAAAAATATTCATTGATGATACCCCTGGGGTAAAAATGGCAGAGATCCGCGCCAAATGTCGACGCCTGCAACAAGAACAAAAGAATCTTGGCTTGATCGTGATCGACTATTTACAGTTGATCGAAGGTTCTGGTCAAGAGAACCGACAACAAGAAGTATCGGCGATTTCTCGACAACTCAAAAAATTGGCCAAAGAACTACACGTGCCCGTTATTGCTTTGTCGCAGTTATCACGTGGCGTTGAGCAGCGCCAAGATAAGCGACCGGTTTTATCAGATATTCGTGAGTCTGGTTCGATCGAACAAGATGCGGATATCGTGGCTTTCTTATATCGAGAAGATTACTATCGCCCAGAAGATGATGGCGACAATGATAACGGCCCGACCCCACCACCTGGTGATGAAGAACAAAATGTCGGTCCCGTAGAAGTTATTATTGAGAAAAACCGTGCCGGCGCCCGAGGCACGGTAAATCTACTTTTTATTAAGTCCTATAATAAATTCTCGTCGATCTCGCAACGGGCTGATGGTTAAATTATTTCCCGGGAAATAAACGTCTCAAACGAATGAAATTTAGAATCGCGGTGTAAACCGCCCTTTAGGACACTTTGCTAAATCAATATTATATAATGTGCTGATGGAATGTGCCACAAACGTGCCACCCCACGAAAAAAGAGAAGCGTTGGCTTCTTTTTTTTACTAGCAAAAATGTTATACTGAGTTCAGGCTTCTTGTAACTCCGATTTTAACTTGAAGTGCAAAAGCTGATAGACTAGACCAAAAAGGTCATGATGACTCCTTTCTTATAAGCACCTTATGCATATAAGAAAGGAGGCATCATGGCCCACTCTCAGATTAGCACGACAGGACAACATCAATAACTCAGTTTAGACGAACGGGGGAAGCTTCAAGCACTCCATCAAGCTGCTTTCGTCATCGCTCAAACCGCCGAGCAGATTTATCGCAACAAGTTTACGGTTAGCAGTGAACTCAGGCGTCGCAATACCGAACAGATCCGTGGTGCTGGCAGACACTACCAGCGTTACTTTGCCGCAACCGGTGTTGCCGTATACGAGAAGAACCGTGCTGCGTATTGTCCAGGCACACACTTAGAGCAGTGCTCAGAATTCTACGCAGAGCTTATGGTGGTGCTCAGAGTGTCTCCTCGAATCCTCAGCATTGATAGCTTTGTGCACAGATATAAGCGGGTACATCCAGAACTGCCATGCCGGGTTAGCGCGACATCGACAAGAGCCTCTTAGAGGTGCTTAACAATGATCTACCGATGAAGCCACCCATCATTTTCCAAAATTAGGATGGAGCCAAACCTTTTCGGATGCTTTGCGGCATTTTTGTATGCGCTATCCGTAACATGGCTACTCTTTGTGAATTAAATTTCGTGGCAAACAAGCTTCCATTTCTTTATCCTTTGCGAATGTCTATAGTTTTGATTTTTTGAAGCAGGTCCTTAAATTGTTAGCTGGCCGCAAGCGTGTTTGGTTTGCGGCTTTCAATCGATGCCGTTCAAGTCGTGGGTGCTGTTGCGCCTTTTGGACTTATACTGAATAACCAGTTTTTCAGTCGAACACACGGAGCGTCTGTTTTTAGATTACGTTTGAACGCATTGTTATACAAGTTTAATAAACGGTGGAAGTTTGATATGATTAAACTGTATATCCGTAATCAAAGCCACATCAAGTTAACAATATAAATTAGGATTTGTCTTCAAACTCAAAAATATTCGCGAATTGCCTACTAGTTGTACGAAACGACCTGAATCTGATATGTTGGATTAAAGGGCTGATTGTGATTCTTACCCATCGCTATGAGATTGGGGTCTAGAATTTTTGGTGTTGGAAGATACTTCCACACTAGAAGTTCTAGACCTTTTTGAATAACAAAAAAGGCACC
>NZ_BROC01000032.1 GCF_024345205.1 Lapidilactobacillus luobeiensis | reverse complement strand
CAGCGCCTTGAGACGCTGGCCAGTACATAGGGCTTATAGCCCTGGAGCAAACCACCCGTTTTACGGGTGGTTATGATATTCTAGGGCGCCGCGACCACCGACCAGTAAATAACAAAGGTTGTTGGCATCATCGATCGCCTCGACCAGGCGAACGGTGTGTAGCGCGATCTCATTGCCGACACCATCAAGAAATTCGGCGCCTTCAGCCATGATCACCAGCGGTTTTTTTAAAGTCCTTTCTAGGAAAAGTCGAGCCTGTTTATTCGATGATGAATAAAGGGTGGCTTCATATTTGAAAGTATCGCGAAATAGTAATTCACCATTCTTCTCACGGGCCTGATTAAAGCGTTTAGTGGTCAGTGGTAATGGATAAAGTTGAAAAATGTCGAAATTCATGTCCTCGGGGTTGGCGTTGACGAAAGCGCCACTTAAATAGTGACCGCGGTGGAAACTGTACGCGGCCCGTTCAGCAACGAAAAAATTGTTTTCTGCAGACATGTTCAAAGCTCCCTTCTAAATTAACTTAACATGAAGAACATTATACCGCAGAAATGTGCAAAATTATCTTTAAAAATTAGAAAAAACTAATTAGGGCTGCTACCACAAACAAAACTCTTGTGAGAATCCGACAAAATGCTTATTTTCTCAGAAAAGAACGTGGTTGTCAGGTGTAATTGTCGACGTTATCAGTTAGAATGTGAGATGGACCACTTTTTATCAACGTGCCGGAGCAAGTGGTCGATTAAGGAGGCATTGAAATGAGCCAAGAGACAAGCAATTATCAAAGCAAATTTATGCAGATCGCGATCCAAGAAGCAACGAGCAATGTGACGACTGGCGCTGGCGGTCCCTTTGGATCAGTGGTGGTCAAGGACGGTGTAGTCATCGCTCAGGGGCACAATCAGGTGCTGGAGAATAATGATCCCACGGCCCATGGTGAGGTCATGGCGATCAGGGCGGCTTGCGCTAAGTTAGGAACGCATGATCTTAGTGGGTGTCAACTTTATACCAACGCTTATCCTTGCCCGATGTGTTTGAGCGCGATCATTTGGGCCAACATCAAAACGACTTATTATGGCAACAATGCGCAAGACGCGGCGGCGATCGGCTTCCGCGATGATTATATCTACGACTATATCAAGGATGGTTGCACCGACATTGCCGTGCTTAAATTAGAACAGCATGAACGTGCGGCGACAATGGCGCCATTTTCGGCGTTTGCGGCTTCCTCGACAAAACAACTATATTGATCCCGACCTAAAAAATCCCCAAGACAGCGCGAGTTAGCCGAGCACTGACAGACTGAGCGGAAATCAAGAAGTCTGCTAGCAGAGATCGTAATTGCGGCGGGGGAAATGGCAAAGATTGAGTAGCGTATTTTTTATATTTAAAATTCGATCGTTTAAACCAAAGGTAGCTTTCATTGAAGAGATCAAGTCGACTTCAGGGGGTTATCTTTTTTTGGTGGGCGCTACCTGGGCTTTAACTGCTTCGAGAAAAGCTTGGGCGGCGCCAGAAAGAGGTAGATCCCGGGACCAGATCAAGCTGGCGTGGGCGTCTAGTCGTGGCGCTAGGGGAACAAAGACCAGTTCGCTGCCAGTGGTATTGATAATGCCATCAAGGCAAAGCACGGCACCTAAACCAGCTTGGGCCAACAGCGAAGCGTTATATAACAAATTATACTGAGCCACGACCTGTAAGTGGATCTGATTGCTGCCAAGCCATTGATCGAAGAGTTCATTGGTGCCATGTTGCTGAGAAACGATCAAGGGAAGTTTAGTCAGATCAGCAGGGTGGATCGTGGGTTGCGTGGCTAGCGGATCGTCACGCCGCAACAATAGTCCCCAAGTCGTTGTGCCAGGTAAACTTAAAAAATTGAATCCGGTTTTATCATGGGGTTCCATGATCACGCCAAAATCGAGGATCCCAGCGCGCATTTGTTGCTCAACACCAGTCGCGTCTGTGCTGGTGAAACTCATTTTGATCTTGGGCGCGCTTCGATGGAGCTGCTGGCTCGCCGCCGCTACGGTGGTCATCAGTGGAGCCTCGGCACAACCGATCAAAACTTGTCCTGTTAGTTCGGGTGTTTGTTGGAGATTGCCGACGGTTTTATCAGCTAAGGTCAGGATCTGCCGCGCTTGTTTAGCAAAATAATCACCAGCAGGTGTCAGCGTGATATTATGTTGGCCGCGTTCAAATAAAGTAACGCCTAATTCTGTTTCCAGATCTTTCAATTGACGCGAGATCGTTGGTTGAGAGACGTGCAATTTCTCGGCAGCACGTGAGATATTGCGTTCGCCGACCACGGTGATAAAGTAGCGTAAGACTCGAAGTTCCATGACTGAACGACCTCCTATAAAGCAGCTCAAAATCTTCTTCAGACCTAATTTGACTTATCTGTTTAGTATAGCATTCTTATGCCTAGTTCATGGACAAGGGTTTCAGTTTGAACTAACAGAAAATCAGCTTATAATCAAAGCAGTTAACTTATCTCCGTTTTAACGGTGCAGGAGGTCCATCTTGGTCAATATCACCCAAATCAAACAAAAAAGCGCACGTTTCTCCGCGCTTTTTCTCAAAATCACCAGCTTTACAGTCAACACGTTACCTTATTTACTGTTGCCGCAACTGATCTTACGCAGTAATATCGTCATCCTTAATGCCTTGCCTTATGTTTTGTTCTATACTTTCCGGCGCACAACGTTATTTCTGTTCCGCGGTTATCACCCTAAAGCGGAGCGTTTGGCGACTTGGGGCTTGAGCGCGGCGACACTCGGTTGTTTTCTCGGCCTTTTCGGTGGGCTGTCTCCCTTATTCTGGGATCTGGCCGGGGTCGGTGTTGGTATCGCAGCGGCATTGTTGCCGCCAGCGGTGCGGGTCTTTAATCAGCGCGGGCAAGCAGCGCAAACTGCTAAAATCAAATTCAGCGCGTTATATCAATATGGCGCACTTTTGCTTCTTTTGGGTTTGATCCAGCTAGACGGTGGTCGACTGATCGTTTGGTCTTTCGTGGGGATGTTGCTATACGTTGGTTTGGGTTGGTGGGGATTGTGGGCCAGTCCCTTACGTCAGCCTTTGGCGCCTGTGGTCTGGCACAATATAAAATTGTTTGGTCTCAATCTGTTATTGACCGGAGCGATTTTCTTGAGCTTGATCAATCTGCGCTTGGCCCGCAATGAAGGGACGATGCAGTCACTTTTGCGGGGGTTGACTGTTTTGGCGATCGTGTTACCGATCGCGCTCTTGATTTTTTCTTGGCGCTTGGCTCGAGGTAATGGCCGCTTGACTTGGACGATCCGTGCGCGTGGATTTTTGCGTGGACTTTGTATTGATTTTGTGGCTGTCTATGGCACGATCTATGTTTTCGTGATCTTAGGCAGTGGTTTCTATGTTTGGGTGATCCTGATGTATGTAGTGGCCATGGCGATCGGCACCCCTTTGCTGAAATTTCTTCAAGCCAAGATCCCCCAACTTAGTCTGGCCGATCTCAATCTGCTTTTGCTGGCGTTGGGCCTGGTGCTGACTTTTTGGCAGCCAGTCTACTTGGTGGGCATCCTGTGCTTGCGCATCGTTGTTGGTGAATTGAATCGGGAAGTGCTGGCGGAATTGGCTGGCGAAACGCCACTGACGACTGATGAAGAGTTTCTGGTGGCGCCACGACTTTTGGCTTTGGGCGGCCTATTCTTTCAAATGATGCTGTGGCTAGTAATGATGATCGTCGCCCAGCTCCGCGGGATCAAACTGGCTGGTCTGTTGACCTCCTATGCCCACAAAACTGTTTCCGCCAATTTCAGCGGGTTGATCGGCACGGTGCACTGGGTGATGGTTCTGATCGTACTGGCCGCGGCGTTGATCGTTTACCTGATCCAACAGCGACAAGCAAAAGCGGGGCGCGAGCTAAAGTAATTTGTCCACAGCTTGCGCTGCGAAATTCGGGGTGAGCTCGCTGTGGGCGTCACTTTGAGCTTTTCGGAAGGACGCCGAAAATCTCAAAGCTGAGCCTTGGTCTAAGTGGCATAGCCACTAAGACCAATTTCACGGCGATCTCACCCCGAATTTCTCCGCTCCAGCCGCTCAATGTTATAACAGCCGTTTGAGCACTCACGCCGACTGAAAAGCTATGGCCAATTGATGAGAGCCACGCAAATGACGGTCATGGCTAGTGGTCACCAGCTTTAAATTGGCGACACCAGTGAAGTCTACCTGATGAACAGAGCTAGTTTTCAGTGAATCAACTGAATCGATTGGTTTCCATCGAGGATTGTCTGGCAAGCAGGTAAAGACGTCCAACCGATGCAAACTGTACCAATCAACTAATCCAAATCCGTTGGCATTGCCGTATACCGCAAAAGTGGGCAATTGTTTGACCTTTAGCTTGCAAAACCACTTCGTCAAATCCTTCGCCTCGATTGCAGATCAGCTCAGTTCTGTTCAGCAACCGGCTGGGACTGCGGATTGGCTTCAAACGATGCCCACCACGTTCCAGTCCGCAACAGCAGTCCCAGCCGGTTGCACTTCCGCGCAACACCCACCACACCTGCAATTAATCCGCCTAAACAATTTCGATTGAAAGCCAACCACGGTAAGCAGAATAGTTGTCATCTCTCTCCGGCAAGCTACAATTAGGTTGTCAACAATCTAATTACCTGTTAGGAGTGAGTCTCATGCGAAAAACAACAGAATCTGCCGCCGATTTGAAACGGCGGCTGACCGCTGAACAATATGCGATCACCCAAAAAGCAGCCACCGAAGCGCCCTTTAGTGGTCAATATGATCGATTTTTTGAACCGGGGATCTATGTGGACGTGGTCAGTGGCCAACCTTTGTTCAGCTCCACGGATAAATATGATGCTGGTTGCGGCTGGCCTTCATTTACGCAACCGATCGATCCAGCCAATGTGGTCGAACACAGCGATCATTCTTTTGGGATGCATCGTCAAGAAGTTCGCAGTCAGGCAGCGGCCTCTCATTTGGGCCATGTGTTCCCAGATGGACCCGCAGATCGGGGCGGGTTACGTTATTGTATCAACTCCGCGGCCTTGCGCTTCATTCCCGTTGGTGAATTAGCTGCCGCCGGCTATGGTGAGTTTGCCCAGTTGTTTCAGTAGCCCGCTTATTTCAGCAGTTGTAGACTTAGCATCAATCGATCAGAGCACAATCAAACAGACGCTGCCCCCAAGGGAACAGCGTCTGTTTTGTGGCTGAGTACGCCAGTATCGTAATATTAACAGCGAAATGTCAATGTGGGTTTGGGATCGCGTCGCCGCGGTTGCGAATGGTTCACGCTGGGTTTACCAGGACTGTTCTTTGTCAGTCCAATGGTTAGCGCCGATCGTTCTAACCGCGCGCTTGCTTGCGGGTGGTGCGGGCGGTCATGAGATATTTCCCCAGAAAGCCACCCAAGGTGATGGCAACGGCCAGCCACCACTTGAAAGTGATGGCAGTGAACAGCGTCAATAACCAATTGATCAGTAGCAGCCCGCCTAACGTCAGTATTAAATTGATTATTTGTTTTTTAGTCCAGAATTCCTTGAAAAATGTCATTGTAGATACTCCTTTTCTAAGATGTGTTCGCCGGGTCAGCTTCTTGAGCTTAGCTACGCTTGGTATAATATATCAACGAGAGATACACGATCAACGGAATTGACGCCGAGTAAGCAGAGTTGGCACCCGAAAAAATTCTGTTTAAAATCATGATCGCCAATCCGATAATCAAGACTGTCGTAAAGCGCCAATTACCGTTTTTCCAAAATTCAATTTTCATTTTGCGCCTCCGGTTCCTCAAGCAAATTAATTCAAATCTCACCGCGAAAGACACGCTTACCAGTAATTAAACTTGCGAATTTATACCAGTATCTTTCGAGTTGCCTAAGTAACTGCCCTGCTGCGATCGTCCGCTTTAGATATGATCGACTCAATTTCACACGAGCAAAATTCCAATGAAATTTGACCCCCATGATTCCCTCGTGATAAGTGACGCCCGTCATTCGTGTATTTTCGATAACTCTTTGACCCATTTCAGCATACATGAAATTTGTTTAAGATTGATGCCCGCCTTCCCGATATTGGTGATGGTTGCGCTGACATTACCAGTATATTACCGTTGAGTGGCTTATGGTATAATAATTCCTGAACATAGTCACAATCCTTCCTGAATGAGCCGAGTGGGTTTAAAAATCGGTTTCAGGAATGAAATCACAGTGGCTCAGGATGTTTTTCAGCCAGTTTGTCAAAATTAGCTTACCGTTGAAGAACGGGGAACAACAATGGCTTCAGTCAGCGCAGCAGTGTTGAGCCACCAGTTCTTTTTATTACTTAAGTTTTGTTGGAACTAGCCTAAATTTACAATCAAGCAACTGGGGAGATTCGTGATGACGATTGAAACGAAGCCTTATCTATTAAGAATGACGATCGACCTGATCTACTATTATGTGATTCTGTTTGGTCTACGGCCGCGGATCACTGGCGCGCAGAAAGCCTGGATGTTAGCCTTGTTTTTGCCGCTAACTTTTTTCTTGCGGTTATTCGGTCAATTCGCTGATGTTCTGCTGGTAGTCAGTAGTTATTTTGTGTTAGCTGGGTTTCGGCGTTTTCAACGGGTCACGTTGAATGAAACGGTTTTGAGTGTCTTGATCAAGTATTTGACGTCGTTGACGATTTCGGTGCTGACGTATTTTGTGGCGGAGATGGATACACTCAAAAGTTATCCCTTTGTTTTGGCGCAGTTGGCGGGGCAGTTGGCGCTGATTCTGTTGATTTTGCGCATCGCCAAACATTTCGAGGTCGCGCAGTTCGTGCAGGAGAATAGTAGCGCGCTATCTTCGGCGTTATTGATTTACTTATTCTTGGTGGCCTTATTATTGGACTATGCCGCTCGTTATTACCGTGCCTTTGATCGCTTTATTGTTGGGATCACGGCGTTTTTGCTGGTGCAGTCGGCCTTCATCGCCTTGGTTTTTATTCGCTCGCGAGCCAAGCAGACCAAGAAATATCAGGATCAATTATTGCAACAAGAGTTAGCCAGCTTGCGCCGCTATACGGATTCATTGGAACGACAAGATCATGATTTAGCGGTCTTTCGCCATGATTACAAAAATTTATTGCTAAGTCTCAAGGCCAGTGCCGCGACGGATAATGCCGGCGCTTTGCTGACACAAATCGCTGGTCTCGAGGATTATTCGGAGCAGTTCTTCCACGAGCGCCGCTTTAATTATCAAAGTTGTCATAATGTCCATAATTCGTATTTGAAAAGTTTGATCATCGCGAAATTATCCGTGGCTAACGCCCAGAAAATCGCGTTTCAGGTTGAGTGTCAGGAGCCGCTGACGGCGTTGCCGCTGCCAATTTTTGACGGGGTGCGGCTGTTAGGTATTTTGCTGGACAACGCGATCGAGGCGGCCGCTGTTAGTGAGGCGCGGCAGGTGCGGTTATTACTGTATCAAGATCAGCAACAAGTTGAGTTTCTCGTGGAGAACAGCTGTGCCGCCACGCCGCTCTCGTCAGAAAAATTGGCGGTCGCAGGTTATTCGACTAAACCGGGCCACTCAGGCTTAGGCTTGGCTAATATTCAAGCGATCCAACGAAAATATGACAACGTGTTCGTGCAGTATCAACAACAGCAGGGTCAATTTACGACCCAAGTCATCTTGATGAAGTAGGTGAAAGCATGGGCTATCCGATTATTATTTGTGAAGACCAAACTGACCAGCGCCAGCAGATCGTGACGATCATTCAAAACTATCTGCTGTTTCATCATGACCAGTTTCGGCTGGTTTTGCAGACACCGGAACCCAGCGCCGTTCAGCAATATTTACGGCAAAGTCACGTGAAGCAGGGCATCTACTTTCTCGATATTGACTTGCGCCAGCAGATCGATGGTATTCAGTTGGCCACGGAGATCAGAGCGGCCGATCCCCAAGCGAAGATCATTTTCACCACCGCTCATACTGAGTTGTTGCCCTTGACCTTGAAACGGCGGGTGGAGGCGCTGGGCTTTATTGACAAAGCGCAAGCGCCGGAAAGTTATCGCGCCGAGGTCGTGGAACTGCTAACGCTGGCGCAACGGCGGTTGGACGCCACCTTGATTGATGCGCAGCGGGCCTTTGTTTTCTCGGTAGGGAGTCAAGTGTTCACGCTGGATTTTCAAGATGTTCTCTTCGTGGAAGCCGCCGCCCAGCCCCACCGGCTCACGTTGCGGACCCGCTTTGGTCAGTATGAGTTTTATGGCAAACTGGCCGAGATCGGCGCCGCCTACCCGGACTTGATGAAGGTCAGCCGCTCCTGCCTGATCAATCCTGAAAATATTTTCGCTGTCGATTTCAAAACACGCCAGATCAGTTTCCCCGCGGCGGTCACGCGGCCCTTCGCCTTGGGCAAGGTCCACCAGTTGCGCGAGTATTTGCGGCGGCGCGAGGAGCGTTGAACGCAACCGGCCCGCTGCCGCCAGATCCGCGCCAGCTTCAGTAAAACGTGTCAAAAGTAGTGCTCACCTCGGACAGTGATGGGCGCTATTTTTGTGTCAACTTTTCAGCTGACGCCCTGTTTCTCTAAAGCAAATGGTCAGCAGGATCAGACTTTACGAATAAGTAGCAAGCCCGATTTTCTAACTGAATTGAATAGAATCAAAAAAGTGGGCCAATTCACCAGTCAAATGAGATTTTGGTTATCAATTATGAGGAACCGGCTGCTGCAATTCTTGATAAAATTGGGACAAGGTCGAAAATAATTGCAGATATGATTAGAAAAAATCAGATAAACGGAATCGTTTTGTTATTTTTGGAAAATTTCATTGTTGTTATCAAATCAAAGTGATAGTCTTTGTTTATGAATGATCAGGGATTAACGCGTCAACACGCGAAAATATCGGCAAAATATTTTTTTCGGATTATCATAATTCAACCAGTTGATCTAATTTTTCTGCCAGTATTTTCGCTTTTCAAAGTGCTGGTCATTCTTTATTTAGAGCCACTCGGTTTCAGGTTACCGATAAAAGTGCGGGACAGAATTTTGATCATCCGTGCCCAGAGTGAGCGTTAAACGCGGGTTTACTGAATTTGGCGTAGCTAAGGCAACAAATTAGCGCCGACAATGCGATCCCCATGCCTCGGGAGTTTTATTGGTTATAAGATCCTTTATCAAGTCTATTGAAGTTGGTGAAACATGGAAAATGAATTAATTACAGTCAAACAGGTGACGATGAATTATCGGGTTCGTGAAGCGGATCAATCGAGAAATAAACTGAGCAATTTCCTTCATCCCAATTATCGAACGATCAATGCGCTAGCAAACATTAATTTTCAGGTGCGCGCGGGCGATGTTCTCGGCTATGTTGGTGAGAATGGGGCGGGGAAATCCACCACGATCAAGATTCTCCTGGGTATCTTGCGCAAAACATCCGGCTCGGTAACTGTTTTGGGACACGACCCCATGGCTGAGCGGAAAAAAATCGCCCCCCGCGTCGGCACGCTAATGGGGCAAAAATCCCAGCTTTGGTGGGAATTGCCTTTGCAGGATTCGTTTTACTTTCTTCAAAAAATGTATCAGCGGACTGATCACGCGGATCAAATTTGGCTGGCTGAATTAGTTGAGCGGCTACAGGTCGAGTCATTTCTCAAGCAACCGGTGCGGGAATTGTCTTTGGGCCAGCGGATGCGCGGCGAGTTCATCGCGGCGTTGCTCCATCAACCAGAAATTGTTTTTCTGGATGAACCGACCTTGGGGCTGGATGTCGCGACCAGGGCCGCCGTTTTGGACTTGTTGCTCCAGATCAATCGGGAGCAGCGGACCACGATTTTGTATACGTCCCATGAAATGGCCGACGTGGAGAAAATCGCGAACCGCTTATTATTGTTGGAGCAAGGTCAGGTCGGGTATGACGGTGACTTGGATCGCTTTAAAGATCAATACGCGGCTTACCAGCGGGTGGCGGTCCAAGGGGTCACGGATTTGAAAACCATTCCCGGGGTCACGATTTATCAACGCAACAACACGAACATCATTTGCTTGCTTGATCAGCGCTTGATCACGACGACCGCCTTTATTCAGCAGGTCCCTTTGTTAACGCAACAAGCAGTCAAAGGGATCGCGGTCTTGCCCAATGATCTGGAAATGATCTTGCTGTTGCGCGCCCAGCGGAAAGGGGGCGCTTGAGGTGATTCTTGCCTATATTTCTTGTCAATTCAAACGCCAAAGCTACTATTATTTCGACACGATCATGACGGTGGTGGGGGCGTTATTAGCGGCGGGCATTCAATACTTCGTCTGGACTTCCACGCAAAAAACGGGGAATATCAGTTTGGCGGCCAGTGAAATGATTTCCAGCTACGCGATTTTGGCGACCGCCTACACGATCCTGATGCCAGCCGCCGAGATCTCGAAAACGATCGCTTATCAAGTCAAAAAAGGGACGATCATTTATGATTTCGTGCGGCCGCTTGATTATTGGAAAAACATCTTTTTCACGCAGTTGGGTAAATCACTGTACTTGACCCTGTTCACCATTTTCCCGCTGATCCTGATTTATGTTTTCGTGTTCAAGATCAACTTCATGGTCGCCAAGAATTTCAGGGCCGTCCTTTTGACGCTGCTGGTTTTGTTGCTGGGGTATTTGTTGTCCTTCGTGATGGGATTTCTGCTTGGTATTCTCTCCTTTGTCACCTTCCGCAACGGGGGCATGCTGTCGCTTTATACGGGGTTGGTCATGATTTTCGGCGGGGGAATGTTGCCGATCACGATCTATCCCCACTGGTTGGCGGCGGTGGCCAAGGTCACCCCCTTTTATGCGATGCAGGGGCTACCGTTGCTGACGTTGACGATGTCTGAGATCAGTTGGCGGCAGTTATACCCGCAGCTGGTCTGGTTGCTGATCTTGATCCTGATCACGACGCAGGTCTACAGCAAAATGCGCGCGCACATTGAAATCGCGGGAGGCTAGCCATGCTAAAAATCAAACGCTATCTCAAACTTTATCGAGATTTTTTCAAAATGGATATTCGGCGCATCGGGTTATATCGCGCCAATCTCTTGACCAGTAGCCTGGGCTATTTGCTTGACTCGCTGGCGACCTTCTTTTCGATCTGGTTGATCTTGAATCAAGTGGGGTCGATCTACGCCTGGGGTATTTCAGAAATGTTTGCCTTATTTACGTATACCTTGTTTTTATTGTCGATTTGGGAGTTCTTTTTCGTGAACACGCTGGAAATCCCTTTTTTGATTTTCGATGGTGAATTGGATATTTTCTTAGTTCGACCGGTCAACGACCTGTTTCAATTTATCATTTTCGAATTGGATGAGGAATCGATTTTTGAGATCATTGTCTCGTTTTTAATGTTTTTAGGCGCCCTGGCATCCTGTCAGATCGTCGCCGGTCCGGGCAAGATCTTGATTTTCATCTTGGCCACATTCTCGGCGCTCATGGGCTTAGAGGCGATTTACTTAACGATTTCGTCCACCGCGTTTTGGTTCACCTCAACGGAAGGACTGAAATCGATCATCTACCAGATCCTTCAACTGAATCGCTACCCATTGGAGATCTATCCCAACTTTGTCAAGATCATCATGACGATCATCCCCTTTGGCCTGTACGGCTATTATCCGCTCTCGCTGTTGTTGTTCCCGCAATCGTCCTGGACCGCCACCCTTTATGTGATCTTGAGTGGGCCGGTCTTTCTCTTGATCGCCTATTTTGGCGTTTGGAAAGTCGGACTCAGACATTACACCAGTGCGGCCGGCTAGCGTGCTGTGTTATTCTGGGGTGTTGATGATGGGCGGCAAATGAATAGTAAAAGAAGTATTTTGGAGGGAAGCAGATGGACTATCCAAACAAATTTAAACTGACCCCTGATCAGAACAGAAGCTTTACTAAAAGAAATTTTACTAAGTTAGTCCAAAATACCGCGCGGTTTGAAGGCGTTCAGACCACGCTATCACAAACCCAGATGATTATGGATGGTCTAGGTGTTGCGGGTGTTTCGATCGATGACAGCAACGTAATTGTTCAGGTGAAGCTTGGCTGGGAATTTATCATTACGCATTCGGATCCTTTAGGCTTTAGGCTGGAACAGCAATTGAACCTGATTGTGGCAAAATTCGATTCACTTGCGCCTGGTGAAGTTCGCAGTGGTAACGGTAGTGTTGCGCTGGGAGAAGCTGACGACTTTATCCCGCCTGAAATCAATCAGCGTCAAGAAGAAGCTTATGTTGCGCAATTGCTGGGAAGTCAACTAACTACAACTGATCGCGCCTTAACATTGCTTTATCATAATATGCGCCAACAGATTTTTTGGGATGGCAACAAGCGAACAGCAATTTTGGCTGCGAATAAAATTATGATCGATGGTGGGGCCGGATTAATCAATGTGCCGCTTGATCGCTGGCCAGAATGGAATAATCAAATTGCGGAATACTATCGTACTAACGAAATGGATCAAATCAAAACTTGGACATATGAGAATGGCATTCAAGGAATTAAAATAGCTAAGAAACGCAGGCCGTCACAAGATAATGGATTGGGATTGTCTTGATCAAATTATAGGGAGTTTGCCAAAGAGCCAGGGCAAAGGGGGGGAGAAGAACATTGAAAAAGGTTACAAAAATAATGATTTTGGGCGCAATGACACTTGCTTTGGGCGCCTGTGGTAATAAGGCCAATGATGCAGCAACGAAGGCTAAGTCGGAATTGACCACTTTAAATAAGCAGGTCATAGGATTATATTCTACAAAAAACCTAGAGTTTCCAGCCAAAGGATTATCTGGTAAGAAAACTGATAAGGCTGAAAAGCAATACGCGAAGACTTACAAATTGCGCGGTGATTTGACTAAAGTACAAAAGAAAAAACTGACGGCTAACGGTAAGCAAATTGAAGCTGCTAAGAAGATCTTAATGGTTCAAACAGATCTCAAGAAAGCCTTAGATAAAGACGATGTGCTTGTTGATGCAGACTTCGATAATTCCAACTTGAATACAGACTTTAATACTGTAAAAAAGGTCAAGCCAAAATATGCTGCTAGCATTGCCGATAAAGTTGAGCTGATTGAGCTAGAGATTAAAGCTATTGGCCTAACTAAGAGCGCAACAGATGGCGAAAATAAGCAGGAGGCTGTTGATCAGGCAAAGGCTGCGATCAATGCCATAAAAAACGAGAAATTCAAGGCAACTTATCTGGCAAAGTTACATCCAGTAGAAGTTGCTATTAAGCAAGCAGCAGATGCAGTAGCGGAAGCGAGTAAAAAAAATGATGCAGCAACCACGAATAGCGTAAATAGGCAGACTGGCTCTACGAGTGAATCAACTGGATACACAACCGCTAGTGGACAACAGACAGCAGGTGATCGTTATAATACAAATTCTGGTAGCACGACAAATAATGCGTATTCACCAAGCAGTGGTACTGGAAATAGTTCGGAAACTGTAATCAAGCAGCCGACAACAGGAACGAATAGTAGTGGAGGAACAACCACGCCAGCTAAAAAGCCAGTGACAAATATTACACCTATTGGCGTTGGTGGCACGTTCAATACAATGGCTGAAGCAATGGCCTCATTAAAAAAGGCAATTAATGATTCGGATACAGACCATATTGGTCATGCTTATACCGTGTTATACAGTGATAATTCCATTAAATATTCATGGACATGGGACGATTAGTCTTATAAAAGGCTGTGATTTTCTACACGGTCTTTTTTTATGCGAAAAAAATTTCTAGGAGGGTAAATAAATTGAATAGGGCACGTGTGTAACTTAATAAAACAATTAGGTTCTTCTTTTTTGCAAATTTATAAGGGAGAGAAAAAATGGCAAAGAAAAAGCAACAGTGTACAGGCCGCATCAGGATATGTTTACGCAGATGCTGGCCTAAACTATGCTAATACGGACACTAATTGGACAAATTTATCGGGGTCAGCAATACGTGAATACGGATTTGTTGGTAAAAGGCTCAATGGCGCTGGTGGGCCAATTGTATTCTGCACTGAACTAGGTGTACCCGTAAATATGGGAAACAACCCCGGATACAATATTGTTACCGCAGATGGAACTGTCTGGGTATAAAAAGGCGATGTAGTCGATACTCAAACCACGAATGTAGCCGTAACCTCTATTTCAATCACCGCTGATAATGAATTGCAGACCGTTAAGATCAACATACCAAAAATTGACGAGAATTTTGTTGGTGTGATTGATGGCAATCCGACTTGGAAAAACGAGCCATCAAATGGTAAAGTATTCGGCTTGTATACGAGTGCAGTAATGACTACAAACGGGAAAACAATTGCCGCCAACACGTTATTGGCAAAAGCAACAACCAAAGCCGGATCAGCTGAGTTTGAAACTAAATTGTTACCTAATTGCTTGAGATTTTTTGGAGGATAGGAATTGATATGAGAACATGATTATCATACGAATAAATGCTGATGAAACAACGCTTTGAAGCTGTTCTTTTATTTATTTTTTGTCACATTGTGTTATAATTGAACTAATGAATTGATGATTTTTTGGGGAAAAGGGAGTTCATAAAATGAAAATAAATAAAAAGTTTAAAGTGGCAATTACACTAGGGGTAATGGCGGTTGTTTTAGGGGCTTGCGGTGGAAATAAAGCTATCAATAAAGACTCGGATTCTGTCAAAGTAGCAACAACGACCAAGGCTAAAAAAACAAACAAGAAAGTGGTCAAGAAGGCTGCCAAGGCAGATTCAAAAAAGGCTTCTGAAAAAACTGAAAGTAAAGCCGAAAAGAGTTCTTCAACTGAGAAGAAAGCCGATACGTCAGCACAAAAGGCTGGAGCGGCTACAAAGAGCCAAGTAGAGGCGCCAGCGAGAACGCAGAGTGCACCGGCTGCCTCATCGAGTAGTCGACAAAATGCCGTTACTGCTCCAGCCACTTCTCAGAAAACACCAAACACGCCAGCGCCGGCACAGCCGAAGCAACCGGCTTCAAACAGTTCCTCCACTAATGTTCAACAGCCTCAACAAATTGTGTTGGGTGTTCCTTATATCAGTCAAGGATCTACAATGCTCTGTGAGGGAACATCATTGTTAGAGGCGTTACACTATAAGGGTGTAACGAACCAAAGTCTGATGAGCTTTGTCAATCTAATGCCACGAGCAAGCGACAATAACCCGTATAATGGCTTTGCCGGGGAATGGCGGCATAATGTTAATGGTACGTATCAAGGAATGATGGCCGGGCCTGTCGTTCAATGGGCTGCCAAGGCCGGGGGTCGCGCAACTCAAATTAGTGGTCCTGGTGCAATTAAAAATGCGCTTAGAAATGGGAACCCAGTTGTAGCGTGGATCGTTTATGGCTTTGAAAGTCCACAATTCAAGCAAATGAGCTGGGGCCGAGCTGTTTGGAATAGTCACGTTGTCTGCGTGGATGGATTTAAGGCGAACGGTTACCACATCGTTGATCCTAATGCCGGATCATATTGGGTTACAGCTAGTGCGTTTGAATATTCTAATTCAGTGAGCGGAATGGCCGTGTCTGTCGGTTAGGTTTTTGAGGGAGTAGAAAATGAAGACAAACAAGAAACTTAAAATGGCGGTTACACTAGGATTACTGATGATTATTTTAGGGGCCTGCGGTGAGAATAAAGCTGTTAACAAAGATTCGGATCTAAGTTCAGTGAAAGTGGCAACAACGACCAAGGCTAAGAAATCAAATAAGAAGGTAGCCAAAAAAGCTACGGAGACAGATCCAGAAACTGCTTCTGAAAAATCTGAAAGTAAGGCTGAAAAGAGTTCTTCAACAGAGGAGAGCTCAGAAAGCAAAAAATCAGACAAAAAGGAAACTAAAACAAAAAGTAAGTCGGGATCGAAATCAAGTAAGAAGTCTAGTTCTAAAAAGTCTAGTTCTAAAAAGTCGGAAAGTAAGAGTAGTAAGCAAGTGGCGGCAGTCAGTTCAAGTAAAAAGACTAATCAAACTGTTAGCAAGCCGACAACGCCAGCTAAGCCTACTAAACCAACGACACCGACAAAACCGACTAAGCCAGTAGAACCGACAAAACCAACGACACCAACAAAACCAACAAAACCAACAGAACCGACTAAGCCGACTGAACCTACTAAGCCAACGACACCAACAAAGCCAACAGAACCAACGAAACCCGTTAAGGTTTATCCAATTGGTCGTGTAGGTGCGGGTGGACTTTATAAAACGTATGAGGAAGTATATGTGGCAGTTCGGCAGGCAATGCTGGATTCCACTAATCCTAATGATGATTCAGCACATTCATTTGGTGTAGAAATGAGTGATGGCTCTACGTGGTGGTCTTGGGAATATGATTATCAAATGCCAAATTAGTTCTTGCATTTAGTCTTTTTGAGAGAATAGGGAGTTGAAAAAAATGAAATTAGTAAAATGGCGCTCGCCAAAATGGGCGCTTTTTGATTAACGATAGATGGTTTTTACTTTTGGGATTAAGATAATCAGTGACGAGGCTATCAGTAATTTAATAAGCAATAAACATAAGAAAATCTGTGGCCAGAACGGTCTAGCAGAAGCGGAACGACTAGGGATAGGCTGGTTTTTTCTGAAATTGATTTGAATAGCTTATTCATAGTTACAACGCTGCTGCTATCAGAACACGAGCCTTTTAAGTTGCGAGAATTGTGAGCCTGAGAATCAAGGTGCGACTAAAAAAGCTCAGCGATAATCAGCTGCGCGATTTTCCTGTTCATCTAATGAAATTATTCCTCTACCCCTTTTGGCTTTAGTAACTTGAATAATCTGGTTTCCCTTGACACCTTGAGTTAGTGTTTTGTTAGTACTCCGGATGCCATTTTCGTATCTAAATCGTTTCAAGTCAAGGCATTCACCACGGCGGATACCAGTGAAGGTTAGCGCTCGAAATAATTGAGTGGCGGCGTCTTTTTCGATGTGAGTGAAAGTTGAATGCTAATAAAGATTGGTCCTTTTGAACAGCTTAAAACTGATTAGTCCAGTTGCAATTAACAAATACTCGTGGCAGCTAAATTTAACAGCTCAAAATGAAAATTCGCACCAATTGAATTGGCTGGCGAAATCTCTGCTAAACATACATATTTATTAAAAATGAGTAATAAAGGGGTTAAATAAAAAATCAGCCATTCAGGGTGCGTTGTTAGAGTAAGGATCGGCCCCAAAATAAAATTTGTCTGTGGTGAGAGTAAGAAGACACCGGTAATCAGGATGATAACTATAAATAGCATGACGATCACTGACCTAGTGAACAGATAGTGCCATTAAAAGTAAAATAGTGCCTAAATTCACGTTTCATGTTAATACACTTCCATTTGTTGAAGCGTTTCTTTTGCGATCAGGGTAAGACCAACTAGCACCAAAATACTGGCTAGTAAATCAAGTGGCCAATTTGCGGCCGACAATTTCAATAAAAAATGATCGGTATTGGCAAATGTGAGTCCAACCAAGCGCCAAGTATTGTTAACTATTCGGTTTGTGGAATGGGCAGATCGAACTAATAGGGAAAGCTCCGTCTACTAGTAATGCGAGTGCTTACACAAAAAAGGCGAGCTATTACCAAACCACATCAATGATGTTTATATAAGGATAATAGAATGACAAGACACAAAAAAACCAGCAACCACGGCGACTGAACGCTGCGTGATCACTGGTTAATATCGATTGATGGGTGGTCAGGGGATCGAACCCTGGACCCACGGATTAAGAGTCCGTTGCTCTGCCAGCTGAGCTAACCACCCAAGTAAATCTGACGACTTAAATATCTTAGCATAGGAAAGCGGGACTAGCAACCCTTCTAAGAACTTTTTCTTGATTTTTTTCTAATTATTGACGAAACTAGAGCTGGATTCTACTGATCTTGCGTAATTATGGTATGATGGGAGCCCGCTGACCAAAGAAACTTTGATCAGCTGACTATCTAACAAGGTCATGTGTTCAACATTGGCAAATGCGCGGGAGCTACACAGGTCGAACGGTACTTGCTTTGCAACGTGCTCTTCGTTCTGGCGCCTTTTGTGTGGCGATGCAAAAGTTCCGAAAGCAAACCACGCTTTTAAAACAATGATCAGGCCGCTACTCAAGCAACTAGCTGATCCAGATCGCACTCTTTTTGCGTAAACTTGTTGTTGGCGCATATTATTAGTATAATTGATATCATAAGATGGAACGTCTCTAAGGAGGAACCATGCAAATGGCAAAAAAAATCTTAGTTGTCGATGATGAAAAACCAATTTCTGATATCGTCAAGTTTTCGTTGACCAAGGAAGGCTATGATGTTTATGTAGCCTATGATGGTGAAGAAGCGCTTAAAAAAGTTGAAGAAGTTAATCCTGATTTGATCCTACTTGATTTGATGTTACCGAAGATCGATGGTTTGGAAGTCGCTCGCGAAGTTCGCAAGACGCACGATATGCCGATCATTATGGTGACGGCGAAAGATTCTGAGATCGATAAAGTAATCGGCTTGGAGTTAGGCGCTGATGATTATGTCACCAAACCTTTCTCTAATCGGGAGCTGGTCGCTCGGGTCAAGGCTAATTTGCGGCGGCAGGCAACCGTGGCCGCTGACAGTGAGGAAGAGGATCATCACGAGATCGATGTTGGTGACCTAACGATTTATCCTGATGCTTATGATGTCTCCAAGCGCGGGGACAAGATCGAGTTGACTCATCGTGAATTTGAGTTGCTTCATTATTTAGCTAAACATATTGGTCAAGTCATGACCCGCGAACATCTTTTACAGACGGTGTGGGGTTATGATTATTTCGGCGATGTCCGAACCGTTGATGTGACCGTTCGCCGGTTACGGGAAAAGATCGAAGATAGCCCTAGCCACCCTGAATGGATCATGACTCGCCGTGGCGTTGGTTATTATCTTAAAAATGTTGATAGTGAATAGTTGTTGGTGTGTTTTCAGTTAAGACCGCGAAACCCAGCTGTGTGCTGCTGATCAGGAGGGTGTGCCCTTCCTGCGTTTCCGGTCTTTTCTTGTAAGTGAAATGAGTTTATCAATGAAATGAGTTGTGGCGGAGCGCTGGCTCAGTGGCCGCAATGTTTCAGCGGAGAGCATAAGGAAGTGAACCTGGGCGTAACGTTATAACGGAGTCGTAACGCCAAAAAATCATGAATGAAAGAATCAGACCTTTTCAGTCGATCCATTTTAAAATCGCCATCGTTTTTATGTTGTTACTGTTGACCACGATCGAAATCATCGGGGCTTATTTTGTGAAGCAGTTAGAGCAACAAAATATCAAGACCTTTGAGGAATCCATCGTGGTCCAGCCCTATATCACCAGTCAATTGGCCAATGAATTGGCTAGTTCTGATACAGATGGGGCTAATCGCAATATCAAAACGATCGTCGGTGAGATCGACAACGCTTCGATCTCGGAAGTGCTGGTCGTAGATAACAAATTGGTGGTGCGCGGGACCAGCAACGCCAATGATCAAGGTGATATCGGTCAACGGACACCAAATTCAGGCATCAAAAAAGGAATCTACGCCAATCATAAACAGACGCAGATCACTTCGGATGGACATGGTAGTTATTACACCGCGATCACGCCCTTGGTCAATCCCGGCACGGACACCAGTCAAGTCGTCGGCGCGATCTATGTGCGTGCCAGCATGGATGATGTTTATCGAAATATCAATTCGATCACGCTGATTTTCCTGACGGCTTCTTTGGTCGCCGGTCTATTGGGTATGGTGATCTCAATATTTATTGCCCGGGCAATAACGCAACCGATCGATGAAATGAAAAAGCAGGCGATCCGCATGGCTGACGGTGACTATTCTGGGCAAGTGCGGATCTATGGGCAAGATGAATTGGGACAACTAGCGGTGGCGGTCAATAATTTATCGATCCGGGTCGAAGAAGCACAGGAAGTTTCTGATTCGGAACGCCGGCGACTGGATTCAGTGCTGAGCCATATGACGGACGGGGTCATCGCGACGGATCGGCGGGGCAAGGTGACGATCATCAATGAAACGGCCTTGAATTTTTTGAGTACGACCAGTGATGAGATGATCGGAGAATCGATCCTCAAGGTCCTTGGCATTGAAAAAGATTATTCATTCCGTGATCTTTTGGAAAACAAACAGGAAATGGTGATCGAACCAGGGTCGATCGTGCGCCAACACAAGGTGGGATCAGCAACTGATAGTAGTCCTGATCAACAAATGATCTTACATGTAGATTTCTCGTTGATCCAGCGTGAGACAGGGTTTATCAGTGGTCTGGTCTGTGTTTTGCACGATATCACCGAACAGGAAAAGAATGAACATGAGCGCAGGGAGTTTGTTTCCAATGTATCCCATGAATTGCGAACGCCTCTGACCAGTGTTCGTAGCTATATCGAAGCGCTAAATGATGGGGCTTGGCAGGATCCCAAGCTGGCACCACAATTCTTGAGTGTGACACAGGAAGAAACTGATCGAATGATCCGGATGATCAATGAACTTTTAGCGTTATCACGGATGGATCAAGGTACGGCTAAGATGGAATTAGAGTATGTCAATCTCAATGAATTCTTCAATTATATTTTGGATCGTTTTGATATGATGATCAAAACCGAGAATGAGCGGGGTGACGGGATCCGCCGCTTGCCTCAAAAGAGCTACAGTATCAAACGTGAATTTGCTCAACGGGATCTTTGGGTCGAGCTGGACACTGATAAAATGATGCAAGTGATCGATAACATCATGAATAATGCAATCAAATATTCGCCAGATGGCGGGGTGATCACGGCGCGGTTGATCGAAAATCAACAGAGTGTGGTGGTCAGTATCAGTGATCAAGGTCTGGGGATCCCGCGGAAAGACATCAACAAGATCTTTGACCGTTTTTATCGAGTCGATAAGGCACGCTCTCGAAAACAGGGCGGGACAGGACTAGGTTTGGCGATCTCTAAAGAAGTTGTTGAAGCGCATCACGGCCACATTTGGGTCGATAGCGCGGAAGGTCGGGGCTCGACTTTCTACATTTCATTGCCATACCGGTCTTATGAGAATGGAGATGAGTGGGATGCGGAAAACTAATGTGCTAGTGCGGATCATTTTGATCATCGCGATCTTGATCAGTCTGGTTTTATCTTATTTGATCTGGACCAACAACCAGCGCTATGAACGGCGTTCGGATACTGAATCGGCGGTCAATACAGCCCTGATCAGCAACCAGCAGGCTTTGAACCAAGTTTTTGTACCGACCGAAGTGATCCACGTTGATCGTCAAGGCGGGCAAAAGTTGGTATATAACCATAAAGAAAACTTGGTTTTGGAGATCCGTAAATTGATCAGCAAATGGTCTTTTCGTTCGTCTCATCGGAGCACGACGCGTTATAACGACCTCCTGAAACAGACGGATTCCTTACAATTGGTGTACTCAGATCAACTTTCAACACAACTTTTTGGTGAAGTCACCAAGCAAGATAGTCTGAAAAGTTCGCCCACGGATCACGCCTTCGACCGGATCATATTTGGTTTAGATGATGATCCGACCCAAGTATATTTCCTAAATGATCAAACGCAAACGGTCTGGCAAAGTCGTGTCAGCAAGGCGACGGCTGCGCCGATCACCGCTCTGATCGAGAAATGTGATTTCAAGGCCAAGGTTACTCAAGAAGTGCTATCTGGGCAGCCACGGTTATTTTTCCAAGAGCAGGTCAGCTTGCAGCCCTATAGTTACTTGATCAATCGGCGCAACGAGACGATGTATATCTCGGCATTGATGAGCAGTGACAGTAACGCCAATGTGGAGTCGCGGGAATCTGGCGGGCAAACGGTCTACTATGGTGGCGGTAGTTATCATAATCAATTGATCGTCGACCATCGTAGTGACCAGTTGGAATTTGTTGACAATAGCCGAACCACGGTGCCGGAAAGTCTGAATCGGTTACAAGAAAGCGGCTTTACCATGCTGAACAGCATTGGCAATCCCTTAACGGATATCCGCTATTATAGTGTGGACGATACTAAAAAAACGATCTCATTTCGTAGTTTTGTTGAAGGCTTCCCTATTTTTCAACAAAGCGATTTTGGCGCGGTGAAAATCAGTTTTTCCCGCTCAGGTAGTCATATCAAATTTTCGAGTCGGGTGCTACAAGTACCAGTTCCTGCCGGCAGTGATCTGGTGACCTTACCAGCGACGAATACGGTATTACAAAAGTTATTGAGCGCAGGTTACACCAAAGATAAATTGCAAGATCTGGTGATCGGCTACCAATGGGTCACTAATCAAAGTGAAAGTGATATCGTTGATCTAACACCGACTTATTATGCGAAGATCAATGATCGCTGGCAGACTTATCAGGACTGGATCAATGATAAAACGGGGGTGGCGAATTAATGGACTTTCGACGGATCGAGCTGATCTTTCTAATTGTTTTTGTCGCGTTGGACATTTTTCTGTTTGCCTCTTTTACCCAAAATGACAGTAGCACCCCTTATACCACGACGACGAATCTATCTGACTCTGAGGCTATTGCCCAAGACATGAAAGAGGACCATATCACCGTGGGAAAATTATCTGACGCCAATGACGAAGGTTTCTACTTGGCTAGTGAGACCACTGACACGTTGGTTAAAGGTTTACCACAGTTGACTGGTCAAACGACTTCATATAATTATCGTACCCACAAATTAACGAGTCAGTTCAATACGCCGCTGACGTACAGCAAGGAACATTTGATCAGCGAATTAAAGAAATTCATAAAAAGTGGCACTAATATTTTACACGGCGCCGAATATTCTTATATCGCGGGGATGTCAGATCCTAAGAACACATTAGTCTTTGCGCAAAAAATCAAACAAGGGGTCGTGCTTGACCCACAAGGTACACTGACTTTCAATGTCAACAATGATGTAGTCACGGGCTATACTCAAACTTATTTACCGAATGTGACAGTTTTGCGGGAGAAGCAAGCGACGATCAGCGCGCAGGACGCGATCCAACTATTGTATACGTCTAGTGAATTAGTGGCCAATTCAAAAATCGTTTGGTACCGTCTAGGCTATTCAGAATTGACGGAAGTGCGTGGAAGTGTGATCTATGTGCCTGTTTGGAACGTGATGATCCAGCATAAAGGGACCAAAAATGAGTCGCTGAAAAAGGTCAACGCTTTGACCCGAACGGTGATCAAAGGGAGTACCACGGCTAATGATGGTAGTTCCAGTTCGAGCGGCAGTAGTTCGACCGCTGCCAGCAGTAGTGGGACCAATGAAGACGAAAGTGGGTCGTAATCGAGCACACGGCTAGGCCGTGTGCTTTTTAGTTGTTGAACCTAGGAATGCTGCGCGAGCCTGGCTTCTGTGCTTAGCTACGTTCTGGCTCTGGAAGCAAAGTTCAGCTTCCAAATCCATGACTAGGTTAATGCTCAAAGTCAAACCGTTGCGCTTCGCACTGTGATTGAAACGTGCTACGCGAGGATTGGCTGTTGTGCTTAACTACGTCATGGTTCTGAAAGCAAAAAGCAGCTTTCAAACCCATGACTAGGTTAATGCTCACAGCCACCCATCCTCGCTTCGCACTCTGATTGAAAATGTGGTATGCTTTTGTTGATTATCTTTGGAAGGGAAGCATTTATTCATGTCACCAGCCGCAAATCAAGGGCTATTGGTCAGCGTTCTTGCTAGCAGTAGTTCCGGCAATGTCACTTATATTGAAACACCAGGGCGGAAGGTTTTAGTTGATGCAGGTCTTTCCGGTAAAAAAATCAGCGCTTTGATGACGAGTATCGACCGTAAATTGGAAGATGTTGACGCGATCTTTGTCACGCATGAGCATTCCGATCATATCCACGGCGTGGGTGTTTTGGCGCGGCGTTATGGGATGGACGTTTATGCCAACGAAGGAACTTGGCAGGCGATGAGTCATAAAATCGGTAAAATCGCCCCGGAGCAGCAACATGTTTTTGAGCTAGGGAGCACTTTGAGTTTGGGCGATCTGGATATTGAGAGCTTTGGCGTTTCCCATGACGCTGCTGAACCGCAATTTTATCAGTTCCATCATGATGACCATGCCTTTGCGATTTTGACGGACACCGGTTATGTTTCTGAAAATGTCGCCGGAGTGATCAAGAACGCGGACGGATATTTAATGGAATGTAATCACGATCTAGAAATGTTACGCAATGGTTTTTATCCTTGGTCATTGAAACAGCGGATCCTAGGCGATCAGGGCCATTTATCTAATCATGATGGCGCGGCAACGCTAATGGAAGTACTGGGTAAGCGGACTAAGAAAATCTTTTTAGGTCACTTGAGTCAAGAAAATAACGTGAAAACTTTGGCGCATCAAACGGTCAATGATTTTCTGGCGGATCATGATCTGGCCGTTGGTTCGGACTTCAATATTTATGATACTGATCCAGCAGTGGCGGATCCACTGACCTTGATTTAATCTGGTTCTTGGCAATCTTTGCTGACGAATACAATGAAAATGGTAAAAAATCAAGGCTAGATCCTGGCGAATATTCTGGAAATTTATTCATAAATAGACGATTTCAACTAAAAAAAGACACAATTAGTTGCGGAATTGTCAAGAGCAATTTCATAATTTTTTCAAATTTTGTCAGTAAGATAAAATCAGAATGAAAATAGGTCCTGAACCTATTCGAAGATGATTTTAAGGAGATCGATATCTAATGAGTAAAAGAAAAGTTATTCGTGGGATCACAATGTGGCAAATCGCTGTGATCGCCGTGATTTCCGCGGTCATTGGTGGTGGCGTCGCGTTTGCGGGCTTTACAGCGTTGAATCAGAACAATAACGCCGCAGATAGCAGTACGTCCACTACTGCAACCACAACTGGAACGACAAAAACCAGTAATGTTTCTGTTAAAACTAGTAGCGCGGCAACGAAAGCCTTCAATAAAGTTGAAGGGGCCGTGGTCTCAGTGATCAATAAACAACGGCAAAGCGAGAATCAAAGCGATATTTTTGGCAGTTTGTTCGGTGATAGTGGCAGTAACAGCAGTGGTAGCAATGGTTACGGTAATAGTGATGGCAATAGTTCTTCTGGCAGTTCCAGTAGCTCGTCATCGTCCACTGATCTGGAAACGGTCAGCGAAGGTTCTGGGGTCATCTACTCTAAGAAAGATGGCAAGGCCTATATCGTTACCAATAACCATGTTATCTCTGGATCAGACTCGATCGAAGTGATTTTGGCCGATGGGACTAAGGAAACCGCTAAAGTTATCGGCGCAGATGAAACTAGTGATTTAGCAGTTTTGACGATCGACGCTAGCAAAGTCACCGCAGTAGCAAGCTTCGGCGACTCTTCGAAGATCACCACTGCCGAACCTGTTCTGGCAATTGGGTCACCTTTAGGCAGTGAGTATGCAACTTCTGTAACTGAAGGGATCATTTCTGCTAAAAGCCGGACGATCGATGTCACTGATGAGTCTAGCGGCCAAGTCACTGGTCAAGCAGCGGTCATTCAAACAGACGCCGCGATCAATCCAGGAAATTCGGGCGGCGCTTTGATCAATATGTCTGGTCAAGTCATCGGGATCAATTCTTTGAAGTACGCTGAGAGCACTGACGGAACTTCCGTTGAAGGGATGGGCTTTGCTTATCCAAGTAATGAAGTTGTTTCGATCATCAATCAATTGGTCAAAAATGGGAAAGTCATTCGGCCGGCGCTAGGCGTGTCTGTGGTCGATCTGACGAACATTTCGTCTGATCAACAATCTGCTACTTTGAAATTACCATCTTCTGTCACTGGTGGTGTCGTGATCGCTTCGGTTGAATCAAATTCGCCAGCGTCTAAAGCGGGCTTGAAGAAATACGATACGATCGTCGGTGTCGATGATACAAAAGTAACCAGCATTGCCGAGATCCATACCGCGATCTACGCGCATTCGATTGGTGACACGGTTACGGTCAAATACTATCGTGATGGTAAATTGAGTTCGACGAAAGTTACTTTGACTAAGGAAGCAGCGTCAACGACCAGTAGCTCTAGCAGTAGCTCCGCTAACTAGGTAGGCATAAATAGCTCAACAGCTAATTCTGGCAAGATCCAGAGTCAATCAGTTTACGAATAAGTCGGAGCAGCAAGCACTCAAACAAGTTTTAAGTTTGGGTGCTTTTTTTATAGGCCAGATTTGGTGAAAGTAAAGAATTGGCATGGAGAATTACTTAACGGATAAGCCACTGGTTTAAGTATTCCATTGATTTGGGAGTAGTTGTCCACATTTGTGAATTATCAGGTGGAAAACTCGCGTAGCAACTGGTCTGGGGAAATAAAGCCGTTATAACGGCCATTTAGGTGCAATAACGCGATAATGGCCCAGAAAAAAATAATCAAATAAAAAGCGAACGATGACTTGTTTCTTGATAAAGTTCGGTTTTATTGCCGTTATATCGTTCAAATCGAAAAGATGTTCGGATATTTTTGTGTGAAAAATTCTGTCAAGCTGTGGGTAGTTGTTAACTAGTTATCCACAGCTTGTTGATAAGCCTGTGGATTAGTGTTAAGAGCAAGCCATTAGCTCGACCAGATAGTTATCCACAAAGTTATTGACAGTTGGGGATAACTTTATAGCGGAGTAAAAAAAGTTGAAGGAAACAGGCATGGACACAGCGTTTCACGGCAGTAACAGCATAAGGGCGAACAATAAAAAACAGTGGAAAACTTAAAAAAATAATTTTATCCTTGACATTTCCTAATCGTTTATTTGGTGTTAAGCACAGCTATTGACACTATATTTCGTGGCGAACATGTGTACAAGTGGATAACTTTGTGGATAAGTTGGGGAAAACTAGTCAGGTCAGAAAATCCGGCTAGTTTTTGGGGATAAAACGGTGTCTTTTTTTAAAGATGATTGGGGATAAATCGGTCTAACACAAATAAGTACGCTAAACACCTGTTTTTCACTTAAAACAAGTGAAGAAGTCTGTTGACAGGAAAATATTCTAGGTCCATATCGTAGAGGAAATTGATCGGTCAGGTCGAGAGGATAAGATTTTTGCCAATAAAAAAACCGTCCGACTAAAAGTCAGACGATCATTATCGTTATTGAGTTAAGCAGGGACAAGCGCAGCTCGGGTCATTGGTCGCAAGGCGACCGGTCAGGCGACCAGATCGACGCGCTTGCTGATATAGTAGAAAAGAATCGCGCCGATCAATAATGAGGCGAATTCGCCAGCGGCTACAGTCCCATAAGTCAACCAGAATGGGGCTTTGGTCAAGACAACTAATTCCCAAGCAATCAGGAACATCATTGCCGTACCGATGACGACGACGCTAGTCAACTTGCTGATCAAGTTCGGCAACTTTTTGCTGACGAAGTAGATGATCGTCAAGGTGATCAGCGTTTGCGCGGAGCCCCAGAGGATATCGACCACGCCTAGGGTGCTGGAGAGATTGGCGATCACGCAGCCAACGGTGATCCCCCAAATATAACGCTTGTTGAAGATCACCAAGCAGTTCAGCATTTCGGAAAGCCGCAATTGCACGGCGCCGTAACCAAGGCCAAACATTTGGCTCAAATAGGTCAAGGCAACATATAATGCCGCGATGATCGCCGAAATGACGATGTCACGCAGATGGTTCTGTTCTTTTGTCATGTGATTCACTCCTTTATAACCCATGACGGTTATTAATAACTGTGGCCAAAGGAGATACCCATTTTGGGATCAGAAGTGCCACAGTGGAACAAGTCCGTGTACCAATATACCCCAAAGCGGCGGTGCTTTTCAAGCCATTTTAATGAAGAAAAGTAGTTTGTCGGCGACAAGTAAGTGACGATTCGTAGATTGGGTGCGCCGCCATAGTAGCCTCGAAAAAGTGTTTGTCAAAAATGAGTCAGGTGTTAAGATTAAAATATTGAATGAAACAAGTGAGGACGTGCATTTTGCGAAAATTGAACGTACAGCGATTAGTGGTCAAGGTGGGCACCAGTTCCTTGATCTTGGCGAATGGTAAATTGAATCTGCGGGCGATCGCTCGGTTAGCCTATGTGCTCACCGATCTTTGTAACCGCGGCTTAGAAGTGATCTTGGTTTCTAGTGGCGCTATCGGGGCTGGTCGCGGCGTTTTGGATCTGGGGGAGCGGCCGACCACGATCCCTGATCAGCAGGCATTAGCGGCGATCGGCCAAAGCCGCTTGATCGGGATCTACACCCGTGAATTCGCTGAGTACCAACAGGTCTGCGCCCAAGTTTTGATGACACGCGATGTGATCAGCTTCCCAGTCAGCCACCAAAATGTGGTCAATACACTGAACGCGATGTTGCGGCGGCATGTGATCCCGATCGTCAATGAGAATGACACGGTTTCAGTGGACGAATTGGATCACAAGACCAGTTTTTCGGATAATGACGAATTGTCGGCGATCGTCGCGGAATTGGTTCAAGCGGATCTACTGATCGTTTTATCAGATATTGACGGCTTGTTTACCGCCAATCCAAAAAAAGATCCGCAAGCTTACTTGATCTCGACAGTGGCAGTGATCGACGCGACGATCTCGGGTTATGCCGGCGGACGGGGCAGTTCTTTTGGCACCGGCGGTATGGTCACAAAATTGCGGGCGGCGCAGCGGATCCTACGTAATCAGCAACAAATGATTTTAGCCAATGGCGCTGACCCTGAAATTATTTTTGATATTCTTGATGGTCAAGAAGTGGGCACGCTATTCAAAAATGAAAAGGGAGCGAATTAAATGACAACAACGAAGCTGAATGAGGTCGGTCAACAAGCGCAAATAGCGGCACATCAACTGGCTTTAATGGCGACTACCCAAAAAAATCTGGCGTTGCAAGCGCTGGCCACACAATTATTGGCTGAAGAGAGCGAGATCTTAGCGGCCAATCAACTGGATCTAGCGACCGCAAAAGCCAATGGGTTACGCGCGGTGATGCTGGATCGCTTGCAACTCACCCACGCACGGTTAGCGACAATGGCGGCGGGCGTTCAACAAGTGATCCAACTGCCTGACCCTGTTGGCACGGTGATCAACGGCTGGCAAACAGCGAACGGATTGCGGATCGAAAACGTGCGCGTCCCACTTGGGGTGATCGGCATGATCTATGAAGCCCGTCCCAATGTTACGGTGGACGCAGCGGCCTTGACTTTGAAAAGCGGCAATGCAGTGATTTTGCGTGGGGGCAAAGAGGCGATCAAGACCAATATCGCTTTGGCAGGAGCGCTGCAGCGCGGGTTGGTAGCGGCTGGTTTGCCAGCAACAGCGATCCAGTTGATCACCGATACTAGTCATGAAACGGCCCAAGCTTTAATGACGGCCACCGAATATGTAGACGTCCTGATCCCCCGTGGCAGCGCTCAATTTATTGATTTTGTTAAAGCACATGCCCAAGTACCTGTGATCCAGACCGGCGCTGGGAATTGCCATGTTTATGTGGATCAAAGCGCTGATCTGATTATGGCCCGGGAAATAATCATCAATGCCAAAACCCAGCGGCCTTCTGTTTGTAATGCCATGGAAAAACTAGTGGTGCATCAAGCAGTGGCGGCAGAATTTTTACCACGATTACAGCAAGCTTTGGCCCCTTACCAAGTGGAGTTGCGCGGCGATGAAACGGCGTTACAGATCTTACCGACAATCACCCCAGCAACCGCCGCGGATTGGGGCACCGAGTATAACGATCTGATCTTGGCAATCAAAGTTGTGCCAGACTTGAGCGCAGCCATCGCTCATATCAACCGTTACAGTACTGGTCATTCGGAAACAATCGTGACTAAGGACTATCAGGCTTCAGAACGTTTCCAACGGGAGATCGACGCGGCGGTGGTCTACACGAATGCGTCAACGCGATTTACGGATGGTTTTGAATTTGGGTTCGGTGCCGAGATCGGTATTTCCACGCAGAAATTGCACGCGCGGGGACCAATGGGCTTAACGGCGCTGACTTCAAATAAGTATCATATTTACGGGCAAGGTCAGATTCGCGAGTAAACGGTTGGCCAAGCGCCGTTCTAGCTTTAAGGAGAGAAAATTCAGATGACGATCAAAATCGTATGTGTGGGCAAATTGAAAGAAAAATATTTTAAAGCGGCGATCGCCGAATACGCGAAACGCCTGAGCCGCTTCACTAAGTTCAGCATCGTGGAAGTGGCCGATGAGAAAGCACCGGAGAAACTGTCCGCCGCGCAAATGGACCAAGTGATGACCACTGAAGGCGACCGGATCCTCGGCAAAATCAAGGATAAAGAATACGTGATCGCCTTGGCGATCAAGGGTCGTGAACGGGCCTCAGAAGTTTTCGCGCAGGAGTTAAAGGACCTGGCCACCTATGGGCACAGCGATGTCACCTTTGTGATCGGCGGTTCTTTGGGACTCAGCCCGACGGTGTTGCAGCGGGCCAACGACCAACTGAGCTTCGGCCAGCTGACCTTGCCCCACCAATTGATGCGAGTGGTCCTGTCCGAGCAGATCTACCGCGCGTTTATGATCAACGAGGGCAGTCCGTATCATAAGTGAGGGTTAAGTCCCTTTTGAAAAAATAGTGAGCAAGTGCCGCTGAAATTCAACGGTCTTTTCAGCCGTAATCCGTTTGCTCCAGCACATGATAGGCCAGTTAGTTGATCGATAACTATGGCGATAATGAGTTATCAGGAACATTAATGAGCTGCCGACGGTTTTAATGAGTAGCGCTGACGATCAATGAGCTATCAAGAGTATTGATGGTCTGGTGACAGGTTTAATGAGCACTGCTGGTATTAATGAGTTATCAAGAGCATTAATGAGCTATCAACAGTTTTAATGAGCTGAGACACCCAGCCTGCTTGAGGTCAGATATTCAGACAAAGTAAGCCCACTAGAAAAGACCACCTCGGATGAGATGCAATTTAGGGGTTTATGAAAACAAGTAAATTTCAAGCCGACACTCTTCAAGCGGAGCGAAAAAATTGAGACCACGCCGAAGGATAAAATCTTTAGCGTGGTCTTGCTTTATGCACAAATGCCGTCCCGATTTTTTGTCTACATTATGCTCGGAATCCGCTTGCTATTTCTGCGGTTTAGAGTGATTAATGTCGTACCAAAAAAACAAGGGGGTAAACGCCATGAAAGTAACCTACAATCTTATGGACAGAAAGCCTGTTGTAAAGGCACTGGAAAAAATCATGGGTGCGAAATCGAAGTACCTTCGCATCCCGACCTCCGCCTACGAGGTGGACTATTTCACAGTCACCTGCGAGGGAAACCTTGAGTTCAATGACATGGCCGACAACGAAGAAATCGCGCGGAAGGTTCTGCTCCGCAATCTTTCCGGCAACAGTTCGTGGAAAGGTGGTGCGCCTAATACAGTTTCCGAATGAAGAAACGGTCAACCATGTCCGCAGGAAGTATCCTGTTGGATGCCGTGTGGAATTAGTGCGGATGAATGATGAATTTGCGCCGCCTATCGGAACATTAGGAACCGTGTGGGCGGTAGATGATTCTGCCAGCGTATCTCGTTCGAATCATTGTAAACCGTTCGATTTCAGAATATAATCACTTTTATGCAAATTTTCTAAAAGAAAAAACCAGCAAGGAGGCAACTTGCTGGCAGACGAATTAAAAATATGGGTTAACTGTTATTTAAGAACAATAAACGATCGTTACTTGAGAAAATAGGTCACGAGCTTCGGCAGGATGACTAATAAGAATAAAAGCACTCCCCCAACAATCAGCATGCCATTGCCACTCCAAATACTGAAATTGACGTTACTCATTGCAAAATCAAACTTACTCCGACGCTTTACCCGATCGGTGACCTCGATCTCGGCCATCTTAGGGATCATCAACAAATTGCGTTTGAGCAGATCGGCATTATCCGCGTTGAGGATCTCCGTAAAAACACGCTTATCCGTGGTCTGAAAATCCAAGGTATACCAGTGTAAAGTATTGCGCCGCCA
>NZ_BROC01000031.1 GCF_024345205.1 Lapidilactobacillus luobeiensis | reverse complement strand
GTACTGGTGCCATCAGTATTCAGATAATTCTAGCAAATATCTTTATTACTAAAACCCACGTTAACTTGACGCCATCATCAAAGTAGTAGCCATTTGATTTAAAACGGTTTCATGATACTATTGAATTATGAATAAGTAGACGTTAAATCAACGTTACCAAGGGTCATGATCACGCTAATATAACCAGATCATCACAAACGATCGTCGTGACGATCTCACGATCATATAGGAGGGCAATCCTATGAAAAAGAACTGGCTCAAGTTTGGGCTGATCGCACTGGCCGCTGTCGTTGGTCTCATCTTGATAAGTAATGGTCTAGATCGACACGCCGCAAATAAGATCCCCAAAAGTCCATCGACCTATACCATTCAGGCCGATTACAATATTGATGTTTCTGATCCTCAGGCTGTCGTTGGTTCGGGCAATTATGTTTTTGTCGGCAAGGTCACTGAGCTGACAGGTACCACTTATGAAAATAAGGTGCCGGTCGAACGAAAAGATGGTTCAGTCGAATACATCGGTTCCGCTTATACCCAATACCAAGTCCAAGTCTTGACCAATCTCAAGAATGAGTTGATCACCACGGCGCCGATCGACTTGGCCAAAGCAGGTGGGATCCGTGAAGATAAAACGGCCTACGATTTATTTGAGAACGACACCCTGCCACAAAAAGGAAAAACTTATTTGTTCATCGCCTATGCTCAACAAGATGGCTCCTTACTGGTCACCGGCGCCAATTCCAATATCCTACTAGATGATGATGCTAGTGATACGACTTCAGTCGCAAAAATCAAAACGACAGCTGTGTATCAAAAGTACACGCAAGCTGTCGCCCAGCAGAAAAAAGATCCCGACACAGAACCACGGGTCTCTGATTATGACGTGACCCAGCAATGATTGGATCACTTCAGGGCAACGATCAACGGTCACTTCCTACTCAAACCAGCAGAGAAAGAAGTGACCGTTTTTATTGGACTTTATTTTCATTTGTTATTATCTAAAGTATTGGTCGGATCATCATCATGATAAGTTCGGGTGGTGGTCTTTTTTGGATTAGTCTTAACGGGATCAAGCAAATATCTAGTCATCAGATCGAGGATCTGGGGATTGGCTAAAAGTTCCGAATGTTGGGCCATTTTCCCCGTGACGGTGATCTGGGTGTATTGCGCCGCCTGCCCTTGATAAATATATTTGCCGGCCGCCACACTCTTGATCGGCACGATACTATCATTATCATAATTCTCGGTCCCCGCCACCGAATAGACGACAAGATCGGTCGGGATCGCGCCTCGATCCTTGATGAAATCCGCCAACATTTGCGTCTTGCGACTGGTGGAGTTCTCGGCAAAATTATAAGGCGTGCCCACAGTCATCAAGCGCTTCATCGTGATCTGATCATCGTCAAAATAATGTTCTAGAAAATCGGTATAGATCAAGCCGCCATTTGAATGACCAAAACCCTTAAAATTATTGAAATTATATTTCTTGGCCAACTGTTTAAAAGCCTGGCCAAATAACTTCGCCTGCTTTTGGATATTGTCATAGCCATCAGCATTATTCTCGAAGCCGACAACGATAAAAGGTTCGTGGTCATCAGGTCGGATCGAGCCAGTCGCCTTGATGGTCCCATCACTATAAACATGAAGGCGCAACAAACTATGATTTTGATGATCGGTATTATTGATGGTCGTGATCAATGAATCAAAACGACTTTCATTGGCGCTACTTCCGGGAATCATGATCACCGGCGACATTTTTGAATTATGGCGCGTGGCCATTTGCTTGACGTTGGCCTGAGTCCAGGCATATGACGGCCAAGCCAACCCCACGATCAATAGCAAGAACAAACTCAAAAAGATCCAGTGCCAAACTAGTTTTGGCCATTGGCGTATTTTCTTAAAAAGCAACACTTAAACCGCCTCTTTTCGCAAATGCTGGTTCACATTTTCTGTTAGGCGAATAAAAGGCCAGTATAACAAAACATCGATCACCAATAAACTGATCCCAAATATCAAAGCGGCGAAATTGCCATTGGTCCCGATAAAGGCCACTAACGGCCCCGGTGTTCCCGCTGGTACTGGATAAACCACTGGCGGCATCCAACGTAAGGCGATCGCCCCAGCCGCCAAACCCATGTTGATCAACGGGATCAAGGTAAAGGGGAGAAAGAACAACGGATTCAACAAGATCGGGATACCCAACATGATCGGTAGGCCCGCATTGAAAATGGCGGGAAAGAAACTCCATTGCGCCACCAAGCGTGAATTGCGACTACGGCTCAATAAAATCAACCCGATCAATAGCGCCAGTAAAGCCCCCGTCCCGCCAAAGGTCCCAAAACTATGATATAGCGACAAGGCCGTGTACGGATGCGGCGCTTGCCAGCTATTGCCCTTGCTGAGCGCCATATCCAAATTATCCCAGATCTCGATCTCAGAAATTTTGCTAGTATAAGCTAATGGGCCGGTGAAACCAAACCAACCTAAAATCGTCGTCAACCACGCCGCGCCAAAAGTCACTGGTAAACTGGCTTTCTGATTGGCCAAGTTTTGAACGCCCATCGTGATATACTGGTCGATTTTTGCATAGCGCAAAAATGCGAACCCGGTATGCAAGATCAGGGCCCAGAACAAAGTGATCAAAATCGGCCGCATCGCTAAAAATGCCCGGTTCAAAATCAAATCAGGATCCGCCGCCGTCGCATCTTCCGACTGACCGAAACGGCGGAACAATCGACCCACACCGTAACCGACTAAAACACCGACCAGTAACCAATGATAGTCATAGTACCGCATTTCGACCGCGATCCCATTTTCCGTAGTCGTGTGGTGGAAAAAAATCAAGCTATAGCCGATCGCACCAGTCAAGCCGGCCATTTGATCATCTTTATGGTAGTATTTCGCCGTATACTTAGCGGCTTGGAACGCGCCAGCCACAGTCAGCATCCCCAAAGTCAACTGACTCAAGTCCTCAAACAAGACCCGCAACGCTTCATAGTGTGGCAACCAAGCATCCACATTAAAAATACTGCCGAAAAAACCGCCGACCGACAAAAACGAGGCCGCAAATACTTGCGCAAACGCGCCAAAAAGCGCGAATGGAAACAAAATGACTAAAGTCCGCTGCATGATCTGAAAAAACGACAACGACCGGACTTTGGTCAAGAAATTAACAATTCCAGTGATGGTGCCCACCTTCTCCCCAATCGTAAGTTACGCTTACACCCCAGATTCTACAAACCTAGCCCCAAAAGGTCAAGTCAATAGGATGCGGATCGCGCCGGTCAGCCCCTGAGCCTTGACGCTAGTCGGCTTGAGGAAGCCCTGACCTTTGTTTTCGGAGCGATTACGCAATTATGCGGAGAAAAATACGTTGGTGAGTCTGCGGTGATAATTATTCCGTTCTAAGATTGGCCCCGGGCTGCGTTGCGTGTAGCGGGCAAGCTGTTACGTTTCAACGTTGGCCGCGGTCTGCGTTGCGTGCGGCGGGTGAGCTCGCTGTGGGCGCTGTTTTAAGCCTCGCTTTGCGAGTCTTAAAATCAGGCCTTGGTCTAAGTGGCACAGCCACTAAGACCAATTTCACGGCGAGCTCACCCGCCACACTCCACTCCACTCCGCCCGCTCAACCGTTTTAAGCAGACTAAGCTTCCACGCCATTCTACCTGCTCGTGTGAATTGACAGATTCCCACGCAGTTGACGACCATGGCTTGCAATCACAGGATTATAAGATGGTGACACCGTAACAGCTAGTCAGAGATTCTTCACCAATCGAAGTGGTACTATTTGACCACCACACTAGCAAAAGCACTTTGCAAACTACTTCACCCAGATTGCAGATAAGCTCAAACTTGCCCAGCAACCACCTCAGGGTGTGTGGCTCTATCCAGAGTGTGAGCCGACCTGGTCAGCTTCTGAGCATTAGCCTAGCTCTTATTTTGGAAGCGTTCCTTGCTTCCGGAATAAGAGCGTAGCTAAGCGGAAGAAGCTAGGTTGGCGAACACGTTTCAGCAGTGAAGTTTGTCTTAGTGATTTATCACTTAGACAAAGGCTCGCTTTGAAGACAAGCCGCTGCTTTTGCGGATTGGCTTCAAACGATGCCCACTGCGTTCCAGCCACCAAAAACGTCCTGAGGCGGTTGCGTCCACATCCAAACCCAGCACACCTGCAAGTAAGCGGAGAAATAAATACAGAAACCGCACTTTTCAAATCAGCTCAAATCAGATCAGCTCACAAGGTCTAACTAACTCAAGATACCAAATTGATACCCAGCCTGTTGATAGAACTCAATGATCTTAGGCAAGGCATCGACAGTCAGTTGTTTGCTGGCCGCGTCATGCATCAAAACCACACGAACGCCGTGATCAGGATAATAACTCAGCGAATGTGCCTGATACTGCACCATTTCCGCGACATTTTTCGGTGCTTGCGCCGCGCTCATCGCATCGCCGGAAGCCGCATTCCAATCCATCCAATGATACCCATGAGAGCTCAACGCTTGGTCTGCTGGCGCTAAGTTTTGCCAAGACATGTGACCTCCGGGGTAACGCCAAACACGTGTACTGAATTGGGCGCCCAAATACTGCCGCAAAGCCGCCTGAGTCTGCTCTGCCTCCGCTAAGATCTGCGCCGCGTTGCCGCGACGGTTCGGATAAAGCCGCCCATAATCATGATAGAAACTGTGGATCGCCAGTCCATGACCTGCCTGGTATTCCTGCTGTAGTAAGGCTTGCGTCCGTGGGCCCAGCGACTTACCTACTAGGAAAAAAGTTGCGTGGACTTGGTAGCGTTGTAAGATCGCCAAGATCTGTGGCGTCGTTGTCAAATCAATACCATCATCAAAAGTTAAGAAAACTGTTTTTCGTCCCGTATAACTAGCTTGACCATTCATCACCGCACGGATCTGCGCCACATCAAAAGCATAACTGCTAGCAGCCGGTGTGTGATTTTGCCCGATCCCGGTCGTGACTCCAGAAGCTTGGGTGGTCGTTGCTGGGGACGTATTTGTGGAACTGGTCGCGCCTGCAGAACTGCTACTCTGGCTTGAGGCCGTTTCCGCGGCTTGCTGACTGCTTGAACTGGCTGCGGCCGCCGCTTCACTAGAACTTTTCGCAGCGGCGCGCTGAGCTGCTGCTTCTTTTTGCGAACTTTGCCGCGCGCTTTTTTCTTTTTTGGCCGCCGCGACTGCTTCTGCCCGTAACTTGACTTGCCGTTGCGTCGCCGCTTCTCGTCGTGCCGCTTGCCCTTGCGCGATCATCACCCCGCCAAGGATCATGATCACGATTACCCCTAAGATGCCAGCAAGCCACTTACCTCGATGCTTCTGCCAGCTCGTTTTTGCCTGATGTCGCCCGTTCATTGCTATCGCTTCCGTCTTGATCGATCAACTACCCTGATTATACCAAATATTTTCTCTACCTTGGCGACTTTGATCACTCTTTTTCAAATAATAAGCGCTGGCTTTTCACCACAGAAGAAAAAACTGCGCTGTTTTATAAAAAAATCCGTCAGTGACTTGCTCAGAACAAGGATCAGTGTGTTATCATTAACCAACACTTTATTTTTCCCTTGGATTTTGAGATAGATAGGAGAATCGGGAATGAGCCATGATCTGGATCCCCGCGCGGGCTTACGAGAGACGCTGCCGATCGTATTCAGTTATTTTGGTATTTGCTTCGCTATTGGCGTGATCGCCCAAACAAACGGCTTCACACCTTTGCTGGTACTGTTATTATCACTCTTTGTTTACGCCGGTTCTGTTCAATTCGTGATCATCGGCCTACTTGCTAGTCAAAGTCCGATCCTAGCGATCTTTGGCGCCGCTTTTTTAGTCAACGCCCGGATCATCTTGATGAGCTTAACCGTCGCGCCCCACTTTCACGAACAAAAACTTTGGAAAAATATTTTGATGGCCAGTCTCTTGACCGATGAGACCTTCGCTTTAGCGATGAATAAGGCCAATTATACCGGTAGTAAACTGACTTTCCGGTGGTTTTACCCTGCTGCCTTGCCGCCCTATCTGATGATGATCGGCGCCAGTATGAGCGGTGCTTTACTTGGTCGTTATATTCCTGACCCGGAACAACTGGGGCTTGATTTTGCCATCGTTGCCATGTTTATCGGGCTAGTTTATTTGCAACTCAGCGCTGATCGGACACTTGATCGGCGTTTACAAACGATCATGGTCGCGATCGTTTTCGTTTTTATTTATATTGGACTGATCTTTATTCCCGCCAACCTGCTGATCTTAGTCGTGACTTTGGTCGGGTGCCTGTTAGGAGTGGTACTGAAACATGTCTTCTTTTGAATATACCTTGGTAACGATCATTGGTTGTGGCCTGATCACGTGGCTATCCAGGGTCTTACCGTTTATCTTACTGAAAAAATTCACGCTATCTGATCGCGTTTTGGAATTTCTTAGCTTCGTCCCGATCGTGATCATGTCCGCATTGTGGTTCAGCAATCTGTTCACGCAAGATCTAGGTCACTTGCCCCGACTGAATCTGGAGAATTTTTTGGCCTCAGTGCCAACTTTGATCAGCGCGATCATTTCTAAAAATCTGTTGGTGATCGTCGCAGTGGGGATCGTTTCTCTAGCCGTGATCCGCGTGATCTTGGCTTAGCCACGACCTAACGTTGCTGCTCTTGTGGATCCGTTGACATAATGTTTTGCTTTGATACTTTGATTTAAAATATGCGATTGGGTTGTGTGACACGGAGCAGGTCAGTTCGCATTCCGAAGGGGGGTTTTACAAATGAATCATCAACTTGATCAAGCGACTGCGTTCAAGGAAACCTTGCCGACTGTCTTCGGTTATCTCGGGATCGGGATCGCGTTTGGCGTGGTCGGTCGGGCCAGCGGTTTTAGTCCCTGGCTCGTGTTATTCATGTCGCTATTTATTTATGCCGGATCGGCGCAGTTCATTACGGTCAGTTTACTAGTCAGTCACAGCCCGATCATTTCCATCGTCCTCGCGACTTTTCTGGTCAATGCCCGCATGATCTTATTGAGTTTAACGATCGCGCCTTATTTCAAAAAAGATAGTTTACTCAAAAATATTTTTCTCGGGACGCTCTTGACCGATGAAAGTTTCGCTTTAGGCATGAACAAGCTTAATTTCACCGCCGGTCAGCTTAACTTTCCTTGGTTCAATACAGTCAATTTACTGGCCTATGCCACTTGGAATTTGGCCACTTTGATCGGCGCCCTGATCGGGAATTATATTACTGATCCCCAGCGCTTAGGTCTGGATTTCGCGATCATCGCCATGTTTATTGGTCTGCTTTATCTCCAGATCAGCGCTGATCGCAGTTTGCCCCTGCTCTTGCAATTGACCGTGATCGGTTTGACCTTAGCTTTGGTCTATCTCGGGATGATCTTTATTCCCAGTAACCTGCTGATCATTGTCGCGACGATCGTGGGTTGTGGCCTAGGCGTTCTCTTAAAACATCATTTCTTCCCACCAAAAGTAGTGTCTCCCTGACCTGCTTTTTTATTTTGTACCTATACCATTTAGGCATTATGGGTAGAGCAAATGAGCATTGGTCAAATCACACCTTGGCCTGTAAAATAAAGGCACCACTGGGCCATTGCTTAAAAAATCTTCGACCAACTGAAGAAGGCTACGGACAAGAAGTCAAGTGCGCCTTGACACAGAAAACGCAAAATGGCAGGAAAAGACAGGTGTTTCACTTGTTAAAAGATAGTAACTGTCAGATAATAAAGAAAAAGGGGGTCAATTTATGGAAGCGACTGCAGCAAAGGCTTTGATCGATCAAGCCATTGATGAGATCGAACGAGTCATCGTCGGCAAACGCGATATCATCCGCTTGACGATCACCACATTATTGGCGAACGGGCATGTTTTATTCGAGGATGTCCCTGGCGTGGGCAAAACTACCTTGGCGCAAACACTGGCCAAGGTTTTCGCAGGTAGCTATCATCGGATCCAATTCACGCCTGATTTGTTGCCTGGGGATATCACCGGGGTCTCGATCTTTGATCGTCACGACAATACTTTCGCGTTTCAACCGGGACCGATCTTCGCCACTTTTGTTTTGGCAGATGAGATCAATCGGGCCACGCCCCGAACCCAGTCGGCCTTGTTAGAGGCAATGGGCGAACGCAAAGTCACTTTAGATGGCACGACCCATCCCTTGGACGCGAACTTCTTCGTCCTAGCCACGCAGAATCCTAGTGATTATGAAGGGACCTATCCATTGCCTGAAGCGCAGATGGATCGTTTTTTGATGCGCTTGAGTATTGGCTACCCTGACAAAAAAGCGGAACTGGCAATGCTTGATTTAGCAGATCGGGCCACGACTGCCCCAGCAGCTCAAGAGATCATTTCCGCGGAACAACTAAGCGCGTTGAAGGCACAAGTTCAAAAAGTCCACTTTGCCGATTCCTTACTGGATTATTTGCTAGAGATCACCAGCGCCACACGCAAAGACGATCGGATCCGTTTAGGCGTCAGTCCTCGGGGCACCTTAGCCTTAGCGGCGGCAGCGCGTGCCTACGCCTTGACTCAAGGGCGAAATTTTGTGTTGGCCGAAGACATTCAACTTCTGGTGCCGCTGGTTTTCGCCCATCGTTTGATCATTCAGCCAGGCGTCCGTCTGAACGCAGCGGTCATTTTAGCTGAGCTATTACAACAGATCCCCGTCCCGATCACGAGGTGAGCTGATGAGAACAGGACATTGGCACAGCTGGCGGCGCAATCTGGCCTTTTTTCTAGGATCATTGCTACTGATCATATTAGGTTTAGTCTTCAATAGTCCAACAAGTTGGTTGGTCACAGATCTGGCGATCACCGCCGTTTTCTTTAGTTTGCTCAGCTTAGCGGCACCATTAGCGCGACTTCAAGTGACGACCAGCGCACGCAAGCTAAGCGCGACTTCCAACAAATCATTACGCTTCCAACTAAAAGGGCGCGGTTTTTTTGCCAAGTTAGCGGTGCGCGCTGATCAACGGACCTTATGGCAAGGTCCCTATTTTGGGCGTGCGCGTGACTTTCATTGGCCTAACCAACTGACTCGCGGCGTTTATACAGAGCTACCTTTAACTTTACAGGCCTGGGATCTTCTCGGTTGTGCAACCAAACAGCGCCACCTGACGCTGAAACAGCCTTTGATCGTTGGTCCCGCCGCTGAACCTGCCTTGAGTCAAGCCTTGATTGCGGTACTGGCCGATTTTGTTAAGCATGCCAACGCTGATGATCTTAACCCCTCATTTGATTTGGAAAGTTTGCGTGATTATCGACCAGGCAACCCGCTCCACGCCATTGATTGGAAGATCTCGGCTAAGCGGGGCAAAACAACGATCCGTCAAGATCGGCCTGAACAAAAACCGATCTGGGCAGGCGTTTTATTGGCAACTGCAGCGCCGGCTTTTGAATCTTTGTTAGGCGCCTTTACAACGTTGGATCAGGAAACTAAATTATGGGAGCAGGGTTATTACTTGGGTCAAACCAGCCTAAATCAGCCATCCTGGACCCAATTGGCCCAATTCCAAGCTAACTCGGAACAAAACTGGGTCAGTCCAGAAGCGTTACAGCGAACCCCTGCTCTGATCGTTTTCAGCGCGGCGGCGACCTCATGGGCAACAGCCAGCCAACAATTCCCCTTACAAAAACTGATCCTCGTCCAAGTAACACCGACCACGATCACAGTCAATAATGCGCAGCAACAAGTCACAGTCCCTAGGGAGGCGTTGTCATGAAGCGCTTCTTGAATAAGCTGATCGGTCTGCTTGGCGGTTTTTGGCTCAGTTATCTATTCTTAAAGGCCTTTTTGATCGTCAATCAGATCGAGCAACAGCTGCTACTCTGGCAGGCTTTAGTCCTGATCGGGGTCTTGATCATTATCTTAAGCCTTTTGCGTGTACCTTGGCCCTTAGCCTTCTTGGCATTGAGTGTGGTCCAACTACTGACGATCTGGCGCTTACTGCCATATGATCTAGGGCTCTCGGGAGCATGGTTGCGTACTTATTTCAGCCGCCTAAGTACGGCGATCAGCACCTCCTTGACCAGTGGTTCGGCCGAATTGACCGCGACCCTTAGTGTGACACTGGCCTTGATCGCCTTGGCTTTGATTTTGATGCTCAGTTGCTTCTGGTCCAGTCCCGGGATCGCGAGTTTGATCGTTTTTCTCTATCTGATGTCGGTCCATATTTTTAATGGTAATGAACTGACCAGTGAGCTATTACAACTGACCTTGATCTTTTGTCTCAGCCGCGGTTGGTCGCTTTATCGAGATCAACGTTTCGCTTGGTCCCAACTATTGTTAGGGCTCGTGCCCCTGCTGTTAGTGGTCGGGGTCTGGCGTTCGATCACTAACCTACCTCAGATCAATCTTAAATTAGCCAGTTGGTCGGTTGAATTGCGTTCCCAACTCAATCGTACCGGTCTTTATGAACGAATCGAACGCTATGCTAAGGGCGCAAGCCGCACAGGTTTTTCCGAAGATGATAGTCAGCTAGGTGGCCCCTTGTACGATGATCCTACGGCGGTGATCCGACTGCAGGCAAGCCAGCCCCACTATTTACGGATCCAAGTCAAGAACCAATATTCTGGTCGTGGTTGGCAGAATACGCGCAATTTGCGGTGGACCAGCACAAATCAAAATGACAGCCAACGCTATTTGGATGCGCCGACCGTTTTAAGTGATAGCGCGGCAACGGTGGGTTACCAAACTCAGTCGGAAGCGATCGAAATGACAACACTGGACAATCAAGATTACATTGCCTTACCTTATGGGCTGCTGAACATTCAGAATGTTCAACCGGGTTCATTGGACAGCACTTTTTATGATAATCTTTCACAGCGGCTTTATGGTAATGCGACCGATGTCCAACAAATGCAGCTGACCGCCGCCGCGAAAAAAATGACAGCGGCAACGATTGCGACGATGCCCACACCAAATACCAGCGCCTACCAAACAGAGTTAGCTTTGCCCACGACCTTGCCCAATCGGGTGCGAAAATTAGCGCTTAAACTAACGAGAAACGCCCCGACTTATTATCAAAAAGTGCAGGCGATCGAAAACTACCTAGCCACTTCCGCAGAACTCGTTTATTCTAAGATCGATACCCCGACATTGCCCCAAAACCGCGATTATGTCGACTATTTTCTCTTTGATTCGCATGTTGGCTATTGTGATAATTTCTCTACGGCGATGGTCGTGATGCTCCGCAGTATCGGCATCCCTGCACGTTGGGCCAAAGGATTCGCGCCTGGTACCCTGACCAAAGAGCTGAGCCAACAACGGTACGAGTATACGATCACTAATTCCGATGCCCATGCTTGGCCTGAAGTTTACTTTGGCGCTTATGGTTGGCTACCGTTTGAACCCACACCAGGATTCGCCAACGCCGACGAAGTGGTCGCCACCACTGAACCAATCAGCCAACGTTCCAGTAGCAGTAGCAGCACTCGCTCGACCAGCGCTACCAGTAGCACAACGAAAACAACTGCCGCCAACAAAAGTTCCAGTGCCACCACCAGTAGCACCCGCAAAAAAGCCAGCACCTTCAAACTCAATGGACACCTGCCCAATTGGTTAGTTGTTTTGAGTTGGCTGATTTTGCTCGGGCTCATCATCGCCATCGTGCCGCTGCTCTATCCTGTCTGCCTATGGCTCTGGGCGCGCCATCTAAAACAGCATAACTTCGAACGCTTCTATCGCGCGACCCTTCGTAGTCTGCAACCTTTGTACCCCCGCGCCCAAGGTCAAACCCTGACGGCCTATGCCCAAGCACTCGACAGCGATTGGCAACTGGGTACTACTTTTGAGCAAATAACAAACGCCTATCAGCAACAAACCTTTGGTCAAGAAAAGGCGCTGATCCCCCAAAAGGCTATTCAGGGATTTAGCCGTACTTTACTGCGCAGGAGCAACTGGCGTCAGCTTTGCCACCGCTATCGTCAAAAACACTGATCGCGACAATAACGTAAAAACCGTGCCCAGACACGGTTTTTTCTATGGCATCAATGGTGGTTTGCTATGGTGTCTATTCCGTAGCGATTCTGGCCGCAGCCTGCGTTGCGTGTGGCGGGTAAGCTCGCTGTGCTCCCATATCTTAGCCGTAACTTCCACTGCGTGGTTCGGGGTGAGCTCGCTGTGGGCGTCACTTTGAGCTTCGCAAAGTACGCGAATCTTAAAGCTGAGCCTTGGTCTAAGTGGCACAGCCACTAAGACCAATTTCACGGCGATCTCACCCCGAACCACTCCGTTACAGTTACTCAACAATTGTAAGTAGTTTAAGCTGCCACGCCATAACACCTGCGCGTGTAAATTGACGGATTCCCACGTAGTTGAGGACCATGGCTAGTGGTCACAAGTTCGTACTGATAGTCACACCGCAACAAGCGGCTTGATAATCACCGGCAACTCTGGTCAAACAACTGACAGGACCTTCTCGCAAAATGAAATGGTCTCATTTTGACCACCACACTTGCAAAAGCACTTCGTAACCTACTTCGCCTAGATTGCAGATAGGCTCAAACTTGCCTAGCAACCGCCTCAGGGCGTGTGGCTCAGCAGTGAAATTTGTCTTTGTGGCTTTGCCACTTAGACAAAGGCTCGCTTTGAAGACAAGCCGCCGTATTTGCGGATTGGCTTCAAACGATGCCCACTGCGTTCCAGCCACTAAAAACGCCCTGAGGCGGTTGTGTCCACACTCAAACCCAACCACACCTGCAATCAAGCAAGTCAGCAAATACAGAAGCCGCGCTTTTCAAAAAACAAGACAAAAAAAACCGCCTACCCAACGGATAGACGGTCATTAACTTCACCGGAAGCTAATTATTTTTTCAAGTTGTAGAAGCTGTTGATACCTTTGTAGTTAGAAGCATCGCCTAATTGTTCTTCGATTCTCATCAATTGGTTGTACTTCGCGATCCGATCAGTCCGGCTCATTGAACCAGTCTTGATTTGGCCAGCGTTAGTCGCAACAACCAAGTCAGCGATCGTTGTATCTTCAGTTTCACCAGAACGGTGAGAAACAACGGCAGTGTAACCAGCTTCTTTAGCCATTTCGATGGCTTCAAAAGTTTCAGTCAAAGTACCGATTTGGTTAACTTTGATCAAGATCGAGTTAGCAACGCCCATGCTGATCCCCTTCTTGAGGTAATCAGTGTTAGTTACGAACAAGTCATCACCAACGATTTGGACTTTCTTGCCCAATTCTTTGGTAATTTCTTGCCAGTCTTCCCATTCGTTTTCGTCGATTGGATCTTCAACCGAAACGATTGGGTATTTGTTGACCAAGCCTTCGATGTAAGCGATGAATGCAGGTGTATCCATCTCTTCACCAGTTGACCAGCGTAACTTGTATTTCTTAGTTTCAGCATCCCACAATTCGGAAGCGGCAACGTCGATCGCGATTGAAATATCTTCGCCAGGCTTGTAGCCAGCCTTTTGGATCGCATTGACCAAGTATTCCAAAGGTTCTTCGTTGTTAGCGAAGTCAGGAGCGAAGCCACCTTCATCACCAACAGAAGTTGCTTTGCCGTCAGCAGCCAGCAAGCTCTTCAAAGCGTGGAATGTTTCTGCGCCCATCCGAACAGCTTCGTGAACTGACTTAGCGCCAACAGGCATGATCATGAATTCTTGGAAGTCGACCTTGTTATCTGAGTGAGCGCCACCGTTGATCACGTTCATCATTGGTGTTGGCAACAAATGAGCGTTAGGGCCGCCAAGATATTCGTACAATGGTAAGCCAATTTCGTCAGCAGCAGCACGAGCAGCAGCTAAGGAAACGCCTAAGATCGCGTTAGCACCCAATTTACCTTTGTTAGGTGTGCCATCAAGCTCGATCATCGCTTGGTCTAAAGCACGTTGGTCTGTTGCGTCCATCCCGATAACTTCTTTTGCGATAGCATCGTTAACGTTAGCAACAGCCTTCAAAACGCCCTTGCCACCAAAACGTGATTTGTCGCCATCACGCAATTCAACAGCTTCGTGTTCGCCAGTTGAAGCGCCTGAAGGGACGATCGCGCGGCCGAAGCCACCTAATTCAGTATAAACTTCAACTTCAACAGTAGGATTGCCACGTGAATCTAAAACTTCGCGGCCTAAAACATCAGTAATTACAGACATTTGTTTCGCTCCTTTTCTTTTTCCCGATTTATCGGCTTACATTCATTATAGTACCAAATTTTAGTGTTGTTTAACACTCCAAAGCGGCATTATTTTTGGTAGTTGACCAAGGCTAAAAATGATTCAGGGATCATGCTAGCGCCACCGACCAAACCACCATCGATGTCAGGTTTAGCCATTAATTCCTGCACATTAGCCGGCTTAACAGAACCACCATATTGGATCCGAACGTTCTCAGCAGTTTGTTCATTATACAATGACTTGACAGCTTCACGGATCTCATGACACATTTCTTGAGCTTGGTCAGAGCTAGCAGTTTTGCCAGTCCCAATGGCCCAGATTGGTTCATAAGCGATCACTAATTTAGAAACTTCTTCAGCGGACAAGCCAGCCAAAGCAGCCTTGATTTGACCAACGACCCAGTCAACTTCATGGCCAGCTTCACGTGTTTCCAACGTTTCGCCGCAGCAAATGATCGGCAACATGTGGTTGCGGAAAATCGCTTTCGCCTTTTTATTGATGTCTTCGTCAGTTTCGTGGAAATATTGGCGACGTTCTGAGTGACCGATGACCACATAGTCAACGCCCATTTCAGCTAACGCTTTTGGTGAAGTTTCACCGGTATAAGCGCCTTCGTCTTCAAAATAACAGTTTTCAGCGGCAACCTTTAAAGCAGAATCCTTGGAGAACCATACTAATGCGTTTAAGTCGATCGCAGGCGCGGCAATAACTGATTCAACTTGCGCTGGATCTGGTAATTGGCCTTTGATTGCTTCCAAGAAAGCCTGTGTTTCTTGAGGATTCTTGTTCATTTTCCAGTTACCGGCAATGATTGGTGTACGCAATATCTTTCACCTCAAAAATTATTTTTGGAAATTATTTCTCGGAAATAGCAGCGATACCTGGCAAGGTCTTGCCTTCCAAGTATTCAAGTGAAGCGCCGCCACCTGTTGAGATATGAGTGATCTGGTCAGCGATGCCTAATTGGATCGCGGCCGCAGCGGAATCACCACCACCGATGATCGTGGTTGCGTCAGTCAAAGCACCTAAAGCCCGACCAACTTCCAATGTGCCTTCAGCGTAGTTGCTCATTTCAAACGCACCCATTGGGCCGTTCCAAACAACCGTCTTCGCGTCTTTCAAGATATCCTTGAACAAAGCAATCGATTTAGGCCCGATGTCTAAGCCCATTTCGTTGTCAGGAATATCATCGCCAACGATTTCGTGAGGCGCATCATTTGAAAATTCAGTTGCGGCAACGTTATCAACTGGTAAAACCAGTTTGTCGCCAGCCTTAGCTAACAGTTCCTTCGCCAATTCAAGCTTGTCAGCTTCGAACAAGGACTTGCCGATCTGGTAGCCTTTTGCTGCCAAGAAAGTATAAGCCATGCCACCGCCGATCAAGATATGATCTGACTTAGGAATCAAGTTTTCGATCACGCCGATCTTATCAGAAACCTTAGCGCCACCTAAGATGGTGACGAAAGGATGAACTGGTTTATCAACGGCGGTCCCTAAGAACTTGATTTCCTTTTCCATCAAGAAGCCAGCAGCTGCAGGCTTGTTAGCGGCCTTCATCGCTGTGGCGATCCCCACGTTAGAAGCGTGAGCGCGGTGTGCGGTACCGAAAGCGTCGTTCACATAAACGTCGCCTAAGGATGCCCAATATTCACCTAACTTAGGATCATTCTTGGATTCGCGTTTGCCGAAATCATTGTCGATGTCTTGGAAACGGGTATTTTCCATTAAGATCACATCGCCATCAGCCATTGCGTTGATCGCGTCTTCTAATTCAGCACCTTCATTGACCGGCACGAATTTAACATCCTTGCCTAACAATTCAGCCAAACGAGCCGCAACGGGACGTAAGCTTAATTTTTTCTTATCGTCGTCGCTCTTGATCCGACCTAAGTGAGAAAGTAAGATGGCTTTGCCACCATTGTCGATTACATATTTGATCGTAGGTAAAGCGGCAACGATCCGGTTATCATTACCGATCACGCCGTCTTTGATCGGCACATTAAAGTCGACCCGGATCAAAACTTTTTTATCTTTAACGTTAACGTCAGAAACGATTAATTTTGCCATTTGTGGACAACCTCCGTAAAGAATTCATGATAAAAGGCGAAAGGAGTCAACCTCCCTCCGCCTCAAAAGAATCGAAACTCTAAAATGTTAGCTAACTATTTAAGAGTTGCGAATTTCAATAAAGTACGAACCATTTGGCAAGTAAAGCCATATTCGTTGTCATACCAAGCAACAGTCTTAACCAATTGGTGATCGCCTGAAGTTGTTACTTCAGTTTGAGTTGGGTCAAAGATTGAGCCGTAAGTTGTGCCAATGATGTCAGAAGAAACAACTTCGTCTTCGTTGTAACCGAATGAAGGATTATTTTCCGTATACTTCTTAACAGCTTCGTTGATTTCGTCAGCGTCTTTAACTTTCTTGCCTAAGATCGCAACTAATTCTGTTTCAGAACCATCAGGCACACCAACACGTTGTGCATGACCTTGTAACTTGCCGTTCAATTCAGGTAAGACCAAACCGATAGCCTTAGCAGCACCAGTTGAGTGAGGAATTGTGTTAACAGCAGCAGCACGAGCATTGCGACGATTGCCTTTACGGTCTGGGCCGTCAAGGATCAATTGAGTTGCAGTGTAAGCATGGATCGTAGTCATAGTACCAACTTCGATACCAAATTCATTGTTCAATGCTTGTGCGAATGGTGCCAATGAGTTTGTTGTACATGAGCCTGCAGATACAATTGTATCGTCAGCAGTCAAGGTATCATCGTTTACGCTATAAACGATAGTCTTAAGATCGCTACCAGCAGGAGCTGAGATCAAGACACGCTTAGCGCCGGCCTTCAAGTGAGCTGAAGCCTTTTCTTTGGAAGTGTAGAAACCAGTACATTCAAGTACGAAGTCTACGCCATCGTTTGCAACCCAAGGAATTTTGTCTGCTTGTGGTTCTGAGTAAACACGATATGACTTACCGTTAACAACGATTGAGTCTTCAGTCGCACTAACTTCAGCATCCAAAGTGCCATGAGTTGAATCATATTTCAATAAGTGAGCCAACATAGCTGGTGAAGTCAAGTCGTTGATTGCAACTACTTCGATTTCATTTGATTCAGCACCCAAGTCCAAAATACGGCGGAATGCCAAACGTCCGATACGTCCGAAACCGTTAATACCAATCTTTACAGTCATACAAAATTTCCTCCTTCAGGAAATAAAAAATTTCTTTAAAAGGTTGCCCCTTTTAAAAGCGAGTTAGCAGCGCCCTCATCCGTGATCAACCACGTTTGTTGCGGCGCGTTGTGCATGTAAGCGCGGATCGCTTTGGCCTTATTCTGGCCCGCCGCGATGGCGAATACATAAGGAACTTCAGTAAGATCCGGGATCTGTAAGCCGATCCGCGGTATCTTGTAAACTACTTGACCACTTTCATCGAAGAAATCGCCGAAAGCCTCGGCAACTGCCTGCTTGGCTTGCAATTCTCCAATGATCTCCGCCGACATATTCCGGCGTTGAGCCATGGTCATCGCCTCACCAATGCTGTGGATCACCACATTGGCTTGGCCGATCAAATCAAGGACTGACTTGATCGATGGTTCTTGGAGCAGTGGCTGATAGGTCCGCTCGCTGATGTCCTCGGGAACATACAAGCTCCGGTGCCGACCACCAGTTTGCTTGGCCATTTCCGAGCAGATCGCGTTGGCCTGAATATCGACCAGTTCGCCAACACCGCCACGGGCAGGTACGAACAACAAATCACGTTGTTTCGCCAATGCCGGCGTTAATTCTTTGGCCATCACCGCCATGGTGGTGCCACCCATCGCAGCGATAATATTCTCGCCATCAGGTAACAGCACTGCCAAGGACTTATTCAACAGCTGACCCATGGATTCCAGTACCCGCGGTTGCGAATCACAATCGCCGGAAACGATCAAGACATGGTCGATTCCCAAGACGTCGGCTAAGCGCCGCTCCTTCTTCGGAAATCCCAATAAATCAGACATGAGGTCGTCGAGTTTGCCGAGAATATCACGGCCACTCTCCGTTAATACCATACCTAATTTCGAGGAATTTATCAATCCTGAAGCTTTCAAAATGTTAGTTTCTGTTCGTAGTCCACGCTCGCTGAGCCCAAGCTCTTGAGCCAGCGTGCGCCGGCCAACAGGTTCTAGCCATTGGATCCGCTGCAAGATCAAATACCGCTGTCTGATCGTATTCAAGAAACCCGGGGCGATCGTATCCAACCACGTTAAGTCATTCTGCATCACAGCCAGACCTTTCAGTGGGACAAGAATCGTCCAACGGTGTCATATTGCGACCCATCAGTGCCAAAAAATATAGCGTTGATCAAAAGTCTTACCCTATCTCAAGCACCGAAATCATTATAACAATTGTGATTTTCATTTGCAAGATTTGCAACCGCTTTATCAGGAATTTCCTGAAAATTTCACGATTTAATCTTATCAAGAGCATGATCGATTGCTGTGATCACGGGTTTTTCGCCCTTCCTTCATTGAAACGACAAGACTTGCTGTGAAGCTCAACTGGTTAGATGGAAGAAACTGGGCTAGTGAGCACAACGTTTCCACAATATCCACGGCTGGCGCTGCGCGTGGCGTTGGTGAATGGCAGTTGTGGTGGGCTCCAGGTCGGGCTGGGGGTGGTGGAACGCGGCGGGCGTCACTTTGAGCTTCGCAAAACCCGCGCGAATCTCACAGCTGAGCCTTATTCTAGGCGGCAGAGCCGCCAAGAATAATATCGCGGCTGACTCACCCCCAGCCCGACCTTCCGCCAACGAGTAAACAGCCCACCAACGCCAGAGTGTGAGCCGACCCGGGAGCTCCCGAGCATTAGCCTAGCAACTGTTTTGGAGGCTGGTATGTGCCTCCGAAATAGTTGCGTAACTAAGCACAGATGTCGGGGATATCGAGCACATTCCAGCTAGTCGCCAATGATCGTAAAACCGTAGTTATGAATATGCTGCTTCAATAGGACCAAGTATTCTGTCGCCAAGGCACTTAATTCGATTTTCTTATGCGTCAAGTACCCTAAGGTCATCGAGTCCGGCACATCCAAGGGGATTGCCACGATTTTCTCGTCATTGAGTTCACTGCTGATGATGCCACTGCTGATGGTATAGCCATTCAGCCCGACCATTAAGTTGAAGATCGTCGCTCGATCACTGATCTGGATCTGCTTTTTGTGGGGCATGGTGCTCAAGATCTCCTCAGCAAAATAAAACGAATTATTCTCCCCTTGCTCATAAGAAAGATAGGGATAGTCAGTCAGATCGGCCAAAGTCAGGCGAGCTTTACTGGTCAGCGGATTATCACGCCCGACGAAAACATGCGGCTGAGCCACGAAAAGTGGTGTGAAGCTCAAATCCTTTTCAGCAATCAACCGCGTTAGCACCGCTCGATTAAACTGATTCAAGTAGATCACTCCGATCTCACTGCGAAAAGTTTGAATATCATCGAGGACGTTTTGCGTTTGCGTCTCCCGCAAGGTGAATTGATATTCATCTTGACCGATCCGCTTGACCAACTCGACAAAAGCGTGGACCACAAAGGCGTAATGCTGCCCGGAAACACTAAAAACGTGCTTGCGAACCACGTCCACATCGAAATGGTCATTCAATAAATTGACCTGATCCAAGATTCCCCGCGCGTAGTTCAGAAATTCCCGCCCCTCAGCTGTTAGCGTGATTCCTAATTTGCTGCGATAAAACAATTGCAAGTGATATTCCTTTTCCAACTCCTTCATCGCCTGGGACAACGAGGGTTGACTGATAAAAAGTTGTTTGGCGGCCTCATTGATCGAGCCGGTCGCCGCGATTTTTTCTAAATAGGTTAGTTGTTGGATGCGCATGGTTTGCCTCTGTTATAGTTTTTACCTATCATAGCACAAAGTTAACCGGTATTATCTATTATCCGAAAAACTTGCTATGATATCCTCAAGACTTAATTTCTGGAGGATTCTCATGACAACAACTCATTTTCAAACAGTCGGTTCATTATTACGACCGACTTCACTCTTGACTTATAAAAACCAAATCGAACAACGCGATGATATCACCTATCCGTTTTATCAAGATTTTCCTGGTTATCAGGCCGCTGAGACTGCCGCGATCAAAACGGTCGTCGCGGAACAAAAAGCCCACGGACTAAGTGTCCTTACGGACGGTGAATATTCCAAATCAATGTGGCACTTGGACTTCATCTGGGGCTTCGGTGGGATTGAACGTTTCATCGCCAAGCAAGGTTACACCTTCCAAAATCATGACGGTGGCGCTTTTGAGACCCGCAAGGACATTGGCTTGCGGATCACCGCCCCCTTATCTGGCCACCAGCATCATTTCATTGATATCTTCAAAGCGCTCAAAGCTCAAGCCGGCACGACCACTGTCAAAACCACTGTTTGGGGCGCGGCCCACGCTTTCACGGAATTGGCGATTTTTGATCATTTATATGGACCCGATCAAGTTTATGCCAATCAAGCTGAACTTCGCGCTGGCCTGATCAACGCCTACAAAGAATTTCTGCGTGATTATCGCGACGCTGGCGGAACGATCATTCAATTTGACGATTGCCTCTGGGAACTGTTCGCGCCGGATAATCAACAAAGTTTCTTCGCCGCCGGCAATGGTGACGTCGTTGATTTGGCGGATACCTTCATCGCCATCAATAATGAAGTCGCCGATTACGGCCACGCTTTGGGGCTAAAAGTCTGGACCCACAATTGTCGCGGTAACTACGCTAGCCGGCACGCCGCCGGTGGCAGTTACGCCACGATCGCACAGAAATTCCTCGGCGAGCAACACTATGATCGGTTCTTTTTGGAATGGGATGACGAGCGGGCCGGCGACCTTTCCGCACTGGCCGTTTTAGCGAATAAGCCGGCAGTTACCGTTGTTTTGGGTCTACTTTCTAGCAAGACCGATCATTTGGATGATGAAGCCCGAGTTTATCGCCTATTGGACCAGGCCAGCCAGATCATTCCCAAGGAGCGCCTTTACTTGTCCCATCAGTGTGGTTTTGCTTCCTGTGATGGTGGCAACGAACTGACCGCCGACCAACAATGGGCCAAGATCGGCCAAGGTCAACGGATCGCTGCTGATTATTGGCAGCAGTGATCGAGCCGACCAAGTCAAAAAGTGTCCTGGCCAATGATTGCTGAAACTGAGCTCACTCAACTTGATCTAAATACCAAAAAAACGCTACGGCAACCGGCCGTAGCGTTTTTCTGACTCATTGATCTGAGTCGATTTCAATACTTTATTTATCATTCATGTTGACCATGATCTTGTCGATCAAACCATAATCCAAAGCTTCCTGAGCAGTCATATAATTATCCCGTTCAGTATCCTTTTGAATGGTTTCCAAGGTTTGGCCGGTGGCGTCAGCTAAGATCTGGTTCATCTTTTTGCGGGTCTTGATGATTTCTTCCGCAGCGATCTCGATCTCTGTGGCTTGGCCTTGAGCACCACCCAAAGGTTGATGGATCAAGACAGTTGAGTTAGGTAAGGCGAAGCGCTTGCCTTTGGTCCCAGCCGTCAACAGGACACTGGCCATGGAAGCGGCCATCCCGATCGCGATCGTTTGGACGTCAGACTTGATGAAATTCATCGTATCCATGATCGCCAAACCAGAAGTGATCACCCCACCTGGTGAGTTGATGTAAAGGGAAATGTCTTTGGTTGAATCTTGGGCGTCCAAGAAGAGTAATTGGGCGATGATCGAGTTGGCCATCTGGTCATTGACTTCGCCAGACAGCATGATGATCCGATCCTTCAGCAAGCGTGAGTAAATGTCATAAGCGCGTTCGCCCCGGGAAGTTTGTTCAATAACTGTAGGTACTAACATCGTGTAGCCTCCTTGAGTTTAGTTCTTTTTAAATTAGCACTGTTCGAACTACTCTGCTAATTTAGCATATTAGTCAAAATAGGTCAAACAATTTTACTTACTTTTTTTGCTTTTTGGCACGCCTTTAGTTTACACCCAAAACGTCCTAACTGTCACTGGCAGTGGTCGGTTTGACTGAACTGGCAACATCGATTGGCGCGAATACTTGTAGGCGGCGTTGCGTTAATTGTTGATAATTGAGATACAAGGCCGTAAAGCGATTATCATGGTGCGCCTCCCAAGGTTTAGGATGGCCGCAGAAATGCAAAACAGCCGTATTGACCAAGGTCCACTGCAGATCATGTTTTCCTAAACTACGGGTGAAATAAAGCGGATATTTCCGGGCATCGTAATTCCAATTTTCTTCGGGGATCTCCTTGATATACTCACCGTAAAGAAAATTCAAAATATCTTGGTCTGGCAGTAATAACAAATCACTATGTTCATCAATGATCCGTTCAATGTCAGCAAACTTGATGATCTGACGCGCCTGCGCCAAATCGATCAACATTACCCCAGAATTATAATAACCATGATCAGTACCCAAACGAATATTATTGATGCCAGTCACCAAATGGGTCATTCCTGAATGCGTGGCCGCCGCCAACATTTTATCGCCCAGATCCACCTGCCAAAGCGCCTGGACCGAATTGATCACTAGAATATCTGGATCTAAATAGAGCACTCGCTTGACTGACTTCGGTAAAATATTGGCGCAAAGCAATCTAAAGTACATCTCCATCGGATAACGCGCTTCCGTTGGCGCGCTTGTCCAGTGTTGGCCATCAACTTTGATCGGTTTCAATTGACCGCCCAAACTATTGACTAACTGCGCTAGCGCGGTCAATTTCTCATCGGGGATCTGACGATGGATCAGCCAGATCCGAAAAGACTGGTGGGGATTATTCTCAAATAAAGAGACCAACATCACTTGTAACGGTGGCAAATATGTTTCATTCAGGGTAACTAGGATCTCGATTCGTTGTACCATGGATTGACTACTCAACCTTCTTTATCCCGGCGCGGCGCTAGCTTCATAAAAACGGCCACCGTGCGGGGAACATATATTTACTTGCTGTTTCGTATTGGGGCGGTAAGCTCCTGCACTTGGGCGGGGCTGGGGTGCTAAATTCACGCCCCACCACCCGCTGCGCAGGCAGGCAGCACGCAAATGTCCCAGGTGACTTACCTATTATAAAAAGGTTCGCTGGCTTTTGCAATCGTGAACATAGCTTGTGAGCAGTTGGCTTGTAGCGGTTCCAGAATAAGAGCGTAGCTAAGCGGAAGAAGCTAGGTCGGCCAATGCGTTTCAGCAGTGAAATATATCTTTATAGTGCGCCAGCAGCTACTTAGGCGAAGCCTAACTGTGCTTCTGCATTTGGGCCGTAACTTCCACTGCGTGGTTCGGGCGAGATTGCCTTCCGTTCCAACGTTGGCCGCGGTCTGCGTTACGTGTGGCGGGTGAGCTCGCTGTGCTTCTGCTCTTGTATCTTGGCCGTAACTTCCACTGCGTGGTACGGGGTGAGCTCGCTGTGGGCGTCACTTTGAGCTTCGTGAAGTACACGAATCTCAAAGCTGAGCCTTGGTCTAAGTGGCACAGCCACTAAGACCAATTTCACGGCGATCTCACCCCGTACCACTCCGTTTCAGTTGCTCAACAATTGTAAGCAGACTAAGCTGCCACGCCATAACACCTGCTTGTGTGAATTGACAGATTCCCACGTAGTTGACGGCCATGGTTAGTGGTCACAAGTTCGCACAGATAGTAACATCGTAACAATTGACTAGATGACCCACAGCAACTCTGGTCAAACAGCTGACAGGACTTTTCTCACAAAATGGAATGGCACTATTTTGACCACCACACTAGCAAAAGCACTTCGTAACCTACTCCGCCTAGATTGTAGATAGGCACAATACTGCCTAGCAACCGCCTCAGGGCGTGTGGCTCAGCAGTGAAATTTGTCTTAGTGGCTTTGCCACTTAGACAAAGACCTGATTTTGAGACAAGCCGCGCCCTCTGCGGATTGGCTCAAAACAGTGTCCACTGCGTTCCAGCCACTATAAACGCCCTGAGGCGGTTGCGTCACCACCAATGTCAACTACACCTGCAATCAGGCGAAGCAGCAAATACAGAAGCCGCACTTTGCAAATCGTCTCAAACCAGCGTCCACTGCGTTCCAGCCACGACATACGCCCTGAGGCGGTTACGTCACCACCAAACCCAACTACACCTGCAAGCAGGCGAAGCAACAAATACAGAAGCCACACTTTGAAAATCGGCCGCAAACGAGTCCATGAAAAAAGCAGCGCTTAGCAGCGCCGCTCACCTCAAACAAATCTATTCTTCAAATCGCCATTGGCTTAGTCCCAAGACTTGTGCAGCACCTGCTGACTCAACCATTCCGTCATCACCAGCAAGATCAGGGCAAAGATAAGCAGGTAAACTGGATAAAGTCCGATCGAAAAATTGCTAGCCAAGACACCAAACAATGGGGGCATAAATGTCGAGCCAACATAAGCACTAGCCATTTGGACGCCGATGATCGCCTGCGAATTTTCTGCGCCAAAGTTCATCGGGGTCGCATGAATGATCGCCGGGTAGATCGGCGCGCAGCCGAGGCCGATCACCACTAAGCCGATCAAGGATAATTGAGTCGTCCGCACCGGTAGGATCAACATGAAAACGCCCACCAGAAGAATACTGATCCCCACTCGGACAAGCTGATGGTCACCCCAACGATCCGCGATCAAGCCGCTGAGAAAACGGCCAACTGTAATACCCAAGAAAAATAATGAAGCAAACCGAGCAGCCACCTCCGGCGTGACCCCTTTTGCTTGAACCAAATAACTACTGGCCCATAATCCAGTCGTTCCCTCAAGTGAACAGTAGGCAAAAAACGCCAATAACGCCGTCGCCACTCCAGGGATCTTGACGATCTGAGTCAAACCCAAGCGTGGTTTCGCCGTTGTACTCGTACCCGTGTCACTTGCTGATTTGACCGCGGATCTACCGGCTTTTTTTCGCGACCGTTGACCTTGCCATAAAGGCAGACTTAAAAATAGAATAAAGGTCAGGCCGATCTGTAAATAGCCGACCGCGCGATAACCACCTTGCCAATTGTCGTCTCGAGCCAAGAAATTGCCCATGATCGCCGGGCTGATCGCCGCGCCAACACCCCAAAAACAGTGGAGCCAATTCATTTGTCGCGATTTATAATGTAAAGCAACATAATTGTTCAAAGCCGCATCAACGGCACCGGCGCCTAAGCCGTAAGGGATCGCCCACAGACAAAGAACGAGGAAACTGGGACTGAACGAGAAGCCAAACAAGGCGATCGCAGTGGTCAAAACACTGACTGCCGTTACTAGGCCAGCCCCTAAGTGTCGGATCAGTCGATCAGAAAATAGGCTGGAGATGATCGTGCCGCCAGCAATGATCATCGTTGCCACCCCCGCATAAGAAACGGGGACATCTAACTGTCCGTGCATCACCGGCCAAGCCGAACCGATCAGTGAATCAGGTAATCCCAAACTAATAAAGGCGGCGTAGATCACCACAAGTAATAAAGAAAACATTCAAAAACCCCTTAGATCGCCAAAAATCGACCCGTAAAAAGGTCAATGCTCGCGAGATTAAAAAACACATAAAAATATCGTATCATTGATCGACCTCACTGGCAATCTGACCAACCACTTTTTTGACCACAGATCGTTGAAAAAAGTACCTTTCTGAACGGAAACTTTAAACCGACCCTTTGCGGCCGATCACCACTTAACCGATCTCTAGGCGAAAAACGATCGGTTCAGCGCCGAAATCACCGCCGGTTTGGAGATGGAGCCCCCTTGGATCACGAGTATACCGCAATTGCGCCGTTGTTCCTAATTGCGTCAAAGAACGGATCGAGCCATAGAAATCAGACGTTTCTTTTGCCTTTTGTTCGCCTAACGCTGGGAAATCATAATGGCCATCAGGCGCCCCCTTTAGTGCGATCGCATATAAGTTGTGACCACGCACTGTGTAGCGAACATCAGCGGACGTATATGGTCGCTGTCTGCCTTCAGAAAATTGCCCCGCTACTACCGGTGTTGGTCCTTCCGCTGATTTACGCCAAACATGTGACCCATAGATCGCCTCGCCGTTGACCTGCAACCAATCCCCCATTTCTAGTAAAATCTGGCGATCCTCGTCTGGGATCGTGCCATCCGCTTTTGGTCCAACATTCAATAAAAGATTGCCATTTTTACTGACGATATCCACCAGATCACAGAGCAATTCAGCTGCCGTACGATAATGGTTATTGGGGGTATAGCCCCAAGAATCAAGTGCGACAGAGGTATCGGTTTGCCAATAATACGGCTTAGCATCGGCAAAGCGGCCACGTTCGATATCCACTACCGCTGTCCCAAACATGAAAGAATCATGCTTATAATTGATCAGGACCTCCTGCCCCCATTCCTCGGCGCGATTATAATAATAGGCCGCCATCTTTTTCAAATAAGGCGCAAACGCCTCATGAAGGATCCACCAATCAAAATATAACAGGCGCGGACGATAACGGTCGATCAATTCGCAGGTTCGCGCCAACCAGTCATCAAGAAAAATCCTAGATGGCTGAGGTTCACTATCTCGATCAAAATGATCTGGCTCCGGCATCGCTGGCCAATAGAAATCCCCTTGATTCAACGGTTCATGGATATCACTTTTGAAATCTTTACCATGACCCATGAAAAACCAATGCTCAGCTCGGTGCGAGGACGCCCCAGTAACCAGACCGGCCGCTGTAAAGGCTTGTTTCAACTCGCCCAAAACGTCACGTTTAGGCCCCATTTCAGCCGCGTTCCAGTGCGACAACTCACTAGAATACATTTGAAAACCATCATGATGTTCCGCAACTGGAACCACATACTTCGCGCCAGCCTGCTTAAAAAGTTCCGCCCATTCCGCTGGGTCAAATTTTTCCGCCTTAAATAAGGGGATGAAATCTTGATACCCAAACTTATCCTGCGGACCATAGGTTGCCCGATGGTGTTCATACTCCCGAGAGCCTTGGATGTACATCGAGCGTGAATACCACTCATTGCCAAATGCAGGCACGCTGTAAACACCCCAATGAATGAAAATACCAAACTTATCTTGGCAAAACCAATTAGGCAACGGATGTCGCGCCAAAGAATCCCAGTTCTCCTGATAGATTCCTTTGCGATTGACCTGTTCGATCAAGGTCAAATAGTCGGTTATTTTACTCATATTCTTTTCCTCCGTGATAGCCCGCTCGATTTAAAGTGATCAGATAGACTCATTATAGCCAAAGTAAAACTTAAACATTAGCGCCCTTTCCGCCATCTTTCAGCATTATTTGTCGCAATAGCGCAGGTTGCGAATTTCTGTTAAACTAGGACCGTAAATAAATCAGTTCACTGATCAGAAAGAAGTTTAACGATGAGTTGTGAACTCCATGATCTAGAATTAAGTTTTCAACTAGGGACCGTCCACTTTCAGGTTCTAAATCTACTGGATGGCGTCATCAGACAAGTGATCCCTCAACACCATCATGGCCGCACTAGTTACGAGATCCACTATATAGCCAGCGGTTATGGCACGGTGGTCGTCGCTGGGAAACAATATGAGTTAACGCCGGGAATGCTTTATATGACCGGTCCTGGCGTTGATCACGCCCAAATCCCTCAGCAAAAACAACCGATGCGTGAATTTTGCGTGTATCTCAAAGTCAGCCAGGATCAAGAATATTCAGCCGCAGCGCCGGTAGCGAATACCGCGACTACTAATTTGACTTATTTTTTAGCGACCCCATTTTGGCTTGGTCCTGACCAGCAGGATCTGCGGCAGTTATTTACGACGATTTTCACGGAATTGACTAACCAAGAAAGTGGTTTCCAAATCACCCTCAATGCCCTATTTCAGCAGTTGATCGTCAAAATGATCCTCAATTATCAAGGTCAACCCCAACAAGAACGACCTCAAGGCGCGTTACTGCCAGCAGATCGACTCGTGGTGACTATTGAAGATTATTTTCTCCACGATTACCAAAAAGCTAACTTGTCCGATTTAGCGCAAAAAATCGGTACTAGTCCACGTCAAGCAGAACGATGGCTACAACGTTTGTATGGGCAAAGCTTCCGCGAAAAGAAAACGGAAGCACGCATGTCCGCGGCGATGATGTTACTTCTTTACACCGAACAAAGTATTACCGCGATCGGTGGCATGATTGGCTTTTCATCGCTAGAACACTTCTCCCACGCTTTTAAAAAATATTACGGAAAAAGTCCGCGAGTCTTCCGTCAAACAGCGCAGTCACTGGCAACGTAAAAATATCATGGCTGGCGTTATGAACGTCAACTTATTCAAGAGTCCTGAAAAGCAATCACAAGATAGTTAGAGCATCACTGGCAATGACGGAAATCATAACCAAGCCAGCATGACAATCATTTTGACCGCGAGCATTGATGTAAAGGTTTAACGAACATCAAAAAAGCAAATTGAGTAGAACATAAAGCGCCCCATCATTATTTTAGCAAACGTCATTTGGCTAGGGGCTTACCGCTAATCTTTTTCCGATCAGGTAGCAACAAACAGGCGTTTCAAAGCAATCAAAAGGCTGAGGAAGCGGACATTTTCCCGTCAGTTTCTTGCGCAGCAGCTCTTTCGAGAAGCCAGCTGGTCGCAGATCAACCTAGCGCGGCTGCTCGCTGTTCGTCGCCCAGCTCCACCAATCCGGTTAATTGTTGGCGGGTTTTCTCAGATAAGGTGTGCGTGATCATAATCACTGTCAAATTTTCATCGGCCAATAGCGCATCCTCGATTTGTTGCGAACCTTCCGCATCGATCCCGGCCGTGACCTCATCAATAATTAGAATTGGTTTGTTAAAGGCCATCGCCCGCGCCATCGCCAATCGTTGCCGTTGACCCCCAGATAAATTACTGCCGTGTTCACTCATCATGGCTTTCAGGTTGGTAAACTCATTTAGATGCAGAAATTCAGCTATTTTTTCAAGCAAGCTAGGCGCTTTCTTCACGCCGAGGGAAATATTCTTCTCAACTGATTCATTGAAGATATAAGGCTTTTGTTCGACCAGTTCGATCACATCATAAATATCATGAGGATCGACCGACTTTAACTCGGCATCATCGATCTTAATGGTCCCGCGATAATTCTCTAACCGGCCACTGAGCAATTTGATCAGGGTCGATTTACCAGTACCGCTCTTCCCGACGATCGCGTATTTGCCGCCCTTGACAAATTGATAGGAGAAATCCTTGATCACATCTTTCGCGTCAGTATAACCAAAATTCAAATGTTCCAAGGTCAGCGCCCGCTCAAAATCGATTTTGTTCGGTGTACTGTGCAGCGACTGGGATTTAATATCTTTCTTAGTGATGGCATTGACTGTTTTCATTCTAAAAATCCCATGGATCACACTGGTCAAGCGACTGAAGACGATCCCCGACAACTGACCGCTGGAAGAAATAACACCGACCGAGAAATAGCCTTTGATTGCCAAATAGCAAGTTAACCCCAGCATCACCATTTGCGCTAGCACACTAATCAAACCAATGATCAACTCAATAAAACCGGTATTGCGAACATATTTGACGTTGGTCGCCCCTTGCTGATCCGATTCTTCATTAACGTTGGCCGTCAGGATATGACCGATATTATGAGTCAAAAATACCGAAAAGCCGCCGAATAAATCTTCTATTTTCGTTAAGAACTTACTGTTGGCGGCCGATAAGCGATTGGTCTCTCTTTCCATAAAGGTGCCAAAGAAGTTAGGGATCAGCATCGTCAAGACTCCCAAAATAATCGCGATCACCGCTAAACTATAATGATAAAAGAATAAAGCCCCGATCGAGAAAATCAAGGTTGAAAAATTAGAAATCAACTCAAAGAAATTTTGTAACCCATTGGCTTTGATCAAATCCAGATCATTTGTCAGCCATGAAACATATTCACTGTGGTCAGATTGGCGATAATCAGTTAGCGACATGTCATTAAGACCTTCAGTTATTTGGACGCGCAACTGATTCGTTATCTTCCGAATGATTTGTGCCTGCAGAATCGAATTCGCGTAATTAAGCGCTAAGGTGACCCCCCAAAAAGCGATCGTCAGTAATAGCCAATAGGTAACGCCGCTCAAGTCTCTGGCAATTAGGCGATCGGTCAATGGCGCCAAGGTCACCGAACTTCCGACACTGCTTAAGGCCATGGCGATCGAAAGCACAATTGTCACCAGCGTCAGTTTTTTCTCATATTTGAATAGTTTAAGCGTTTCGTACATAATCATTTTCCTCCTTTGTTTTCACAGACGAGGTCAATTTTTGCAATAATCTCCCTGACAAACAATCAGTTGCCACTTTCCTGATAATTCAGTGATTATTCTCATAATAGGCAAAAATATGTATCTCTCATCCCCACGCCAGCAACACTGCTTCTGCTTTAGTACTAAAATACTTAAAATCAAGAGTCTCATTTTTTAATTTCATTTTATCAACATTTAATCCTCCTATAGACGCTTTCACGCACGATCGTATGATATAATTATTAAGTATACTACGATATAATGATAAGTAAATGAAAATTTCATATATGAATAAGGCGATAAAAATGAGAAAAATTGGACAGCTAATTTCAACTTTCAGATCAGATAAAGGCATTAGTCAAGCAGCACTTGCCAAAGATATCATGTCGCCAGCCCAGATTTCAAAGTTCGAACACGGTTTAACCAGCATTACGGTTGATAAATTCTTCCTATTACTGGACCGGTTAAATGTGAGTCCGCAAGAGTTTGACTTTGAGTTATACCATGGTGATGCACCCAATAAAAATAAAATGATCGCCGATTTGACCCAGGCCGTTATCTCGGGTAATAAATCTCAGTGCGAACTGATCAAACAGGCTGCCCTGAAGACCTACGAACGGGACAACTGTGGTGCGAATAAGGCCTTACTGCTCATGATCAACGCGCTAATGACGAAACTTGATCATTCAGCCTTTGACCAGGATAGTGTTGACTATCTTTGTGATTACCTGTTTCACGTCGAGCACTGGTCTAGCTTTGAATTCTTAATATACGGCACGACCATGAACGTTTTACCGCTGCCGACGATCAATCTTTTTTCTCAGGACTTGATCTCCCGCGCCGTACCAAGCGCAGAAATCCAACAGAACTTTGAACTGATTATTGTCCTTCTCTACAATACGGTTCGCTTGAATTTAATGAATAACGACCTCTTGAAAGCCCAGTATTATATGCGCAGCATGGAAAACATCAATTTCGGGGGGGGGGGGGGGACAAATGCAGGGAAGGTTCTATATTAAATTAGCGGAAGCAATTTATTCATATTGTGCCTCACACTCAAAATCAGCCTGGGACCATGTCGAGGAAATCCTTGAAATTCAAAGGTCCTTAGGCGCTTTCGATCTTTTTATATTTTTAAAGGAACAGTGTGACCTTTTCTTAAGTGAAACAAATGCATCTTTCTGCGATAAAACTGATAATAACGAGTAAGTGGACCCGAGTTGCTTTCCATTTGCGGAAAAGGCGGCCACTAACTTCTAGATCGGTCTCATAATTGAATTGACTGATTCTTTAGAACTATGGCTTCTGCTTGTTTCAATTATGAATCAGATCCGACTGTCCTTAATGAGATTGCGGGTACCGACGAACATTAATATTCACCAATCATGGGTCTAAATCATTAGCGAATCCAAAAATAGCCGTCGACTTTCCGAAAAAAGTCAACGGCTATTTCAATGATTTGTAAAATCGACTAAAATTTTACGACATGGACACAACAAGAACGCCAAATAGCGACATTGTTAATGGTGATTTGAAGAATTTATGGGCCCCCTGGGAGTCGAACCCAGATTTCAAGAACCGGAATCTTACGTGCGATCCATTACACTAAGGGCCCAAGCAACACAAAATATTTTACCTAAAATTCGGAAGAATAGCAAGTGTTTTCAAGAAATTATTCGTAAAAACTAGTTATTCAGCCTCATCGGCCAATTTTTCAGTGCCCTGTTCGACCCGATTAGCCAGCATCGCCACGTCGGTCATCATCCGTTGATAGTCGGCGCTGGGCAGATCCAAAACTTTAGCACAGCCTTGAACACGACTAAACAAGCTTTCCTTTTTAGCTTGAGCGCTTTTAGTCAGCACGATATCTAGACGCCGTTCATCATAGACATTACGTTGACGCTGGATCCAGCCATCCTTTTCCAGACGACGAAGCAGTGGCGTCAGCGTCCCTGAGTCTAAGCCAACGTTTTCACCCAACTCCTTGACCGAAAGTGTCCCCTGTTCATAAAGCACCAGCAAGACGATGTATTGCGCGTAAGTCAATTTGAAAGGAGCCAATGCTTGCGCATAAAAACGATTGAAAGCTTTATGGGTCCGATAAAATGCAAAACAAAGTTGTTGACTCAATAAAATCGGCTCTGTCATTTCAAATACTCCTTTCTAACCAATGGCCCGATCTTGCATTCCTTCGGCCATTTCATTTAATTTACGTAGGCGATGATTGATCCCTGACTTGGAGATCGGTCCCCCGGGGATCATTTGGCCCAACTCGCCCAAGGTCGTTTCTGGATAGGCTAAGCGCAGTTCCGCGATCTCCCGCAATTTGCTGGGCAGATTCTCTAATCCGACTGCCGTTTGCAGATATTTGATGTTTTCGATCTGTCGAGTCGCCGCATCAATGGTTTTGTTCATATTTGCATTCTCGCAATTGACTAAGCGATTGACCGAATTGCGCATATCACGAACGATCCGAATATCCTCAAATTTCAACATCGCATTGGTTGCACCGATCACCTGCAAAAAATCCGCGATCCGCTCTGCTTCCTTCAAATAGCTGATATAGCCGCTACGACGCTCCGTTGTTTTGGCGTGGAGCTGAAACCTGTTCATCAATTGAAGAATATCTTGATTATGATCGTCATAAAGCGAGTAGATCTCCAGATGATAGCGGCTGGTCTCAGGATTATTGACACTACCACCAGCCAGAAAAGCGCCGCGAAGATACGAGCGGCCCAATTGCTCATCTGCCAAGATCCAATCTGGTACTTTGGTCAAGATCGCCATCTGTTTCGGCGCTAAGATCTGAAGATCACGCAGGATCGGTTCCGTGTCTTTAGCCACTCGCACGATGTACTGATTATTTTTCTTTAATTTCATTTTACGCCGAACCAACAGTTCTGCTTCAACCGCATAGGTCTGCTTCAATAATGAATAGATCCGGCGAGCAGTCGCCGGATTCTCTGTTTGCACATTCAAAACAAACTGATGGTGAGCGATGGCCAAAGACCCATTCATCCGCAATAGCGCCGCCAACTCCGCGCGGGCATGCGCTGGATGGACTTCAAGTTGTGTTAATTCTTTTTTTACTTCACTGGCATAAGACGCCATCGACTCATCTCCTTTGTATTGATAGCTGGGTGATCCAAGCGACAATCAGTTCAACTCGTCCCCACCTTGCAAACGCCGTTATTCACCCTTAATGACTTTGAAAAGCGCGGTTCAAGATCTCTCGCGCGACCTTATCGCCATCATGAAAGACCCCACGATCATGCAGTGATAGAAAGTCATTGGAAATGACCCGATCGCATTGACTTTGCAGCCCCGCAAAATCATGGGCAACTGGCAATAAATACTCATCGTACTTTTGGTAATCCAAGTAATTGGCTGGAACGGGCTCGCTGTTGACCAAGACGGTGTTGACCCGCTTAGCCCCTAAATGCTGATTGATCACCCGCACATGATCCGCATCAGAGAAGTGCTCGGTCTCACCCTTTTGCGTCATAATATTGCAGATATAGATCACTTCAGCGGAACACTGCAACAGCGCTTCCCGCAAATTGCGAACCATCAAGTTAGGTAGGATACTCGTAAATAAGCTACCCGGTCCCAAAACGATCACGTCCGCCGCTTGGATCGCCGCGATAACTTGTGGGACCGCGATCGGCTCTCTGCTGGCGTCATTAGTATCTGTGACCCAGACGCGCTGGATCTGCTTCCGTTGTCCCGAGATCTCCGTTTCTCCAGCGACCACCGTACCATCCACAAATTCTGCGTTTAAGGTCAGCGGATCATTCGCCACTGGAAAAACATGGCCATCGACTTGCATCATTTGTGATAATTTTTGGACCGCGTCAAAAATATTGTGATCCATCTCGGTCAAGGCAGCGATGATCAAATTACCGATCGCATGTCCGGCAAAAAAAGAATCCTGACTTTCAAAACGGTATTGGAATATTTTTAAATATTCCGGTGACATATCTGATAGCGAGACCAAAACATTACGAATATCACCAGGCGGGACCACGTTGATATAGTCACGAATGATCCCTGAGGAACCACCATCATCGGCCACCGTTACGATCGCCGTTATATCGGCGTTTTGCCGATGCAAACTATTCAGGATCACTGGTAGCCCGGTGCCGCCGCCGATCACAACGACTTTCGGCCGCCGCCCCTTGATGACCCGAACGATCCGATTACTTCGACTCATGAGCGATTCACCGTCTCTTTTCTCTTAGTTAGATCACGATGCGTGATATCGACTGGGTAACTTTCTGTCAGATCATCACCGAGCCGTTGCGCCAAAGCGACCGAGCGATGCTGGCCCCCAGTACAACCGATAGCGATCGTCAACGAGGTTTTACCTTCCTTGATATACCCTGGTAAAGCTGTCTTGAGCATCGCCATAAACTGTTGATAGAAAACATTAGTCGCCGGCTGCGCATTAACATAATCGGCCACCGCCGGATCTAAGCCCGTCTTCTGTTTCAACGCGGGGATATAGTAAGGATTTGGCAGAAAACGCACGTCCATCACAATATCCGCGTCGATCGGCAACCCATACTTGAATCCGAACGACATCACTTCGATATGAAAAGTCGGCAAGGCATTCAACTTGAATTTTTTGAAGATCTCCTCGCGCAATTGCCGCGGTGTCAGTTCGGTGGTATCAATAATGATCTGAGCACGATTACGCATCTCTTGTAAGAGCGCACGCTCCTTGGAGATCCCGTCTAGCAAACGACCTTCCATCGCCAAAGGATGAGCCCGCCGCGTTTCCTTGTAACGACTGACCAATTCCTCATCAGAGGCATCCAAAAATAAGATCTTTGTCGAAACCGAATGACTTTCATCAAGCTCAGTCAGCATCGAAATGATCTCATCATAAAAAGACCGGGCGCGTAAATCAACGACCAAGGCAACTTTAGTGATTTGCCCAGTTTGGCGCACCAATTCCCAAAATTTCGGTAATAGGCTAGGCGGCATATTGTCCACGCAAAAATAACCCAGATCTTCAAATGATTGAACAGCGACTGTCTTACCAGCACCACTCATCCCGGTAATGATCACAAGTTGTAACGAATCAGGTTTTGTCATGATAGATAACACATCCCTTTTACTCACCATAGTATAACATACCGGGCGTTTCTTTTCTTGTTAAAGATACCTAACCACGATGGGCGATCGCCAAGATCACATTATTGATCCCGAAGATCACAAAATAAAACGCCAGTAAGGTGGTCAAAGTCAGTAGCGAGGACAGCGGATTAAAGATCAACATCAGCGCCACCACAACGCTAAGCAACTCTAAAATCAAGGCGACCCAGAAATAACCGTGACCGAAACTACGCAAATGGCTGACCACAACCAAGCCGATCAAAGAATCGATCAAGAACCAAGCAGCGAAAACATAAGCGATCACGATCGCGCCAGCATAGATCTTGGTAATAAAGACGAACCCGATCAAAATATCCAAGATCCCCGCGATCAACACCAGGACACTGGTGCCACTTAAATAATCACGATAGTGAAAAAAGTTGCCGATCCACGCGATCCCTTGAATGATCGCCATGATCCCGAACAACAAAACGATACTTACGATCGAAGCAGAAGGCTTAGCCAACAAGAAAAAGCCAGCGATCAAATAAATAACCCCGGACATAAAAGCCGGCCAATCAAAACCCCAAGTTTTTTGACGCCAAAACATAATATTCCTCCTCAACGCACTGTGATTTGAAACGTGCTGCGCACAACTGACTTCTGTGCTTAACTACGTCAGGATTCCGGAAGAAAGAACGCTTCCATAATCCTTGTTAGGTTAATGCTCGAAGTCAAACTGTTGTGCTCTGCACTCTGATTTTGAAACGTGCTCTCCGACCTAGCTTCTTCCGCTTAGCTACGCAACTATTCCGGAGGCTTAGAGCGGCCTCCAAAATAGTTGCTAGGCTAGTGCTCAGAAGCTGACTAGGTCGGTCCGCACTCTGATTTTGAAACGTGCTGTGCGAGGATTGGCTGTTGCGCCTAGCTACGTCATGGTTCTGAAAGCAAAGAACTGCTTTCAAAACCATGACTAGGCTAGTGCTCGCAGCCACCCATCCTCGCTCCGCACTCTGATTCAAAAAATATAGCTAGTTTTAGGATAGCAGTTTGGCTCAACATGTCAATAAGAAATCGTGGTGCGGATGGCGTCAAGTTAACGTGGGTTTTAGTAATAAAGATATTTGCTAGAATTCATGAATACTGATTGTGCTGCTAAAA
>NZ_BROC01000030.1 GCF_024345205.1 Lapidilactobacillus luobeiensis | reverse complement strand
GAGACAAGCCGCGCACTTTGCGGATTGGCTCAAAACAGCGCCCACAGCGAGCTCACCCCGAATTTCGCAGCGCAAGCCGCGGCCAATCTGCTTTCTCATCTCGAGAAATGATAAATAAATTAAAAAGTACTTGACTTTTATCATTCAAGCCAGTATTCTTAGAGACATCTTAATAAACTGTTGGAGTGATCGTTATGTTAAGCAACACGACCTGTCAACAATTGAATAGAAATTATTACTACGCCTATTATGGATAGCGGGTTGCACCGTCAGGATGCAAGCCGCGCGCAGGTTTGTATCCGTGATGGTCGTAGCTTTTAGTGAGACTAAGCTAACCACATGGATGAGATGGATTCCATGTGGTTTTTCTTTGGGCGTTTACCTTAGCGGGACGTTTTCAACCAGCCACAAGAATCTTTCTTGTGACTGGTTTTTTTGTCCGTAGGGAATCGGAGGAGCATATGCGAAAACGAACATTGTTTATCTTGCTGGGGTTGTTATTGGTTTTGGTTTTTGGGACTGATTATTACAGCAAGCAGCAAACTGATGATGGCAAAGTCCACGTCGGTATTTTGCAATTAATGGATCAAAGCGCCTTGGACCAAGCACGTAAAGGGTTCATCGCCGAGTTGAAAAAAGAAGGGTATTCTCAAGACAAGAATTTGGTGATCGACTATGTCAACGCTCAAGGTGATCAGGCCAACTTGCGGGCAATGAGCGAGCGCTTGATCAATCACCATAACGATTTGAATTTAGCAATCGCTACACCGGCGGCCCAGGCGTTGTTGGCAGTTGATCAGAAAACGCCGTTGTTGTTTACCGCGATCACCGATCCAGTCGATGCTGGCTTGGTCAAGTCCTTCGCCCATCCGGACAAGAATGTGACCGGCGTGACCGATAGCGTTCCGGTCAGTGAGCAGATCGCCTTGCTTCAGAAAATGTTTCCTCAAGCGAAAACGGTTGGCTTGCTCTACAACGCGGCGGAACCAAATTCGGTGATCCAGATCAAGGAAGCCCAGAAAGTTTTGAAAAGCGCTGGTCTGAAAGTGGTTGCCCGGACGGTGGCCACCACCAATGATGTGGAACAAGCGGCGACGAGTTTGGCCCGCCAAGTCGATGTGATGTATCTGCCCGCCGATAATGTTTTGACGGCGGCGATGGCCTTGATGGGGAAGGTGTCGGAGAAGACGAAAACACCGGTGATCCCCGCGACCACGCCGATGGTTCAATTGGGCGGTGTCGCTACCCAAGGGATCAATTACTATCAACTGGGTCAGCAGACGGCGCAAATGGCGGTCAAGATCTTGAAGGGTAAGCAGATCAGCCAATTACCGGTGGAGAAGCCGGCCAAAAGTTTCCTGAGTTTCAACAAGAAATTGGCTGCTGTTTTCAAGATCGATCCGGCGAAATTTGGGAAATAACCACGCCGCTTAGCAATCAAATGATGAATGAGTTTAACGCGCAATAACTTGATTTTAGCCGTTTTTGCCGGCGCCTTGACCAAGTTCGAGCTTGGCATGAGCCGTTCGCGTAAATGGTTAGATCATCAATTAAGAAAGTAGGTTGGGAAAAATGGATTTATTGATTTCAAGTCTATCCTTAGGGCTTTTATGGTCGATCATGGCGATCGGCGTTTACTTAACATTTCGAATTTTAGATATTGCGGATATGACCGCGGAAGGTAGCTTTCCACTAGGTGCGGCAATCACCGCCCGGCAGATCGTGGCTGGCGTTGATCCGTGGGTAGCGACCTTGTCCGGCTTTCTCGCAGGTTGTTTGGCGGGATTGATCTCTGGATTTATGCACACGAAACTGAAGATCCCCGCGTTATTGACTGGTATTTTGACCTTGACCGGCTTATATTCAGTGAATTTGTTGATCATGGGTCAATCCAATATTTCTTTGTTGGGTCGGGTCAAAACCGTCATCAGTTTGTTGCCAAACATGAGCACTTCCAGCGCGGCGATCCTGATCGGAGTGGTGGTTTTGGCCTTGGTGATCGGCTTGCTGGTGGTCTTCTTCAATACCGAAGTTGGTCTGGCCGCGCGGGCGGTGGGCAACAACGAGGAAATGAGCGCCGCCAATGGGATCAATGCGGACAACATGAAAATCATCATCTACATGATCTCTAATGGGCTGATCGCTTTGGCAGGGAGTCTAATGGCCCAGATCAATGGCTACGCCGATAGCAGCATGGGCATCGGGACCATCGTGATCGCCTTGGCCGCGATCATTATCGCCGAGGTGCTGGTCGCCAATTTATCCTTTGGGATGCGCTTGGTCACGATCGTGGGCGGTGCGATCATTTACCGTTTGATCATCGCCTTAGTCCTGCAATGGGGCGTTGATCCTAATAACTTACGCCTGTTCTACGCTTTGATGTTGGCCTTGTTCTTGTCCGTGCCGTTGTTACAGAAACGGATCGGCCAACGCCGGCGTCGCCAGAAGAATATCGCTGAAATGGAGGCAGATCAAGATGACTAACGCATTAGAATTACGCAAATTACATCAATTTTTCAACCAGGGGACGGTCAATGAGCGTCACGTCCTCAAGGGAATCGATTTGAAGTTAGCGCCGGGAGAATTTGTGGCGGTGATCGGCGGTAATGGCGCTGGCAAGTCAACCCTATTGAATAGCATTGCCGGCAGTTTGCCAGTGGATCAAGGTCAGGTCAAGATCGAAGACGAAGATGTCACTTATGAAACAGTGGCTAAGCGAGCGCGCTTGATCGGCCGTGTTTTTCAGGATCCGCAAATGGGCACAGCCCCGCTGTTGACCGTTGAAGAAAACTTATCTTTAGCCCTTTTACGAGGACAGAAGCGCAATTGCTGGTCTTTTGGCGTTAAAAAGAAGCAACGCCAGTTTTTGCAAGAACAGTTGGCCTTGTTGAATCTGGGCCTGGAAGATCGCTTGAGCGCTGAGATCGGCTTGCTTTCCGGCGGTCAGCGTCAAGCCATCACCTTACTGATGGCCACCTTACAAAATCCGGCGTTGTTATTATTAGATGAACATACCGCCGCTTTGGATCCGCAAACCAGCCAGATCGTGATGACTTTGACGGCACAGTTGGTTGCGGAGAAGCAACTTACGACGTTGATGATCACCCACAATATGGCTGACGCCTTGAAATTCGGTAACCGTCTGATCATGTTGGATCAGGGGCAGATCGCCATTGACGTGGCCGGCGACGAGAAAGCCCAGCTGACCGTGCCTGATTTGTTGGCCCTCTTCAAGCACAAAAGTGGCCAGGACCTGACCGACGATCGGGTCTTACTCAGCTAAGAAATGGCTTTAACTAAAAACGTTGGTTCGCTAACGCCGCTTGATTGGACTCAAGCAACGCTACGAACCAACGTTTTTTATCGTTAGGATCAGGATGATTTGTCGTTATTTGGCACTAGGTCATTTGACCTCGATCAAACCAGAACTTGTGCGCGCGCTGACTTTGAAAGTTGGTGTAGGACCCAATTGACCATGTTGTTGATGCCGTGTCCGTGGTGTTTGGTAGACCGCATTTTCGGGTAGGACCAATTGACCGGCGCGATTGGTCAGCTGAAAATAATAACTACTCTTCTCGGGAAGTTTAAGTTTGAGCAAGCCGCTTTTGTTTAGGCAGTTGAGGTCGCCGCTGACCTGATCGAAACCTAGCTCCAAATTGCCGCTAGTATTTTCAAAATGACCACAACCAGTGAGTCGTTGCCCATTGATCTCGCCTGACCGAGCATAAAAATGGAATCGTTTGGCAGTTAACTCAACGGCCCCAATGCTACCACTGGTACATTCCAGATTGATCTCCGCTGCCTGTAAGCGGCGACAATTTAGCGTGCCGCTTTTTGCCATGACACTGATCATGCTTTCTGGTCCGCTTCCACGGGCATCATTGATCTGGATCCGACCGCTAGTAGAGATCAAGGCCAACTGTGGGCTTTGCAATTGCCGCCCGGTGATCTGACCACTTTTTGTCTGTAAATGGATCTGGGCTAGTTGCAGATTACGCGCGCGGATCGCCCCGCTTGCCGTCGTTGCTTCTAGAATGTAGTGTCCAGTCAGATCAACTAAATGTAAGGCGCCGATCTTATTGCTTAAATAGATGAAGCCAGTAAAATCGGCGGGAACAATGATCTCCACATGGATCCGCAAAAAAGCGAGCGGCACCCGCTCCGGTTGTGTCAATTTAAGTTTATCACCTTCATTTTTACCAGTGAGATAAGTATTTGGCCGGGCCAGATTACAATATTCATTAACGAGTAGCTCCGTGCCCGCCGCTCCCGGAAGTAAACTGATCTTCGCTTGACGATAGGTGATGATGATCTGATTTAAATGTTGACAAGAAAATTTTGAAGTATTGACTAATTTCAGCGCGAGGAAATGATCGTAAAGTCGCGCTAATCGCCGGTGATCCAGACTGCCGCTTTCACTGGCTGTTACCGTTTGGAGGATCTCGTCTAGGTCTGGTAAGTTTGCCAAGGTCTCCTTGATCGCGGTCGGTCGATCCAGGCCTTGACTGATTTTGTCGGCGACGGTATCGTTTAGGTCGACCAGAAGATTGCGATAAAACTCTTCTGTTTCTGGTGTGGTTGGAAATTGTTGGAAATGCTGTTGTAAGGCGGTCCGAATCTCAGGAAACATTGCGGTCTTCCTTTCCCGTGACTTGAGCTCAAATGAAATGAATGCTAAAATAATAAAACGTTTGTCAGGCTCAATGATTTTATTCTAGCATAAAGTGGTTGGTCTGTCCGTCTTGAGTTGATCATGAGTTATTTTTAAAGTTTGATCTGGAGGAGCGTTTTAATGTCTCGGCGTGGAGAAAAAATATTTTTAGGATTGTCATTATTATTGATGGTGATCCTGTTCATCAGTTCTGCGATGACGTATTCCCAGCAATCATTGGTACCAACACTGCGATTTCGGCAGTTTGCTTGGCTGGAACGATGGACGGATCATTGGCAACTGACTTATGCAGGTAAGACGCATTCAGCCGCTTTGGATGGTTCGGCCGAGTTTTTGGAGTTTTTGATCCGCAAGACCGCTCATTTTGGCAGTTATTTTCTTCTGGGCGGCTTTGCTTATCTAGGCTTGAGTCGTCAAGTGCCACAAGTGGCTTTTCGGTTTCCCGTGACTTGGCTAGCGGTTACGGGTTACGCGGCCACTGATGAATTTCATCAATCTTTGACCAGCGAGCGAACACCAATGATCCAAGACGTGATGTTGGACGCGACCGGCGCGCTGTGTGGGCTCATCTTGGTTGCTTTGATCTGGTTCTTGGTGCAGCGCCGCCGCCAAAAACGGCAACGTTTATCATGGCAGCGGTCGTACTATCCGACCGGGCGCCTCTGAAAGCGGCTAACTTGAAAAAATCATCAGAAAGAACCGTGAGCTTTAAAATTAGTTGAGCGCATGCGCGTGACTGCTGGGGTTGGCTAGTCAACTATTGCGGTGGGCCGGTTTTTTTGGTATGATAGGAAAGGTTTTTACCAAGTTTGTAGATGAAAGAAGGAGAAGCGAATGTCAGGACATTCAAAATGGCATAATATCCAAGGCCGCAAGAATGCGCAAGACTCTAAGCGAGGCAAAATTTTCCAAAAATTGTCACGCGAACTATATATGGCTGCAAAGAGTGGTGATCCTGATCCCGCGAACAACCCTTCATTACGCTTGGTGATGGATAAGGCGCGGGCAGCGAACATGCCTAAAGACAATATTGAACGCGCGATCAAAAAGGCTCAAGGTGGCGAAGGCGCTAATTACGAAGAAGTCACTTATGAAGGCTATGCACCAGGTGGCGTGGCTATTTTAGTTGAAGCTTTGACCGATAATAAGAATCGGACGGCTTCTTCTGTGCGAGTGGCCTTTACGCGTAATGGCGGTAATTTAGGCGCCACTGGTTCAGTTAGTTACATGTTTGATCGCCGCGGTTACATCGCCATTGATCGGACAACGACCGATGCGGATGAAGATCAAATGTTGGAAGATGTGATGGATGTTGGCGGAGATGACCTACAAACCTCCGATGATGTTTATGAGATCTACACGGATCCTAAGGAATTCGCCGCAGTGCGTGATGCTTTGGAGAAAAAGGGCTATCAATTAGCGAACGCTGAATTGACGATGATCCCGCAGAACACCACCCCAGTTCCAGCAGATAAAATCGAACAATTCGAACGGATGATCGACGTCTTAGAGGACGACGATGACATCCAAGAGGTTTATCATGCTGGCGAACTGCCCGATGACGAAGATTAATTTTTAAAATCGCTTCAACACCTTAGCTTAGGTTGGCTAAGGTGTTTTTTTATGCGGTGATCCTAGCCCCGCTAGTGATCTGAAAAGGCTGCAGATGTTTGATAAGCATAGTGCGCTTCCCAAAACCCTTGCTAGGTCGATGCTCAGAGGCTGACCAGGTCGATTTTCACTATTTTGCAGATTTTTCCGGTGAAAGAGGCCCGCTCTGCGTAATTAAAATCAAGGAGGTGAGCATCATGGTGATCGCCGACCAGGCTTATCGCTTTTTAGAGCAAGCGGTGGCGCGTCATGATCATGATCTTTTTTTCAAACCAGGCGCGAAGGGCTGGCTGATCTATGGCCGCCAAGCCGCGCAGAATAGGTTGTTGCAGGAAGTGGATCGTGAGCAGGGACAGGCGTTGATCAATTACTTTAAGTTCAATGGGCAAATGGATCTTAGCGAACACCGGCGGCCCCAAATCGGCGCTTGGCACTTTCACCAGCACGCTTTGAATTTGGATCTACGCTTGGCAGCGGTGGCCGACTTTCAAAATCGCGAGTGCCTGGTGATCCGTTTGCTCCATGAGCTGGATCAAGCCATTCGCTTTGTAGCGCCACAACGGTTCGACCAATTGTGCGCTTGTTTGCCGCGACGGGGTCTTTTTCTCTTCGCAGGACCCACGGGTTCGGGTAAAACAACGTTACTGTATTCCTTGGCTCATCAGCTTTCCCAAAATCAAGTGATCTTGGCGATCGAGGATCCCACGGAAATCAATGCGCCTGACGTGACTCAGCTACAAGTGAATGGGTTGGCGCAAATGGATTATCCCGCCTTGCTCAAGATCAGCTTACGCCTGCGTCCGGATGTCTTGATCATTGGTGAGATCCGTGACCAAGAAACGGCGTTGATCGCACTTCAAGCTGCGTTGAGTGGTCATACTGTTTTAGCAACGGTCCACGCCCGCAGTTGTGCTGGGATCGTTGAACGTTTACTTGATTTGGGTGTTGGTGCAGCGGCTTTGGCAAATTGTTTGACCGCCATTTGTTACCAACGCTTAATTCCGCAAAACGACAGTTCCTTAGCGGTAGCGCTGGCTGTTTTGACTGACCAACGGTTACTTGACCTTTTTTCACGACCAGCAATAAGCACAACGAATGAATGGGAGGTGTGGCAAAATGATCTTCAACAAGCACGCCGCGCCGGCCGGATCAGCAACGCGGTCTGCGAAAAATATGCTTGGGGCTAAGACTAAACTATCCAGAGCTAAGTTGAGCGACTTTCTAGCGTTGAGTGGACAATTATTACAATATGGTTTTCCCGTTCAGGCAGTTTTTCAGATCAGCGCTGACCTAGCGATCGTGACCCCGGAACAATTTCAACTGATGACCGCTCAATTAGCGTCAGGTCATGATTTTGCGGCGGCGTTGACGCCGGTTTGTGATCGTCAGGAATTATTATTCCAGTTGGCTTTGGCCGAGCGTCATGGGGATCTGGCGACGTGTTGTCGCGAGAATTGTCAATTGTTACAGACCCGCGCTCAGCAGCAACGCGAATTACGACAACTTTTAGCCTATCCGCTTTTGTTACTTGGTATGCTTTTGGGAATGGCGCTTTTTGTTCGCTATTATCTACGTCCCCAACTAGCTGACTTGTTGCCACCAAGTGCTGATCGCTCGCCGGCCTTGGGTTGGTGGCTGATTTTATTGATCGGGGTGAGCTTGCTAGGTTATTGGCGCTGGCGCCACGTTCCAATCTTGACGCGAGCCCATTGGCGTCAACGGCTACCCGTCTTCGGAAAAATATGGCGTCAATATGACCATTATTTGATTTTTACTGATCTAGGCCAACTTTTGACCAGTGGTCTGGCGTTACAAGAGATCTTACAACTTGTCAGCACGATCGCACCACGATCGCTCCAAGGTCAATTGGCAGTCATGGTCGCGGCCAAATTAAAACAGGGTCGATCACTAGCAACGATCATTGCTCAAGAGCCGTTACTGCCACCTGAATTGGGCCTGCTTTTAGCGCAGAATCGTCCTCGGGAACTTCAGGGTGCCGCCTTCATTGTATTGGCCCAGCAAAGTTACCAAAAGCTCAACCAACATTTAAAAGGGCTGATCGATCAAGTTCAGCCATTACTTTTTGTGATCATTGCGGTAATCATTACTCGCTTATATTTACAAATTATTTTGCCAATGTATCGCATGATGAAAGGATTTTAATGATGATCAATTATTTTAGTCGTATTTATAAAAAGTCGTCCCAAAAATCACGAAAGGGTTTTACTTTAATAGAAATTTCTTTGGTGCTTCTGATCATTGGACTATTGCTCTTGATCATGATCCCCAACTTGAGCCAACAAAAGCAACTGGCCGAGCGCCGTACTGATGAAGCGTTTGTTGCCAATATGAATACGCAGGTCGCGCTTTATCAAGACGAGGATCAAGAAACACCAGTAAGTTGGGCGTCATTGGTCAAAGCAGGTTTGATCAGCGCCAAACAACAAACGAAGGCGGAACAAATGAAACTGGTGATCCAAGTCGATGAAGGCGGCGGTTACCATGTGGACATTGGGAAAACCGAGTAGTTGCGCCGCCTTTTCCTTGCTTGAATCCTGTTTGGTCTTATTGATATTAAGCGGTTTGTTACTTCTAGGCGGAACTAGTAGTCGTCAAGATTGGTCGCAATTGGCAGAACAGGCGGCCTTATCGCGCTTGGAGACGGCCTATGAGCAGGCGCACGCTTATAGCTTGGCGCACCAAACCAAGGTGATCCTACAAATCGATGACTCAACGAAAACCGTTCGCTTGGATTATGGCCCGCATCAGGGGTCGCGAATAATCAATTATCCGCGCTCGGTACGTTTGCAGATCAATCATAGTCAACGGCGGGTAGTCATCAGATCTGGTCTGATCGCTGAACCGGTCAGTATTTATTGGACTGGGCCGTACCTGAAACGGATCATTACCTTGCAAATGAAATGGGGGCGATTAAAAAATGCGCCGCAATAAGCGTTGTGCTGGATTCATTCTACTAGAAAGTGTGATCGATCTTTTGATCATCGTGGGGATCAGTTTGTTTTTATTTGAAACGATCAGTGTTGACCAGAGAAAATTGACCCAAGTCCAACAGACTTATCAGAAATCAATTAAGGAGAATAATGAACTCAAACGACAGATCGCGCAAAAGGAAGCGCTCAAACGACCAGCAACTTTGCCGCCTAAAGACGATCAAGGCCTTCACCTTGATCGAAGTGGCAGCCAGTTTAGTAGTTCTGATCCTGACTAGTCAGCTCTTGCTTTGGGACTTACAAGCCTGTGATCGAGGTGTTGCTGCGGTTCAAAATAGTCATCATGAAGAGACAGAAGTCGCCTTATTACAGCTAGAACAAAGTCTGACGACGATGCGCTTGAACTGGCCCAAAAGTAGTCAGACCCAATTGGCACTGATCGATCAAAAGGGCAAGTCGTTTCTTTTGACCTTTAAATTACGTGATGGCCAATTAAAAACTAAACGAGAAGTCGTCTTGACCAATCCCAGCAACGCCGGTTATATGCCGCTGTTTTTTCAGGTCCGTTCGATCAAATGGCAGTATCAAGCCCCTTTGCTGGAACTGGATCTAGTTTTACTTGACCGAACTCATTTCTACCGAACATATCTGGTTAAGTCGGTTTAGCCGATTTACCGCCCAGTATCAAGATAGGAGTGGACCATATCAAAATTTATCCACGTGGGCGCCGGCCCAAAGTTTGTTCGGGCAGTCTGACGCTCTTGACCTTGACCGTTTTAACATTCAATCTTTTATTGATCGGTCTTTTGCAGGGTTATTACAGCCAACGTATTTTGCATTATCAGAATCAGAACTTTTATTATCAGCAGCAGAATCAAGAACTACGGCAACGAGTAGTCACGGCAGACGACCAGCGCTAAATCAGCGGGCTGGTCGTTCTTTTAATTGGAGCAACGAGGCTACTCGAAACGAGATTAGACGATTGGCTGTTTGGAACAGTTGGATACCGATCGATTTCTAGGCTGGTCGGGCCGGTCAACTTTCGGTCTTTGCCTTGAAAATGCTTGCATATCCAGCAGGATATCGGTAAAATGGCTACTAGGTTCATCATTGATTGGAGTGACTGGATGACGTCTCATTTAGATCAGATTGAAAAAACGTATCAACAGATCGATCAAGCTGTTGAACAGTTACGATCAGCGTTGAATTGTGACTATCTAACGGCTTTGACTGAGACTTTGAGCAATTTGTTACGGCGCGAGGTCCATGTTGAGAATGGCGCGCCAGATATGGCCACGGTTGCTGAATTAAAGCAACAGTACGCGGCGATCACCTGGACGAAATTGTCAACGGCGCAGCGGTTGGAACTGAGTCAGCTGCTGCTTTTTCGGCGGCAACAAAAAGATCGGCCACAGGCTAACTTTCAGGCAACGCCTAATGCGGTGGGACTATTGGTCAGTTTGATTTTGGTCACCTTTATTAAAGGTGATCCACAAAGATTAACGATCGTGGATCCAACTGTGGGGACGGGGAGTTTACTGTATACATTGCGACAACAGCTTGCGTTCCGTGTTCCCGAGGTGCAACTGGTCGGATTAGACAATGACGATGATCTTTTGGGTCTAGCAGGGGATCTGAGTGCCTTTTTGCCTAGTGAAGTGACTTTGATGCATCAAGACGCGTTGACGCCGTGGTTATTAGAGCGTGAACCAGAAGTGGTCGTGGCGGATCTGCCGATCGGTTACTATCCTGTGGATTCGCGGGCCAGCGCCTTTGCGCTCCATGCCAAAAGCGGGCATTCTTACGCGCACTTTCTGCTGATCGAGCAGAGTATCAAAATGCTCGCGCCCGGTGGTTGGGGTGTTTTTGTGGTACCGGCTGATCTATTCAACAGCAAAGGTGCTTTGGCGTTGCTGAACTGGTTGACTAAGCAAGCTTACTTGCAGGCATCATTAAGTTTGGCAGCGAGTACTTTTCAGGATCAGGCTTCAGAAAAAGCGTTGATCGTGTTACAAAAGCATGGCGGGACCGCTCAACAAGCCCCAGAAGTTTTGATAGCCAAAGTTCCAGATTTAAATAAAGTTACTGCAGTCCAGCATTTTTCGCAAGAATTACAAGGCTGGGCGCGGGATAATTTATAGAGGAGATTGACAAATGGTTAAGATTTTAGCGGTAAATGCAGGAAGTTCAACACTAAAGTGGAAGCTCTTCGAAATGCCTCAAGAAACTGAGATCGCTTCAGGCATGGTTGATCGTCTTGGTTTACCTGGATCAACTTTCGCAGTGAAATTCAACGGTGAGAAAACCAAGGATAAGATCGATATTCCTGATCAAGAGACGGCAGTTAGTCTGCTCTTACATCGGTTGACTGATTCTGGGATCATTTCCGACTTGACGGAGATCAAAGGTGTCGGTCATCGGGTCGTTGCGGGTGGGGAGTTCTTTAAGGAATCCGCCGAAGTCACCCCAGAGAATCTCCAAAAGATTTTGGAATTATCTGATTATGCGCCTTTGCATAATCCTAACGAAGCCAAGGGGATCGAGGCTTTCCAACACAATCTACCGCATGCTAAACAAGTAGCGGTTTTCGATACTTCTTTCCACACTTCAATGCCAGAAGTCAACTATCTTTACAGTGTGCCACTAGATTATTACCATAAATATGGCGCTCGTAAGTATGGCGCTCATGGGACGAGCCATCGTTATGTGTCACAACGGGCCGCTGAGATCTTGGGTGTGCCGCTAAAGGATCAGAAAATGATTACGATGCATTTAGGGAGCGGTGTTTCGATCACTGCGATCAAAGATGGTAAATCTTTTGATACTTCAATGGGCTTTACCCCCTTGGCTGGGGTCACGATGAGCACGCGTTCAGGTGATATCGACGCATCTTTGGTTGCCTTTTTAATGAAAAAATTAGACATCACTGATCCTGATGACATGATCGATATTTTGAACAAGCAATCTGGTTTGCTGGGACTTTCAGGTTTGTCGCCAGATATGCGTGACCTATTGGACACTCGGGCTGAACGGCCAGAATCCCAATTGGCGATCGATGTTTTTGTTAATCGGATCGTTAAATATGTCGGACAATATGTTGCTGAAATGGGCGGCGTGGACACGCTGGTCTTCACTGCTGGTATGGGGGAAGGCTCGATCCCTGTTCGTAAGATGATCGTTGATAGCTTAGGCTTTATCGGCGCTAAACTAGACGAAGAGGCCAACAAAGTCCAGGCCGTGGAACAAGTGATCTCGGCACCAGATTCTAAGGTCAAAGTTTTGATCGTGCCAACGAATGAAGAACTAATGATCGTGCGTGATGTGGTCAAGTTGACCGAATTAGCTTAGTTTAGTTTTAATGAATTGCTGAGGGCGGCAGCGACCGCCCTTTTTTATTAAAAAAATAGCTGGAGGTGACGTTATGGCGGCTGGGTATTTATGGTTGGCTCTTTTGATCGGGGTCTTTGATTTGGTAGCGCTGGGGACCAACTGGTTCTTATTGACGATCCATGCACGTTGGTCGGCGCCACGTCTGATCATTGGCAGTATTCTGGCGATCGGTTTGACGATCCTTAATTTGCGACTACCAGCAACGGTCGACGCTCTGCAGCATTTAGTCCTCGCGGTGTTTGCCCTGACAGCCATGTTATGGGCGGTCATTCGTCAAGGTCTCGGTAAACGCTATGTCTTGACCTCATTGAGTACCAATGGCTTGAAAGATTGGCGTGCTTTTAATGATTTTCGAATTGAAGCGGTGAATGCTGAGCGCACAGATCTGACTTTGATCGATTTTAGTCAGCGGGAGTATCGGCTCAAATTAATGGCGCCAGCGTCCGCTGTCCAAGATTTCGTCGCCCAGCACATTAAACGATCATGATCAATGATCAGCAACAATTGGAGTGGAAAAAATGGCAATCGAACAACGGAAACAACGCATATTTTATGGTCGTTGGTGGCAGGGGAGCCATCAGGCGGCGCAGGCGGGTGAATTACGAAATGAAATCGTGAAGTTTCTGGCGCAGTATCCAGATCTGACTCAATTTGTGGGGATCGCGTTTCAGGATATCCCTGACGGTTTTCGCTACTTTATTGGTTCAGAGAATCTGGGGATCGGCGAGGCTTTCACGTTGATCGCCGATAATTATTGGATCGAATCAGTCAAACAAGGTGATGTAGCGCCAGTGTATCAACAGATCCAGCAAACCTTTGCGACCAAGGACTTGCCGGTCATCGTGGAACCATTGGCCAACAGCACTGCCAGCCTACCGATCAAGATCGAACATTATCAAGTCGATCCCGATCAAGATTTTAGAATCGTCCAGGTAGAGATCCCAATTGACCCCCGACCATAAGCCCGATCGGTCAGTAATCGCTCAGTAACTGATATTTTTTGATAAGCATCAACGCCCTGAACGCTCTCGTTTAATGACTGGAGCAGTTGAAGGCGCTGATGTTTTTTTGTTGAGGTAGGCGCCGCGACACTGATTTCTCTGTTTGTATGGCTAAAATATCGAAAGTAAGTCATGCTATGCCAAATAGGACTGGTTAATGCGCCAAACAAAACCGTTGCGCCACACACTTTTTTCGGAGGAAAGGATCCTATGAAAAAGCTAAACTGCTCATTTAAAAATATCCAGCGCATATATTATTAAGGGTTTATTAAGGAATATGCTTGCGTCTGAGCTTATATTGACATTAGTAAAACGAAGCGTAAAATCAAAATTAAGAAAGCGGATACATTGTTGGTGGGAGGTCAGCGTGCGTGCGGAAAGATTTTTTATTGATCAGTGATCGGCTCACCATTTTACTTGTTGATCTGTTATTTTATGTCACTTTACAGCTGATATTTAGTTTAGCCACCAATAGCCAGCAGTCCACAAGTGGTTGGCTCGAATTACTGGTTTCACGGCCAGTATTACTGTTTGCGTTATTACTTTTTTTCGATATTTTGGCATTACTCGTCGTCTATCATTTGAGCGAGCAAACTCAGGCAGAAAGAAAATTACGATTTATTGTGGGCGCGACGCGAAAAGAACTGGCTGGATATCCCCTGATCGATTTGGTGAGTATGGGGATCTTAGCGGTGATCGGCGGCTCGATTTTGACAACTGTATTTTGGCATCGCTCTTTTTCGGTCAAAGCGCTTTTGACGCTATGGCTTTGTTTCGCGCTCTACCTGACACAGCAAGGAGCGCTTTGGTTGATCTTGGTTAGGAGACGGGTCCAAGCGTGAAATATTTTGAATTCATCCATCATGTTTTTTTAAAGCGGGTCGTTTTTACGATTCTGGGATTGCTGTTCATGATGGCCTTTGCCCTGATCTCATTTGTGTGCGTGCGCTCAATGGTATCTGTGACTCATGGGTACCGTGACTTGGCGACGATGCGCGGCAAAAAAGTCGTTGCGGGAAATGATCGATCGGATCAGGATAAGCTCGTTCAGGCTTATCAAGAGAATCCTGAGCAAGTAGCAGAACACGTGACCGGGATCATCAATAGTTTAGAAAAAAGCGGCGATTATGCGCTTCATTGGAGCTATGACGCGCAAGAAAAATTTGCAAATGCAGATCGATCGGCAAATTTGCCGGTCAAGTTCCTGACTGCTAATCAGAATTTCTTTCAATTTTATCCTCTGGGTATCGCTCAAGGAAAAAACTTGACTGTTCAGGATTTTCACCAAAATAGAACAACGATCCCAGTACTTGTTGGGGCTAACTTGGCCAGTATTTTTCCAGTTGGTCATCAGTTCAAAGCAACTGATCCGTCCAGCGGGCGTCATGAAGTTTATCGGGTTCGTGGTGTGCTACAACAAAATCAAAGCTTGCGTTCGATGTATTTACTGGAGTCGGAAACACGGTTGAACAACACGATCGTGCGACCATTACGCGCTGAAGAAGTAGCCAAGATCAGTCCATTTCAACTATCGAGTGGTCTTCAAGATCTGCTCCTTTTTGATACCGCGGCACGACAACTTCCGGAGATCCGTCAAAAGATAAATCAAGACCAGATCTTTAACGTGAAATTCTATTCAGTCGATGATAATATCAATCAATTTCTAACACTTTATCGGCAGGAGATGCTTCCACTGGTCTTGATCATGTTGGTGATCTTGACCGGGACCAGCGCTTTTATGATTTGGAATATAATCAAAACAATCAAAGATTCGCGTCAAGAAGTCGCTTTACGATTAGCTTTGGGCCTGACACCGCGTGATGTTTTCCATGCGACCTTTATGCTAACGTGCGCCGAGGCGTTCCTTGCTCTGGTGCCAGCTGGTGGGTTTGCCTTGTTGCTGACTAAATTCCTGAAGAATGACAATATAGGAGCCGAAGGGCAGCTTACTCAGGCGACCATTATTGGTAGTGATGACTTGGTCGCCATGATCATCGTATTCGTCTTTCTAGTTGGGTTGGCGCTGCTGGTCAGTTGGTTGGCGCAAAGAACGGTGCGACGAAAATTGATTTTAGGTGAGGTCAATTAAATGAGCAAACTAATTGCGAACACGATTTCCAAAACTTTTATCCAAAAAAACAACAAACAAGTGGTGCTCACGGATCTCTCCTTGACCCTTGAGGCCGGCACGATGACCGCCTTGATCGGACCCTCCGGAATTGGGAAAAGTACCTTATTGAATATTTTAGGTTTACTTGACCGTGATTATCAAGGTACAGTCATGCTGGATCAAATAGTAACTAATGAGCTGGGTGAGCAGGCGTTGGCTCAATTACGCAACGCTCAGATCGGGTTTGTGCTTCAGGAACCGCTCCTAGTCGCAAGGATGACCGTTAGAAAAAATATTTTATTACCAACGATTTATGGCCCACAACGATCACGACCTGATCTGGCACAACGGGTGACTGAGTTAGCGGCGGCTGTGGGGATCACTGATATCCTTGATAAGTATCCACGCCAGATCTCAGGTGGACAAAAACAGCGGGTGGTTTTAGCGCGGGCGCTGATCAATGATCCGGCGATCATTTTAGCTGATGAACCTACTGGCTCGCTGGACGAGGAGAATGCGGCCAGTGTCGTGACTCTTTTTGCGCAATTAGCCGCGCAGGGGAAAACGATTTTGACAGTCACGCACGATCGGCTTGTTGCAGAGCAACATCCCCACATTTTAAGGTTGACCAAAGAAAGATTGATAAGGGAGCGATAAATATGGGATTCTTAGTAATGATCGGTGCGTTTTTTGCGGGCTTGGTTTTGGTCGTGCTCAGTTTTCAGGAAAAAATCAGACGCCATTGGCCGCAATATCTGCTTTTATTGCTCGGGTCAGCGTTGATTATTGTAGCAATCAAACTAGCGCTGTGACGCTAGTTCGTCGTTCCCATCTTTTTGATCGAACCAATTATGCACGAAAAACGGCCTATTTGCACGGAAAAGTTGGGGCTAACGCAACGGTTCTAAGGTTGAGTAGGCGGCTTTTTGTGTTCATTTTTTTCATGATCGATTTGTCCGTTTTTCGTCCAGAATGTGCACACGAGATTTCAAATCAAGCCAAACGAGTGCAAATAAAAACCGCCAAAATGCTGATTTAACAGTATTTCAGCGGTTCGAAAAAATTGATTAAAAGCCTTAAAATGGAGGCGAGGGGAATTGAACCCCTGTCCATCCATACTGCAACGCAAACGTCTACATTCATAGCTGTACTATTTGAGGTTTGATCATCAGCGCGCGCCGCACCGCATGGCTAACCGCTAATGACGAGTCTGCGAATCTCTTCACCACGCCTCAGACAGCAACGTGGTGCGTAACCTAATTAATTTGAGACCCTAGATCTGAACCTTAGGTGAATCCAGCAGGATCACGCTAGCTGGTTTTTAGGCAGCTACTGCGTAAGTGTTTTCTTTGTTTGCAGTTAGATTAACTGTGGCGTTTTTACGTAGACGCGACCTACGGAATGCAATTCACGCCCAGATACAAATGTCGAATCCAGAACGCCCCCAAAAGGGATACACATCATTATAGCACAGTCTGTACCTGTAAAAAAGAGTTCGAGCAAGTCAGGTCACTTGCGGTGCACGGATCGTAATCGGCATTGCGATCTGATCGGTGCCAGCGCATTAGCTTAGATCGATCACGGGGTCATTACTTCTCCGCCAAATGCGAGTAATATGGGATCAAATCAAGGCGAAGTGTTGGAGTCCTTTGATGATGCCATCTTCGCGATTGCTACTGGTCACGAACTCCGCGGCTTCTTTGGCGGCAGTGATCCCGTTAGCCATCACGACTGGGTGATCAACATAATTGAGCATTGTTAGATCATTGGGACCGTCACCAAACCCGTAAGTTGGCAAACCAACAAGATCCAAGCGGGCGATCATCTCTTTGATCCCCTTCATCTTGGAGTTTCCTTTGCGAACAGTATCGATCGAGTAAGGCCCATTGCGATAGTAAGTGAATTCGGGAAAACGTTCGGCGTAGATCTGATCATTCTTTGTTGTTAAAACCAGCAACATCAAGATTTCATGATCTAAGTAAAAATCAGGAACGATCGTGGGGATCGGGGTGTGGATCGAATCATATGAGGCACGTAGATTGGCGTCATCCTTGATTGCATGGATGGCGTCTTTGCTGTAAAACGATAAGGAATCATTGAGCTCGGTGGCCAGCTCGACCATTCTCTGGATCAAGGCAGTTTCAATAATGCCTTGATAAACAGGCTGCTGGCGATGCGCCAAATAGCTACCATTTAGCGAAATGAAAGTATCGATCCCCGTTGCCGCGCAAGCTGCCTCGATCTCCAAGGGAGAACGCCCCGTATTGATCACGGGTAAGTAACCGTTATGGCGTAATTGGTGGATCGCAACACCCACATCAGGGCTGACCACCGAATTTTCGTTTAAAAGGGTGCCGTCCAAGTCGAAGAAAACAACACCGCGATATTCTGATCTCAAAATAGTGACCTCCAAAAGTCAGTTTAGTTGTGTCGCAAAACGGGCAAGCAATGCTTACTATTCTAGCAGATATTTGGGTACTGGTAAAATCTCCGCGGTCAGATCACCGATAAAATTTCACAAAATGAAGGCGGTGGGCAACTATTCGATCTATCTCATTTTGGTGATGGCAGCGGTTATGATCGCCGAGAGGCACGCTGACTAAGCCAAGTGAAGCGCTTTACTTAAATTTCTAATAAGACAGGGCATTCCGTCATTTTCGGCAGAAAACATGATATACTTAGAGTATCTGTAGGAGGAATTGCCTAATGATCAATACGATTCTTGGTAGTGCGTTTGTTATTTTTGGTTTGATTTTCTTGTTCCACCCCGCACAGAAACCTTCAACGGTCCTTAGCTATAAGTCGCTTTTAGCGCGGCAAACGACCAGTGGTTTCTATTTAGCGCAACGGTGGTGCCGAGATGTATTATTGTTGACCGGCGTTTTTCAGGTCAGCATGGGTCTGGTCATCAACTATTTCCACTTGAACCATCTCAGCCCCTTGTGGTTATTGTTGACGTGCCTATTATCTTGGGCTAGTTTCATGATTTTAGAAAATAAATTACGGCATTACTTGATGCGGATCGGCCAATTACCGATCAAGTATCAATCACGACGCTGAGTAACTTGGATTTTTCACAAAAAAGTTGTATTTGAAATTTGTCGGTTTTTTAAGTGAATTTGCTTTTTTCACGGCAGTTTGTGGGTATAATATTTTTTAAACGGGGATGTGCAAGTATTTATGAAATTATTGATGGTCGAAGATAACACGTCAGTTTCCGAAATGATGGGAATGTTTTTCCAAAAAGAGAAATGGGACGTTGATTTCGCTTATGATGGCAATGAAGCGATGGACAAGTTCAAAAGTGACCCGGACAGTTGGGACATGATCACCTTAGATCTTAATCTCCCTGGTAAGGATGGCATGCAAGTCGCCAAAGAGATCCGGGAGATCTCCAAAACAGTGCCGATCATTATGTTGACGGCGCGTGATAGTGAAAGTGATCAAGTCCTGGGCTTGGAATTAGGCGCGGATGATTACGTGACTAAGCCGTTTAGTCCGATCACCTTGATCGCGCGGATCAAAGCGATCCATCGTCGCGCCGACTTGAACAGCGGACACACTGATGCTGACGGGAATGGCGATGTTGATGTCAATCAAAGTCAGTTCGATGTGACGACCGATAATTTCAAACTTAGCTCTAAGACCCGGGAAGCCTTTTTGAATGGTAAAGAGATCCAGGGCTTGACGCCTAAGGAATTTGATTTATTGAAGACCTTGGCGAAGAAGCCACGCCAAGTTTTCTCGCGTGAACAATTGCTAGAATTAGTCTGGGATTATGAGTATTACGGCGATGAACGAACGGTCGACGCTCATATCAAGAAGTTACGGCAAAAAATCGAGAAAGTGGGGCCACAGGTGATCCAAACTGTTTGGGGCGTCGGTTATAAATTCGATGATTCGGAAGCAGGTCGTTAATGAAATTAATTTACCAACAGATGATTGGCTTTTTTGTGGTGATTTTAACCACCCTCTTGATCGTGAGCGCGGCCGTCATCAACTATAATAATCGTCAAGCTTACGAGACGACTTGGGTCCAATTGGAAGGTTATGCTCGTAATTTTGGCGATCTTTTCACAGCAAAAGATAAACAAACCGGTCAGTACACGGCGATCTCAACGGATTTTCTTGATGAAGTTCAGATGGTGTTGCGTAGTGATGCGGTGGTTTATGCCGTCTACAATGCCGACAACGAGCAGATCTACCCTAACTATTCGGTAAGTAAGGGAAATCGGCCTTCTTTATCCAGCAGTGTTTGGAAAACCCTTAAATCTGGTAAAAGTGTGCGCAAGCAAACCAATCGCGCCGCCGGGACCCAAGGGCCTGCTTTGGGTAATGGTGCTGAATTGACTTATGTGATCTATCCTTGGTTCGATAGTAATAAAAAATTCGTTGGGGCGATGTTTATCGCGTCTAAGGTGACTAAAATCAGGTCAACGGTCCAGGAAATGGAAAAGAATCTATTTATGGCGCTATTACTGTCGTTATTAGTGGCCTTAGGGCTCAGCTTCCTACTGGCGCATTTTTACGTGCGGCGAATCAACCGGTTACGTTCAGCGACACGAGCGGTTGCAGATGGTAATTTCGATGTGGAACTGGTTTCCCGAGGTCGTGATGAGATCGATGATCTGGCCAATGATTTCAATTTGATGGTCCACTCCCTCGATGAATCTAACAAAGAGATCGCTCGTCAAGAAGAGCGGCGGCGACAATTCATGGCCAACGCTGCTCATGAGATGCGGACACCGCTGACGACCATCAATGGCCTACTAGAAGGGCTGGCTTACGATGCGATCCCTGAAGAAGCTAAGGATAAGAGCATTACGTTGATGCAAAATGAAACCAAGCGTTTGATTCGTCTGGTCAACGAGAATTTGGATTACGAAAAGATCCGTAATAATCAAATCGTGCTGAATAAGCGTACTTTTAATGGGACCGAGGCTTTAAGCAATATCGTCAGTCAGCTCCAGCAGAAAGCGGCGGCGGCAGGTGATCGCTTGACTTTGTTGGAGCAAGAAGCGGTGAATGTCTATGCTGACTACGATCGTTTTGTCCAAGTGGTTTTCAATATCAGTCAAAATGCGATCCAGTTTACCACAAAAGGTGAAGTTACTTTGGCGATCAAAGCCGTTGAACATGGCGTCGAAGTCGTGATCAGTGACAACGGGATCGGAATGAGTGATGACCAGTTACAAAATATTTGGGAACGTTACTATAAAGCAGATCCTTCTCGTAAGAATACGAAGTATGGCGAATCCGGTCTGGGTCTGGCAATCGTCCATTCCTTGGTCGAACAGCATTATGGGACGATCGAGGTCAGTTCGGAACTGCATCAAGGCTCGACTTTCAAAGTGTTCTGGCCGGATGAAGCCACAGCGGAAGCCGCTGCTACCGCGGCGAAGAAAAAGATGATCAAGCCTAAAGAAAATTAGCTGTACTGGTAAAATAGGTGTACTTCCAAAATAAAAGGTGTCTGGCAAATGTTTATCGTTTGCCAGACACCTTTTTTACTTTGCCTACGAGTTCTAAAAGTCAGTTGTACGGCGGACTTTTTTGAATCGGAGATATTACTTTTTGCTACTTTGCTGACGGCTTGATGTCGTCTTGCTTTTCTTGCTGGTGGTACTGCTGGTCGTGGACTATTGCTTACTGCTGTCTGTTGCCTTATTGCTGCCAACGTTGGGGAACTCATCAATATCATTTTCAGGATCAGTTAATTCGGGCGCGTCAGTTTTGTAGAGCTTCGTCGTTGAATGGCCGGTTTGACTGTAAAGTGACGTGGATTGGTCACCTAACTTGGTTTGTCTTTGGATCAGTTCGGTGATCTCATTGAGATAATCGAATTTCTCAGGGTCGACTGGACGAAAACCACTAGGGGTATAAAAGCGTAATAGGTTTTTGTTATTAAGCGAGTCAGAAAGAGCTAGGGCCTGATCGACTGCGGTTTGCTCTTGGTCAAGGGTCTTGATCTGCGCGTTGGTCAATTCGGTCAACAACGCACCAGTCGAATTGTCGTAAACGTTACTTTTTGAACCCTTGCCACCTAAAACGGTATATTTTGAAGTGACGAAATTATTGTTTCGGAAAGCGACCAATTGCTGATGCTGATCAGATAGCAGGTCTTGCCCAAACTGAACGTACTTGTCAGTTTTAATACCAAGTAAATGAAGCAAGGTTGGTAGAACATCGATCTCGCCACCATAAGTATCCTTGATCCCCCCTTTAAGACCAGGCATATGAATGATCAAAGGGACCCGTTGTAATCGGGTATTGTCGAAGGCGGTCCAGTCATCAGTGTCTTTATCCAGCAAAGTCGCCAGCGCCTTATTGTTGGAGTTGGAAAGGCCGTAATGATCACCATAGAGAAGGACCAGTGAGTTTTGCGCCAAACCAGAGCGGTCAAGATAAGCGAAGAATTCTTCAATAGCTTGGTCGAGGTAATGAGCCGTTTGAAAATAGTTATTGACGGTGCTATCGGCAGTATCGGGGATCGTGAAATCTGTATCCGCTTGGGTCAAATTAAAGGGGATGTGATTCGTGACAGTAATGAATTTGGTATAAAACGGCTGTTGCAAGCGTTCAAGATATTTGATACTTTCCGCGAAAAGTAGTTTGTCTTTTAGTCCGTAACCAATATTTGCCTCTGAGCTGGTATTGAAATAGCTAGAATCGAAGAAATAATCGTAGCCGAAATTCTTGTAGACATGGTTCCGATTCCAGAAACTACCGACATTCCCATGAAAAACAGCACTGCTATATCCGGCGGTCTGTTGCAAGATCGCGGGAGCGGCTTGAAAAGTATTGTCTGTTCCCAGCGAGGTGAAGACGGAGCCTTGGGGCAGACCAAAGACGCTATTTTCAAGCATGTTTTCTGCGTCTGATGTTTTGCCAAGACCGACTTGGTGGAAAAAGTTGCTGAAACTCAGTGAGTTTTGATCGTGATAAAGTTTATTCAAGAATGGTGTGACTTCCTGACCGTTGACCTTGAAGTCGATCAGAAATTGCTGAAAACTTTCCAAATGGATGACGATCACGTTTTTCCCTTGGGCATTGCCGAAGTAAGCACTATTCGGCTCAGCTTGATGGGCCTGAGTATAATTGAGGACCTCATTGATATCCGTCCCATCAGCGGAAGAACGGATCTGATTATTTTGTGCGGTCTTAACGCCATCGTAGACCATGAAGGTGTTCAATCCTAAATACTTTACGATGTAATTGCGGTCAAAAGTTCGGGTCAATAATTGCGGCCGATTTGATTCACTCAAGGTCAGGTCCAATAGAAAGATAAAGGCGCCCAATGAGGTGATCGTGAATGCCTTTAGCGTACTAAAGGGGCGTTCGTCCATCTTGATCCAGCCACGCAATAAGGCGATCAGAACAAGCAAAAGATCGAGGATCAGGAATAGATCGGGCCAAGTCAATAATGAATTGATACTTTTACCTAAGCCGTTGGTGACTTTACCAACACTGGTAATGGTATTGATCGTCAAAAAATCTGTAAATTGGCGATAGTAAATGACATTGGCTAATAATAAAATACTGTCCAAAAAGTAGATCGCATACATGATCCAATAGCATGATCGGGTCGGTTTGATGTATAACGCGATGGAGAGGAGCAGGATCGTCGTGCCGATCGGATTGAAGATCATCAAGAAGTGTTGGAGCGGATCGCTGGCACCTAATGAGAAATTGAAGTAATAGCTAAAAACGGTTTTCAGCCAGATCAGCAATGTCAATAAGGAAAAAAAGCCAAGCCGTGTTTGTAGCCAGCGTTTAAGGGGCAAATTTTTCAATGATAAAACCTCACAGATAGAATGTCTTCATTTTACAATGTTTTACCCCTAATAAGCAATTTATCTCCGTTGCTCATTCAAAGAGAGAAGGGTGTTTAGGGGCATGGCCATGCGATCTAGCGCCGCTTATTAAACTTTGAGTAAGGTTAGCTTAATTGCTGTCAAGCGAGCATCTTTAGCGATTTTATTAAATAACGACAAAAAAAGGTCGTAGGGCCAACTTTCTGTTAAAATTAGCTTGGATCGTTTTGGCGGGAAGAGGGAATGCCATGTTATTTTTAGGGCCGATATATCGTATCGTTGTTGAGCATTACGCAGAGCGGATCAATCATTTTCCGTTGATCGAGCTGATTTTTTATAGTTTAGATAAGACAATTTTATATTTCATCCTGCTGGCGATTTTACGCGTGCTGTATCTTAAATTCAAGCGGCGACCTTGGCGGTGGGGCCACGAGCTCTTATTGGGCCTATTTACTTTCTATTTACTCTTATTATTGGCGCTGACTGTTTTCCGGGGGATCTATTTTCCTTGGCAGATCAAGATCTATTGGCACCGTTCGCCAGCTGTGATCAATTGGACCGTCCTGACCGAGACGTTGAAGTTGCAATATGCGCGCTCACAACTTGATTTTCTTTATAACTTCTATGGTAACATCCTCTGGTTCATTCCATTTGGCTTTCTTTGGCCATTGCTACGGGTCAAACACCGGCCGAACCTGCTGCTGACCTTGCTTGCAGGGGCACTTTTGTCAGCGGTCATTGAAACCTTACAATTTTTCTTAGCGACTGGCGTGACCGACATTGATGATTTGATCTTCAACACAGTCGGGGCGGTCATCGGCTATTGCCTTTACTTGATCGTGATCCCGCGGCGGATCCGACGGAAAAAAGTAACGGCGGCTTGAAATCGTTAACATGGTGATTGGCGTAAGCTTGGCAATTTTTTGAATCGAGCTTATTTTCTGAAATATTGGGAAAATATCAAATATTCTTTCAAAATATTACCATTTTATCTCAAAAAATGATAAAGTAACAATGTAGGTAAAATTATAATTTACACATACAGGAGGATTCATCAATGTCATTAGTACATGGTACAGAAATTTTTGCCGCTGCACGTAAGGGTCATTATGCAGTAGGTGCGTTCAACACAAACAACTTGGAATGGACTCGCGCAATCTTGTCCGCAGCCCAAGAAAAGAATGTACCCGTTTTGATCCAAACATCAATGGGTGCTGCAAAATATATGGGTGGCTATGAACTTTGCCAACAATTGATTGCTGCCACAGTTAAGAGCATGGCAATTACTGTTCCTGTTATTATCCATCTTGATCATGGTAACTACGAAGCAGCTAAAGAAGCGATCGCTGCTGGTTACAACTCAGTTATGTTCGATGGCCACGACTTACCATTCGCTGAAAACCTTGAAAAGACCAAGGAAATCGTTGAATTAGCTCATGCTAAAGGCATCTCTGTCGAAGCAGAAGTTGGTTCGATCGGTGGCGAAGAAGACGGTATCGTTGGTGAAGGCGAATTAGCTGATGTTGAAGAAGCCAAGCAATTAGCTGCAACTGGCATCGACTTCTTGGCAGCAGGGATCGGCAATATCCACGGCCAATACCCAGCTAACTGGACTGGTTTACACTTCGATCGTCTGCAAGAATTAGCAGATGTTATCTCAATTCCTTTGGTATTGCACGGCGGCTCCGGCATTCCTCAAGACCAAGTTGAGAAGGCTATCTCAATGGGTGTAGCTAAATTGAACATCAACACTGAATGCCAATTAGCATTTGCCAAAGCAACTCGTGAATATATCTTAGCTGGCAAGGATCAAGAAGGTAAAGGCTTTGACCCTCGTAAGTTATTAGCACCTGGTACTCAAGCAATCAAAGATACTGTTGAAGAGATCATCGACTGGATGGGTACTCGTCCAATCAAATTGGTTCCTGAAGAATTATAATTTAAATAAGTGGACAGCGGTCTTGTGAGCGCAGTCCAAACAAGTGAAACTGGGGTGGTTAGCCAACTTCCTCAGTTTCTTTTTGGTTGAAAGCCCAGTCAGGCTTGATTTTGTGCGAAAATCACTTGACTAGACCAATAACCAATAACCTTGCAATTATTGGTGAAAAAGGCTAAAGTTAACAAGTGAAAAGTCACTTACTTTTTATTTCTAGGAGGATCAGATCAATGGCACATATTTCTTTTGATAGTAGTAAATTAACACCTTTCGTTCACGAAAATGAATTAGGTGAAATGCAAGCGATGGTCACAGCCGCTGACACAGAGTTACGTCAAGGTACAGGCGCTGGTGCTGATTTCCGTGGCTTTATCGACTTACCAGTTGATTACGATAAGGACGAGTTTGCTCGCATCAAGGCTGCCGCTAAGAAGATCCAAGGCGACTCAGAAGTGTTCGTGGCGATCGGTATCGGTGGCTCTTACTTAGGCGCGCGCGCTGCAATCGATTTCTTGAACAGCACTTTCTATAACATGGCACCTGATCGTAAGGGCCCGCAGATCTTGTTTGCTGGGAATTCGATCAGCCCCAATTATTTGGCTGATGTCGTTGCGTTGATCGGCGACCGCGATTTCAGTATCAATGTGATCTCCAAGTCAGGGACGACCACAGAACCTTCGATCGCTTTCCGGGTCTTGAAGGAAAAATTAGTCGCAAAATATGGTCGCGAAGGTGCCAAAGGTCGGATCTATGCCACGACCGATCGCGCTAAAGGGGCTTTGAAGTCTGAATCTGATACAGAAGGCTATGAAGAATTCGTTGTGCCTGATGATATCGGCGGCCGTTTCTCAGTTCTTTCTGCAGTCGGCTTGTTACCGATCGCCGTTGCTGGCGCTGATCTAGATGCCTTGATGAAAGGTGCTGCTGACGCGCGTAGTGAATACAACGATCCTGATTTGACTAAGAATGAAGCATACCAATATGCCGCTTTACGGAACATTTTGTACCGTAAGGGCTTTACCACTGAATTGCTAGAAAACTATGAACCAACTTTGCAATACTTTGGCGAATGGTGGAAGCAATTAGCCGGCGAATCAGAAGGTAAGGATCAGAAGGGGATCTACCCATCTTCTGCGAACTTCTCAACTGACTTGCATTCATTGGGTCAATATATCCAAGAAGGACGCCGTAACTTGATGGAGACCGTTGTCAAAGTCGGCGCACCCCGGGCAGATGTTCAGATTCCTTCCGAAGAGAAGGATTTGGATGGCTTAGGCTACTTGGAAGGCAAGTCAATGGACTATGTCAATGACAAGGCTTATAAGGGCGTTGTCTTGGCGCATACTGATGGTGGCGTCCCTGTCATGACCGTCAACATCCCTAAGCAAGATGAATATACCTTAGGCTACATGATTTACTTCTTTGAAATTGCCATTGGCATTTCTGGCTACTTGAACGGGATCAACCCATTCAACCAACCCGGTGTGGAAGCTTACAAGAAGAACATGTTCGCCTTGTTAGGCAAGCCAGGCTTTGAAGCGTTAGGCAAGGAATTGAACGAACGCCTGTAAGACAGCGTTTGTGGCTAGTTTTGACCTTGACAGAAACTGGCTGAAATTGAATTTTCATCATGCGTGGTTATAATGTGGTGATAACTGTAAAAAGTGGCTAGAATCAAATTCTGATTTTAAAAATAAAAGCCCTAGAATTCCGAATTTTTTCGGAATTTTAGGGCTTTTTAGGTAGGCATAGAAATCATCTTCTGGTAGCTTTAAATTCGACGAAAAAGATAAGTGTCAGCAGTCGGTCTCGATGCTTAAACAGGATCATATTTCGGATTGGTAGGGTACTCACCAAGTTTGTGGCGGGTCTCTTTGTTATTAAGTTCTTACAAAATTAAAAGTTGAGGTTTCCAGTTTAAACGGTTTAAGTGAATCGTCGTTATTGGACAAGTCACTTCTTACGTTTGGTCTTGGCTGCTTTTAGGGTGTCTGGCCGCTTCGGGTATTAAATTATTTTCAACTTTAGGCACCCGTAACTGTATTAAAGCGGCGTCTAATAGCGTACAATATAGATGAATGTTAGTACAATCGAGCAAACAGTGAGTTAATGAGGTGACCGTGATCCAGTGCGCCACATACTACCAGATCACTACCGGACAACACTCGCGTAAACAGTTTGCCAACAATGGTTTTTATTTAGTTTTCATAAATTGCGGCAGTACTTTCAGTGATGGCAGTGATGATACCGGTAGTAGCGACACCTGTGAGTGCGGCAACTGATAATGGTATCTCATTTAAGATGGAGGTAGAAAAATGATGAGCGCAACGGATAAATTCACACTAGTTTTGATTGTCGTCGTATTATTGGTGGCATTTTTAGGTTTCTTTCTTGTTGTCAAAGGATACTACGTTGAATCATTATTGGCGATCCCTGCATTGATCCTCGTTGCTTTTCTAAAGCGACGTATTAAGCGCGAACTGGGCAAAAATAACAACTAATGAAGTTTTAAGCGAACTGGAGGCTAGGACACAATTCCGATTTCAAACAAAATTCAGTTTGATTGAATCAAAGAGAACAAAAAACGACATTCGCGGCCACGGTGACTCGTGACGAGGAGGGTCGTTTTTTTGATTTCGATCAGGACGCTTAACTCAGGCAAGCTGCTCGCGCCGATCGTCGATCAAATCATAAATGATCGTTCAGATTTCCTTTTTGTTTCATTGTTTGTGCTCGCGCGATCGTGCGCGTGAATTTGCGTTCATATTGCCGATATTGGGGATTGCTTTTTTCTGTCTGCAAGAAATCTTGCAAAAAGGTGATCTCTTCATCATACTGGCGCATCTGATGATAGTTGGCGGCGATCTTCTCGGAAATAACGCCACGCATGTAAGAATGTTGATCAGAGATCTGTTTCAGCAAGGGCAATAACATGTCTTGCGATTCAGCGCAATAACCGTCACGTGTTAGGCGGTCCGCCGTGGAAAGCGGTCGCCGGATCCGCTCCTTTTGTTGTTCTTGGTCGCGTAACCACGCGTTACGATCCGCAACATTTTCCGTGGTCAAGGAGTCAAGCAGCGCTGGATTTTTGACAAAATTAACGTGTTTGTCTGGCGAAGGATCAGCTGTATCTTGGCCCGGCGCCATTTTTGTTTTAGTTGTGGTTTTGGATTTTTGTGGTGGTTGACCACCAAAGAGTTTTGCGAGAAGTCCCATGCCCATTTTCTTCTTTCCTACCTTAATTGAAAAATGCCCGAATAGATCGGAAGGATCATTTGATCGACCGATCTCCATTGTCTTGACGCTTACTCGAATTTATCTAGTAAATTTCAATTTTACGTGATTTCACGGTAATTAACAAGCATTATTGCTTAAAAGATCGGGTTCTGTCCAAAAAAATGTTCGGATGGATAATATGGACCTGTCGCGAACATTTCAATAGCCCACTGCAAGCATATTTATTGCGCTTTCAAACTGTGATTAGTTAATATTTACTTATCGTTATTAAAAGGAGGATATGATATGAAATTTCACTTAGCACCCTTGCCTTATGCTGTTGATGCACTTGAACCAGTCCTTGATGCTGAAACGATGACGTTGCACCATGACCGCCATCACGCGACCTATGTCAATAATCTGAACCAAGCGATCGAAAAAGTCGGGGGTCATTGGGCCGATCATCAGTTGCCCGCCTTACTGACCGATCTTTCCGCATTACCAGTAACGATTCGCGAGGCTGTTCGGAATAACGGTGGTGGCCATCTTAATCATACCCTTTTCTGGCAGTTGCTAAAACCCGATGGGGCAACTGGCCAGCCAGCTAAATTGGATCAGGCGATCCGTCAACATTTTGGGGACTGGTCAGCCCTACAACAGCAGATCGTTGCCGCCGGTCTAGGTCGCTTTGGTTCTGGTTGGGTCTGGCTGGTCCAAGATGATCTGGGCAATTTACAGGTCGTCACTACCGCCAATCAGGACACACCTTTGAGTTTAGGCTGGCATCCTTTGTTGGGCCTAGACCTTTGGGAGCACGCATACTATTTACGTTATCATAATCAACGTGCGACGTATTTGAACGCGCTTTGGACCATGATCGATTGGGAATTTGTTGAACGACTTTATCTGGATCCAACGCGGATCCAGCGCATGATCTTCTAATCATCATTCAATAAAACCGATTTCTTAAAAATCGGGTCTTCGTTTTTTCAACGTTGATCTGGTTTTTTTATTTGGGATTCAGTTGCCGTTGGATCTCTGCGGAATCGGTGAGGTTGATCCCTTGCGCTTGAAAATGATCGTCGACCTTGGTCAGAATCGAAACGCTGGTGTTTTTCAGCAAGAAAGCTGGCAGATCTGCTGGCGCGATCAAGTGGATCATCATACTCAGTAGCAAGCCATGAGCAACAACTAAAACATTGCCCGGAGTTGGGTCAGTCGCATATTGGGTCAACAATTGCTGGGCACGATCTTTGAAATCTTGATAGGTCTCCGCTTGTTTGGTTTGGTCTAAGGCCGCAAAACCCTTGATCAGTTGCGGAAAACCAGAACCACGGCGGGTACAGACCAAGGTTTGGCGCAAGCCAAATTTACGTAAAAATGCGCGGAGGATCTCACTTTCATCTTGGCCTTCAAGTGCGCCAAAATAATATTCGCGCAGAAGCGGTTGCGTGGTGATCGGGATCAGCGGCTGACGTTGACCGAGGATCAAACTGGCGGTATCTTCGGCGCGTTCGCGATCGCTGGTATAAGTTTTTGTCAAAGGAACGGTTGCCAAAACTTGGTGCAATTGACTGGCCGTTTCACGGCCGCGCTGGGTCAGAGGCGCGTCGATCCAGCCCTGCAATTTGTTTTGGGCATTGAGTTCGGTTTGACCATGTCGGACTAGAATCAAGTTTTTCATTTTGAGACCTCCACTGATTTTTAGGTGCTTAAGTATGTTAAACTGTAGATATGAAAGTGTGGATCTGATGATGACAGAAAAAGAAATCGTTAAAGCAATCATTAACTTCATTTTAACCAATCCGGGCGTCGTTCGCGAGCCCCGCGTCTATATTAATCAAATTACTTTTGCTTTTGCGGATAGTTTGCCGGTCCCTGGTGACGCGACCTTCTTCCCGGAGATGCGTTTGCACGTTTTTCGGCTGACGCCAGAATTTGTTCGTGAGAATCAAGATTTGCTGCAACAGCTGTTTGTACAGACCGAAGAGGGCCGTTCAGCTTCGTACGATCAAGTCTGGTTTACTAGCTCGCATTTAACGGACCGGCGCTTGAATTTGGTGGAGTTTTCTTTTGAATAGATGGCAGTTGTTTGGTGATCGGGTCAGTCGTACAACGACTTTCGCAGTTTTGACGTTGGTTCTTTGGTTGATGGCGCAGTGGCTACAAGCCCCGATCCTGCGCTATTTTGTTGGCGCTAGCGCAGTGATCACGATTTTATTATTGATTTGGACGATTTGGCAGACTGTTCTTGCCTACTTGGCAAATTCGCGTTCAACGCGACGTCGACCCTAGGCGTGACAGAAAGCGTCAATTATAAAAACTAAAAAAGGCTTGACGTTCATATTTAGATACGCTAAACTATTACTTGTGCTTTTTAATTGCCCGTTGGTCAAATGGTTAAGACGCCACCCTCTCAAGGTGGAGTTACGGGTTCAATTCCCGTACGGGTGATTTATTGGGATATAGCCAAATTGGTAAGGCGGTGGACTCTGAATCCATAATTTCTTGGTTCGAACCCAAGTATCCCAATTGATAGGTTTCACAGGGTTTCTCACAGTGACAAACCCCGTTAAATCAAGGTTTTAGGTTTCCTGAAATACCATGTATTTTCATTTGATGATGTATGTGGGAAACGACAGCTTATCCTCCACGGATAGGCTTTTTTTGGCTCTTTATCAACTGGTGTTGAAAGATAGTTTTTACCCGCGAAGATTTTTGTACGCCAATAAATTAGATCATGGCAATTAAGAATGCGACCAGCTACTTTGCTGACTAAAGAATGAGGATTTTGTGAGCAGGATCGATTTTAAATGGGTGCATTCACCAAGGAATTGGCATGTCCAAGGGTTGAGAGCAACCGCACCTAGTCCCATAGCTAAACCTATATTTAGAACGACAAGCAATATTTTTAGTGGATTTACGCCTGAAATGGTACCTTTGTCAACAGAGGTGCACTGATTATGATATGGTGAATCTGGATAGCAAAAGTCAAAAATTCATACCACTGGAGATGGCAACAAAAAATGATATTCCATATGGCGGAAATAGCGGGCACAGTCATAGCTATTTTAGAAATAAAAATGGAACCGTTCAGACCATAGCTAAAGCCAACAGCAACAAAGACTTGATCGTGGGCTGGTAGCGAGTTATTTTAGAAAGAATTGGAGAAAGTAGGTTTGAATCATTTATGAAATATCAAGATATCAACGCCAAAACGATCGACGATTGGGTCCGTGATGGTTGGCAGTGGGGGATCCCGATCGATCATGCCACCTATCAAGCTGCGCAAGCAGGTCAATGGTCAATGGTTTTGACCCCGACAAAAGAGGTACCGCGAGCTTGGTTTCCTGCCAAGCTTCAAGGGCAGCAAGTATTAGGTCTGGCTGCAGGCGGCGGTCAACAGATGCCGATTTTTGCTGCCTTAGGTGCAGTAGGGACCATTTTAGATTACTCGTCTAAACAAATCGACAGTGAAGTGATGGTGGTACAACGGGAACACTATTCGATCAAAACGATCCGCGGTGATATGTCACAGCCGCTACCCTTCGCGGATAATAGTTTTGATTTGATTTTCCACCCGGTCTCTAATGTTTACATCGCCGAGGTGCGGCCGGTTTGGGCAGAGTGTTACCGGATCCTCAAGCCTGGCGGTCGGTTGTTGGCCGGCTTGGATAATGGCGTCAATTTTCTGTTTGACGATGATGAAAGCCAAGTCAAATTTAGCCTGCCCTTTGATCCGCTGACTTATCCGGAACAAATGGCGTCCTTGCAAGCCAGTGACAGTGGTGTTCAGTTCTCTCATACCCTGGATGAGCAGATCCGCGGTCAGCTTCAGGCTGGGTTTAAATTGCGGGATATTTATGAGGATACCAATGGCGCAGGCTTCTTGCATGAACATGGGGTACCCACATTCTGGGCCACTTGGGCCGAAAAATAATTTCGAGAACTAATCAAAATAGCGTTGGTGGCAAAAGCCAACGCTATTTTTTGTGGGCCAGTGAAGTGGTTGCGGCCAACCTGCGGCCTGCCCTGCTGCTGGCAACTTGTGGTCGGCACAGGTCATCTCGCTGCCAAAAGAATGGGTGGCAAATAATCCTTGCATCTGCTGCCGAGGGTGTTATAATGACACAGTGTCATATGACAAGCCGTCATTTTCTGACGGTTGAATCTTTTATGAGAGGAGTTGTGGTTATGCCCAGTCGTACCTTTTTCGGCTTGTCGGCAGGCAAACAACGGAAAATCATTCAAGCCGCACGGACGGTTTTTGCGGCGGCGCCCTATACTGAGGTCACCATCGCGGATATTGTTAATTTAGCTGAGATTCCCCGGGGCAGTTTTTATCAGTATTTCGCTGATAAGGAGGATCTCTATCTTTACCTTTTGAAAACATTCATGGATGATTTTCAAGCTAAGTTTCTGAGTAATTTGGTTAGTTTGCAAGGCGATCTATTTGCGACTTTTCGCTTAAGTTTGCAACAAACGGCCGCCTTTCTGGCCACAAGTCCTGATCGCGGTCTGTTACGGAATTTATTTATGCGGATCGACTATCATGATTTTCAGAAATTTTCGCAACGTCAGCCACACCAACCACCACATCCTCATCACTTATTGTCGAAATGGAGTGCTGAGGTGGAACAGCAAACAGATTTTACGAAATTACGGATCAAACCCGATGAATTCTATCTTCTGTTTAGAATGCTGTTAATGATTTTGGGTCATTCGACGGCCCATTACTTTTCAACAGTCGAAGAACAGCCGGAACAAGCCAGCGCAACCTTTCAGCAACAATATGAAATGGTCCTGAGTTGGTTCGAGCACGGCGTAGCACTAAATTCGCAAGGAGGAAACAAGGATGCTTAAAATCGCTAAGAACCGTGTTTCCATTTGGGCAGTCATTGGAGCGATCCTGTTCATGACTGGTCAAGTGATCACGAATCTTTATTTACCGAACTTAACCTCTGATTTGGTTAACGACGGGGTCGCCACCGGAGATGTTAGTATGATCTGGCAGATCGGTGGGAAAATGTTGGTGGTTTCATTTCTAACGGTGATTTTCGCCTTCGGAAATGTGCTGCTGGCAGCGCGGACGTCACAAACATTAGGGAAGAATCTCCGCAAAGATATTTATAAAAAAGTCCTGTACATGTCTAACGATGAATTTGATCAGGTCGGGACTTCCTCACTGATCACGCGGACCACCAACGATGTAATGCAGATCCAAAACGTGGCGATGATGGCCTTGCGGATGATGATCATGGCGCCGATCACCTTGATTGGGGCCAGCTTCATGGCTTATCAGAAGGACGCCGAGTTGACAGGGATCTTTCTGGTCGTGATCCCGATCATTATTGTGGTGATCGGCGTGGTGATGTATTTCGCTGTCCCTCTATTTAAGGCGATGCAGTCAAAAACAGACCGGTTGAACTTGGTCTTTCGTGAAGGCTTGACCGGCGTTCGAGTCATTCGGGCCTTTATCCGGGATAAATTCGAGCAAGATCGCTTTGATGTCGCTAACAAAGATTATACCGATAACGCACGGCGTGTTTTCTCGATCATGGCGGCAATGTTGCCGATCATGACCTTGGTCATGAGTGGGACCAACATTGCCATCACGTGGATGGGTGGTCATTTGATCGCCAATCAATCCATGCCAGTAGGGAATATGTTGGCCTTCATGACTTACGCGATGCAGATCTTAATGAGCTTCATGATGCTAGCCATGGTCTTCGTCTTCATTCCGCGGGCCCAAGCTTCAGCGGAACGGATCCAGAAGGTCTTTGACTTGGAAACTCGGTTAACGGAACCAGAGCAACCCCGGGACGTGCAAAACGTTGCCGCCGCTTCATTGGACTTCGATCAGATCGTTTTCCGTTATCATGGCGCCGAAAAGCCAGCGTTGACTGGGGTGGACGCTCATTTACGGAGTGGACAGACCTTGGCGATCATTGGTGGGACTGGCGCCGGTAAATCGACGCTGACCAACTTGATTCCCCGCTTTTACGATGTTGAATCCGGCACGGTCAAGGTCAATGGGTATAACGTGAAGGACGTCGCCAAAATGGCCTTGCAAGATGTGATCGCCTTGGTGCCACAAAAAGCGGTCCTCTTCAAGGGGACGTTACGCGAAAACTTGCTTTACGGGAATCCTGAAGCCAGTGATGAGCAACTCTGGCACGCCTTAGAAATCGCCCAAGCGGCCGATTTCATCCGCGAGAATGATGGTTTGGAAACCTTCGTGGAACAAGGTGGGAATAACTTCTCTGGCGGTCAGAAGCAACGCTTGGCGATTGCTCGCGCGCTGGTCAAGAAAGCGTCGATCTACATTTTTGACGATTCGTTTTCTGCCTTGGATTTCAAGACTGACGCCTTGTTACGCCAAGCTTTACGCCAAGACGCGACGATTCAAAAGGCAGTCGTGGTGATCGTTGGTCAACGGGTTTCTACCGTCGCCGACGCCGATCAGATCATTGTCCTGGAAGACGGCAAAATGGTCGGTTTAGGCACGCATCAGGAATTAAAGGCGACCAACGAAACCTATCGCGAGATCGTCGATTCACAGATCAAAGAAGGGAGTGCCACCAATGAGTGAGAAAGAAACGAGTCGTCCGCAAGCACGGCCAATGGGCGGTCACGGTCCTGGCGGCGGTGGCCGCATGGGAATGCCTGGTGACAAACCCAAAAACTTCTGGGGCACCACCAAACGGTTATTCAATTACATGGCGAAATATCGGATCGCGTTGATCATCGTGATGATTTTCGCGATTGCCTCCCAGATTCTGCAAGTCCGGACACCTAAAATTTTAGGGAAAGCGACCACGGAGATCTTTACTGGGGTCATGAGCGGGACGGCCATGCAAAAAGCCGGCATTAGTATGAAACAATTCCCGATCGATTTCGGCAAGATCGAGTCGATCATCATTACGGTGATCTTCATGTATGTCGCTTCAGCGATCTTGAATTTCGTGATGCAGTTCGTGATGACGCGGATCTCCCAGGAGACGGTTTATCGGCTGCGGAAAGAAATGAAAGCCAAGATGCAGACGCTGCCGATCAATTATTACGATACCCATTCCAACGGTGATATCATGTCCCGCGCGATCAACGATATGGACAATATTGCCGGAACCTTACAGCAAAGTGTCACGCAGTTGATCACCAGTACGGTGATGTTCGTCGGCACATTGTGGATGATGTTGACGATCAGCTGGCAATTGACCTTGGTCGCGTTAGCGACGATCCCATTGAGTTTGGTGATTGTCGGTGTCGTCGCGCCCCGTTCACAAAAATACTTCGCCGCGCAACAGAAGAGTTTAGGTTTGTTGAATAATCAGATCGAAGAAAATTATTCTGGTCAGATCATCAACAAGAGTTTCAATCACGAAGAAGCGGCGATCGGCGAATTCGTTGAAGAAAACGAGCGCTTGTATACCGCCTCGTGGAAGGCGCAATTGATTTCGGGGATCATCATGCCTTTAATGACCTTCGTCAATAATTTAGGTTATGTTTTCGTTGGGGTTCTTGGTGGGATCGGCGTCGCTAACGGGACGATGACTTTAGGGAACGTGCAGGCGTTTCTGCAGTATACCCAACAATTCTCGCAACCGATCACGCAATTGGCCAACTTGGCTAATACGATCCAAGCGACGGTCGCTTCCGCGGAACGGGTCTTTGAAGTTCTGGACGAACCAGACATGACCGATGATCACGTTGATTTACCAGCAGTGACAACGGATGATATTTTGACGATGGAACACGTGCAATTCGGTTATCAAGGTAAAGATTTATTGATGACAGACTATAATTTGCAGGTCAAACCGGGACAAATGATCGCCATCGTTGGCCCGACTGGCGCAGGTAAAACCACGATCATCAATTTGTTGGAACGCTTCTATGACATTTCTGACGGTTCGATTCGCTTAAAAGGGACGGACACTCGGAATATGAAGCGTGCTGAGTTGCGGAAGCATTTCGCCATGGTTCTACAAGATACCTGGCTGTTTACGGGCACGATCTACGATAACTTGAAGTATGGACGCGAAGAGGCGACCCACGATGAGATCATTACCGCGGCCAAAGCAGCCCACGTTGATGAGTTTGTGCGGCAATTGCCTGATGGCTACGACACGATTTTGAACGAAGAGGCCTCCAACATTTCTCAAGGGCAACGGCAATTATTGACGATTGCCCGGGCCTTCGTCGCTGATCCAGAGATCTTGATCCTAGACGAAGCCACTTCTTCAGTTGATACGCGGACGGAGTTGCAGATCCAGCATGCCATGGGCTTACTGTTGAAAGGGCGGACCAGCTTCGTGGTGGCCCACCGGTTGTCAACGATCCGTGATGCCGATAATATCTTGGTCATGAATCATGGCGCGATCGTGGAGACCGGCAATCATGATGACCTGATGGCGCAAAACGGCTTCTATGCTGATCTCTATAATTCGCAATTTTCTGGAAACGTTGAGATCTAAGCGCGTGTTGAGCGAAAGGAGTTTTTATGATGAAGTTAAAGAAGGCCTTAATTAGCGCGCTACTGGCGGTCGGGTCACTGTTCCTCTTGGCGGGTTGTGGCAACGATTCGCTAAAGCTTGACCCCAGCGCCAACAGTTACAGCCCTGATGGGATCGTGACGGTCGTTAAAGGAAATGTCGCTAAAAAGGCCAAGTTGACCTATCAAATCGGCGACGGTGCGAAGCAAGCGGCCCATGTGGAAGATGGGACATTCGTGATCCAAGTGCCCAGTCAGTTAAGTGATACCAAAGTCAAATTGACCGCGACCGAAGCAGGAAAAACCGCCACGAAAACAGTGACCGTCAAGAAGACCAAGTCACTGGTGCCTTATACCCAGTTTGCGATGGCTTACAACATGGCCAATCAACAGCTGAAAACCGGCGCCAAAGCTTTTCCCGTCACCATCAAGGATGGTCTGCATGACCTGGTCGATGCCAACGGGATGCGGATCCGGGTCAATGTTCAGAATCAGAATGTGGTTGGCGTCGCCTATGTTTTCACCGTCAAGAAGATGAAGAACAAGACTCAAGTCAAGAACTTCGCCATGCAATTGTCGATTTTGGCGCAAAGTGTGGGCGCTGATGGCAAACAAGTTCTGAAGGACTATCAGAAGCTTGCCAAAAAGGCGGAAAACGGCCAGACCACGATTGATAATATTTATAGCAAGGCGGTCAAGTTTGAAACGAACTTCTCTACCGAAGCACTCTATATGTATATGTTGAAGAAATAAGATGTTCCGATCGAGCTCTCGTTCACTGATAAAGTGGATGAGAGCTTTTTTGAGCCGATCTTCAAAGTACGATTTCTGTATTTGTTGCTTCGCCTGCTTGCAGATGTGGTTGGGTTTGGGTGGTGACGCAACCGCCTCAGGGCGTTTGTTGTGGCTGGAACGCAGTGGACGCTGTTTTGAGCCAATTCGCAAAGTGCGCGGCTTGTCTCAAAATCAGGTCTTTGTCTAAGTGGCAAAGCCACTAAGACAAATTTCACTGCTGAG
>NZ_BROC01000029.1 GCF_024345205.1 Lapidilactobacillus luobeiensis | reverse complement strand
TCATTATACAGGGAAGATGAGATTTGTTTCCGGAAATGGTTTAAGGAAGGCGGTGCCTTCCTTTGAGTTTTTTGTGGGTTAAAAAGCTTGCAAAACTACAAAATGGTGTTATTATTAAAACAACAAGTTATTAATATAGTTACAAGTTGGAGTGAGAATCTTGATCGAATTTAAAAGAGTTACCAAAGAATATGAAAACGGCCCCGCGTTAGCAGCTATTGATCTACGTGTGGCCTCGCGGGAATTGTTTGTTTTAGTAGGACCATCCGGCAGTGGCAAAACCACCTTGTTGAAAACAGTCAATCGGCTGGTGGTGCCAACTAGCGGTCAAGTATTGATCGACGGGGTGGACGTTGCCGCTGGCAATTTGCAAGAATTGCGGCAACACATTGGGTACGTGCTACAATCCAGCGCGCTTTTCCCTAATATGACGGTACTACAAAACGCCAGCGTACAGTTGGAGGCCTTGAGTTGGTCTAAGGCGAAGATCCGGCCGCGGATCGAACGATTGTTGCAAATGGTGGATTTGGATCCGACCATTTACGCGAACCGGAAGCCGGCAGAGTTATCTGGCGGCGAGGCACAACGAGTTGGGATCGTCCGCGCCTTGGCCGCAGATCCGAAATTGATGTTGATGGATGAACCTTTTTCCGCGTTGGATCCTGTTTCCAAGCGGCAGTTGCAACAGCTGATTTTGAAATTGCATCGGGAGCTCGAGACAACGATCATTTTTGTGACTCATGATATGCATGAGGCAATGTTGTTGGCTGATCATGTGGCGGTGATCCATGGTGGCCATTTGCAACAAGTAGGGCGGCCGCAAGAAATCATCAACGCTCCCGCCAATGAGTTTGTGGCCAACTTTTTTAAAGATATTATTGAAGATCATCAAACACTGCGCCAAGTCGTAAAAGCGGGCTTTGGCCAAGCAGCGGGCCCCTCGCCCAGTCCAACGCTAGTGGCTTTGCCGCCAGAAACGACGATCTATCAATGGGCGGCGTTGATTCAGAACCAGCCGTTGCTTCAGGTCAAGGTTGACCAGACTACATTGGCCGCGACCGATTTAGTGAGTTACTTGGCCAGTTTAGAAAAGGAGGCTGTGACCAATGTTCAATGAAACGATCCATTACGCCCAAACTAATGGGCATGAGATCTTGGTGGCGTTAGGGCAACATATCGAGGTGGCCTTGATCGCCACGATCATCACCATCCTGATCGCGATCCCCTTGGCCGTGGTTTTAATGAACCATCGCCGCGGTGGTGAATTTGTACTACAAGTGGCTAGCGTCATTCAAACGATCCCTAGTTTAGCGATTTTGGGCTTGTTGATCCCCTTGGTGGGTATTGGGACCGTGCCAGCGATTATCGCGTTGGTCTTGTATGCGATCATGCCGATCTTCCAAAATACATACGCAGGTTTGACCAATATCGATCCTTTATTGATCGAGGCAGCTGATGCCATGGGGGTGTCCAAGCGTTATAAATTGTTGCGGGTCCAGATCCCTTTGGCAATGCCGATGATTCTGTCAGGAATCCGGATCGGCGTGGTGATGATCATTGGCACCGCTACTTTAGCGGCGTTGATCGGCGGTGGTGGTTTGGGAACCTATATTCTCTTGGGAATTCAAACCAATAACAATCCGGCCTTGCTGATCGGGGCGATTTTGGCGGCGGCCTTGGCTTTGGTGGCCAGCTGGTTGATCAAATTGCTCTCCCACACCTCGATGAAACGATTGCTGATCGGTCTGGTCGCCTTAGTGGCGGTTGGTGGTGGTGTTTATGGTGTGCGGGCAGCGACCGCACCGAAAACAGAAACCATCACCATCGCCGGTAAAATGGGGGGCGAACCGGAGATCTTGATCAATCTGTATAAAGATTTGATCGAAGCCGACAATAAGAATGTCAATGTGGTGCTCAAGCGGAATTTTGGCGGGACCAGTTTCCTATTCAAGGCGTTGAAGGCGCAACAAATCGATATTTATCCTGAATTTACCGGAACCGTGTTGCAATCGTTGGTCAAGAACGATTCGGCGATCAGTCATGATCCGCAAAGTGCTTATCAGGACGCGAAAAGCGGACTGGCCCAGCAATTCAAAATGAGTTTATTGCGGCCGATGGCTTATCAGAACGGTTATGGGATGACCGTCACCCGCCAGACCGCGGCGAAATATCAGCTTAAGACCATCAGTGATCTGGCCAAGTATCCACAACTGCGGGCGGGGTTCGATCCAGATTTCTTCCAACAAAGTGATGGGTACCCTGGTTTACAGAAAACCTATGGCCTGAATTTCAAAAACGTGAAAACTTTGGAGCCAGCTTTACGCTATCAGGCCTTGGCCCAAGGTGATCTGGATGTGAGTGACGCCTATACCACCGATCCACAGATCAAAAAGTACGATTTGGTGGTATTAACGGACAATAAGTCGTTCTTCCCACCTTATCAAGGTGCGCCCTTGATGTTAACGAGTTTTGCGCAGGATCATCCACAGATCGTGGCCAGCCTGGATCGGATCGCGGGGAAAATCTCCACGAAAGACATGCAGGCGATGAATTATCAGGTGACCGTTGAGCATCAAAAGGCTGCGGTGGTGGCGAAACAATATTTACAAGAACATCATTTACTTAAGGAGGACTAATCATGAAGACAGATTCGCAGCGATATTTGGTGACTGGTGCGACAGGTCATCTGGGCCAACGAGTCGTAGCTGATTTAGTGACGACAGTAGGCCCAACGCAAGTGACCGCCGCAGTCCACACCGTTGCTAAAGCAACGGCATTACAAGCTCAAGGGGTGGCTTTAACAGCTTTAGATTATGCTGATGTGGCCGGGATGACCAGCGCTTTTACTGGGCAAGACGTCGTGATCTACATTCCTAGTAAAACCTATGATCTACAACAACGGATCAATGAATTTGAGAATTCCTTACAGGCGTTGCAAGTGGCCCACGTTCCTAGTGTGATCTTTGTTAGTTTTTATGCAGATCAAGAAAACGATCCCTTTACCATGGCCCCTTACTATGCATATGTGCCGCGGCGTTTAGCTAGTAGCGGCCTACATTACGCGATCATCAAAAATTCTCTTTACGCCGATCCACTAGTTCCTTATTTTTCAGAACTGATCCAGCGCCGGGCCTTGATCTATCCCGTGGGCCAGCAGGCATTAACGTTCATCACTCAAGACGATAGTGCTAAGGCGATTGCGGCTCTGGCGACAAAATCACAACTACGGGATGCTGGACAAGTGTATACTATAACACAGGAAGAAAGTTTAACGATGCCTGAATTAGGTCGGATCATGACGACAGTCACTGGTCGACCGATCGGTTATCGACCGGTCACGAATGAACGCTTTCAGCAGATCTACGCTGCGGAGGGCGATGGCGCTGAGTTGGCCAGCATGTACGCTGCCGCCGCTTTAGGCCTGTTCAATATCGTAACTGACGATTTTGTCAAGATCACAGGTCATCGTCCTGAAAATATGAGCGACTTTTTATCGAGAAGTTACCCGGAGAGTGATTAAAAATGAAGTTTTCCCATAAATTAAGCGACGCGGTCCATATCTTAGCTTTTGTTTATGTTTATGCAGACGGTGATCTGTCCAGCAACGCGATCGCGGCCAGTATCGAAGCCAATCCCAGTATGGTCCGGCGGATGATGTCTACTTTAGTGAAGGCAGGACTACTCAATAGCCAGCCTGGAAAAGTGGCCTTACATTTAGCGAAAGCACCGGAAGATATCAGTTTGTTAGATGTTTATCTGGCGATCGAAGACAACCGTAATTTGCTCCACGTTGATGAGAAAACAAATCCGCTTTGTATCGTTGGGGGCAATATTCAGGGAACCTTGAACGGGATCTATGCCCAAGTGCAAAATGCCGCTGAAGCGAAGATGGCCCAAGTTTCGCTTCGCGAAATAATCGATGATATTTTGACGCGCCAAGCCCAAAAATAAGACCGGTTAGTAAGAAATCGACAAGTCGGTCAAATGTGATATTATGCTGATTTACTGGGTTGACCGGCTGACTGTTTTGAGTGACAGAGACAGGAAAATTTTAGTTGGGAACTTTAGCGATGGGACATCAGCAATGGCAGCAGAATTTATTTACGGGTGAAAAAAACTGAAGAGCTCCTGACTCAGATCCTTAAAGTGTGTGTCGTTGCTGACGTGCGGTCCATGGAAATTTGATGAGAGGACTGGTATTTCCGGAGGAACTTAGCCTAGGCGCCGACCACCGTCATGATTACAGTAAAATTGTTCCAGGAATGGGGTTTTCCGCATGCGGTAAGACCTCTTTTTTGGTCTTTTCAGTAATTATTGGCCAGAAGAAACTTCATTGCCCAAATTTATTTATCAAGCCATTAAGTGGTAATTCACGGACGAATAGCGCGTCACTTGATTAAAGGTGATCGCCGCTCCCTTATTTTAAGAAACACTTGACCAAGCAAAATGACACTGAAAATAATGAGGTTAGATGGTAAAATAGAAGGTGCTAAAATAAAGTTTGCTGATGCAAAATCAAGCTTGAGTTTTTTGCGCCTTAGAAAAACTCAAGATGAAATTCAAAAACGTCCAAGACCGCAGTCAAGGCGCTAGGCGTTAACTTACAATCTTTATAAAAAGACGACCCAAGGCAATCAGATCCTTGGCAAAAAGGAGTTAGATATTATGGCAACGATCCAATGGTATCCCGGACATATGGCGAAAGCCAAGCGAGAGATCCAAGAACGTTTGAAACAGGTCGATCTTGTTTTGGAAGTGGTCGACGCTCGCTTACCAGAAAGCTCACGTAATCCAATGTTGCGGGAATTGATCGGGGACAAGGCGCATTTGCTATTGATGAACAAGTCTGATTTGGCTGATCCACAAATGACTCAGGCTTGGCAGAAATATTACCAAAGTGAACAGCAACCGGTTTTGGCTTTAGATTCTCAGCATGGGCAACCCCTGCGTCCAGTTCTGCAGGCGGCCAAACAGATCCTAGCACCTAAGCTCGCCGCGCAACAACAAAAAGGGGTCTTGAAAACCACGATCCGGGCGATGTGTATCGGGATCCCCAATTCCGGTAAATCAACATTTCTCAATCGTCTGGCCGGCAAGAACATCGCGCCGATCGGCAACCGTCCTGGTGTGACGCGCAAGCAAAATTGGCTCAAAACCAAAGAAGATTTTGAAGTGCTGGATACACCGGGAGTCCTTTGGACCAAGTTTGAGGATCCGGCGGTGGGCCAGAAATTAGCGCTAACAGGCGCAATCAAGGAGGGGCTCTATCACGAGGATGACATCACTTTGTTTGCGCTGGACTTCTATCAGAAACAATATCCGCAGATCTTACAGCAGGCTTATCGATTGAGCGCGGAACAGTTGGCGTTGCCCGCAGTAGAGCTGCTATTACTTTTAACGAAACAAGCGGGGTTGCGTGATGATTACGAGCGCATGGCGACTAAGTTCTTGCTTGATTTCCGCAAAGGTAAACTAGGGCGGATCACTTTGGACCTGCCACCAGTCAGTTCGGAGGCGACTAACCCAGATGACTGAGCTAAGTTCATCAGAAAAGTCGTTGCAGGCAGGAACGACCTTGGCCGCGATCAAGGCTCGTTTAAACAATGCCGCAGTTGAACCGGTGGATCCGCAGTGGTTGCTTAGCTTACAGGCAGACCCAAGAGTTGGGGTCCAGCGGGCGCTTCAACAGTATCAGCACCGTTTAGTGGTTGCTCAACAGGCGCAGGTGGCGTTACAGGCACGTTTACGATTGGAACAGCACTTTTGGCCACAATATCCCTTGATCGCAGGTGTTGACGAGGTCGGGCGTGGGCCCTTGGCTGGACCAGTGGTGACGGCCGCGGTTATTTTACCGCATGATTTCAATGTAACAGGTGTTGATGATTCCAAACGGCTCAGTGCCAAAAGACGTGCCGAATTATATCCCCAGATCCTCAGTCAGGCTGTAGCCGTCGGGATCGGGGTTGGCGATGCTGCTTTGATCGATCAAGAAAATATTTATCACGCGACCGAATTGACTATGGCACAAGCCATTCATAATTTGACTTGGCGGCCACAATTGATTTTGGTGGACGCCATGACCATTCCAGTACCGATCAAACAAGAAAAATTGATCAAAGGCGACCAGAAGTCGGCCAGTATCGCCGCCGCCAGTATCGTGGCCAAACAGATCCGTGATCATTTGATGGCGATGTATGACCAAGTTTATCCTGGCTATGACTTTGCCCATAATGCCGGCTATGGTACCGCCGCACATTTGGCCGGTTTGACTCGGTTAGGTCCTTGTCCGATCCATCGTCATAGCTTCAGTCCCGTTCAAGCGGTCACACCATAAACGCCATTTTTAAATCCACGTTGTAGTAAGGGGAACTGCTGGGACTCCGGCACCAAGCCTGCTAACAGATAGCGGGGACAGTCAATTTGATTTTTTAAAGTAAAAATCAGTCCAGAAAAAACGAAAACGAAATCATCTGCGTACTTGGTCATGAGTGTATGATTAAGAATGTGGGTGATTTTTTTGGAAAAAGAAGCGGTGCTCTTGGCGGCGTCAACACAGGCAAAATGGCGTTATCGTGACCAGCTCTGGTTAGCGTTGTGGCTACGCACGGTGGCAGCGGCGGAAATAGCGACTTGGGATTGGCTTCGCTTGGATCGATGTTTATTAGCAAGCTGGCCCCAACGACCTGAACGATTACAGGCCACACCACGACCGCAAACGCCTTTTCTAACGATTTTAGACCAAGTCTATCCCCAAGGATTGGCAGAGATCTACCGGCCACCGCTGATCTTGTATTATCAAGGAAATCTTGAGCTATTGGCAACGCCAAAATTAGCGATAGTAGGCGCACGGGCTTGCACGAATTATACGCAGTACTGTTTACGTCGTTTGATCCCGCCTTTAGTCCAAAATCAAATCACGATCGTCAGTGGGTTGGCGGCAGGCGCCGATCAATTGGCGCACCAAGAAACGCTCTTGGCCCATGGTCAAACTATCGCCGTAATCGGCACAGGGTTAGACGTCTATTACCCACCAGCTAACCGTTCGCTACAACAGCTGATCGGGCAAAAGGGATTATTGCTCAGTGAATATCCTCTGGGGACAGCGCCGCGTCGTTATCATTTTCCCCAACGGAATCGGATCATCGCAGGTTTGAGTCAAGGCGTCTTAGTCACCGAGGCGCAACATCACAGCGGTTCTTTGATCACCGCAAATCTAGCCTTGCAGGAAAACCGCAACGTTTACGCTTTACCTGGTAATATTTTACAAGAAACTTCGGTGGGGACGAACGAACTTTTGGCTGCGGGAGCGACACCGGTTTTGACCGCTGCTGATCTACTAGTGGACTTTCAGGATCGTCGCGCGAAATAGCGATTTTTTTGGGAAAACCGCTGGTCGGTAAAATTCTTATGGTTGACAAGCAGTTGAAAACTAGCTTATGATTATTTCCGATTTGACCGTTGCTTTTTGAACGGGCTAAAAGTTTGAAGAAATAAATTTATCCAATCGGAAAGAAAGGAGTTTTTGCATGGCCACCAAGAAAAACTTGGTTATTGTCGAATCGCCGGCAAAAGCTAAAACCATTGAGAAATACCTGGGACGTAATTATCATGTCGTTGCCAGTTTAGGTCATATTCGTGATTTACCAAAAAGTCAGATGGGCATTGACTTTGACCATGATTATCAGCCTAAGTATATTTCGATCCGGGGCAAGGGTGATGTGATCAAAGGCTTGAAGGCCGCCGCAAAAAAAGCAGATCATGTTTATCTGGCTGCCGATCCGGACCGTGAAGGGGAAGCGATCGCTTGGCATGTTTCCCACATCCTGAATCTTGATCCGCAGGCGAATAACCGAGTCGTTTTCAACGAGATCACTAAAAATGCGGTCAAAGACGCCTTTAAAGAACCACGAAGTATCGATATGAACTTAGTCGATGCTCAGCAAGCGCGCCGAGTCTTGGATCGGATCGTCGGTTATTCGATCAGCCCGATCCTCTGGGCCAAAGTCAAAAAAGGGCTTAGCGCTGGTCGGGTCCAGTCAGTTGCTTTGAAATTGGTGATCGATCGGGAAAGAGAGATCAAGGCCTTTGTTCCCGAAGAATATTGGAGTCTGGCCGCTGAATTCCAAAAAGGTCGGGGTAAGAAATTCGCCGCGAATTTTTATGGTTATGATGGCAAGAAGCGAGCGTTGCCTGATAACGCCGCTGTGCAAGCCGTTTTAAAACGGATCGACAAACAACGTCCTTTTGATGTGACCAACGTGACGAAGAAGGAGCGTAAACGCTTTCCGGCCGCACCTTTTACGACCAGTTCAATGCAACAAGAAGCCAATCGCCGCTTGAACTATAAGACCCGCAAAACCATGATGATCGCGCAACAACTTTACGAAGGGATCAATCTTGGCAAAGAAGGCACCGTTGGGTTGATCACCTATATGCGGACCGACTCAACGCGGATCTCGAGTGTGGCCAAGCATGAGGCGGCGACCTATTTGCACGAAACTTTAGGTGAGGCTTATGCCGCAACAAAATTACGCAAGAACAAGAATCCAGAAGGGGCGCAAGATGCCCATGAGGCGATCCGCCCTAGTTCCGTGATGCGGACGCCAGATTCTTTGAAAGAGATCCTGACCCGGGATCAATTGCGGTTGTACACCTTGATCTGGTCACGCTTCTTGGCTAGTCAGATGACACCAGCAGTTTATGACACCATGATGGTCCAACTTGAACAAAATGGGGTCATTTATCGCGCGAATGGTTCGCAAATGAAGTTCGCTGGCTTCACCAAGATCTATCAAAGTAGCACCGAGGAGCAAAAAGAAAATAAATTACCTGATCTTGTTATCGGTGATCAGGCCAACTTGGTCAAGACCGATCCAGAACAACATTTTACTCAGCCCCCCGCACGTTACACCGAGGCCAGTTTGGTCAAGGCTCTAGAAGAAAACGGTGTCGGGCGACCGTCGACTTATGCCCCAACGATCGACACGATTCAGAAACGTTATTACGTCAAGCTTCAAGGTAAAAGTTTCGAGCCAACAGAATTAGGTGAGATCGTTGACAAATTGATCGAAGAATTTTTCCCAGATATCGTCAATATCGACTTTACGGCTAAGTTAGAGAATGATCTGGATGGCATTGAAGCAGGTCAAGGCGACTGGGTCAAAGTGGTCGATCAATATTACCGCCCATTCGCGATGGAATTGAAGACCGCCGAGACACAGATCGAGAAAGTTCAGATCAAAGATGAGCCGGCCGGTTTTGATTGCGATATTTGTGGAGCGCCGATGGTGATCAAAATGGGCCGTTTTGGTAAATTCTATGCTTGTAGTCGTTTCCCAGATTGCCGTAATACCAAGGCAATCACCAAAGAGATCGGGGTCGAATGTCCAAAATGTCATCAAGGTCAAGTTTTGGAACGCAAGTCGAAAAAGAACCGGATCTTCTACGGCTGTTCACGTTATCCTGACTGTGACTTTGTCTCATGGGACAAGCCGGTTGGCCGTGATTGTCCCGTTTGTCAGCATTATCTGGTCGATAAGAAGGTCAAAGGTGGCCATCAGGTCCTTTGTCCGAATGGTGATTATCAGGAACAAGTTCAAAAATAGCTTGGTCAGTGGAATCAAGTTGGCTAAGCGGGCTAGTTCTGGCCCGCTTTGAGCTGGTTGAACTTAGAGCGTTCAGCAAGTCGGAGCGATCCAATAAAGTTTAAGAACGATTTGATCAAAAAAATTTAAGAGATCAAGAATGAATGAGGTCTATCGATGACAGCAGATTATGTAAATGTTGTTGGTGCTGGTTTAGCTGGCAGTGAAGCGACTTGGCAATTGATCCAACAGGGGATTTCAGTGCATCTTTATGAAATGCGACCAACTAAGTCGACCCCAGCGCATCATACCAGTGAATTCGCCGAGTTGGTCTGCACCAATTCGCTACGCGCTGATCAACTCACTAATGCAGTGGGACTTTTAAAAGAAGAAATGCGCCGTTTAGATTCTTTAGTGATGACTGCGGCGGATCGGAGTGCAGTCCCTGCTGGTGGCGCTTTGGCAGTGGATCGGGAGCAGTTTTCTGGATACATCACGGCAAAATTGCGGCAACACCCGCTAGTGACTGTGATCGAAACGGAATTGACTGATTTCCCCGAGGGACCAACGGTGATCGCAACTGGTCCGTTGACCTCACCAGGTCTGGCCCAAGCGATCCAAACGCTCAATGGTGCTGAAGGGCTGCATTTCTTTGATGCGGCGGCGCCGATCATCACCAAAGAATCGATCGATTTTGATCAAGTTTATTTGAAATCGCGTTATGACAAAGGCGAAGCCGCTTATTTGAATTGTCCCATGGATGAAGCAACTTTTATGGCATTTCGTGAGGCCTTGGCGACTGCGGAACAAGCGGAGATGCATGATTTTGAAGATGATCAGGTTTTTGATGGTTGTATGCCGATCGAAGTCATGGCGCGACGTGGGGTCAAAACGATGACCTTTGGCCCGTTAAAGCCAGTTGGTTTAGAAGATCCGCGGACAGGCAAGAAGCCCTTTGCGGTGGTGCAACTCCGCCAAGACAACGCTGCTGGTAGTCTTTATAATCTCGTTGGTTTTCAGACCCATCTTAAATTTGGTGAGCAACGACGTGTTTTCCGCATGATCCCAGGCTTGGAAAAAGCGGAGATCGTGCGTTATGGCGTCATGCATCAAAATACGTTTATGAACTCGCCGGAAGTATTGGAGCCCACTTACCGTTCGCGGAAACGTGAAGATCTATTTTTTGCGGGTCAGATGACGGGGGTCGAAGGCTATGTTGAAAGTGCCGCTAGTGGTTTGTTGGCGGGCCTGAATGCTGGTCGGCTCATTCGCGGTGAAACTTTGATCATCGCTGACCCGGCCACATCACTAGGATCGATGGCCCATTACATCACCCATGCCAATAGTCGCCATTTTCAACCGATGAATGCTAATTTTGGTATTTTCCCAGAGCTGGGATCAAAAATACGAGATAAGAAATTACGTAAAGAAGCGCTGGCTGAACGTGCATTGGATCGTATCGATCAGCTGGCCCAAGAGATCCAGACTGATCGAATCGACCAAAAGCAAAGCAGTCCTTTATCTTAGCGTGACCTTGGCTGTCAAGCATGTCTGAGTGTTGATCGTTGGACCGGCGAGTTGCTGGTTTTCTGGTGATTCGGGCTGTCGTACGGAAATCGTTCCGTACATTCCGGTAGTTTTTGAACTTTAATCCTATTCATTCCTTTCGCCAATATGGTACAGTATACTTATTGGATGAGAGGTTTTTTTATGGCAGAACAGCAGTGGGTCACCGATTTCGGCCAGTATTTGGTCGTGCAACGGCAATATTCAGTGTTGACGCAACAAGCTTACTTAGAAGATATCGCTGACTTTACTAAATTTCTTGTGAATAATGGTGGGTTGAATTCTTACACGCAAGTTGGTCGCCTTGAGATCGAGACTTTTTTGGATGAGTTGACGCGACGTAAACTGGCGCGCGAGACGATCAGTCGAAAAATCTCAGCCTTAAGGTCCTTTTATCGGTATTTGGAAAATCATAAACTGGTTAAAGACAACCCATTCGCGACAGTTCGAATCAAAGGACAAGCCAAAACGTTACCCCGATTTTTTTATGAGCAAGAAATGGCGGCACTGTTTGATGCGGTCACTGGCGATGATCCCAAAGCTTTACGAGATAGCGCCTTGTTGGAACTGTTCTATGCCACGGGTATGCGGGTCAGCGAGGTCAGTGACTTGACGCTGGCGCAGCTTGATCTGACGATGCGGATCGTCTTGGTCCATGGGAAGGGCAATAAAGATCGTTATGTGCCATTTGGCCATCATGCCCAGCAAGCCTTACAGCGTTATCTGAAGGAAGCGCGCCCGGTCTTACTTGAGAAACTAGCGCAGGGAGCGGTTGCTCACGATTATGTTTTTGTTAATCTGCGGGGACAGCAGCTGACCAGCCGGGGAATCGCCTATATCTTGGATCAGATCGTCAAGCGTTCCAGCCTAAAGAGCGATATCCATCCCCATATGTTGCGGCATACCTTTGCCACACATCTGCTTGATCACGGTGCTGATTTACGGACGGTTCAAGAACTGTTAGGTCATGCCAGTTTGTCGACGACGCAGATCTATACCCATGTGACGATGAAGCATTTGCAGGCAGACTATCGCCGTTATTTCCCCCGAGCGCAGGCGGCCGATCCTTCAGCAAGGTCGCAAGTAAAAGAGTCACCGATCACAGATCCGCCAAAGGCACCACCTGAATCGAAATGAAACTGAATGGCTGTTGAAAAATAAATGTAAAATAAAGAGGTTAATGATATGACAACGATCGTTGCGGTTAAACATCATGATCAAATCGCCATTGCTGGCGATGGCCAAGTCACAATGGGCGAGAAATATATTATGAAGGCGACGGCACATAAGGTCCGCCGGATTTTTAATGACCAAGTGATCACCGGCTTTGCTGGTGGGGTCGCTGACGCGTTCACACTATCCGATTGGTTTGAGAAAAAATTGCAAAGTTATAGTGGCGATCTGCGGCGTTCGGCCGTTGAATTGGCCCAAGATTGGCGCAAAGATCCCACTTTGCAAAAACTGGAAGCGATGCTGATCGCGTTTGACCAAGAGCATTTGTTACTGATCTCTGGAAATGGCGAGGTGATCGAGCCTGATGAGAATGTGATCGCCATTGGTTCTGGTGGTAATTTTGCTCAAGCAGCAGCGATCGCGATGACGCGGCATGCGCCGGCAATGTCTGCGACCGAGATCGCCCGTGAAGCGATCGATATCGCGGCTTCGATCGATATTTTCACGAATCATAATATCATTACGGATCAATTCTGATAGGAGGCTAAGTCAATGTCTTTAGAGAGAACCCCCCGCGAGATCGTCGCGGCCTTAGATGAGTATGTGATCGGGCAGAAGTCGGCTAAGCGTGCGGTGGCCGTTGCTTTATATAACCGTTATCGGCGGCACCAACTCAATGAGCAGTTACAGAAAGATATCACCCCCAAAAACCTGTTGATGATCGGCCCGACTGGGGTAGGTAAAACTGAGATCGCGCGGCGATTGGCGACGATCGTGAACGCGCCCTTCGTGAAAGTCGAGGCCACTAAATTTACCGAAGTCGGTTATGTTGGTCGAGATGTGGAAGCAATGGTCCGTGATCTTGCTGACGCGGCTGTTGCCATTGAAGAAAAAGCAGCTTATGACCGGGTTCGCGAGCCAGCCCTAAAAGAAGCCAATAAAAAATTGATCCGCCTTTTGGCTCCAGGTGAAAAGAAGCAACAGAAACAAAACAATTCCAATAATATGCTCCAGATGATGAATCAATTGATGTCAGGCCAATTGCCCAATCAGGAAGAAGAACAACAACCTGAAAAAGTGTCGGATCAAGTTTTAAATGAGCGCCTTGATTTAGCGGAAAAGCTTGATCGTGGTCTTTTGGAGAATCGCGAAGTCACGATCAAAGTCGATGAGGCTAAAAAAAGCAATCCGATGATGGATACGATGGGGACTATGGGCGTGGACATGGGTGATATGTTAAGTTCCTTGGCACCCCAACGTAAAGTCAGTCGTACTTTGCCTGTTAAGGAAGCCCGTGAACTTCTGGTGCGTCAATATTCAGAGAAAATGGTCGATCGTGATCAATTGCAACAGCGAGCGATCAAACGGGCGCAAGACGATGGCATTATTTTTATTGATGAGATCGATAAATTGACTTCAAAGCAACAACGTAATTCAGGTGAGGTTTCGCGTGAAGGTGTTCAACGAGATATTTTGCCGATCGTTGAAGGTTCTCAAGTCAACACTAAATATGGGCCGCTGGACACCAGTCATGTGCTCTTTATCGGATCGGGCGCGTTTGCCCAAACGAAACCTAGCGATCTGATCCCAGAGTTACAAGGGCGTTTCCCGATCAGAGTCGAGTTAGATGATCTGACCACGGCCGATTTCATCGCGATCCTGACGGAACCGCATACAGCCTTGATCAAACAATATGTGGCTTTAGTGGGTGCTGATGGGGTCAAGTTGACCTTTACTAAAGAAGCAATCGATAAAATCGCTGAGGTGGCTAATCAAGTCAATAAAACCAGTGATAATATCGGAGCGCGGCGGTTGGCGACGATCCTAGAAAAGGTATTGGAAGAAGTACTGTTTGACGGGCCCGATATGCAGATGGGTGAGATCATGATCACCGAGCAATATGTGGCTGAGCGAATCGATGAGATCGCGGCGGATCGTGATCTCAGCAAATACATTCTTTAAGGTGGTGGCAGTTAATGGATATCAAAGTACAAAATGAATTTTATCAACTAACGGTCAATACTAAAGGTGCAGAGATGCAAAGCTTGATCAATCGACACACTGGTCAAGAGTATTTATGGCAGGCTGATCCTCAAGTTTGGCGGCGCCATGCGCCAAATCTTTTCCCGATCGTTGGTAAATTGAAAGATGATCAATATACGTATCAAGGCAAAACTTATCGAATGACGCAACATGGGTTCGCTCGCGATCTGGAGTTCTCGTTGGAACGAGAAACGGATCATAGTTTGACCTTCTTATTGATGGATACGCCAGAAACACGTGAAGTTTATCCATTCGTGTTTGAGCTACGGATCAAATATTCGTTGATCAATCGTTTGATCAATGTCACTTACTATGTTACCAATCCTAGCACTGAGCAACCATTGTTGTTCGCGGTGGGCGGTCACCCTGGCTTTCGAGTGCCGATGACCCCTGATCTGAAATTCAGTGATTATTATTTGCGTTTCAAACCAAGTAAGAGTCGGATCCAGATCCCCCTTAGTTCTGATGGCGTCGATTATGCGGCGCGAACCTTGGCACCGACGGATGTGGACTGGCGGATCGATCATGACGTCTTTAAGCGTGACGCTTTGATTTTTCAGCTTACTGGCACGAATGAGGTCCAGATCCGCTCTGATAAAACACCCCATATGATCTCGCTGAATACGCGGGATGCGCCTTTTGTCGGGATTTGGACGGCTTATCCACACGAGGGGGATTATATCTGTATCGAGCCGTGGTGGGGCATCGCCGATCTTAATACTGCTACCGGTGAATTAACTGAGAAATTTGGAATGAATAGACTTGCGCCTCAAGAACGTTTTCGCGCCAAATATCAAATCAGTTTTACTTAAACGATTCGTTGCCGTCAGCTGAGCGACATTCAAAAAAGCTGTCACTATTGTTCGCTTGATGCGACACAACAGGACAGCTTTTTTCATCGGATCAGACCGTCATTCAGTTTTGCGTGGTCAGTGCTGATGTTTTTGGCGATAATGATAGTACCAGCCAAAGGGGACTAGATTTTCTTCACCCTTGCGGATCCGTTTGATGTTTTCCCGATGTCGGATAAAAATAAAAATCGTTAAAACCACCGCTAGCGTCGTTAAGAATACATCGTGATAGAACACGGAGAAGATCGTGATCAAAATCATACCTAACATGCTGGCCACGCTGACCATGCTACTGACCAGCATAATGATCACGAAAGTGCTGGCCGCGATCACAAAAAAGCTTGGATTGTAAGCCAGTAAAACCCCGGCGCTGGTAGCAACTGCTTTACCACCAGCAAATTTGATAAAGATCGAAAAAGAGTGGCCTAAGATCGCAGCTACGCCAAAAGCGAGGATCATATAATGGGGCAGGCCCAAGTGAAACCAAACAGGTAGACTAGCAGCAGCAGTCCCTTTCAAAATGTCCAAGGCCAAAACAATCAAGCCGGCAGGACGACCAAGCACACGAAAAGTATTGGTCGTTCCGATATTGCCACTACCGAATTGACGAATATCCTGATGATAAAAAAGTTTCCCGACGACCACTCCTGACGGGAACGCGCCTAACAGATATGCTAAAATAATCAAGACTGCGATTTTCAAGGTAAGTCCTCCCAAATGATTGCGTTCATATTGTACCATGTTTTGCCAGTCAGTGGTACGGTGGGTTGGCCTTCGTGGCGTTAGTAGCGAGCTAGCGGTGTTGTCTTCACCTAGATTAGCGATTAGCGAGACAAATCGCGGATCGCAAATCTGCCGCTTATTGGAAAAGTGCGACGTTCACAAGCAAAGCATGATCGAAATCAGATTTTGCTCAGAATCGTTCGATCTTTAGCTGAGGATCATGTGAAGCACGTGAAGCCATGGGAAAAAGTTTTTATTTCCGGGCCGGCGCGATCGAGACCTACCTTGACTTATACCTAAATTTAATTTAATGTTTTTAAAGATGAACATACATTCGTATGGACCGATAGTGGGGGTTTAAATGGTTAAACAGGAATATGATGATAGTGCGATCCAGATCCTTGAGGGCTTGGCGGCAGTTCGCAAACGCCCCGGGATGTACATTGGCTCGACCGATAGTCGGGGCCTGCACCACTTGGTTTACGAGATCGTTGATAATGCTGTCGATGAAGCGTTAGGCGGTTATGGTAAAGAAATCGATGTCTCGTTGAACGCAGATGGTAGTTTGACTGTCAAGGATCAAGGACGGGGGATGCCCACGGGGATGCATCGCTCTGGGCGTCCGACGATCGAAGTGATCTTGACGGTGCTCCATGCTGGCGGTAAGTTCACTGAGAATAATTACAAAACTTCTGGCGGGCTCCATGGGGTCGGTGCCTCAGTAGTCAATGCCTTGTCTTCTTGGCTAGAAGTTGAAGTTTCGCGGGAGCATCGTCTTTACCGTGAACGTTTTGAAAATGGTGGTCAGCCGGTCGGGACCTTGACCGAAGTCGGTAAAAGCAAAATCGCCTCTGGCACGACCGTCACCTTTATGCCAGATCCTTCGATCTTCGTCAATACGAGCTTTAGTTATGATGTGCTGGCGGAGCGTTTGCGCGAGTCAGCCTTCTTGCTGAAGGGGATCAAGATCACGTTGACTGATCTTCGCGTCACGCCAATGCGGTCTGATATTTTTCAATACGATGATGGGTTACAGTCATTTGTTCGTTATCTCAATGAGGGCAAGGACACGTTGACTGATGTGATCAGTATTGAGGGCAGCAAAGATGAGATCGAGATCGAATTTGCCGCGCAATACAATGATGGCTACTCAGAAAACATTATTTCTTTTGTCAATAATGTGCGCACAGGCGATGGTGGTTCTCATGAAGTGGGGATGAAATCGGGCCTGACCAAGGCGTTCAATGACTATGCGCGCAAGATGAATCTTTTGAAAGACAAGGATAAAAACCTTGATGGTAGTGATGTCCGCGAAGGAATCAGCGCGGTGATCTCCGTACGGATCCCCGAGGAGATCTTACAGTTCGAAGGTCAAACGAAGGGCCGGTTAGGGACACCGCAAGCACGTTCTGCAGTCGATGGTTTGATCTATGAGCAATTTACTTTTTACTTGATGGAAAATGGCGATACTGCTCAAATGCTGGTGCAAAAGGCTTTGAAAGCTCGTGAGGCCCGCAATGCCGCTCGTAAGGCTCGCGATGAAAGCCGTAATGGCAAGAAACGCAAGAAGAATGAAGGTTTACTTTCAGGCAAATTAACGCCCGCTCAATCCCGCAATCCCAAGAAAAATGAACTTTATTTGGTCGAAGGGGATTCCGCCGGTGGTTCAGCCAAGCAAGGCCGTGACCGCCGTTTTCAGGCGATCCTACCTTTGCGGGGCAAAGTCCTGAATACTCAAAAGGCCAAGTTACAAGACATCATCAAAAACGAAGAGATCAATACCATGATTTATACGATCGGCGCTGGCGTTGGTGCGGAGTTTGATCTTCAAGCCGCTAATTACGATAAAGTCATTATTATGACCGATGCTGATGATGATGGCGCTCATATCCAGATTTTGTTGCTGACCTTCTTTTATCGGTACATGCGGCCCTTGATCGAGGCCGGCAAAGTCTATATCGCATTGCCGCCCTTGTACAAGTTACAAAAAGGCCGAGGCGCTAAAACGCAGATCCGCTATGCCTGGACCGAAAATCAGCTGAGTTTAGCCACGAAAGAATTGGGTCATGGTTACAGCTTGCAGCGGTTCAAAGGGTTAGGGGAAATGAATGCGGATCAACTTTGGGAAACAACGATGGATCCCGCGCAGCGGACATTGATCCGGGTCAAGATCGACGATGTCACCGCCGCAGAGCGTCGCGTGACCACGCTGATGGGCGATAAAGTTGAACCACGGCGACGTTGGATCGAAAAGAACGTTAAGTTTACCTTGGCGGAGTCTGGGAGTATTTTAGATACCACTGCCGCTGAAGATGTGCAACAAAGTACGGGGACGCAGGATCTATTGAAACAAGTCGAACAACATAAAGGTGAGTGATCAGTGTGGCGGAACAACCACAAAAGATCGAAGAACTCTCTCTCGAGAAAGTGATGGGGGAACGCTTCGGTCGTTATTCAAAATATATTATTCAAGAGCGCGCCCTGCCTGACATTCGTGATGGGCTCAAACCAGTCCAGCGCCGGATCCTTTACGCGATGAATCTGGATGGCAATACGTTTGATCATGAATTCAGAAAATCGGCCAAATCTGTGGGGAATGTTATGGGTAACTTCCATCCTCATGGCGACAGTTCGATCTACGAGTCTATGGTGCGCATGAGTCAAGATTGGAAACTGCGAGCACCTTTGATCGAAATGCATGGGAACAATGGCTCGATGGATGGTGATCCACCGGCAGCGATGCGTTATACAGAGGCACGACTTAGCAAGATCTCTGGCCAGTTACTGAAAGATATCGAAAAAGAGACCGTCAATATGGTCTTGAATTTTGACGATACGACTGAAGAGCCGACTGTTTTGCCAGCCCATTTCCCCAACCTGCTGGTCAATGGCTCATCGGGGATCTCCGCCGGTTATGCGACGGAGATCCCGCCTCACAATCTCGGCGAAGTGATCGATGCAACGATTTATTTGATGGCCCATCCGCAAGCGGAGCTGGCAGCATTGATGAAATTCGTTCCGGGTCCAGATTTTCCTACTGGCGGTATTTTACAAGGCGCGGCAGGGATCACCGAAGCATATGAAAGTGGTCGGGGCCGCGTGATGTTACGGGCGCAGACTGCTATTGAAACCACCCGGGGGCAGCGTGAACAAGTGGTAGTCACGGAATTACCCTACGAAGTCAATAAAGCTTTGCTTGTCAAAAAAATCGATGAATTGCGGATCTTAAAAAAGGTTGATGGAATCTCCGAAGTCCGTGACGAAACGGATCGAACTGGCTTACGGATCGTGGTCGAGCTGAAACGGAACGCGGATGCTCAGGGTATTTTGAATTATTTGTTCAAGAATACCGATCTTCAGATCTCCTACAACTTCAATATGGTAGCGATCGCGGATCTACGACCACAACAGATCGGGTTGAAACAGGCTTTAAGTGCTTATGTGGCCCATCAGCGCGAAGTGGTCACTAAACGGACCCAATTTGATTTGAATAAGGCGGCTAAACGACAACACATCGTGGCTGGTTTGATGCGCGCACTGTCGATCCTCGACGATGTGATCAAGACGATCCGTGCCAGTAAAAATAAGGGCGATGCTAAACATAATTTGGTCAACGCGTATCAATTTAGTGAAGCGCAGGCGGAAGCAATCGTTTCATTACAGCTTTATCGCCTAACGAATACTGATGTGACCGCGTTACAGGCTGAGTATGAGCAATTATCGCAGGCCATTGCTGGTTATCAGAAGATCCTGAATGAACCAGCGGAATTGGATCGCGTGATCCGCCGTGAACTCCAAGCGGTCAAGCAAGAGTTTGCGACGCCACGTTTGACCAAGATCGAGGCCAAAGTTGCTAGTTTGGAGATCGATACTAGCGTAATGGTCACGTCTGAAGATGTGATGGTGATGGTCAGTCATGATGGTTATATCAAACGGAGCAGTCTACGATCATATCAGGCAACGGACGTGACGGATAATGGGTTGAAAGACGAGGACTTCCCGATCTACGCAGGTCCGGCCAATACCTTAGAACACCTGTATATTTTCACCAACCTAGGCCGACTGATGTACCGACCGGTTCATGAGTTGATGGATTCAAAATGGAAAGACACGGGTCAACATTTATCGCAAGATGTGGGTCTGGACGCCAATGAGTCGGTCTTGGCCGTCTTTAAATTTAAAACGTTGGATCAGGGCGGCAATTTCGTTTTGACCACGTCTGATGGTTATATCAAACAAGTTAGTTTGAATGATCTGCAACCGAGTCGGACTTATCGTTCACGACCGCAAAACGCAATCAATCTTAAGGCCGGCGATGCAGTCGTCTTGGCCGTTGATTATTTGTTGCCAGAGCAAATCCCATTTGCAGAGATCTTTACCTTTACTCGACAAGCCTATGCCCTTCACTTTGCCTTGGCTGATGTGCCAGTAGTAGGGGCGAAGGCAGCCGGCGTTCGTTCGACCAGTTTAAAGAACGAGGATACAGTCGCGGCGACTTTGCTTTTGACTAGCGAACAATTAGAAGCGGGACCTGTTTTCGGCATCGTGACGCAGCGGGGTGCCTACAAACAAATGTCCGCGACTGAATTACCGTTAGGCAATCGGGCTCGTCGTGGTCTGATGGTGCTACGCGAATTGAAAAATAAACCGCATCGGATCATCGGTGTTGTTTTAGTCGATGATCAAGTGGCCGATTTACAGATCCAAACGGATTCTGGTCAATTTCTAACCGTCTTGCCGCAAGCTTATCCGATCGGTGATCGCTATTCTAACGGAAGTTTCGTCTTAGATACCGACCAAGTTGGGGTACCAGAAAAAGTTTTACCACAAAAAATTTCACCAAAAAGTGATCAGATCTAGAAAAGAATAATTTAATTTTTTTGATTTTTTAGAAAAAAAGAGACTAACACAGCCATTTGACCGTCAAATCAAGACGCTTGTCAGATGGCTGTTTTGCACATTTGTTATAATACAACTCCGACGTACTGTATCATAATATATATTATTTTAGCATATTTTTTTGTGATTCCGATAACAGTATTACATCATAAATAGTCATAAACCTTGTAATGGTAGCGTTTTACCCTGTTCCACTTCTTGAAAATAAGGCAAAGAAAAGGCTTGCAAAACTAATGTGATATGTTATACTTTAATTGTCAAATGTGTTGTAACTATTTTGTTTAAATGGAGGCTATATAAATGAAACAGATGGAAAAAACGGCGACCCCTGCTTATTGGGAAGGCTTCGTCGGCGGTGATTGGCAGACAACGATCAACGTTCGCGACTTCATTGAGAAGAACTTGAACCAATATGAAGGTGACGAAAGTTTCTTGGCTGGACCTACTGCCGCAACAACTAAATTAAATGATGAAGTTCTGGCTTTGAAGAAGCAAGAACGCGAAGCAGGTGGTGTTTTAGACGCTGATAACAACGTGGTCAGCACGATCACTTCCCACAAGCCTGGTTATATCGAAAAAGACTTGGAAACGATCGTTGGTTTGCAAACTGACAAGCCTTTGAAACGTGCTTTCATGCCTTTCGGTGGGATCCGGATGGCTGAGGATGCATTGAAGGCTTATGGCTTTGATGTTGACGCTGAACAACATAAGATCTTCACTGAAGATCGCAAGACTCATAACCAAGGTGTTTTCGATGCTTACACACCTGAAATGCGGAAATGCCGTCACTACAAGATCATCACTGGCTTGCCTGATGCTTATGCACGTGGTCGGTTAGTTTCTGACTTCCCACGGATCGCCCTTTATGGGATCGACCGTTTGATGGCTGCTAAGGCTCACGACTTTGAAAATATTGGCGACGGCGAAATGACTGATGATGTTATTCGTCTTCGTGAAGAAGTTCAAGAACAATATCGTGCTTTGAACGATATCAAGAAGATGGCTGCTTCTTACGGCTTCGACTTGAGCCGTCCTGCTGAGAACGCTCAAGAAGCGATCCAATGGATCTACTTCGGCTACTTAGCTGCTGTTAAGACTCAAAACGGCGCTGCTATGTCCGTTGGCCGGATCGACACAGTTATCGATGCTTATATCAACCGCGATTTGAAGCGGGGCACGATCACTGAAGAACAAGCCCAAGAATATATCGATCATATGGTCATGAAGTTACGGATGGTTCGTTTCATTCGGACTGAAGATTACAACTCATTATTCTCTGGCGACCCGATCTGGGCAACCTTATCACTTTGTGGCATGGGCATTGATGGCCGTCATCATGTTACTAAGACTGCTTTCCGTTTCTTGAAGACTTTGGATAACATGGGCGCTGCGCCAGAACCTAACATCACTTTGTTATGGTCAGATCGCTTACCAGAAGGCTTCAAACGCTATGCGACTGAAGTTTCGATCAAGAGCTCAACGATCCAATACGAAAACGATGACTTGATGCGTAACGAATGGGGCACTGATTACTACGGCATCGCTTGCTGTGTATCAGCACAACCGATCGCAACAGGGATGCAATTCTTCGGCGCTCGGGCTAACTTAGCTAAGGTCATTCTTTACACGATCAACGGTGGTGTTGATGAATTAGGTAAAGCACAAGTTGGACCTGCTTACGAAGGCATCACTTCTGAATATATCGATTACGATGAATTCATGAAGAAACTTTCACCAATGATGGACTGGTTGGCTGACGTTTACGTTAACTCTTTGAACGCGATCCATTATATGCATGACAAGTATTATTATGAAGCTGCTCAAATGGCTTTGAAGAACACTGATCTTGATCGTACTTTTGCGACTGGGATCTCTGGCTTCTCACATGCCGTTGACTCGATTTCTGCAATCAAGTATGGTCATGTTAAAGTTATCCGTGACGAAAATGGTATCGCTGTCGACTTTGCTGCTGACAAGGATGATTACCCACGTTATGGTAACAATGACGACCGTGCTGATGATATTGCAAAATGGTTGGTTCAAGCCTTCTTTGAGAAGATGAACAAGCATCATTTGTATCGTGGCGCGAAGTTATCAACTTCAATCTTGACGATCACTTCTAACGTTGTTTACGGTAAGAATACTGGGACAACTCCTAATGGTCGTAAAGCTGGCGAACCATTCTCACCTGGTGCTAACCCTGCATACGGTGCTGAAAAGAACGGTGCCTTGGCTTCCTTGCTTTCAACTGCTAAATTACCATACCACTACGCACGCGATGGCATTTCCAATACCTTTGGCGTAACACCAAATACTTTAGGTCATGATGATGAAGCACGCAAAGATACTCTGGTTAACATGGTCGATGGTTATATCGAAAATAATGGGATGCATTTGAACATCAACGTATTCAACCGTGATACGCTGATCGACGCACAACAACATCCTGAAGAATATCCAACTTTGACTGTTCGTGTTTCCGGGTACTGTGTCTACTTCGCAGACTTGACGAAGGAACAACAAGACGACGTTATTTCGCGGACTTACTTCGAAACAATGTAGTTCTACAACACATTTTAGTTAGGGAGCGCTGTCCAAGCGCTTTCTACAAAAGGCAATAAACAACTACGGTTTATTGCCTTTTGTAGTTTGAAAGGAATGACTGTTATGGTATTAGCAACAACAACAAAACCGGTGACGGGTTATGTACATTCGATCGAAACCTTTGGTTCTGTGGACGGCCCGGGGATCCGCTACGTGATTTTCCTGCAAGGCTGTCGCATGCGCTGCGAGTTTTGTCACAACCCGGATACCTGGAACATTGGCACCGGTGATGAAATGACCAGTGATGAGATTTTGGCAGAAGCAATCAAGTATCGGGCTTTTTGGGGCAAACGTGGCGGCATCACCTGTAGTGGTGGCGAATCCTTATTGCAGATCGACTTTCTGATCGACTTGTTTACCAAAGCCAAAGCTGAAGGCATCAATACTTGTTTGGATACTTGTGGTCAACCCTTTACTTATAAAGAGCCTTGGTTTAGTAAATTCAAGCAATTGATGGCAGTCACTGATGTGTCTTTGGTGGATATCAAACAGATCGACACTGATCGTCATAAACGTTTGACTGGTTTCAATAACGAAACAGTCTTGGCAATGATCCAGTATATGTCCGATAATGGTCATCACATGTGGATCCGCCACGTCTTAGTACCTGAGCGAACCGATTACGATGAGAACCTGCGTGATTTGGGTCAGTATATCAAAACTCTGAATAATGTTGATAAAGTTGAAATCTTGCCTTATCACACGATGGGTGTAGTCAAATATGAGACGTTGGGCATTGATTATCCTTTAAAGGGCATCGAACCACCGACTCATGAACGTGTCGTTAATGCCGAGAATCTGTTACATGTTGAGGACTATCAGGGCTGGCGAACACGCTGATTTTGAGAACGAACCTAAGTGCGAAATAAAAATCTGGGTCGACAAGCCTAGACAAGTTGGGGCATTTTTACTGGAGTAGGCTTGTTTAAAATGGCTTAAAAAGGGGCAACAATCAAAATTGTTGCCCTTTTTGGTCCCTTATATTATCATAATGTTAAAGTTCCGAGGATTTAAATTCAGTGGGGGGATTTCAATGAAAACACGTCAAGAGAATCTGTTCGCCTCGAAAACGCTAACTTATTTTCTTCAGTTAGCCGAGACGATGAACTACACGCAGGCTGCCCAGATCTTGGGAATCACGCAACCGGCGTTGACACAACAGATCAAGAAGTTAGAGCGAACTGTGGGGGCTCCGGTCTTCTTCTCGATTGGGAAAAAATTATATCTGTCAGATGCGGGACGCACGATGTTAGCAACGACTCAGTCGATTTTTTCGCTGGTCAATCAGGCCTTGGATAAGGTACAACAGTCGACCAGCCCGACGAGTGGTTCAATCAATATTGGCTTTTTGTCTTCCATGGAAGACAGCGCTTTCGAGGCGTTCTTCATTCATTTTTCGGAAAAATATCCTGATATCAAGGTCCGTTTTGTGTTGTTGACTCGCCGGGAGATCTGGGATCAATTAGAGAATAATCAGATCGATTTGGCCGTCATGTATGTGCCAGATCAAAGTATCAAGAATTGGCGTTCTTATGGTAGTCGCAAAATTTTTTCAGATCATTTGATCTACTTCCATCAGGATGAAAAATTGGCTAATAAGAAAAAAGTTCGTTTACCGGCAACAACGAAAACTGACTGGGTCACTTATCCGCCAGATTATTTTATCTCGCAGTTATTGACTGAGGTCTATAAGAATAAGATGGTCGATGAACCGGTCAGCCGAGCACAGTTTACCTCGCCGTTTCAGATCTTGCGCTTTGCTCAGGCTCGGGGGTTGTCAACGGCTTTACCGTATAGTTTCTGGTTGGCGCATCAAAGCGAATTTAAATTGGCACAGGCGACTTTTGATCCGGCGATCAATTTCGATATGGCCTTCGTTTATCGCCAAGATAAGCTGAAGATCCCGCGGATCGAGCGGTTCTTCTCTGAATGGGATGAATTTTTCAAAGAACGGGACTATGGTGAAGTCCTTAGTGATGGCGTCGCGCTCCGCTAATAGATCAGTTGTGGGCGGGCGTTGACTTGGTTCGATCAAGTTAGTTTTAAGATTTTTAAGTTTGTTTGAATGAAATGTTTTTGGCGCGAGCCAAGAAGTTTGGCAAACAGTGATCGTCATTCGACTAGATGAGGGTACTACTGTTTGAAGGGAGACGCTGTGGCGTCTCTTTTGTTTTCTGCGCTTTTATTGGCGTGTTGCGCATTAGGGCAAGTGTTCTGTGCTGAGTTCAGTCAGTCTTCGTTGCGGTCAAGTCACGCGACTTCGACTGATATTTTTGGAAAAATTAGCGTGAATGGGTCACAGTCCGCCTTTTTTGCGGTAGAATGAAGATGTACGGATTTCATCAATGATATCATGATAAATAAGTGAGGGAGTTTTTGTATGGCAAAGGAACTTGTCTTCGGACACCAAAATCCAGATACAGATGCGATCGCCGCAGCGATCTCATACGCTTATCTTGAAAAGCAATTAGGTTGGGATACAGAAGCAGTCGCTTTAGGCGAACCTAATGAAGAGACGGCTTACGCGCTGGCTCATTTTGATGTTAAGGCGCCTCGAGTGATCAAAACAGCGGCTAATGAGGTTGCAGCCGTGATGTTAGTCGATCATAATGAACCTCAACAAAGTGTTAGTGACATTGCTGCTGTCCGGGTCTCCCATGTGGTCGACCACCATCGGATCAGCAATTTCAATACGGCTGAGCCTTTGTATTATCGTGCCGAGCCAGTTGGCTGTACGAGCACGATCTTGTGGGAAATGTATGACGAGGCTGAAATCACGATCCCTAAAGCGATCGCCGGCTTGATGTTATCAGCGATCATTTCTGATACGCTGTTATTCAAGTCACCAACAACAACTGAGCTTGATCGCCAGGCCGTTAAAGCATTGGCTAAAATCGCCGCTGTTGATTATGAAACATATGGATTGGCTATGTTGAAGGCTGGTACCGATCTTTCTAGCAAAACTGAGGCTGAATTGATCGATCTTGATGCTAAAAGTTTTGAGATGAATGGCAATGCTGTTCGGGTCGCTCAGATCAATACGATCGATCTGGCAAGCGTTTTGGCTCGACAAGCGGCCTTGGCACAAGCAATCAACGCGGAGATCAGCAAGAATGACTATGCCTTGTTCGTGGTGATCATTACTAATATCTTGACCAGCGATTCGCAAGTTTTGGCCTACGGTGCTGAGCAGGGCTTGGCAGCATTTGAAAAGGCCTTTGATAAAAAATTGGTGGATCATGTCGTTGAATTACCAGGCGTTGTTTCTCGCAAAAAGCAAGTTGTCCCACCATTGACAGCCGCTTTTTAGCAAATGGTCCCAAGGTGCTTTCGTATTAGCTGATAGTTGTTAAAAAAGGAGTCGCGGATCTTAAGGTTCGCGCTCTTTTTGTCTGGGAAAAGAGTTTGGTTGAAGCTAAAGTGATTGCTCACACCGATTTTGGTATTTTAATTTAGACTAAAAATTGTTAGAATGAATAGTTAAGGATAGCTTATTTAGCGTTGTCAAATGATCAGTTAAGTTAAAATTGATCGTTGATCTGTCACGGAGCACTACTCAAGGATCAATTGACTGATCGATCAGCAGATCGAACGATCATCGACTGAGCATTTTTTAGAAGATCAATATACAGTATGAAAATATTAGGACAAATACCGAGCGTGCTACTTGATGTCGAATATCAACGTTAGTAGGCATTGCTTAGTGTCCTGGGAGGTTGACTCATGATCAACGAACTATTGGTGCCAACAATGGCTGAGATCACTACGATCGCCGATATTTGGTTACAGGGCAATTTGGATGCTCATCATTTCATCGCGGCCGACTATTGGCAAGAGAATCTTATCAATGTGCGTGAGCAATTACCACAGGCACGACTTTTTGTGGCCCGTGAAGCAGCCACAGAACCGATCATTGGTTTTTTAGGGTTGATCGAAACGGAGATCGCCGGTCTGTTTATTAATTCAGAGCATCGCCATCAAGGGTGGGGCCAACGTTTGGTGACAGAAGTGAAGGCAGAAGTTCCACAATTAACTTTGTATGCTTACGAGGCCAACGCCAGCGCGATCAATTTCTATCTGCGCCAGAATTTTGTTGTTTGCAAGCATCAAATCGATCAGGCCACCGGTTTTCCTGAATTATCCATGACTTGGCAGCGTGAGCTTAGTGCGTGAAGGTCAAATCAATCCTGAACGCGCTACCAGCGCCACCATGTCAGCCGTAATAACTGTAATAAGTAATAAACTGTAATAAATTGGTAAACAAATAAGTGATAAGTAATGACTAGTAAGAATGAGTTAAGTAAGGAAATGACATAATGAAGCATAAAATCGCGATCTTATCGGATGTTCATGGGAATGTTCAAGCGCTAGAAGCGGTCTTGGCGGCAGCTCAGGCCGAAAAAGCAACGGAATACTGGTTTTTGGGTGATCTATTGATGCCGGGCCCCGGGACCAATAGATTGTTTGAATTATTGAATCAAGTTCATCTAACCGCTTTTTTACGAGGTAATTGGGATAATTTCGTTGCTGAGATCAGTCAAAAAGGCCCCGATTTTGTTGATTTGAGCAATACCCAGGATGTTTATGTAACGAATCTGGTCCAGTACGTTTGGCGTGATCTGCGGCCGGAATATTTCCGACAGTTGATGGCGGCGCCGATCAGTACGACCTTAACGCGCAATGGCTTAACGATCGCGCTGAGTCATAATTTACCGCAGATCAATTACGGTCATCAGTTGTTGCCTTATCAACAGCAAGATCAGTTTGATGAGCTTTTGACGCAGGCTCAGAAAAAGGCTGGCAAGGCTGTGGATCTTGCGATCTATGGTCATGTTCATCATCAGTTACTTCGAACCAGCAGTCAGGATCAATTGGTGATCAATCCTGGGGCCATCGGGCAACCTTATAGTGGGTGGCAGCCTTTATTTCAGGAACATCGTGCGCAATTCGCGCTTTTGAACATCGATGACCTCGGTTTTGCCGGTGTCGATTTTCGCCGTGTGGCCTATGATGTTGATCTGGAGTTGGCTAACGCGCGTCAGGCTGAGTTGCCATATTTTGAACTTTACCGAAAAGTTTGTCTGACGGGATTTTCTAGCACGCATGACCCGGTGGCTTTAAATGCGTGCAATCAAGAGACACCGTATGTGGCGCGGGCACGCGCTTATTTACAGGACATCGCAGTCAAACGTGAGCGACAAGGCAGGCCAGATCAAGATCAGCCTTTTTCAGAAAATAACTAAGTGACCCAGTGGCTGATGCAGGTTGATGGGAGTGGTTTTTTGCCAGATCAGGAACAGAATAAGAAAAAAATTCACATACGCCCATACCAAGATACAGATGAGCCAGCAGTCTTGGCCATGATCCGCCGGACGATCCTTGAAATCAAGGTTACGGACTATACGTTAAGCGCAGCGGCGCGCTTGGGCCAGCTTTTCTGATGCGACTTGGCGTACAACTGTGGCTAAAATGACTGCCTTGGTTGCGGTGACGGCGGCTGATCAGGTCGTAGGCTTTGCAGCAATGACTATAACTGGCTATTTGGACTATCTTTATGTTGCTACCAAATTTCAGAGACAAGGTATTGCAGCGGCGCTGTTAGACATATTGGAGCGGCGAATACCGGTGACCAGATGGACGACCGCAGCATCGATCACGGCACGGCCATTTTTTGAAGCCCATGGATACCGATCGGTACGGCGTAATCAAGTGCAGCGGCATTCTGAAAACCTGATCAACTTTACCTTGATCAAGCAAAACAAGCTGATCGACAATTTAACAAAATATGATTTAGATGAAACCACTTAGTCGTCAGAGCAGCTGAGTGGTTTTTACTTTAGGGACGAAGATCGAGGTTATGTTTCGATTTTATTGTTTGTTGTTGATAGTTGATGTTTGGTTAGAAGTTGATTTAACTTAATCTGAATGACTGAGTTGTTGATAGTTGAAATTGACTATGGGGATCAAGAAGCAACATTATATTATTAATTAGGCTTCTGGTAGCGTCTGATTAACCTCTGACGTAACTTCCGATAATATATATTATGTTAACTTAGGCTTATCGAATGGCTCAGTCAGTTCGCGCTACCTAACCTACCCACCCATATCTGACCATTCTCGAGATTGTCCTGCAAACGACTATGCGAAACCGAGAAGAAAATTTTAGCGCCGGCTGGGAAGATCTAACCGAATTACTTGAACGTTTAATCTGGACGCAAAAAATGACAAGAAGAAAATCTGCTACTGCGAAGGATTTTCTCTTTGTCATTTTATTTATCCTTATTATTGCTTTACTCGAAGACTGCCCCATGAAATAGCTAACCGCAGCGGAACTCGTATCATCACTTCGGTACTCAGCACTTGAGGTTCCGCACCTCATCAGTTTGCGAAAGTTTGCGAAATCAGTTCGCGAACTGTGCACCCCAGGCCTGTGGATCTTGGCGCCATTGCTGCAGGATCTCGCGGTCTTGAGCGCTGATATACCCTTGAGCGACGGCGGTCTCGATCAAGCTGGTGTAGTTGGTCAAGGTGGTGCACGGCAGGTCCGCGCTGACAAAATTAGCCTGGCCCACTGGCAGTTGATAGCTAAAGATCCCAACCACGCCTAAGACTTGCGCGCCTTCACGTTGGGTGGCTTGGACGGCCTGGAGGACACTGCCACCAGTTGAAATCAAATCGTCGATCACGACAACTTTGCTATTGCTGGCTAGATGACCTTCGATTTGGCGACCCTGACCGTGATCTTTGGGTTGAGATCGAATGTAGATCAAGGGTAGATCCAACAAGCTAGCGACGATCGCGGCATGGGGAATGCCCGCTGTCGCGGTGCCGGCAATCACATCGACTTGCGGATAAAGTTGCTGAATCGTCGTGGCGAGGCCTTGGGCGATTCGTTGCCGAATGGCGGGATAACTGATCGTTAGCCGATTATCGGTGTAGATCGGACTTTTCAAGCCACTGGCCCAGGTAAACGGTTGTTGCGGACTAAGTGTGACTGCTTTGATGTGTAGAAGGTCAGCGGCGATCTGGTGCGCCAGCACTTGACTGTCAGCGGCCGCGCCACCAGTTGTAGCGGAAGTGACCGAAGTAGCGGCTGCGTTATTGGTCTGATTGGTATTGATCTGATCGGTGCTCGAAGTGGTTGCGGTTTGCTTGTTACTCATCTGGTTACTCGCTTTACTCGTTTGATTTTTCGCTTGATTGATTGAGACCATGATTGGCTTCCTCCCAAAGTTGTTTGATTTGGTGATAGATGCTAACGGGATCGGCGGCTGCGGTGATCGGGCGCCCGACGACCAGTTGACTACTCCCCTGCGCAGCGGCCGCTTCCGGGGTCATGATCCGTTTCTGATCATCACTGCCGGCCTGGTGCGTAGCCAAGCGGATCCCCGGTGTGACCCGGAGAAATTCAGGGCCGGTGATCTGGGCCAACATGCTGGCCTCTTGCGCGGAACAAACGACGCCGGCTAACCAAGCCTTTTGTGCTAGGCGGGCATAATGACTGACGCTGGTAGTCAGCGTGGCATTGACCAATTGCTCGGACTGCATCTGTTGCTCGCTGGTCGAAGTCAATTGGGTGATCGCCAATAATTTTGGTACCGGCTGACCGGCGGCGGTGCCATCTTCCAAACCCGTCCGCGCCGCCAGCATCATCTCGCTGCCCCCCGCCGCGTGAACGTCGGTATAGCGGACCCCTAAGCCGGCGATCACGCGCATCGCCCGTTCCACGGTGTGAGGAATATCATGTAATTTGAGATCAAGGAAGACATCGTGGCCTTGCTCGATCAACTGTTCGACGATCACCGGACCAGCGCTGTAATACAATTCCATGCCGACTTTGACGAAAAGGTGTTCATCTTGGGGGAATTTTTTTAGAAAACGTAAGGTCGCTGTTTTACTGGGGAAATCAAGGGCAATGATCGGTCGCCTTGAATCACTTGGATCAATCGTTGGTTTCATCTGACTACCGCCGTTTCTTGGATCAGTTGTTGAATACTACTGATCTGATATTGGTCGAGCACTTGAGGCAATTCATTAATGATCCGGGGACAAGCTTGAGGATCAGCGAAGTTGGCGGTCCCCACCGCCACGGCGCTGGCACCGGCCATGATCAATTCTAAGGCGTCACTGGCGGTCATCACCCCGCCCATGCCAATGATCGGCAGATCGGTGACTTGATGGACCTGGTGGATCAAGCGAACGGCCACTGGCTTGATGGCGGGACCGGACAAGCCCCCGGTGCCATTAGCTAGGATTGGTTGGCGGGTCCGTAGATCCAGCCGCATACCCACCAAGGTGTTGATCATGGTCAAGCCATCCGCCCCTGCCGCGGCTACTGCCAGGGCAATCGGACGAATATCGGTGACATTCGGTGAAAGTTTGACGTATAGCGGAACTTGACTGACGGCGCGACACGACGCGGTCAAGGCGGCGGCCGTTTTAGGATCCGTGCCAAATTCTAGTCCGCCGTGGGCCACATTGGGACAGGAAATATTTAATTCGATGGCTTTCACATTAGGCGCTTGACTGATTCGTTGGCAAACCGTCACATAATCGGCTTCGGTTGTGCCCGCGACATTGGCAATGATCGGTAGGTCCGGGAAATTAGCTGCCAACCAAGGCAACTTCTCGGCCATGATCACCTCAAGTCCCGGGTTCTGCAGCCCGATCGCGTTTAGCATACCGCTAGTCGTTTCAGCAACGCGCGGGGTCGGATTGCCTAACCGCGGTTCATTGGTCGCCGCCTTGATCATGATTGCGCCCAACTGGTTCAAATCGTACAGTTGAGCGTAATGTTGACCAAAGCCGAAGCAGCCGCTGGCAGGCAGGATCGGATTTTTCAGATCAAGGCCAGGTAAATGGACGGCTAAACGGTCAGCCGACGCTAGGTGGTGGGCATGTTGCTCTTTGGTTGCCTGATGATCATGATTGCTTGTTGTCATAGTTTGACCTCCCCGGTGGCAAAAACAGGACCCTCATCGCAGACTTTATAAACGGCCGTGGTCACCGCATCTGAGGCCGCGGGCACCACGCAGGCGTAACATTCGCCGACCCCGCAGGCCATCCGACTTTCTAAAGAAATGTATGCGTGGGGATGTTCACGATAACGGTTGTTGACCGCCATCAGCAGGCCGGTGGGGCCACAGGCGTAAATCGCCGCGAAACGTGTCTGGGCGTCCGCAAATTGCGCGTCCAACAGTAACCCTAAATGCCCGCAAAAACCAAGACTACCATCATTGGTAGCACAGGCCAGATCACCTAAGGCCGCGAATTCGGCTTGATAAAAGAATTGTGACTTGGTCACAAAGCCCAAGGCGCTGGTGATTTGGATCCCCTGTTGGTGGAGTTGCCGGCCTAACGCGTAAAGTGGCGGGATTCCTGTTCCCCCACCGATCAAGAGCGCTTGCTCCCCTGCTTGGAGAAAGTCACTAGGGAAGCCATGGCCCAAGGGACCCAAGACCGCCAATTTTTCACCGGGCCGGGCCTGACTCAGCGCGGCGGTGCCGGCGCCGATCGTTTTGTAGAGTAAGGTCAACTGACCTTGGGCGGGATCTAAGGCGGCCACCCCAAACGGGCGCCGCAAGAGTAGCCGGGGATCAGGGACTTGCACTTCGACAAATTGCCCCGGGGTCCAAGGCAAGCGTGCCATCGCCCCAGCCAAAACTAATTCATAGACATCGTCGGTCAATTGTTGCTGGCGGACGATCGTCATTTGTTCTTGGATCATCGCACTGTTCCTCCTAACGGATTGGTGGTAAACGTCCGTGATTCTAAGACGCGTAAAATCGCCGCGGCGGTATCAAGCGCAGTAAAGAGCGGCACATTGTGTTCGGTGGCCGTTTGCCGGATCTGAAAACCATCAGAAGCGGCATCTTGATCACGATTCAAGGTATTGATGACCACTTGGATCTTTCCTGCCCGTAACTGGTCGAGGATGTTGGGCGCCGTGGTTACGGGTAACTTGGCCACTGTTTGCCCGTTGATCCCGGCCTTCTGGAAATAGGCGGCGGTACCAGCGGTAGCCATGATTTGATAGCCCAACTCACGAAAACGGCGGGCCAGTTGACTGGCTTCGGCCTTATCTTCGTCGGCCACGGTGAACAAGATCGTGCCATACTCAGGTAACACCAATTTGGCGGCGGTGAAAGCCTTGAAGAGCGCCTTTTCTAAGGTAGTATCGGTGCCCATGACCTCGCCGGTTGATTTCATTTCCGGGCCTAACAGACTATCGACATTGTGCAGTTTACTGAAGGAGAAGACCGGCGCCTTGACGTGGATCAAGGGACCTTCAGGATACAGACCATCTTGGTAACCGAGTTCTGCCAAGCTGGCGCCTAAAATTACCCTAGTGGCGACGCGGGCCATGGGGATCCCGGTAACTTTACTGAGGAAAGGCACGGTACGGCTGGCCCGGGGATTGACCTCGATCACGTAGACTTGCTGATCATGGACGATAAACTGAATATTCATCAAGCCGACACAGTTCAGCGCTAGCGCTAATTGCCGGGCGGCGGCAACGATTTTGGCCTTGATGGCGGGACTGAAGGAAGGCGCGGGATATACCGCCATTGAGTCGCCGGAATGGACCCCGGCCCGCTCAATGTGTTCCATGATCCCAGGCAGTAAAACTTGCTGGCCATCTGAGATCACGTCAACTTCGCATTCCTTACCCACCAAATAATGGTCGATCAAAACCGGATGTTCGTGGGAAACTTGGACAGCGTCATGAATGTAGCGCTCAAGTTCATTGGGATTGGCGATGATTTTCATCGCCCGCCCGCCGAGCACGTAACTTGGTCGGATCAAAACGGGATAACCCACCCGTTCAGCAACGGCTAACGCAGCTGGCGCGGTGGTGGCGGTGTCGCCTAGTGGTTGGGGGATCCCCAGTGCTTGGATCACCTGCTCGAATTCATCTCGATCCTCCGCCCGGTTCAAATCGGCCAGCTCGGTTCCTAAAATTTTGACCCCTGCCGCTGCTAAAGGCGCCGCCAAATTGATCGCGGTCTGACCCCCGAATTGGACGATCACGCCCAAAGGTTGTTCCAGGTCAATGACATTCAGCACATCTTCCAAGGTCAAAGGCTCGAAATACAGCTTATCTGAAATCGAGAAATCCGTGGAGATCGTTTCCGGATTATTATTGATGATGATCGCCTCGTAACCAGCAGCCTGGATCGCCTGAACGCAATGAACAGTCGCGTAATCGAATTCAATCCCTTGGCCAATACGGATCGGACCCGCGCCTAAAACCAAGACAGCCGGTTTGCCACTGGGCTGGCTTTCATTCTCATGTTCATAACTGCTGTAAAAATAAGGCGTTTGCGAGCTGAATTCCGCCGCGCATGTATCGACCATTTTGTAAACTGGGGTTAGGCCTAGGGCTTGCCGCTGTTGGCGGATCGCCAGCGCCGTTGTTTGCCAAAGCCTGGCGATCGTCTCATCGCTGAAACCATTGCGTTTAGCTTGCCGTAAAACTGCTTGATCTTGGGGATGGGCCGCCAGCGCTTGTTCCAGCTCAATGATGTGTTGGACCTTATCCAAGAAGAACAGATCGATTTTGGTCAACTCCTGCAATTCCGTTAGGTCATAACCTCGGCGCAAAGCCAAGGCCAGATAGAACAAGCGATCATCTTGGGGATGGATCAATTGGTCGCTTAATTGTTGGTCACTGACTTGAGCCAGTTCAGGCAGTTCCAAATGATGGGTACCGATTTCCAGCGAACGCACGGCCTTCAACAAGGATTCCTCGAAATTTCGCCCGATGGCCATGACTTCTCCGGTGGCCTTCATTTGGGTGCCTAAACGGCGTTCACCTTGGGCGAATTTGTCAAACGGCCAACGGGGGATTTTCGTCACCACATAATCCAAGGTCGGTTCAAATTCCGCCAAAGTCGTTCCGGTCACCGGATTGACGATCTCGTCTAGGGTCAGGCCGACCGCGATTTTGGCGGCGATTTTGGCGATGGGATAACCGGTGGCCTTGGACGCCAGCGCCGATGAACGCGAAACGCGGGGGTTGACCTCGATCACATAATATTGAAAGCTCTGAGGATCTAGCGCCAACTGAACGTTACAGCCACCTTCGATCTTCAAGGCGCGAATGATCTGCAAGGACGCGTCGCGCAACATTTGGTTCTCGCGATCGGTCAAGGTCTGCACTGGCGCGGTCACAATCGAATCCCCGGTGTGGATGCCGACTGGATCAACATTTTCCATGTTACAGATCACCAAGGCGTTGTCGGCGGCGTCGCGCATGACCTCATATTCGATTTCTTTGAAACCGGCGATGCTTTGCTCGATCAAGGCTTGGGTGATCGGCGAGAGGCTTAAAGCGTTGGCGCAGATCTCCACCAGTTCGGTTTGATTGGCGCAAAGTCCCCCACCAGTGCCCCCCATGGTAAAAGCGGGTCGGACGATCACGGGGTAGCCATTTTGTTGGGCGAATTCTAAAGCGGCCGCCACGGTTTGGACCGTTGTTGAGGCAGGGATCGGTTGCTGCAAGTCAGTCATCAATTGCTTGAACAATTCCCGATCCTCGGCCTGATTGATCGCGGTCAGTTTGGTACCCAGTAATTCGATCTGCAATTCGTCTAAAATCCCACTCTCCGCCAATTCCAGGGCGAGATTCAACCCCTGTTGGCCACCTAATGTGGGTAAGATCGCGTCAGGCAGTTCCTTGCGTAAAATCCGACTGACGAAAGGACAGGTCAAGGGTTCTAAGTAAACCTGGTCGGCGATCTCGGGGTCGGTCATGATCGTCGCTGGATTCGAGTTGACCAAGACGACCTGGTAGCCTGCTTCGCGCAGCGCTAAGCAGGCTTGGGTGCCGGAATAGTCGAATTCCGCGGCCTGACCAATAATGATCGGTCCGGAACCGAGGACCATGATTTTCTGGATATCTGTACGTTGAGGCATGAGGCAACTCCTTTTTTTCTGCTGATGGCATTTAACTGGGGCTTGGTTGGGCGACAGGCGACGGCGGATGATCACCGTCCGCCTACGCGTGACTCAAGCACGTTTCGTGGCCGTGATCATTTCGATGAACTCATCGAAGAGATGCGTGGCGTCGTGAGGACCGGGAGTGGCGTCCGGATGAAACTGAACGGAGAACGCGGAATAGCGGCGATGGCGAAGGCCTTCGATCGTTTGATCGTTTAATTCTTCGTGGGTCACCAGGAGATCGGTGCCAGCCAAGGAAGCGGGATCGACCGCAAAACCGTGATTTTGTGAGGTGAAGTCGATCCGACCGGTGGCGATTTCGCGGACAGGATGATTGCCGCCGCGATGTCCGAATTTCATTTTGAACGTGGTGGCGCCATTGGCCAGCGCAAACAGTTGGTGACCCAGACAGATGCCCATCAAAGGTATTTTACCTTGGATCCCGCGGATCAACGGCAAGGCGGCGGGAACATCTTGAGGATCTCCGGGGCCATTACTGAGCAACACGCCATCAGGAGCCAGCGCTAACAGCTCAGCGGCGGTGGTCGTCGCCGGTAAGACGATCACATCGCAATTCCGCGCGGCTAATTGGCGCAAGATGCTGTGCTTCAAACCGAAATCGATCACGGCGATATTGTAACCTTTACCAGGACTTGGATAGGCCTTGGTCGTGGCAACTTGGGCGACTTGATCATGAGTCAAGGGGGTCGCGCTGACCGCTTCAATCTGCGCCGGTGTGGGCAACTCGTCAACTAACCGCGCCTTGAGCGTCCCTGCTTGGCGAATCAGTTTAGTCAATTCGCGCGTATCCACCTCGCTGATCCCCGGAATCTCCTTTTGCCGGAGAAAATCTGCCAAGGTCTGGCGTTGGCGCCAATTACTGGCCAAGCGCGCCACCTCACGGACAACGACACCGGCGCAAGTGGGATCGATTGCTTCAGAATCGTCGCGGTTGATCCCACAATTCCCGATCAGTGGATAAGTAAACATGATCAGCTGACCGCAAAAGGAGGGATCGGTCAACGATTCTTGATAGCCGGTCATCCCGGTGGTGAACACCAACTCACCGGTAACCGCGGCCTGGGCTGCCCCGAAAGCCACGCCGGTGAAGACTTGCCCCGTTTCTAAAACCAAATAACGTGCGGTCATCTTTGGACCTCCTGACGTTGATAGACAAATTGCCCGGCCACCATGGTCGCGACTGTGTGGCCAGCAACGGTCCAGCCAATGAAAGGTGAATTTTGACCTTTGGAGGCAAAGGTCTGAGCCGTGATTGGCGCAGTGTGATCCAGGTCGAAAAGGGCCAGATCAGCGGGACCACCAACAACTAAACGGCCAACCTGATTGAGTTGGAACAGCGCTGCGGGTCGTTGGCTAAGCCAGTTCAACAATTGGGCCAAGGTAAAGACCCCGGTTTGGACGAATTTCGTATACAACAACGCGAAGGCTGTTTCACTGCCAACAATCCCGAAAGGCGCTTGGCGAAAGCCTTGATCTTTTTCGGCCTGGCTATGAGGCGCGTGGTCGGTGGCGATGCAGTCGATCGTTCCGTCTAATAGCCCCGCGATCATGGCTTGGCGGTCGGATTCGGTGCGTAGCGGCGGGTTCATTTTGTAATTGGCGTCATCACCGGGAATGTCTTGGTCGGCTAGGAGCAGATGGTGGGGACTGACCTCACAAGTGACCTGAACCCCCGCGGCTTTGGCCTGGCGGATCAAGTTCAGTTCCGCGGCGGTGGCCACATGGCAGACATGGTAATGGACCCCGGTCGCTTGGGCCAAAACTAAATCCCGCGCCAATTGGGCCGTTTGGACGACCTCTAGTAAACCTGGCAGTCCTAATTCCTGAGCTTTGGCCCCGGCGTTGAGGACCCCACCATGGCGCAGGCTGTCATCTTCCACGTGAGCGGCCACCGGCTTATTCACCGCTTTGGCGGCCAACATCGCCCGATACATGGTATCAGCGGTTTGGATCCCGGAGCCATCATTGGAGAAAGCCAGCACCCCAGTAGCGGCGAGCCCTGCAAAATCCACCAACTGATCCCCACGGCGGTCGGTGGTCAAGGTGGCATATTGCCCGATGTGCACCACGCCCTCGGTCTGGTTACGTTGATTCATCACGGCCAGTTGCGCCGGTGTATCTGGCGCTGGGGTTAGATTCGGCATGGCGCCAATATAGGTGAAGCCACCCCGAGCCGCGGCCTGGCTACCAGTGGTGATCGTTTCTTTGTAGGTTTGACCAGGATCTCGCAGGTGCACGTGCAAGTCGACTAAGCCGGGACTGACCAAATGGTGCCCCGCGTCAAAAAGCTGCCCCCGAAAGTTAGCGGGGATCGGGATCTCGGTGGCCATGGCGGTGATTTTGCCCGCTTGGATCAGCAGTTCTTGTGGTTGCAGCTGGTTGCCGTCGGAATTGATCTGGGCGTTTTTGATCAGGATCGTGGTTGATTCAGAGCTGTTCGTCATTGCGTTACCCTCCTATTTGATTTGAATTTGATGCCATTGGCCTGCAAAACAGTTTCGATCATGGCCATGCGCACGTAAACGCCATTTTGCATTTGTTCGTAGTAGCGAGAATGGGGACTTTCCACCAGGCTGCTGGCCAGCTCCACATCGCGGTTGATCGGACCAGGATGCATAATGATCGCTTGGGGCTGTAATCGTTGCGCTCGCGCCACCGTCAGTCCATAAGCTTGATGATAGGCGGCCGCGCTGAAGGTCTGGTTTTCCGTTGCGCCCAAGCGCTCATGTTGGACCCGCAGCAACATGAGCACATCGACGGCGCCCACCAACTCATCCAACGGGCGATATTCCCCATAACGATCGAATTGCGTTTGGTACCATTGCGCCGGACCGGAGAAATAAATCTCGGCTCCCAGCGCTTGTAAAATTTCCATATTGGATCGAGCGACGCGTGAATGGGCGAGATCGCCGACGATCGCCACCTTTAAACCAGCGAAATGGCCAAACTCTTCGCGAATCGTCAACAAGTCCAGCAAACTTTGGGAGGGATGTTCGCCACTACCATCACCGGCGTTGATCAAGGCCACTGGCAGATGCGCTTGCCCCAGCAATTGTTGATAATAGGCGTTCTCGGGATGACGGATCACCAGCAGTTGTACGCCTAACGCTGCCATGGTCAGGCAGGTGTCATACAAGGTCTCCCCTTTCTGGACCGAGCTACTTTGCGGTGAAAACTCGATTGTTTTAAGCCCCAAGCGCTGTTCGGCGATGCTGAAGCTGGTGTGGGTCCGGGTGCTATTTTCGAAAAATAAATTGGCCGCGAAAGTTGGAACTTGAACTTGTGCCTGGGCGCCGGCTTTGAAAGCACTGGCCCGATCGAGTAATTGTGTCACCGCGGTTGTTGAGAAATCGGCCATTGAAGCAATGGCTTTTTGCTGATTTAGCTTAGATAAAAAGATCATACTGGTCACCTCATGATGGATTATTCAATGCTTTTTGGGTTATTTAGGCGTCTTGAACGTCTAGTTGGTTGCTTTTGGTGGACGGCCGTGTTGGGGCTGCTCGTCTGACGATGGGACTGGGGTTTTCCGCGCAAAATCAGCGCGGGTTTTCCTACAAAAAAACGGTCACCCCACTAGTTTCCCAGCAGAATGACCGTTCGGTAAGAGCCCGACGCGAAACCATTCTGCCTCTCTCTGGGGACAATTAAATCGTTACGGTTGGTGATTTATGAATTTTTTTGAATGTAGATGCCGTCGCGACCATCGTGTTCCATGACCGCAACTTTGATTTGTTCGTCTAACGATGTGGGAATATTTTTTCCGACAAAATCAGCGCGGATCGGCAATTCTCGATGGCCCCGGTCGACTAGTACCGCTAATGAAATTCGTTGCGGCCGTCCCTGACTAAGCAAGGCGTCCAAGGCCGCGCGGGCAGTCCGTCCGGTGAAAAGAACGTCGTCGATCAGCACCACATGCCGGTTTTCAATCGAGACGGGCAACGAGACCCCATGAACTTCGGGATCGTTAGGACCAGGTTGATGGTGATCATCGCGATAAAGCGTGATATCAAGCTCCCCCACCGGGACCTGCCGCCCTTCCAACTGAGTCAGGCGTTGGGCGATCCGCTGCGCCAGATAGATCCCCCGCGTTTTGATCCCGACTAAGACCAGATCATCAAGTTGGGCGTTTTGTTCGATGATCTCATAAGTGATTCGGGTCAGCGCTCGTTTCATGGTTACCCCATCAACAACTTCTTTTTCCATCTGGATCGGCTCCCTTTCCATAAAAAAATCCCCTGTCCAGTGGGCAGAGGAAGAATCCGTTTTGACACGGTTGTTGCCAAGTCTAGGCAGACTTGGGCACTTATTCCTTGCTAGCCTCACGGGACTATTTTAAAGGACTGACTGATTGCAACTAGCATAGCGAACAAATCCGCTGCTGTCAAGAAGTTTTTTTGCGTAGCGCCCTACGCAGGTGACTTTGATTGAGTTCATTTGGTCGAAAAGTAGGTTGGCCGCAGCTTGCGCTGCGAAATTCGGGGTGAGCTCGCTGTGGGCGTCACTTTGAGCTTCGCAAAA
>NZ_BROC01000028.1 GCF_024345205.1 Lapidilactobacillus luobeiensis | reverse complement strand
GAGATTTTCGGTGCACTTCCGAAAAGCTCAAAATCGTGCCCGCAGCGTTCCACCACCCCCAGCCCGACCTGGAGCCCTATCACACTTGTCCACCACCAACACCATGCGCTACGCACAATCTACTTTTTGTCAAAGCACGCATGCGACTATCCACCAACGATTTACAAACACCGCGGAAACAGGTAAAATGCAAAGTGTTACATCGCATTAAGGAGGAAACTAAATATGAAGTTAACAAACTGGGCTAAAGTGGGGCTGACCTCCCTCGTGGCCTTAACTTTGCTGACCGCTTGTGGCGGCAATAGCAAAAAGAGTTCGACGGGTAAAAGTGAACAGGTCTTCACTCGAATGGAAGGTGATGTGATTGGTGGCATGGACTCGGCGGCCGTCACCGATGCGATTTCTGGGCAAGCCTTGGTCGATACGATGGATGGGCTCTATCGCTATAATGGCGCAAAATTAGAGCCAGCAGTCGCGACTAAAGTCGTTAAGCCAACCAACGAGGGTAAGACTTACACATTTAATTTGCGTAAGAACGCCAAATGGAGCAATGGCGATCCCGTTCGCGCGCAAGATTTCGCTTACGGTTGGAAACGCGCCGTTGACCCGGCGACGAAATCACAATACGCCTATCTTTTCTCAGGCATCAAGAATGCTGACGCGATCATGAATGGGACCGAAAAACCAGAATCATTGGGGATCACCGCACTTGATGACCACACCTTAAAGATCGACTTGGACTATGCCATTCCTTATATGGATGGTCTGATGACCAACCCTGTCTTCTTCTCACAAAACGAAAAGGCCGTTACTAAATACGGTAGTGAATATGGGACCGCTTATAACAAGGTCGTTTACAACGGACCATTTAAGCTAACTAAATGGACTGGGACGAACCTCAGTTGGAGCGAAGTCAAAAACAAGGATTATTGGAACGCGAAAGCTGTTAAACTCGATCGCATCGATGTTCAAGTAGTCAAGGAGCCTTCGACTGCTCTGAATCTTTTCCAAAGTGGCAAATTGGATGATGCTATTTTGAGTGGCGAATCCGCGCGGCAAATGAAGCAAGATCCTGCCTTCAAGGCGCAACCGCAAGCCTCAACGTTCTATTTAGAATTGAACCAAAAGAAAGTGGCTGCTTTCCGCAACAAGAATATTCGGTTGGCCATGTCTAAAGCCATCAATCGTAAAGAATTTGTCACCCAAGTTTTAGGCAACTCTTCACTGGTGGCCCACACGGCTGTACCACAAAATCTGGCGCAAATGCCTGACGGGACCGATTTCGCTAAAGCGGCGACTAAGGGTCATGACTACCCGACAACTTTCGACAAGAAAGAAGCCCAAAAGCTTTGGAAACAAGGGTTGAAAGAGGTTGGTATCTCCAGTCTTAACGTTGAATTCCTGACGGATGATTCAGAGAATGCCAAGAAATCCTCCGAATACTTCCAAAGTCAATTGGAAGGTGTTCTTCCCGGCTTGAAATTGAAAATCACCTCCTTACCATTCAAATCGCGGTTAACGCGCTCTGAAAGTGGCGACTTCGATATTTGTATCACACTTTGGGGCGCTGACTTCCCTGACCCGATCACTTATCTGGATCTCTTCACTACCGGCAACCAAAGTAACAATGGTAAATGGTCCAACGCTGACTATGACAAATTGATCCAAGCTAGCAAGACCACCGATGTGACTGACGAGAAGAAGCGCTTCAATGATCTATTGCAAGCCCAGAACATTCTGACAGATGAAGCCGGGATCATTCCGGTTTATCAGACTGCCCAAGCTCACTTGGTCAACCCCAATGTCAAAGATGTCGCTTACTCGCCATCAAACCAATACAATTTCATCCACACCTATATCGCCAAATAATCGCAATTCAAGTAGATCAGCGAATGTAACAGATCCAGCTAGCACCGTGGCAAAAAGCCGCGGTGCTTTTTTGGACGCCAAAATAACGGCAATTTATTGAAACCGTGCCATGATCGTCCCAAACTACCGAGCTAACATCATTACGGTTAGCAACGGACACACGCGTAGTGAGAATAATGCTAATTAGCATAATCAACCAATTTGACCCAGCGAAACTCGTAGACGAATTGGCCGCGGTGCCTACTAGCAACAAATGGCTAATTAATGTTGTGAACCAGTTTCTTCTCATAATAGAATTAGCCTATTTTGCAAAAAAGAAGAAATCACGTGCTTATTTTACCAAAGCATGCGCCATCAAGCCGTTTGCTAAAATTAAAAAAATATGAAAATGCTATTTACTTTTTAATCAAAGCGGGGTATTATAATAACACGTAATCAATTTACTGATTGCGTGTTAGGCTGAGCCTTAGAAAATGAGAGCCCATTTCATTTTGAAGGTTTTACTTATAAAAGAGATGTCGAAGTTATTACTGAATCACTCAACATCTTTCCGTTATCCGTTTTCTCCTTATTTTTGATAAATAATTATTTCCTATAATTATTTATATCTCCTTAATGCTGAAAGGAAGCCCTGAGTATGGTCATGCTCAGGGCTTCTTTTTATTTTCTCATTGTTCGCAGACATTTTTCAGATAAAATCTGGTAATAAATCAGAAAAAATAAAGAAAAATGAGATATTTTTGAATTTAAATGTTTACTTTTTAATGTTGATGCTGTATGATAATGCCTAATCACAGCAAAGGCTGTTATAGAATGTGGCTTGGTTGGTTTATATTGATGAGAGAATTAAAATAACTCGGACAATTATTTTTAACCTCTCAGATTCATGGCACCATTTACAGGAGGAATTTATTATGAAGTGGCAAAAACTAGCAAAACTAACGACTGTGGCCGTGGCTGCAGCGACGATCCTAGCAGCTTGCGGCGCGAATAGCTCTGGTTCAGGTAGTTCATCATCCAGCAACTCCGCGGCGAAACAAGTGCTGACCCGAATGGAAAGCGACGTGATCAGTACGATGGATACCTCAGTCTTGACTGATGCGATCTCTGGTCAAGCCGCTGTTGATACGATGGATGGTCTTTATCGCTACAATGGTGCAAAAGTAGAACCAGCGATTGCCACTAAGATCGCTGAGCCAACAAATGATGGTAAGACTTACACCTATAAGTTACGTAAAGACGCTAAGTGGAGTAATGGTGACGCGGTGACCGCGGAGAACTTCGTCTACGCTTGGCAACGAACCGTCGATCCTGCGACTAAATCTCAATATGCTTATCTTTATTCTGGCATCAAAAATGCGGATGACATTATGAACGGCAAGAAAAAGGCCGACACTTTAGGCGTCACTGCTAAAGACAGTCATACGTTAGTTGTCGAATTAGAACACGCGATCCCTTATTTCAAAACGATGGTCGTTAATCCGGCCTTCTTCCCACAAAACCAAGAAGTCGTTGAAAAATATGGTAGCAAGTATGGTACTTCTTCAGACAAGGCTGTTTACAATGGCCCATTCAAACTAACAAAATGGACTGGTACTAATAATAGTTGGACCGAAGTTAAGAACAAGAATTATTGGAACGCAAAAGCCGTTAAATTAAGCGAGATCAAAGTTCAAGTCGTTAAGGATAGTTCAACTGCCTTGAATCTATTCCAAAGCGGCAAGATGGATGATGTTGCGATCAGCGGTGAGACCGCTCAACAGATGAAAAACGATGCCAGCTACAAACCATTGGCGCAAGCGACTGTTTTCTATCTGGAATTGAATGAAAAGAAAGTACCCGCCTTCAAAAACGAAAAAGTTCGTCAAGCCATCTCCAAGGCTATCAATCGTAAAGAATTCGTCAATAATGTTTTAGGCGATTCCTCGATCCCGGCAGCGAACGTTACGCCACAAAACTTGGCGCAGACCCCAGACGGTACTGATTTCTCCAAAGCAGCAGCGAAGAATTCCGGCGACATGACGAAATACGATGCCGCTGAAGCCAAAAAGCTTTGGACAGAAGGTTTGAAGGAAGCTGGCGTTTCCAGTTTGAATTTGGAATATTTGACTGATGATACTGATGGCGCTAAGAAATCCGCAGAATACTTCCAAAGTCAATTAGAGAAGAATTTGCCTGGTTTGAAATTAACGATCTCCACCGTTCCATTCAAGAGTCGTCTGACTCGTTCCGAAAATGGTGATTTTGACATCGTGATGACGGCTTGGGGCGCCGATTTCCCAGACCCGATCACTTTCCTCGACTTGTTCACTAGCGATAATTCATACAACAATGGTAAATGGAACAGCCCTGAATACGATCAGCTGATCCAAGCTAGCAAGACCACTGATGTGACTGATGAAGACGCTCGGTCCAAAGATCTATTGAGCGCTCAAGAGATCTTGACTAAAGAACAAGGTATCATTCCACTTTATCAACGTGCTCAAGGCCACTTGGTCAATTCAAAGATCAAGAACTTGGCGTACTCGCCAGCAAATACGTACAACTTTGTACACACCTACCTTGCTGACTAGTAAAAGTACCAAACAGATTCATAATTGCTTCAGGGACTGACTTTCTGATCAGTTTCCTAAACCTCTCCTAAACCGCAAGCTGGACACCGCCAGTTTGCGGTTTTACTTTAAATCCATTTGCTCGACTTTTGCCGAGTCCCATTGACCCGTAGCACGGTCAGAACGATCCAGGAATCTCCGCAAAATGATCTCTTTACCTATATAATAGAAAACTAAGAATCTGATAATGGCGGCTTTCGTTGGTCTGGCTGGTCTCGTTTCCCGCTGAATAACGGGTAAAATGGCGGTTCTCATTTTTCACTTAGTCTAGTACGATCATTCAAGCTTTGTCATAGCACAACTTCATCTCAACAATTCAAAATTAGATGAGAAATTAATTAAAAACTCAATTTACAATTTGACCGTTTTACTGTAAGATAGGAACATGCGAAATTAAGTAGCAACGGATGCGGCGATCATTTTATCTATTGAGGCATATAGGGAGTGTAAAACATGAGGAAATATATTTTCAAACGTATCATGTACATGATCTTGACCCTGTTCATTATTGCAACGGCAACTTTCTTCCTAATGAAGTTGATGCCGGGCTCGCCTTACGCGAACCAAGCCAAGATGACGGCAGATCAACGGGCGATCATGGATGCGCAATATGGGCTGAATAAGCCTGTTTATCAGCAATACTTCATTTATTTGATTGGGATCTTACATGGTGATTTTGGCACCTCATTCCAATTCAATAATCAACCAGTTTCATTTTTGATTTCTAGTCGGATCGGGCCATCGATGCAGATCGGTGCTCAAGCGATCATTCTAGGGACTGTTCTTGGTATTCTTTTGGGCGCGATCGCCGCGATCCGTAAGAACACTTGGGTCGACACTTTGGCGACTTTCTTTGCCATTTTAGGACGTTCGATCCCCAACTTCGTTTTCGCCGTTTTACTTCAGTTCTACTTGGCCTTTAAACTCAAGATCTTCCCGATCGCGTTATGGGATGAAGGTTTCCGTTCCAGCATTCTACCCACGATCGCCTTGTCGATGGCGCCGTTAGCGACTACGGCACGATTCATGCGGACGGAAATGGTCGATGTTTTGAACTCAGATTATATCGAGTTGGCCCGGGCCAAAGGGAATACCCCTTGGCAAACTGTCGCTAAACACGCGCTACGTAATTCGCTGATCCCAGTGATCACGATCATCGGTCCAATGGCCGTCGACTTAATGGTCGGTTCAATGGTCGTTGAAAATATCTTTTCGATTCCCGGTATTGGCGATCAATTCGTCAAATCGATCACAACTAATGACTATCCAACGATCATGGGTCTGACCTTACTGTACTCATTCATGTTGGTTGTTGTGATCCTGATCGTCGATATCCTATATGGGTTCATCGACCCACGAATCAGACTTAGCGGAAACGAGGGCTCTAACTAATGGCTGATAATACTTCTGATATCAAACTAAACGCAGACAGTTTCAAACCGGTTGCGGCAAATAATGTTGACGAACAAGAGAAGATCTCCGCGCCTTCTTTGACCTTTTTCCAAGACGCGATCCGGCGTTTACGGAAAAACAAGGCCGCGGTCTTTTCCTTCTGGCTTCTAGCGATCATCATTTTGATCTCGATCGTCTCGATTTGGTGGACGCCTAGCGATCCTAACGCTCAACACGTGGCTTATGCGAACTTGCCACCGAAGATCGCTAATGGCAGTATTCCTGGATTCACTGGCAAGGCCAATGTCGGCGGTAATATCGTCGATAAATACGCGGCGGCCAAAGTTCCCAAGGGGACTTATTATGTGTTAGGCACTGACTATTTAGGTCGTGATCTCTTTTCGCGGCTGATGAAGGGGGTCGCCTTATCGCTTTTGATCGGTTTACTGGCAACCTTATTCGACTTGGTGATCGGGGTTCCTTATGGGATCATTTCCGGGTGGAAAGGTGGCAAAACCGATACGATCATGCAACGGATCATTGAGATCATCTCCTCGATCCCGAACTTGGTCGTGGTTATTTTGATGTTGCTGCTCTTTACGCCTGGCCTAGGCTCGATCGTTGTGGCCATGGGGATCACTGGTTGGATCACGATGGCGCGACTAGTGCGCGCAGAAACATTGACCTTGAAAACTCAAGAATATATTTTAGCGGCGCGAACGTTAGGTGAATCACCTCTCCGTATTGCCTTGAAACACTTGATTCCTAACCTTTCATCGACGATCATCATTCAAACCATGTTCTCGATCCCTACCGCGATCTTCTTCGAAGCCTTCCTGAGCTTCATCGGGATCGGGATCCCTGCACCGAACGCATCGCTGGGTACTTTATTGTCTGACGGGCAAAAAACATTCCGTTTCTTACCTTATCAAATGTGGTATCCCGCTGCAGTCATCAGTATCATTATGATCGCGTTCAACTTACTCGCAGATGGTTTACGTGATGCTTTCGATCCAAAAACACAAGAATAGGAGCGGCACAGATGGAAAAAATTCTAGAAGTGAAAGACTTACAAATAGATTTTGATACCTTTGCCGGCTCAGTAAAGGCTATTCGTAACGTTGATTTTCATTTAAATAAAGGTGAGACCCTAGCGATCGTTGGGGAATCTGGTTCCGGCAAATCGGTCACTGTCCGCAGTATCATGGGGCTATTAGCCAATAATGCTCAGGTAACTAGTGGCTCGATCGATTTTAAGGGCCGCGATATTTTGAAATTAAGTAACCGCGAGATCGAAAAGATCCGCGGAAATGATATTTCAATGATCTTCCAGGATCCAATGACCTCATTGGACCCCACGATGCCGATCGGCAAACAAGTCGCTGAACCACTATTGATCCATGGCAGCATGTCCAAGAAAAAGGCCATGGCGCGGGCCGAAGAGGTCCTCGAACTGGTCGGGATCACCAACGCAAAAAATCGGATGAAGGATTATCCCCATCAATTTTCAGGGGGACAACGCCAACGGATCGTGATCGCTATCGCCATCGTTAATTATCCAGAGATCCTGATCGCCGATGAACCGACGACTGCCTTGGACGTGACGATCCAAGCTCAAATCATCGACCTCATGAAGGAATTACAAAACAAAATCGAAACGTCGATCATCTTTATCACCCATGATTTAGGTGTCGTCGCTGGTATCGCTGATCGGGTCGCCGTGATGTACGCTGGCAAGATCATTGAATACGGCTCTGTTGACGAGATTTTTTATAATCCACAACACCCCTACACTTGGGGACTACTGAATTCAATGCCGACCCTTGATACCGACTCTGATCGGCTTTACGCGATCCCCGGAACACCGCCAAACTTGCTGAATCCACCGAAGGGCGATGCTTTTGCCCCACGGAACCCTTATGCTATGGCGATCGATTATGAGGCGATGCCACCGTTCTTCAAGATATCCGATACCCATTATGCGGCGACTTGGCTACTGCATCCGGATGCTCCTAAAACCGAGCCACCTGTTGCCATTAAAAAGCGCCAGGCCGAATTTCAGCGTTTAGTGGCTGAAGGTAAGATCAACCAACCGGAATATGAAGAAGAAGGAGGCGTGAAGGATGATGCAGAATAACCCACAACCGCAAGAACGAAAAAAACTGGTCGAAGTTAAGCATCTCAAGCAATACTTCAACGCCGGCCGCCGTAACGAAGTCAAAGCTATCGATGATATTAGTTTTGAGATCTACGAAGGCGAGACTTTTGGTCTAGTTGGTGAATCTGGTTCTGGTAAAAGCACGACTGGTCGCAGTATTATCCGACTATATACCCCAACTAGTGGCGAGATCGAATTCAATGGGACTGATATCAGTAAGATCAAGCATAAAGATATGTTACAGTTCCGTCGCGAAATGCAAATGATCTTCCAGGATCCTTACGCTTCTTTGAACCCGCGGATGAAAGTCAAAGATATTATTGCGGAAGGTCTAGATATCCATCATTTGGTCAAAAACGAAGCTGAACGTGACGCGCGCGTCAATGAGCTCCTTGATCTCGTGGGGTTGAGTCATGACCACGCTACCCGTTATCCCCACGAATTCTCAGGTGGTCAACGTCAACGGATCGGGATCGCCCGCGCCTTAGCTGTTGAACCTCGCTTTATCATTGCTGACGAACCGATCTCAGCTTTGGATGTGTCGATCCAGGCTCAAGTGGTCAATTTACTCCGTGATATCCAAAAAGAGCAAAATTTGACCTACCTCTTCATCGCTCATGACTTGTCGATGGTCAAATACATCAGTGATCGGATCGCGGTGATGCATAATGGCCGCTTGATGGAATTATCCAGCGCCGATGAGGTCTACAATCACCCCTTACATCCGTACACCAAGAGTTTACTCTCGGCAGTACCGTTACCTGATCCTTTCTACGAACGTAACCGCCATCGTAAGGGTTATGATGATCGCATCGAGACTGATGGTCAGCTCCGTTCATTAAAGGAGATCGTTCCTGGTCACTTTGTCCTCGCCACTGAAGAAGAAGTTGCCGGCTATCAAGCTGCCGCGGAAGAATATCATCTTGATGATTAAGCTACTTATTATCACCAGCTCGTTAGAGAAATCCTCTGACGAGCTTTTTTGTTGCCGGCTAGGTCGCTGCGATCACGCAGAGCGAGAATGGATAATTTCCCGCAACAAAAAAACGCCCCACATCGGGACGTTCAATCAATAAACTATCAGGCTAAGCTTCTTGCCAATGCGTCAAAGCATCAGCCGCCAAGGCGATACTGATCGCCGCATCTTTAGATAAGTGCTGACGGACCAATTCCGTATTGCTGATCGCCACAACGGCACCCAACACTTTAAAGCTATAAGCAATGATCTGCAGATCTTTACGGGGCGAATAGCCCTCAGCATAGCTATCTTCATGATTATATTCAAAATGGATCTCACCAGCCGCCAACGCTCCGTCAACATGATTGACTAAGACCCGATCTTGTAACTTATTCATTGCGTCTCGTTCGCCTTGGAGCGTTAGTTTATGATCAGAGATCGTCCGATAATAAGTTTCTTGGGTCATCGTCAAGAAAGACGTCACCGACTGATCAAAAACGTGCAGACTATCGATCAGTCGATAAACCTGCTCTGCGTCAAATTTGATTTTCTGAGCAACGATCTCATTGGTATTTGTTTGTAGCCAATCGGCATATTGTTTGATTGCTTCACGTTCCATCACTTGATCCTCCTAAAATATCTATCCGTTATTCATTTTACTTGTCTCGCTGTTAAGAAACAACCCTCAAAGCCAAAAGCGCCACGCAACAGTGCTGGGCTTTAGCGCGCTGGGCCTAAGGGGTCAAATCAAAGTATGGTCATGCATCGCGTAATTATGGTCAAAAGTGATCTCAGCGGTGACATCGCCGAGGATCTTGCGTAGATCGTGGTTGATGCCCACTAAGAGCTCATCGTCACTGACTTTGACAGAATCAGGAACGATCACATCGAATTGGATCAGATGATCCCCATTGACCAAACGTTCCACATGAAAATCATGCGTCTGCAAGCCTAACCGATAATGCGCGATCACCATTTGGACCGCTTCGTAGATCTTAGCTGACTTGCGGCTACGGATATCGATCGGGTCCACATGACAAACCATATGGATATGTTGTTGATGCCAAAAATCATGTTCGATCTTATCGATCACTTTATGGGCGTGATTCAAGGACCAACCACTGTCTAACTCGATATGGACCGTCGCGAAAATACTATTTGGACCATATTGATGCACCATCAGATCATGATACCCTAAGATCGCCGTGGAATCATCTAATAACGTGGTCATTTTCGCTAATAGCGCGTCTTCCGGCTGATGCCCCAACAATGAACTGATAAAGGAGCGGATCATCGTGATTGCACTGATCAGGATATAGATGGCCACGGCTAACCCAACATAGCCATCCAAATGCCAGCCAGTTAAATTTTGGATGATCGCCGATAACAAAACCGCGATCGTGGTATACACATCATTTTGACTATCTTTAGCAGTCGCTACCAAAGTCAACGAGTCGATCGTCTTGCCAACTTGATGGTAAAACATGACTTGCCACATTTTCAAGGCGATCGACAGTCCTAAGATCACATAAATCGCCGGCGCATAGGTCACCGCGACCGGTGTGATGATTTTTTTTACCGAAGTGATCGTAAACTCGAAACCGACAAAGAGGATCACCATCGAGATCAAAAATCCGGCGATCGTTTCAGAACGCTCATGACCATAAGGGTGGTCATGATCAGGCTTTTTCTCAGCCATTTTAAACCCGATCACAGTAACGATCGACGATAACATGTCTGACAAGTTATTGACGGCGTCGGTAATGATCGCGATGCTTCCTGAGATCAAGCCGATCACGATTTTAAGCGCAAACAAAATCAAATTGGAAATGATCCCGACTAACCCGGCAAAGAAGCCATAGTTTGCCCGGCGTTCCAGTGCAGAACGATGCCGATTGCGTTGCGCCAACCATTTTAATAGCAATTTCATCCCAATTCGCCTCCAGTAAAACAGTCGATCTATGGTCAGCGTTTGTTTGCTTTGCGCCTAACGCCTGCCAGTCGACCAACTCAGGTGAAAAACACTTAAGCAAAAAACAGCCACTGCTCACCATGATCACTTAAAAAGCTAAACATCAGCTATAAAATAGCTGACCATTGCTTAGTTTCCAGTATAGCATGGAAGTCGGGACTGTCTATCAATGACTCATTTTTGAATTTTTAGATCAGGTCATCAGCTGCGCTACAGCGTAAAATAACGTTATTGCGAAATCATCGCTCTGTTTCTGTTTCCGAGTGTTCGCGAGCCGCTGCCAAAGTGTCTGCCGCAGTTATTTTTGCGGCCATATTCTCAGCAGCGGTGCTTGCTAGATCGTGGCTTTCAGTGACGATCTGGTCGCCACCATGACGCTTGGCTGTGTAAGTCAAAATATCAGCGCGGTCAAAAAACTGTTTGGAAGTTTCATCCTGCGCTTGCAACTCAGTTAGTCCTGCCGAGAAAGTCAACGGGATCTTCGCGTCCTTATAAACAAATTCAGCAGCGCGCACAGCGGCCATGATCCGATTGGACACCGCCAGAGCCGATGGTAATGAAGTCCCCGTAAAGACCACTGCGAACTCCTCACCGCCGATCCGATAAACGGCGATATCAGCGTTGCTTTTGATCACCCCAACGACGATCGCGCAGAAGTGCACCAAAACATAGTTTCCCGCCAAATGACCATAAGTATCATTAACTGATTTAAAATGATCCAGATCCATGATCATCATACTCATCGGCAGTTTTTTTTCTTGACTACGTTGGAAAGTATGTTCGATATTCAAGTTGAACGCGTGATAATTATAAACATGGGTCAAACCATCTAGATAGGCTTCCTGCGTGCGTTTGAAAATCATTTCCTGATTCTGCTGCATCGAATACGAGACCGTATAAGGAATCGAGATCAGCAGCACCATTTGACCCATGTAAGCTAAAATAGTCTGAAAACTGACAGTATAGATCTTAGCGATCAATACGTTGTAACTATAATAACCGACCCAGAACAATAATCCCGTGATATTGAAGAACAATAGGCGAACGAACCAATGCTTGATTTTCGAACTATTACCGATCAGTAAAATAATCAGAAACATGACGAAATAGATCGCAATGTAGAATAAGGAATGAGGATTGACGCCTCGAAAAACCAGATAACCCAAGACGATCACATCAAAGGCAATGATTACCACATCATTACTCACAAACATCATGACCAAAATCAGGGTGACCATTTTTAAATTGACCAAGGACATTGGCGATGCGTGATTATACTTCTGAAAAACAAACATGATCAACCCGACCGCCGCAAAAAAAGTGACGGCTAATGCGCGCAACCGCCAATCCATTTTGCCGACCCAAACAGCCTCATTCGTGTGCCGTGAGGTATAACTGTTACTTAAAAATTGAAAAAGAAAGAAAATCCCAAAAATGATCAGTAGCTCTAAAAAGGCAAAGCCATTGCTATTGATGCGTATCATCTCGACAACTCCAGTAAAAACTAACTCAATTTTTTCCGCCGCTCTATTCGTGACAAGCTTCAATGACTCAATGACCGATCGATCACCTGACTGATGAGACGATGATCACCGGCGCGTTTGCCGGCATCAACCAAACAACGATCAATCGCCGCTAGTCATGCGCGTGACGATTTGGTCGCGACCATTTTGCTTGGCTAAATAAGTCAGTCCATCAACGCGATCATAGAATTCACGTGAAGTCCCATCAGCGCCAACGACTTCACTAAGACCTCCCGAAAAGGTCAAGGGGATCCGTGTTTCTTTGTAAATAAAGTCCTCTTCACGAACATTCGCTTCGATTTTCTCTGCCAACTGTAATGCTACTGACCGGTCAGCCTCCGTGAAAATAATCGCGAATTCCTCGCCGCCGATCCGATAAAGCTTGTAATCACTGCCACTAGGGAATTGATCACGGACCACTTCGCAGAAATGGACCAAAATAAAATTCCCCGCCAAATGTCCATAGGTGTCATTGATCGTCTTGAAATGATCCAGATCTAAAACCATCATCGACAACGCTAACTTTTTCTCTTTACTGTGTTGGAAAGCATGTTCCAAATTTAAGTTAAAAGCATGGTAATTATAAACATTAGTCAGCCCATCAAGATAGACTTCTTGAGTCCGTTTAAATACGGATAATTGATTCTGTTGCATCGAATATGCGACGATATACGGCACTGAGATCAAAATGACCATTTGAAGAATGTAATAGCTTAAACGCTGCGGCGTCATTTTTAACTGCCGCGTAATATAAGCATAGAACAGGTAGGTCGTCACCCAATAAACCGCCCCGCTGGCGTTGAAGATCAAAAGCTTCAGCCAAGGCCCCAGCTTATTTTGTTCACCGATCAGTAAAACAGCGATAAATAGTAGCGAATAAAAAACCACATAGGCCAGCGTGCCGGGATCGATCCCATGAATAATAAAGTAAAAAAGTGCCGTGATATCAAAGGCGATCACGACGACATCATAACCAACAAACATCGTGATCATAATCATCGAAGCGATCACGAGATTGACCGAAGTACGTGGATCACTGGCGGTCAACTTCTGAAAAAGGACTAGGAGGATCCCCACGACGCTGAACAGGATCGCAGTCAGTAAACGCAACTGCCAATCCATCTTGCCGACCCAAACCACATCGTTTGAGTGTCGCCGCGTATAAACATTACCGACATATTGAAAAATAAATAATGTGCCAAAAATAGTCAGTAATTCCATGACGATCAACGTCACACCACTAATTTCAATCATGTTTCCTTCCTCATTGGCTTACTGAGCAATCTTAGCAAAACGGATCGATCAACCGATCTAGCCGCCATAAATGCTATTCTTCAGCGATCACTCAGGTTCCGATATTAGCCATACATAAATGTGTCGATACGAAAAATGGGGGCCAGGCCCCCACTGATTTATATCACAATAAGAAATATACAACCAAGTTAAATAATACGTCTTTTATATATATTTATCAACTATTTGCGTGAAACTTAAAGATAAATTGATCAAGCCGACTTATTTTGCGGGGCAACCAACTAAATGATCATTCACAATGCCAACCGCTTGTAACCACGAATAGACGATCGTTGGTCCCACGAATTTAAAGCCCCTTCTCTTAAGATCTCGAGCAATCTGCTGAGCTAATGGTGAGGTGCTGGGCACCTCTTGCTCAGTCATCGGGTAGGCAATGAGCGGCTGACCGTCAACAAAATGCCAGAGATAAGTGCTCAGTGAACTAAATTCGCCTTCACTATCTAGCCGTAACACTGCTTGAGCATTATTAACTGTTGCCGCTATTTTCAAGCGATTCCGAATGATCCGGGGATCTTGTAAGATCTGTTCCAGTTCCTTCGTCGTCATCGCTGCGACCTTGACCAATTCAAAGTCGTGGAAGTCCTCGGCGAAAGCCGCTTGCTTATTCAAAACAGTTTGCCAACTCAAACCCGCCTGATAAGTTTCCAGACAGAGCCGCTTAAACAATTGTTGTTCATCGGTGACCGGTTTACCCCAAATATGATCATGATACACCTGTAATTCAGGCGACTGATGCGCCCAAGAACATTCTGCCATCAAAAAAGCCTCCGTCCGTGATTACTTTCTATTTTACCAGAAAGTAATCACGAATAGCGGCTACTAATGATCAGAAAACTTTTTCACACAGCTATTGCTAGTGTCGCGGGCCCAACTGTATTTATTATGGCGCGACTAACTACTTCTTGCGCCGACGTCCTTGAAACTTATTCTCCAGATCAGTACGCACGATCAAAACATCGCAAGGCGCTTGGCGATTGACATACTCGGTGACGGAACCAACGAGGACCCGTTCGACCGCATTTAAACCCGTGGCGCCGATCATGATCAGATCAGTGTGATGGTCCCGGGGAAAATCCTTCGCGATGACGACTTTAGGATTGCCGAAACGGACATGGATACCAATATCTTTCAAACCATCACGTTCGATCGTTGCCGCGCGCAGATTCTCTAAATAACTCTGCGCATCTTCTGAAATTTGATAAATAGCGTCACCGGTCAGGCCACCGCCGTAATTACCAACAAATTGTTTCGTATCTAAGACTGTCAATAAATCTAAATGCGCGCCATTTGCTTGAGCCACTCGCTTAGCCTTATTGAAGGCCAATTCAGCCTCTGGCGAGCCATCAACTGGAACCAAGATCGTACGATATTCTTGCTCTAACATTTTTAGCACCCGCTTTCCTTATCTATAGTAAAATCATAAACTTAAAAGCCGTGAAATACAAGAAACAAGCGTGAAAACGTATCAGTCCGCTGATTCTGATCCCGATCCTTGATTAGCTAAGAATCATTTTATTCCTGTAATAATTTAAGCAATTCTCGAGTACTCACACTTAAACTTTGTAGTAATTCAGCCCGACCCGGATTGACCTCATCAAAAGAATGAGGAACTTGCAAGCCAGTCAATGATGGCAACACGATAATACTAACCGTTGACCAAGGTGTTGCTGATAAGGGGAGACTTCGGCTCAAAGTTTGCAAGATCGTCGGCACTTTCATAGTCGCGCACATTTCCGCAAGATGAGCGATCAGCGAATCTTTAAAAGTCGCATTGACCGCGCCGGTCGTTAACAAGGCGGTATCAAAGCCCGCGATCATCTTGCGCAACTCCAGCGTCTGTAGCAACCAAGCAAAGGGATCACTTTCGATCGTCGCGCCTAAACAAGCCAGTGCCCCAGCGATCCCGCCACCAGCGCCCGCACCCACGATCTGCGTCAAATCGATATCAAAAAGGTTCCGTAACATTCGATTGAAGGCGCCCGCACGAACATCAAGCCGCACCACTTGCTCTGATTGCAAACCTAATTTCTTACCAGCGCGAACGATTCCACTTTCATGTCCAGTATAGATCGTTTGTTCCTGAGTCAAGATCGTTAAATGGACCGGTTGCAAAAGTTCGATCGTCTTGGCCAGATCGATAGCGCCAAAATTGATCAGTGGATTTTCCCCAACTGGGATTGGGTCGCCGCTTTCATCAGTGATCACCGCCCCTAGCGCTTGTAGCAGACCTAGGCCGCCGTCGATCATCCCCGTTTCGCCCAAAATCAAAACGATCTCTTGCGCTTCATTTGTAACGGCGTCAAGGATCAGCTGACCTAAGCCATAACTGGACGCGTGAAACAGATCGTGATTATCATAGGTCTGACTTAACTGAGGATTGCTAAAACTCGTGGTATCGATCAACGCTGTGCGTCGATTCTGTAATGTCGTCACGAGATAAGTCGTCTGAGTACTAGCCCAGGTCGGTCCATAGAAAGTAAAATCCGCTAACCGGCCTTCACGCCACTGTTGCATCCCCGCAATGATCTGACCCAACTCACCATTGAACGGTAATGAAACGATTTCCAGATCCTGTTGCTCTGCTTGAAGCACTTCTTGAATCGCCTGACCACTATCTGCGCCCGAAATATCTGCGGTCAACGCTTGATTCGCCATTAAAATCCGCATTGTGCACCTACCATTTCTTCATTTATAATCCCCGAAAACAACTTTTGCAATTGCATGACGCTGATTCTCTGTTATGATATAGACGTTCCCAATAAAGTGATTGCGAGGTTTTATTAATGACAACACGCCTTTTAAAAGTTGAAAACGGGCACAACTTTCGTGAACTAGGTGGTTACACTACCCAAGATGGTCGCCATTTAAAATATCATAAAGTAATTCGCGCCGGTCATCTCTGTGACCTTTCCACAGCCGATCGCCAACTACTCACTGATTATGGTGTTCGTCAAGACGTTGACTTTCGCTCCCGTGATGAAGTCGAAAAAGGACCAGATCGCGTTCCAGAACAGGCAGAGTATATCTTTAATCCGATTTTTGCCGTTGATGAAACAAGAAGCACTGAAAGCGCCGCCCAAATCGCTGCCGCGCTGAAAAAAGATCCTCGCGCCGGTTATCAACAGATGATCAAGGTCTACCATAATCTTATCACGGACCCGCACGCGCAGAAAGCTTTTCGCCAATTCTTTGCCTTACTTTTGGCTAATGATCAAGACGATCAGGCTTTGCTCTTCCATTGTACGGGCGGCAAGGACCGAACAGGCATTGGCGCTTATCTCTTTTTGAATGCTTTGGGAGTCGATCCGGATACGATCCGGCACGATTATTTGTTGACAAATACAGTGACACAGGATTATTTGAATGACTTTTTAGCTGGCTTACGTGCCAAAGGTGAAAGTGAGATCACTATCGCCAATACACGAGCTTTTTGGGTCGTTGAACCTGGTTATTTAGCCCAAGCTGAAGACGACATCACAGAAAATTACGGGAATGTTCACAATTTCTTAACAAATGACTTGAAATTAACTCAAAACGACCTGCATGATTTGCAAAGCATTTATCTGACGACCAAGTAGTTGGGCAAGCTTCGAGAAATCGAAATCAATTGGGCACAATTAAGTCATGACTTTCCTTTATTATGATAAGCGTAGTCAATAAATGACTTCCCCCCAATAATTTTGAAGCACAAATTCTTTTTCATCTCCCCCCAATACTTGAAAAAGAGGCATTCATTCTGAATGCAGGAAAGCAGGCCATAGGCGCCTGCTTTTTTTTATTGTCAAAATCTCCCTCGAACCCATTTAACACTAAGATCGCTGATGTGTTTCGCTGAGCGTGACCGGCTTGACCCACCTAGTATCCTAAAGTTCGGAGCGGGGCAAGCGTATAACCGGCGCGCTCAGCTAAGACCAAATACGCTCATCGCCATAACAAAAGCCGGTTTAGCTTACCAAACTAAGACGGCTTTTTATTCTTACTTTTTAATGAGTTATTGACACTTAACGCCGGTGAGTTGTTGACTGCCCTTCTCTTATCTTGGAAAATCGGTCGTAACTTTTACATCCAACATATCCTACCTTTTAAAAAAACTCATCTAGCCGATCAGCACTTATTCTTTGCTAACGATTTCTGCTCTTAAGCAATCAGGAATAAAAGCTTTTTCAGTCAGTGTTGCAACAATAATGTCGCTCTAACCATTTATTAAAAAGCGACTTGAGAATATGCTATAATTCAGACAGTGATTGCGGTGATCGTAACTGTCACACAACTGCGTGACTCAGCTTGACTCGAAAAGTTGACAATCATGACTGACTGCATCACGATTCGCTCAAAATTCCGATTTTTTACAAACAAAAAGGCTTCAACAATGGAACTTTCCATTGACAAGCCTAAGAAAATAAATAATGTGAAGAAATTGTGAAGATTCTATGAACAAAGTATGACGATCATTCTTTTGCTACTCTTCTAGTGGTGTAGCAACGGTAACAACTATTCTTTTATAAGTTCATTATAACCGATAACCACAGAAAATTCAAACTTTCTGATAATATTTCCTTTAGTCCTAGCTTTGATCCTTTTTTCAAACTATCACATTCTTTTTTGATCCCAATAAAGGACGGTTTAGATCCATGACCTCATTTCCCGCAAAAAAAATCGCCTACTTAGCGATAATGGCCGCCTTAGCCATCGTTTTAGGTCTGGCGACCAGCTTCTTACCCAACTTTTCCTTGACGTTGGCCTTCTATTTTCTATTGAGCGTGTTTTCTGGTCTCGCATCTGGTTGGTCAGTGATGCTCGTCGCTGTATTGGCCAGCAATCTGCGCACGGGTATCGGCCCTTGGACGCTTTTTCAGATCATTGCCTACAGTTGTTTATTATTGCTTTGGTACGGGTACACTCGTTCGGACTTCATTAAAAAAATTTGGTTGAGTGCCTTAGTCGCTGCCGGATTAGCGTTTACTTTTGGCTTTTGGAATGCTTTGCTGAATGTACCTTTCTACCATCTACCTAATTTCTGGGTCTATTATCTGCAAGGCCTACCCTTTGATGCTTCATTGTGTCTGGCGACGGGATTAGGCTACTGGTTGATGGCACGCTATTTATTGCCAATTATGATTCATCGTTTACCAGAAATGGCGCGATCCAAGCGTTGATTTTTAAGAGGAGCGTATCCAAATGGATGTAAATACAGACGGCCTAAAACAAGCGATCATCACTGCCAGCAAGGCTATTGGTATCGATAAGATCGGTTTTACCACCGCTGCTGATTTTGAACGGCTTCGCCCCAGTTTAGTCGCGCAAAAAGCTGCCGGCCATACGACCGGTTTTGAGCACCAGAACCTTGATGAACGACTGGATCCGGAGCTGATTTTTGACCAGCCTCGTTCGATCATTGCGATCGCGCTGGCCTACCCCACCAAAATGGCAACTCGACCGCCAAGGACTGCCTACAAACGAGGACAGTTCGCCCGGGCGTCTTGGGGGAACGACTATCATACGATCTTGCGGGAGAAAATGACCACTTTGATCACTCAGATCGAGGCCTTGGCAAACGCTGATCAGCAATTTCGCTTTAAGCCAATGGTCGACACCGGTGAATTGATCGATGTTGCCGTAGCCCAACGCGCCGGTCTTGGTTTTATCGGCCGCAATGGCCTATTGATCACCGAAGAGTTCGGCTCCTATGTTTATTTAGGTGAGATCATCACGAATATTCCTTTTACTCCAGATCAGCCTAGCGAAAATCAATGTGGTACCTGCCAACGTTGCATCACGGCTTGCCCCCCTCACGCATTACTAGGCGATGGGCGCCTTAATGGACAACGGTGTTTGTCTTATCAGACTCAAACTAAAGGCCTGATGCCCACGGAGTTTCGCCCGATGATCCGGAATGTGATCTATGGCTGTGACATTTGCCAGATCGTTTGTCCTTTTAATAAGGGTAAGGACTTTCACTTCCATGCTGAAATGGAGCCTGATCCTGACACGACCATGCCAGAATTAGTTCCACTGCTGACTGTCACCAATCAAACTTTCAAGGCTAAATTCGGTCCGCTAGCTGGTTCTTGGCGTGGTAAAAAGCCGTTACAGCGCAACGCGATCATCGCTTTGGCCAATCTTCATGATCAAAGTGCCCTGCCGCATTTGCTAGCTGTGATTGAGCATGATGTTCGTCCCGTGATCCGCGCAACGGCGGTTTGGGCAGTCGTTGAACTCACACCTTACGCGAATCCTGAATTGGTTGATTTCCTGCAACAAGCCCTAGCCCGTGAAGATCACACTGATCCTAACATCTTAACTGAATACCAAACAGCGCTCACCAAATTAAAAAATCGTCCTGATCACCCTAACGCTGATTGAACGATTTTTTCTAAAAACTAATTAACGGTAGCTGGAATCAAATTTTTCACATAAGTGGTGGAAGCACCCTCTGTAGTTGTGAGCTGGGAAAAGTCGCCATTCTTACCGAATTTCAGCCGCTGCTCCTGACCGCTCGTCGTTAGTAATTTGATTTGGATCTGATCAGTTGAGTCATGGCTCAAGGTAACCTGATAGGTGCCCTGCTCAACCTGTTTTGTGCCGCTTAAATAACGCTGATAACTGCCGTTAGGATCAAAATTCATCGTGATGGCATCGGTCGCATTCTCATCGGTGTCCATCCAAGTCCCGACCAATAATTGCGCCAAAGTTTTAGGCTTGGTCGTAAAGGCGTGCGGAATCTGGACTGTCATCGCCAGATCAGTCGCGTTGCCGTCCAATTGAAACTTACCAAATCCAGCTAAGTCGATCGTCTTTTGATCTTTTGTAAAGGTCAGCCAAAGATAATTCCCGATATTGCCAATATCTTGATCTAGGCCATGCAACTTTAAGAGCACATCGGCCCCGACCACCCCAGCCAGTTGGTAGGTCCCGGTGATTTTCGCGGCCGTTCCACTGTCAGTACCGGTTTGATAAGTCCATTGCCGATCATTACCAAAAGTGAAGATCACACCATCACTATTGGTCCAAGTCCCGGCTAAAGGAATCTCCGCTAAAGTGGTCGCGGCCTTTTCTTTAGCGGCCGCGCTTGATTTAGCCGCGGCTTTTTTCTGAGATGTTGTCACCTGCTTACTTGATCGCGCTGATGAAGTCGTTACCTGCTGATTGTCTTTCACTTGGCAACCAGCCAATAGCAATAGCGGCAACATTAACAAAAACAGTCGTTTTGATCGTTTCATGATCAGAGCTCCTTCCTGCTGAAAAGTAATTATTCTAACGCCAAAAGTTGTTGATCCAATTGAGCCAACGGTAATTGTCCTGGTGCTGAACCTTGCTGGGTCAGGGCACCAAAACTCCAGCGGGAACCAAATAAATAACCCAGAGAGCGCGATATTCGTCCGGTTGGACCCATTGCCATGGTGATCAATGGCTGTTTTAACTGCTGGTGGGCCCACCAAGTTGCCTCTAAGAGATTCAAACAATCTTCAGAACTGGCCGCCCAAGTCGCCAGCTTCAAAAAGTCAGTCGGGCCCGCGAATGTGCTGGCGGCGGTCAATGCTGCCAGCAGGCGAGCGCGTGACTGTGGTTGCCAAAAGTGCTGGCTCCAAACGATTTGTTCATCTTGGGACAACAATCGGCGTAGCTCCTCAGGATGTGATACTCGTGCAATTTCTAGATCCCATAAATCAGCTGATAAGCGCGTCATAAACTGACTCATTTGCGCCTGATAGACCGTTGCTCCTAGTGGTTGTTGCCGTGCGTGTTCTGTTCGCCAAGTGATCAATAACGGGGAGCGCGACGCCGCTCGGATCAATCGGTTGCCTTGCTGCAACTCGGCCCAGTCAGTCAGATCATGCCACTGGTCCAACCGCCATTCGATCAACAACTCGTGTTGAGGGCAAAACTCATTGAGTCGTCGCAACTGTTGCTGTAACGCTACTAAGTCTCTGGCCGTCAATGCCACGGCGATGCCTGAATCGCTGGCTTGAATCGTCATCATACCACACCTTTCCGCCCAACAGCTATTTGTAAAAACAACGTGACAGAATTGCTGTCACGTTGTTGATTTTGTTATCTAATTGACATCTAATTTGGTCAAGCTAGTATCTTGGCTTATTTACTACGGATCTTCTGCCACCAAGACTGCTTCTTTTCGGCTGGCACCTGCATCGCGGCCAAGTCATGAGGTTTATCATAGACTTTGACACCGGGATCGTCTGGCTGAGGCTCATCTTGATAAACTAAATGATGGGTCGCATCTGAAGCCGCTTGAGGATCATCGCTAGGGAGAGGCTCAGTAAACTTCAGTTGACTGTTGGTCGTCATCACATCTGTGGCGGCGACTTCAGGCGTTGTTGCTGAAGTAGTTTGTTCAGCTGGTCTGGTTTGCGGCGCTACGTTCTGACGCGCTGACGCTGATGTTCCTGTCGAGCGAACTGGTGCCGCCATTGCTGTCCCTGTTGGTGCTGTATCGACGGCGGCCTTTGTTGGCACGGATTTTTGACTGTTTTCTAATTCAGTTACCCGCGCCGTTAGTTTGCGGACTTGCTGCTGCGTCGTCCGCAATTCATCGACCAATTGACGGATCAAATTCCCCGTTGGATTTGACTCTTGGGTATTCGTCAACGGTTTCTTCTTCAATCCAGTGATGATCTGCGTTTGCGCTGGTCGGTAGATCTGTTCAGCGGCAACCTGCAAGGTCATGTTTGGTGCTTTACTCAACTCAGCCAACTTTTGTAGAGAGCGGAGATCCTTCTCTGAATAAGCCCGCACGTTTTGCTGGTTTCGTGTGAAATAATGGCTATTGTCGGTAACTTTTTCGATCAATAGCGAATATTTCCGCAAGGTTGGTACACTAATATGAAGTAACGCGGCTAATTCAGCCGGCGTATATGGTTGTTGCGCCTGTTCTTGCATGTTCATTCACCCCATAGCTAACTAATAAATCGTCTGCTTCCATTATAGCCTCCGCTATAACGCCAAGCAACCAAAACAGGGGTCTAGCAACAAAAAACACATTTTTGGCGTTATAACGGTCAGTCAAGAAAATCGGCCCGCGACTTTTCCAACTAGGAAAACATTTTCTGATCACGCAACAGATGACACAGCCGGCAAAAATGCTAGAATAGAGGTAGTTAGCCCACAGCAACCTAAATTTTCACCAGCGAGCTGCGCTAACCAGTTATGAAACTGTTCGGTTCGCTTATCTTACCGAACACACATCAATGTTAGAATAACGGGGCTTGATTTTGAATACAAATACGATTTCCACAAATCTTTTGATTATTTTGATCACGTTTATTGTCGCGGCTTTTTTTGTGGCGGCTGAATTTGCTTTGGTTCAAACTCGGCCTAGTCAAATCGAGGATCTATTGGCCAAGCATACTGGCAACCAGCGAAAATTGACCCGCTCTTTGCATATGGTCCAACGGTTAAATGAATATCTGTCAACGACTCAAGTCGGCACAAGTTTGACCGGGATCATCCTCGGCTGGATCGGGGAAACGACGATCGAGCAGTTGTTGGTCGATTTCCTGGGCTGGACCCATTTCGCAACTGGCAAAACGCTCAATGTGTTGGGCGCCGTGATCGGGGTCGTTCTGCTGACCTATTTGGAAGTCGTCCTGACTGAGATCGTCCCTAAGAACATTAGTATCGATATGCCACTGCGTGTTTTAATGGCGGTCGTCACCCCGCTTTATTGGTTCCACATGATCTTCTACCCATTCGTTTGGCTATTGAACACTTCCGCCAGTGGGATCGTCAAACTATTTGGACTGAAGGTCGCCTCTGAAGAAAATGAAGTTTTCTCGCAATCAGAGATCCTCAATTTGTCAAAAATCGCAGTTTCCGGCGGCAGCCTAGATAAAAACGACCTGCTCTATATGGAACGGGCTTTCGATTTAAATGACCGGGTCGCCAAAGATATTATGACCGACCGGACCCAGTTGACCGTACTCGATGTTTCGCAAACTGTCCACGAAGCGCTCAATGTCTATCTTTCTGAAGGTTATAGTCGCTTACTGGTGACCCGCGACAATGACAAGGACAATCTGGTCGGCTATGTTTACGCTCACGACATTGTTCAACAAGATCAAAATGACAGTAGTCTTGGCGTCAGCCGGATCTTACGGGCGTTGATCACGGTGCCAGAAAGTATGCCGATCCATCAGATCCTCGACTTAATGATCAAAAAACAAACACCGATCGTCGTCGTGGTCGATGAATATGGCGGTACTAGTGGGATCGTTACTGATAAAGATATTTATGAGGAATTATTTGGATCCGTCCATGATGAGATCGATGATGTTTCCGATGAATATATCATCAAGCAAGCGGACGACACCGTCAAAGTCAGCGGCAAAACTACCCTTTACGATTTTGAACGTTATTTCCACAATAAATTAAATGTTTTTCAAGAGTCGGATATTATTACACTGGGCGGCTTTTTCATGGAGAATTATCCTGATCTGACTGTGGGTACAACCACTACCATCGGGCCTTTTGACTTCAAGTTGACCGAGATCGACCACGGCTTCATGAATTGGTTCAGCGTGACCAAAGCCGAACGCCCACTTCCCCGCAATGCAGCCGAAACGACCGCTGATTCCAACAAAGCTAGGTGATCAGCGAGCAAGCGACCACCACCAAGAAGATTCAGTTCGCACGCCCCAACGATCATTTATGTTGCGGGCTATTTTCTTCGGCTGGCACTAGGGCCAATTGGCGGCTCAAATGTAAGTACGCGAAGAAATGAAAAATGATCCCGCTAGCTAGCAGAATAGCGCCAAGCCACAGTGACCAAAATGTGGTGATGATCGCCAAAGTGTAAATGCTCACACTACGAAGTGGATCCAATTTGATTGCTTCAAAAAAATCAGTCTTGACCTGCGTGCGTTTCAATTCCCGGTGATGCTGCAAATAAAGATACATCAAGTAAAAAGTCGCCGAAATAAAAAGCGCGACTAGGTCATAAATGATAAATGCCGTTCGCAGATCCGCCCGATTGCCGCTGGTGAGCGTGGCGGCAACTAACGACATGGGGTAATCGATCAAGGTCACACTAAAAAGCAACAAAAGATTAAGCAAATTAACACCGCGATCGATCCGTCCCAATAAACTGAAATAATCATGGTGAAATAGCCAAAGTGTCCCCACCTAGAAATAAGAAAAGGCATAGGATAATAAGAGCGGCCATTGTTTCAACAAAGCCGCTAGCAAATGCCCGGTCTGATAATCCGGTAAGTGAAACTCAAGAACTAGGATCGTGATCAAAATGGCAAAAATACCATCGCTAAACGCTTGAAACCTTTCTGTTTTCATTTTTCTTCCCCCGGTCAATATCTAAAAGTGGCTTTTCCAAATCGTTATTTGACGAACTTTAAGTAAGTGAATCTCAGTATAATTAATCTTGCCTCTCTTTGCAAGTATGACTTCATGTGATTTTAGCTCAGTCTAGAACTATTTATGATTTAGGACTAGGCAAGCTGAGGTTTTTGCGTTAAAATGGTAACTGTTATTCGGGTCTTTAGCTCAGTTGGGAGAGCGCCTGCTTCGCATGTAGGAGGTCAGCGGTTCGAGTCCGCCAAGATCCATTCTCAGAGGTCATTATGAAGCGGTCAGACGAATCAGTCTGACCGCTTCTTTTTTTTGAAACGTGCTGCGCGACCCAGCTTCTTGCGCTTAGCCTAGTCAGAAGCGCCCCCGTAGCAAAATATCGACGGGGCAGTCTCAGCGCCGTCGATATCATCTTGATTCGTTCCAAGCTAGCAAAAATTCAAATAAGCGACTTTTTATTTTAAGTACGGTCCGTATTTTTCAGCACCCCTTATGCTGGCTCAACAACTAAAGGGGCGCAAAGCTGCCAAAAGCTGATCCAATTCAGTTGTGGTATTTTCTGGGCCAAAGGAGACGCGCAGATAACGATCTGCAGTTTCGGCGGAATAGCCTAACGCGGTCAATGCCGGATCCGGTCGCGGATCTTTCAGACTACAAGCGCTAACAGTAGACACACAGATACCCTGCTGTCCCAAAACCGTTGCGACCTCCTGACCAGGACGATGGGGCAAGAGCAAGCCACAGATCCCAGGAAACTCACTTTGCGGCGCAACCGCAGTCAATCCTAGTGGTAAATGCGCTAAAACATAATGTTTCAAATATTGCAACTGGCGTAGGCTCGTTGCTTGCTGCTGACAACTTTCAGTCAGGGCCGTAACCATACTCAAGATTGCTGGTGTGTCCAGTGTCCCGGGGAGAAACCCATTTTGCTGGTAGACTGGGTGGAACGGACCACTGGCCAGGACCGTTGGCGCCAAATAGAGGAGACCACAGCCCTTGGGACCATTGAATTTGTGTGCACTGGCACTAAACCCGGCAACAGCGTGCAAATCGATCGGCTGCTTACCAACGGCCTGGACCGCATCAACAAACAAAGGCACTCCGGCAGTTTGAGCAACGGCCGCAAGTTCCGGGATCGGTTGACTCAATCCAGTAATCGGATTAGTCGCTTGGATCACGACCAATCCGGTGTCAGGTGTCAGGGCTTGACGTAAGATCGCCACATCGACATGACCGTGCGCGTTAACGGGTAAATACTGGATCTGATAATTTTCGTTAGTCGCAAGATAAGTTAGGATCTGATAAACCGAGGCATGTTCCAGCGGGCTGACCACGATCCTTTTTTTCTTCGTGCCATGGGCCAGACTATCGATGCCGAGATGATTGGCTGCTGTCCCACCACTGGTAAAAATCAGCCCCTCACTATCAACACCTAATAACTGACCTACTTGTCCCCGCGCTTCTTGAAGCAACTGTCCTGCCGCTGTTCCTGCCTGATGTAGGCTCTCGCTGTTGGCAAAAAAGTTTTGGGCGACTTTCTGATAGACCGCCAAAGCAGTCGGACTCATCGCCGTGGTCGCGGCGTGATCTAAATAAATCATTTTATCGTCTCCTAAACACTGAGCGTCAACATTCGTGCCAAGGCCTTTTTAGCCCAAAAAGCGGTCTGGGTGTCGACCTTGATCACGTTGCCGTCTTTACCCGCAGCAATCTGGTCCATTGCCCAAGCCAAGTGCGGTAGATCGATCCGATTCATCAAAATACAGGAGCAAGAAAAAGGATTCAGGAACATGATTTTTTTATCCGGATATTGTTTGATCAAGCGACCAACGAGATTATTATCAGTGCCCACCGCGATCCGGCTGCCTTTCGGTGCGGCTTGGATATACTTGATGATCGCGGCCGTTGATCCAAACTCATCGGCTGCCGCCACGACTTCATGGGCACACTCAGGATGAACGATCACTTTGACATCAGGATATTGCGCCCGCAATGCCGTGATCTGACTGACCTTGAATTGTTGATGAACAGAACAATAACCATCCCACAGGATCACTCGTACTTGCGCCGGTGCTACCGCCGCTAAACGATTCTCCTGAGCCAACCACAATCCTAATTCTCGCTCAGATAAGCCAAGTTGTAGAGCAGTGTTTCGGCCCAAATGTTGATCAGGTAAGAAGAGCAGACGTTTGGCCTGCTGCAATGCCCAAGCGACGATCCGTGGCGCGTTGCTCGAGGTCACCACGACCCCACCATGTTGGCCGACAAAAGCCTTGATCGCCGCCGTAGAATTGACATAGGTGATCGGCATGATCTCAGGGCCATATTCCGTGGTCAACGCTTGCCAACAATGTGCTAATTGATAGGAATTGGCCATGTCTGCCATCGAACAACCAGCCATCGGATCTGGTAATAGCACTTGTTGCTCCGGTCCAGTCAAAATATCAGCGGTCTCCGCCATAAAGTGGACCCCACAGAAAACGATCTTCCGCGCATCATGATTCTCCGCCGCGATCTGCGCTAATTTCAACGAATCTCCTTGAGCGTCTGCAAATTGAACGACTTCATCTTTTTGATAATGATGCGCTACTAAAAATAGATCAGTACCAAAGTCAGCTTTGATCTGCTTGATGCGCGCGATTTGGTCTGTCGGCGCTTCATTATAATAGTCGTTGAAGGCTATTTTTTCCTGTAAACTCGTTAAGATCATGCTTTCACCGCCTCTGAAAAAACACAGCTGATATCGACAGGACGAACATCATTGGTCAGATAACCTAACGAAATAAAATCAACACCGCAACCACGATAATCAGGCAAATCAGCTAAAGTCACACCACCGGACACCTCGGTCAAGATCGTGGCTGGCACCAATTGGGCCCATTGCCGGGCGGTGGACGGTGTTTGATTATCGAACATGATCACATCGGCGGCAGCAGCGATCGCGGCACGAAGTTCGGCGATCGTCTCCACTTCGACTTCAACGCGTAATAATGGCCCGGCTTGGGTCTTAGCTTGGCGAACTGCCGCCGCGACACCGCCCGCCGCCGCTAAATGGTTGTCTTTCAACATCAATCCGTGGTCCAGACCCATGCGGTGATTGACTCCACCACCAACGGTCACCGCATATTTATCAAATATCCGTAGACCCGGTAGCGTTTTTCGCGTATCCGCGATTCGGATCAATGGATCATTCAACGCCTGAACAGCCGCTTGTGTCGCGGTAGCAATACCGCTCATTCGTTGTAACAGATTCAAGATCACCCGTTCACCTGCCAAAATCGTTGCGGCACCACCACTGACCTGACCTAATTTGGTACCGGCCCCAACCAAGGTTCCCTCAGCCACCAAAGGATGATACGCCGCTTGCTGTTCAGCCCCTAGTAAATCAAAAACCTGCTGGGGCAGCATTTGTCCGCAAACGATCCCCGCTTGCTTGGCGATCAAAAAACCACTGACCTGATTTTGACCCCAGAAGCTACCACTAACATCGCCAAAGCCCAGATCCTCTTCCAAAAAATCACGTAAATGTCGCTCAACTTGCACAGGATTCATTTTTATCTACCTCCCGCCAATGGTGCGCGCCTAAACTTTTGCTCTGAGCCAAGGCCGCTTGCGCGATCGCCGCCGCGCATAAACAAAGATTGGCGATCACATTTTGATCGGCCGTCAACTTTTCAGGAGCTAAGGTATCTGCATCGAACTGGGCCAACCAACGTAAAAAGCCATGCAACTGATGATGCGTCCGTTCGATCCCTAAATTGGTCCACGCTTGATGTTGTAAGGCGGCTAGCTCGGGTAATTTGACCGGCTCCGTCTGTGGCGCTTCAGCAAAATCAGCAGTCGCAACACCAATTGATCCAGTAACATTTTCAGTAGTCGGGCTGGTCAACTGACACGTAACTTCAATGATATTTTCGGCGGCTTTGGCCCCACTGACTAAGCAATCTAGTAATGAATTACTGGCCAAGCGATTAGCGCCATGCACCCCATTACAAGCCACTTCGCCGATCGCCCACAAACCTGGCAAAGAAGTCTGCCCCATAAGATCTGCTTTGATCCCGCCCATCATAAAGTGGGCGCCTGGCTGGATCGGGATCAACTTCGTTTGGCGGAAAGGCACCTGATGCGCATCTAAATTAGCTGTGACCCCGATAAAATGTTGCTCAAAATCAGGCACTGCCCTGATATCTAAGTAAGTCTGATGTCCCTTAGCTCGCCACGCCGCCAAATGCCGCGCGACTACATCTCGCGGCGCCAGATCTTGTTGTGGTACTTGCGCCATGATCCGAGTCCCTTGCTCGTCAACCAAGACCGCACCTGCACCCCGGATCGCTTCAGTGACCAAGCCGTAGCACTTTCCTTGAAGAGACAATAAAGTTGGGTGGAATTGAACGAAAGCCATATCGGTTAGTTCAACCTTGGCTCGCAACGCCAAAGCCAGCCCATCACCGGTCACCGTGCCATCATTGGTCGTAAAATCATAAAGATTCCCTAACCCGCCAGTAGCCAAAACGACGGCGTCCGCAAATAATTCTTGCAATTGCCCAGAGGTCCCACGCACAACAACGCCAATACAACGATTTTGTTTCGTTAAAAGACGGACTACTGTGGTTTGACAATGCCACTGGATCGTTTTTGCCAATTGTCCCTGAACAAAACTCGTGACCGCCGCGCCAGTTTGATCACCATCCGCGTGAACGACACGAGGGCGATGATGAGCCCCTTCTAACCCAAAAGCTAAAGCTCCGGCCGCGGTTCGATCGAATTGCATGCCAGCTTCGATCAACCGTCGCACTTCTACCGGCCCGTTAGTAACTAACTGCGCGACTGCCGCTTTCCGATTGTGGTGATCACCTGCAGCCAATGTATCCTGCTCATGTTGTTGTGGTGAATCACCTGGATCTAAGGCCACCGCGATCCCACCTTGAGCCAACATGGAATTACTCTCTTGTTGCGTCCCTTTCGTCACCAAGATCACCTGACAGCAGTCTTGCAGGCGCGTGGCCAAATAACAACCTGCCAACCCAGCCCCGACTACGATGACCCGTGGCCGCCGCGATCCGGATGTTGAAACTGACATTTTTTTGATTGTTTGTTTCATTGGACTCATTTCCTTTACACGATTTTGTCCGGATGATTAAGAAAAAAGCATTCGAGCAATAAAGTATTTTTTACTTTTATTTAGTCAATAAAAAAGTATTTGATACTTTTATCCAACTAAAGTAACCATACACCTCTGATCAATAAATTTCAATCCTGAACCCGCGCCAGACGAAATAACTTGGCTGGTCGACCGATCGTGCGCTGGCTGACCGTTCCCACTTCAACAAATAAATGCTGATGGGTTTTCTTGAAATTCGAATTGTCAATGGCGTGAACGTCGATCCCCAAAAGCGCGGCATAAACCGTGCGCGCTTCTTTCAGAGTAAAACTATCCCCTAAAACCAAGAGAATATTAGGTTGATAATCCAATTTGTTTTTGATTCGCGAACAAGCCACCGCCATGATCCACTCGTGATCAAAGGCAAGATGCGCCATCGTCTCTGGCAAACGTAACTGTTGATAATAATTTTCTGTGTTCAGGACTGCGGCGGTCGCAAATTCTAAGGCACCATGGTGCAATTGGAAGTGCGTTGGCTGCGCGGTCACCGCAAACCACTGTGCCGCCAAGGCGCCGTAGCCAGCCTGTAACGGTGGCATTTCTGGCAGAAAGGTCATATAAGCCAACGATAATGCGCGCGCCCCTTCTGACCGGCGTTGATCTGTAAAAGTCGCCAACTGTTCCGTATGAAATGCCGCCAGCTTCAGCCCAATTTTTTCCTTGATCAGACGTAACGCCGCTTCATCAGCACTTTCATTAGCGCGCATAAACGTTTCAGGCAATGCCCAGCGACCGGTCTCCGGCTCACCTGCTCGCTGGACCAGTAGCACCTGAAGTTGCCCGGTCTGTCGATCAAAGCTCCAAATAATATTCGTGATCGTAATATAAGGTTGTTCCAAAATCATTGCTGTATCCACCATCAGCCTCACACTCCATGCTTATATTTTAGCAGATTGACGCTAAAGCACAATGTTTCCCCACCGACGTCACAGCAAGGTCGCGGTGTTCACAGAATCTTCCCCTGGTGATACTGCAAAAGCAAATTGTCAATGTTATACTTAGCAATGTTAGCGCGGCCACCTAAGAGCTGCTAGCGTAATTGCGCCACCGCTTTTCGATGCAATGATGCGATCAAAGCAATTGCTAGTCAATGGATTGGTTACTAACTTTGTGCGACCGCAGCAAATAACGTTTCGTCAACATCAACAAGGACAGTGATCCCATCATGAAAAAAGACAATCTGATTACCCGCCTGCTAAAAATAAAAATCGTCCAACAGTTTATCAAATTCGGCTTAGTGGGCGTCTTGAACACGCTTTTGACCCTGGCGATCTACTATCTAACCTATCGCCAAATCGGGCCGTCATTGGCTAACGGTTTAGGCTTCTTATTAACTTCGATCCTCGGCATCTACCTGAACTTTAAATTTGTTTTTAAGGCTGAGCATTTCAGCGCCTGGACTTTGTTCAAGTACTATGCGACCTACGGCGTTTCCATGCTGATCAGCATGTATGTGCCTCACCTGTGGGTCAACATTTGGGGGTTGGACGCGCGCATCGCCCCGCTAATTTCGCTATTGATCACGATTCCGTTCAACTTTGTCTTTATGCGCCTCTGGGTCTTCCCTAGTAAAAAAACCACGGTTGCCGCGGAGACCTCTCAGAAATCGCAGCAACCAAAAAACTAACCCTTGTCGCCACGTTTGCCCCCAAATGTGGCGTTTTTTTCATTTCCAGCGCCGCCGCCGCGCAATCACGAAAAGGACGCGTTCATCAGTTGAATGCGCCCTTTTCGTGGCAATGATCAGGTCTGGCTGCTGAGCAGCAGTACCAAATTTTGAACGGTAAACAGTCAAATGGCCACGTAAACATCATAGCCAACGTTGGCAGTGCTTGAAAATACTCCCAAATTATGGCCGGATCCATTTTCAATTTTTTGACCAGTTATATGAGCCGTTGCGTATTGATCCCAGTGCGGAGCGCAACGGGTTGACCTTGAGCATTAGCCTAGCTATGGATTTGGAAACCGCACTTTGCTTCCGGAGCCATAGCGTAGCTAAGCACAGAAGTCAGTTGCGCACAGCACGACTAAAATCATAGTGCTTAAATTTGCCACTAACGCTATGACTGGCTCCTACGCTGAAGTTGAATCCAAAACCGAATAAGATAGATCGATTGTCGTGCCAGCTTTTTTGGTAATTGTTCCTTTATAAACGCGCTTTCCCTTTGTAATTGACGAATGCACTTTTTCGAGGTGCCATGCCGGCGTATCACGTTTGATCCTATTTTGAAAAACTATTGCCTCATCGACCTCATAGCTTTGACCACTTTCAGAATCATCTACGGATTCGATCTCCAAATCATTAGTTTCGATAGCAGTCATTGCATTTACCCGAACCGGATTGTTTCTTACCTGACCACTGGCCAAGAAACCGAATAATAAAGTAATTGCCATCATCAAACTCATTTTCATATTCTTCATTATTAGCCGCCAATTTCAAAGAATGGTAACAACAACGTCAAGAACCAGCAGCCATACCAAACCACAAGCGTAAACAACCAGTTTTGGCTCAGGTGATACGCCAGCCAAAGCCCCCACCAGAATAGTAGCCCAATCAGGAATTGCTGACCGAACTGCTGGATCGGCGTGGTCAACAGACAAATCAACAATGGAACAAGCGCGCTCCACCAGTGTGACCATTGCTTCTGCGCCAGCCAAAGCGCTGGTATGACAAAAACCGCGATGATCGTCGCCAACGGCCACAACAAGTTATCAACGATGATCAGCAGTTGCCAACCCACACCAGCCACGGTCAGCTGACGCCCAGCTACAAAAGGATAGCGCTCATTGATCACCTTTAATAGGCCAAATAGCAAAATCGCCACTAAGAACGCCGCGAAAATAAAACCAACCAGCTGTGATCGCGCAACGTGTTTTAGTTGCTGCCGTAAAACCTTTTTAGTAACCAGAACTAGTAGCACCGTTAGGGTCAGCGTCAACCCCGTCACTAGGAGTAACCAGTTGCTTGCCTGCCCTGAACTGATCTGTAACCCTAAAAAAGTGATCGGAAAATAAAGCAAATAACTAGCAAACGCCCAACCCCGTTTCTGTTCACCATAATCAACCATTATGATTCACCTCCTTTACCTTAAGAAGTTCGCTACCTTCGAGAACATCTCTAGCATAGAGCGGTCAGGCGGTTTTCGTGCCAAACAAGCACGAATCCACCAATAAACGACTTGAATCCACTTTTTTCACACGAATCACAAGCCACAAGTCAAGACTCAGCAATCAAGTTGCGGTGGACTTGGCCCAATGGATCAGCCACAGCCATTTGAAGACGACATTTTGAAACTTGAGGATGCTTTCACTCTTGATCGGCTTTTTGTGGCATAATTATTTTAGTGAAATAATGATAATATCAAGGTGATCTCGATGGCATTTTCTTGGTTCTACTTATGGCGTTCCTTGTTGATTTTACTTTGCTATCAAGGAACTTTTCTGGTGTTCTACCCACAAACCACCCGGCGACAAAAGTTGTCCCTGACCCTATTGCTGTTGCCTACCCTAGTCTTGATCGGTTTATTTGGCAATTACGCCACGATCGCCTGGGGTATCGGTGTTGTCCTTTGTTTTCACGGAGCGCGCCAACAACGTTTGCTCGTCATCGATTGTTTGCTGCTCAGCTTTATGTTAGTCACTACCTGTACATTGATCGCTCACGAGTTGACGTCCCCCTTCATCGCTCCCAATGATAGTCGTGGTCTGTTTGACTGGTTCCAAGTGATCCTGATCGTCATTTTGCTAGGAGCCGCTCTAGTGATCCTGAACCATTTCAAATTCCAGCAAAAGCTGTTGCAACACAGTTCAGTGAATGCCACTCTTTTGATGGGCTATTTCTGCTTTAGCTTTTTACTTTTATTGATTTGTAGCGAACTGTTCCATGCTTATGAACAGCTATTGACCGGGCTATTGATTTTTATGATTGGGCAATTCATTTTGATGGTTTTCTTGCTGCTTCACATCAGTAAGCAACAGCGCCAGCAATATGAGAATCAGCTTCTACAGCAGCAATTGGCCACAACGCAACTCTACATCACAGAGTTAGAAACGTCTGAACAGCAATTGCGCCAATTCAAACACGATTATCAGAACATCTTACTCAGCTTGCAAGGCTTGACCGATCGTGGCGAGAACGCCGAGCTACAGGCTTATTTGGCGCAGCTGACGACGTATTCCGCCCAACAGATCGATCCCCATACTGAACTACAAAATGACTTGGCCAATGTCAAAGATCCGTATTTAAAAAACTTGCTCCTCAACAAATTTTATCAAATGCGTCAGAATAAAATTGCCAGTCATTTTGAATGTCGTCATCAACTAACAGAATTGCCACTAAAAATTTTTGATTTTCTACGCCTTTTGGGGATTTTTATCGATAACGCCAGTGAGGCGGCCCAAACGATGCCACAACCTAAAGTTCAAATTGAAGTCAACCAAACCAGCACCTATTGCGAATGGATCATTACTAATACTTGTCAGCCCAGTCAAGCCTCCTTCGGTGAGATGAGTCAACTGGGTTTCTCGACTAAATCGAACCACGCGGGCTTGGGTCTGACTAACGCGTTCCAAATCAGTCAGCAATATCCCAACGTCAGCATTTATTGCCAACAAAGCGAGACCACCTTTACTGTCAATCTCAAAATCGATCTTGCGGAGGTAGCCCAATGAGTCAGTGTCTGTTTATTTGCGAAGATGAGCGCGCTCAAGCGGTGAACTTGCAGCAAATTGCTCGAAACTTTTTCCTTTTCCACGGTCTCGGTCAGGCGGAAATAAAACTCACGACAACGCCAGCTGAATTGATGGCCTGCTGTCAAAGTCAACAACCTCACGCGGGGATCTATTTGCTTGATTTCAATTTGCATGATCGCCTGGATGGGCTTGATTTGGCCGGTTGGATTCGTCAACAAGACGCTTTGGCCAAAATCATTTTTGTCACCAGCTATCAGGAGTTGGCGCCAGCAATTCTAGCACGCCAAATCGAACCCTTGGCCTATATTGCCAAGGATCTACCCTTCGAAGATTTTCAAGTCAAAGTGATGGCGGCGATCGACCTTGCTGTGACGCGCATCGCTGCCGAACAACAGGCCCAACAGACTAATTTTAGTTTTTCGATTGGCAGTCAAATATTCAATTTGAATTTGACCGATGTTATTTTATTGGAAACCTCAATGATTCCTCACCATTTAGCGTTGATTTTCAATCATGGTCAAACCGATTTTTGTGGTAAAATCAACGATTTTGCCTTTGCCTATCCCCAACTACTCCAAGTCAATCGCAGTCTTTTGGTCAATCCCGCCCATGTTAAACAAGTCGACTTAGCGCGGCGACGTCTTTGGCTGACAGGTTCGCTAGAACGTCAAATCGCCCACGGTCGCGTCGCTGCGGTCAAACGCTGCTTCGGCGTTCATGGGCCACAATCCCCAAAAAGGTGAGCCACCCCTAAAAAACGCGCCGTTATTGACAAAGATTCGTCAAGCTCTAAGACTTGCCACCTTACATCTGAGAGTCAATAAGCGTATAATTGACCCATGAATAATTAAAAGTAAGGGAGTTTTGAGCTTGGCAAATAAGCATATGGTCATTATTTCACTGGACTCACTGGGTTATCGCGATTTACGCGAACACATGGATGAACTGCCGACATTGAAGCAACTGATCCAAACCGGCGCTTGGGCCAAGTCAGTCACAGGGGTCTATCCCACCTTGACCTATCCGTCGCACACGACGATCATCACGGGCCAATATCCCAGCGTTCACGGCATCGTCAATAATACCAAGATCCAACCAGAACGACGCTCGCCTGACTGGTTTTGGTATCAAAAAGACGTTAAATCAACAACCTTGTATGATTTGGCCCGTCAACAAGGCTTGACCACGGCCGCATTTCTCTGGCCCGTCACCGCAGGCAGTAAGATCACCTATAATTTAGCCGAGATTTTCCCGAATCGAATTTGGACGAATCAGGTCCTTGTCTCACTAAAGGCCAGTTCACCGCTGTTTATTTTGGAATTGAATCGCAAATATGGCAAAATGCGTCAAGGTATCAAACAGCCACAATTAGATGCTTTTCTGACAGCTTGCGCAGTGGATACTTTAAAAAATAAAAAACCAAATCTGACTTTGATCCACTTGGTCGCCATGGATAGTATGCGCCATCGCTATGGCGTGCGTTCACCAGAGGCCATGGCCGCATTACGTAAATTGGATCAGCAGGTCGCACAATTGATCCAAGCAACTAAAGATGGTGGTTATTATGAAGATACTAATTTTGTCGTTCTCGGCGACCACTACCAGATCAACGTTAACAAAATGATCCATCTCAACACGCTTTTCGCGCAAAAGGGCTGGCTCAAACCAGAAGCCGATCAAACCTTCAAAGAATGGTCGGTTATGGCCAAAACTTGTGACGGCAGTACTTATATCTACACGAAAAACTTCAACGATCTGGCTCAATTACAACAAGTGATCGGTCAAGTCGAAGGTGTCGAAAAGATCTATCGGCGTAAAGCCGCGCTCCAACGCGGTGCGGATCCAGCTTGCACTTTAATGGTCGAAGCCAAAGAAGGCTATTATTTCACTGACGAAAGTGAACGGCCAGCCGTGGTTGAAGCGGTGGACCCTGCCACCTTAGGCACTCCCGATCGTTATCATGGCGTTCATGGCTATGATCCTGACAAACCTGATTATCAGACAACCATTTTGTTCAACGGCCCCGCAGTCGCTGCCGGCGTCACACTTGAACACGCGAATTTAGTTGACGAGGCCCCGACATTCGCCAAACTATTAGGCGTTGAATTCCCCGAACCACTGGCAGGGCACTGCTTAGACGACGTAATCAAAAACAGGGAGTGAGCGCTGCCCAGGTCGGCTATCATGCCCGCAGCTTGCGCTGCGAAATTCGGGGTGAGCTCGCTGTGGGCGCTGTTTTGAGCCAATCCGCAAAGTGCGCGGCTTGTCTCAAAATCAGGCCTTATCCTAAACGGCAAAGCCGCCAAAAACGCGTTCCACACAACTGCTTTCTGCGCCGATACGCAATTTCACTGGATTGATTGCATCAATCCAGCAAAATCGCTAGTCGTGCTCAAAAGCACCCCGTTGTGTTCCACGCTCTCATTTAATTTCACGGCGATCTCACCCCGAATTTCTCCGCTCCAGCCGCTCAACGTTATAACAGCCGTTTGAGCACTCACGCCGACTGACAGGCTATGGTCAATTGATGGGGATCCACGCAAATGACGACCATGGCTAGTGGTCATCAATTCGATATTGATGACTCCAGAAAAGCTAGGTCGGCGAACACGTTTCAAAAAGGAGAAGAACATGCGGTTAAATAAAAAACAATGGAGTTGGGTTTTCTATGACTGGGCCAACTCAGGGTATGGCATCATCGTCACCACGGCGGTGCTCCCCGTCTATTTCAAGGCAGTCGCCCAAGATAATGGGGTCAGCGCAGCCAATTCGACAGCCTACTGGGGTTACGCCAATAGTATTGGCACGTTATTAGTGTCCTTACTGGCGCCTGTTTTAGGCGCGTTAGCAGACTACCGCGGCTTCAAAAAGAAGATGCTCAACGGCTTTGCCTGGCTAGGGATCATCATGACCACCGCCTTAAGTTTCATCCCAACTAATCAATGGAAATGGCTCCTGTTTGTCTACATTCTCTCGATCATCGGCTATTCAGGTGGGAATTTGTTTTACGACAGTTTCTTGACCGATGTCGCCCCCGACGACGAAATGGACAAACTTTCTTCCTATGGCTATGGTTTTGGCTATTTAGGTGGTGTACTCGCTTTTATTTTGTTCTTGGTCTTACAACTGACTAAAGGATTCGGTCAATTATCCAGTTATGGGGTCGCCCGTTGGAGTTTCGTGCTCGCCGCGATCTGGTGGGTCATCTTCTATATCCCGATCCTGCGGGATGTTCAACAAGTCTACGCCATTGAGCCTGACAAAAATCCGATTGTGGATAGCTTCAAGCGGGTCTGGGAAACTTTGAAACATATTCGTCAATATAAAGCCGCCGCTTGGTTCCTCGTCGCTTATTTCTTCTATATCGATGGGGTTGATACGATCTTCACCATGGCGACCTCGATCGGAATGGATATCGGCGTTGATACCACCATGCTGATGATGGTCCTGCTCGTCGTTCAATTGATTGCCTTCCCCTTCTCATTATTATTTGGCTGGTTGGCTAATAAAACCTCAACACGGGTCGGGATCCTGACAGGCATCGTGATCTACTTCTTCATTTGTATCTATGCGTTTTTCCTGAAGTCTGTCGCAGATTTCTGGTTCCTGGCCGTGCTGATCGGCACTAGCCAAGGTGGGATCCAGGCCCTGAGTCGCTCTTACTTTGGAAAACTGATCCCAAAAGAATCAGGTAGTGAATTCTTCGGCTTCTACAATATCCTGGGGAAATTTTCGGCAGTCCTTGGCCCAGTGATCGTTGGTATCGTCACCCAATGGACTGGAAAATCCACCATTGGCGCTGGCTCATTGAGTATTCTTTTCCTGATCGGCCTAGTGATCTTCCTCTATCTACCAAAACTAACTCGAGAAAAAGCCAACTGATCATCAAAGCTATTGCTTCAAAAACCACCGTTTCGCTTAAAACGAACGGTGGTTTTTTGAACTTTTTCGAAAAATGTCCTGGTCTGGCCACTGAGAAACAGCTGTCCCTGAGCAACGACCCACCGCCAGCAGACCAAAAAAGAAGCGGTCAGACTGATTCGTCTGTCCGCTTCATAATGATGGTAAGCGACTCCCACGATGGCCACGCGCAAAACACGTCGCCTCGTGGGGCTTACCATTTATCACAGAGAAGATAAAGACACATATCCATCACCTCCTTATCAGTGATCTCATGACTCAATCAAAGGAAAGCTTGCGCATGTTTTTGTTCAGGAAATAACCCAATGACGCAAGCAAGAAGCCCAGCGCGAAAACATATAAGAATGTCGCCGAGGACATTTTATTGCCGAGCCAACCAAAAACTAAAGACCCAATCGGCAAGGGGACCACTGATAACGTGTAAAAAGCACCCATCGTCGTTCCCATTTTGGCCACAGGCACCAATTTCTGAAAAATCGGAGTTTGGACCACGCGCGTTACACCTAGGCCGCAAAAACCTAAGAACCAGCAAGCGAAGAACAACCAACTATGATCATACAATAACGCTGATAATCCAAAAGCCAATGCGATAAAAGCATGACTAACAATCGTTAAAGTACCTGCTTTCAGCTTTCTAAATAACAGATTGGCCACTAGCGAACTGCCGATCAACGTGCCTAAAGCGCCCAGTGCAGCCAACAAGCCCAAATAACTAGCATTACCTAACGCTTTAGCAATGAGGATCTGATAAACATTGATGCCGCCGAACAATACATTGATCACTAAACTGAAAATCGTTAACGTCAACAAAACGCTATTTGACTTGATGATTTTGAAACCATCCCAAACTTTGGTCGGTGTCACCATTTCTTCTTCAGACGCATCTTCAGCAGCAACCGCGACGGTCCCAGGATCCTTGATTCTCGAAAACGTCAGGATCGAAATGATAAAGCTGACCACATCTAGCATGATCAATGAGAAATAGGACATGACATTCAGCAAGATCCCAGCGATTCCGTTAAAAAGATATTCCGTACCATCATAGGCAAAAGACAGATAGGTTTGCGCCGCTGGTAGATCTTGCTCCTTGACCAGCATTGGCACAAAAGCATCTTGGATCGTGTAGACATTCATGCCAAATAGCGAAGCGATGAACACCAGTCCACAGGTCAAGTAGGCATTATTGAATTTCGTCCCGATCATGACCCCAATGATCAAGATCGGAACCAATTGTCCAATCTCGGCCAAAATCAACAACTGTTTCTTCCCCTTCGCGTCGATCAAGGGACCAAACAGAAATGAGAGTAAGTTAGGTAAGAAGATCGCCGCATTGAGGATGCCGACCCAGAGAGGCGATTTAGTTTGTTCCAGAATAAACCAAGAAAGGACGATCGAGTAAATACTATCACCAATATTACTGATCAATCGGCCTGACCAAAGCACCCGAAAGTCAGTGTATTTTTTTAACATGATATTCTCCAAACCACGTTACTACCAATGATTTATGAATGATCTTTATCAAATCTTTGGTGACCGTGTATATTTTTCCCATAGCCACGCCAGATCGATCGTCACACTCATTAGTATAAAATTTGAGTAATACCCACCGATTTATTGATCGAATCACTGCAGCTCCAATTACAGATACATGACCACTAAGCAGAAAGCGCTTTATGTGAATAATTTGATTATAATATACGATTACAAAAAAACAACGATTATTAGAGAAAATATAATTATTTAGCCGATTTCCCATTACAAGGTTTTTTAAAATAGTTTAGCAGCATGTGGAGTCCATCGCTCAAGTAGCTCGTCTTCGGAACCAATGCTGGAAATCATCTACAAAAAATCGCGTGCGCAACGCTGGGTGATTGAGCAAGTTTAAAAAAAATCCCCAGTTCCAAAGAACTAGGGAGAGTAGCCGGCTCATAGTTAAGCGAGCCATTGTTTTTAAACGCCATTCATTGACCAGAAAACTCAATCCATGGTCTATCAGAGGCTGAGCCAGTAAAGATTAGCCACACGGGGCACTTTTCAGACACGCACTAGTCAGCATCCGCATAATAATGCGAGCGCACGATCAAGGTGTAGATCAAAATGACTCCGCCAAGAATCAAAGCCATAGAAAAAACCGCGTGCATACTTAGAAATTCCTGACCAAACGCAATCGTCCAGATCGCCAGTGCCAAAATATAGTTAAGGGTATCTGTGATCCGCTGTTTGTGGACACGACAAGTGATCAGCGTTAAATATGCGATCGTCGCTAAGAATAGGACAATAAAAAAAGTATAGCCAAAAATTTTGTTGACTCTAAAAAACAGAAGTAATCCTAATAGAAATTCAATGATCACTAAAATCAGTGTCTGCCAACCGTTAGGAACCTTTTTCAGCCATGTCATCGCTTGTCCTCCATATTCAAATGATTCGGTTAATCCAATTCTAGCGAACTGACCACAGAAATGCAATGCTCCGGGGAATAACCAGTCGCCGCAGCTCGTCATTGTGAAACGTATTTCCAAAATCAGCTGTGCTTAACCAGCGTAGCGGTTGCGGCTTGGCCGTTACTGCCGCTACTTGGGGCGTGGTGAGATTGCTGCAGCAACTATTCCGTTCCAACGTTGGCCGCGGGCTGCGTTGCGTGTGGCGGGTGAGCTCGCTGTGGGCATCACTTTGAGATTTTCGGAAGTGCACCGAAAATCTCAAAGCTGAGCCTTATTCTAAGCGGCAAAGCCGCTAAGAATAACGACACGGCGA
>NZ_BROC01000027.1 GCF_024345205.1 Lapidilactobacillus luobeiensis | reverse complement strand
TTGAGATTTTCGGCGTCCTTCCGAAAAGCTCAAAGTGACGCCCACAGCGAGCTCACCCCGAATTTCGCAGCGCAAGCCGTGGCTAAACTATTTTTTACCCCACCAACTTACTCCACAGCCCCACACGTCGTCCAACGAAATCAGCGCTCAACAGTCACCGCGCCTTGTTATCTCAGATTAATATCAATATAATAAGAACGTGTACCTGAAAAACACTAGAGAAGGTGAGTCAGATCGTTACATTGAATGACGTGGCAAAATCAGCAAATGTTTCCAAGATGACAGTTTCCCGAGTGATCAATCATCCCGAACAAGTGACGGATGAACTTAAGCAATTGGTTTTCAAGGCGATGAATGAACTGGATTATCATCCCAATTTGGCCGCTAAAGCCTTGGCTGCCAATGCGACTAGGATCATCAAGTTGGTGATTTTGGAGAAAGTCGACACAGTCGAGCCCTATTACGCGACGCTCTTGATGGGAGTGGCTCAATTTCTAAACGCGCATCAGTACGCATTGCAAGTGGTGACCCAGAAGAACGCCGATATTGGTGAGTGTGATGGCTACATCATTACAGGTGCCCGTAACGATGACTTCACCTGGATCCAGGAGTTGCGGAAACCGGTGATTTTGTATGGTGAGAATCGCCATCACTATGACTTTGTTGATTCCGATAATAAATACGGTACCTTTTTATCCACCGGCGCGGCGATCAAAGATGGCTATGACCAAATCATTTTCTTGGGGATTGAATTGAAGGAATCCTTCGAATATTCCCGTGAACGGGGTTACATGGATACCATGCAAAAATCTGGGCTGCAGCCACAAATTATTCGTTTCGGCAATCATTCTTCAGAGTCGCAACAATATATTGAAGATCATTGGCATGAATTTAAGCCCAATACTTGTTTTGTTTGTTCTAGTGATCGTTTGGCGATCGGCGTGGAGCGGGGGATCCAACGCATGGGTGGCGCGATTCCAGAGGATTTTGGGATCACCGGCTTTGATGGGGTTTTCTTGGATCAGATCGCGGAGCCAAAATTGACCACGGTCAAGCAGCCCGTGATGGCCATGGGCAGTAAAATCGCCGAATTATTGATGCAAAAAATCAATCACGGCGTCACCACCAATGACCAAAGCCCCGAACGCGATCGCACTGAGGTGATGTTCTCACCGGAGTTGATTCGCCGCAATACCACCCGCAATTATCATTTAAATTAAATCTGATTACTTGCTTTTTGGAGTCCATTGTTACGTAACAATGGACTTTTTTGTTGCCATTTGGCCACGATCCGCTCCCTTGAACATGGGGAAGTAGAGCAGCATGCTGACTAAAGTGGTCGGGCAATTGCAGATCAGATCATGGACTGAAGGTCACGTAAAACCGCCGATTTGACTACCATTGCTCGGCTCGTCGGCAAGAACGTTTAGGCAAATAGGCTAATGTTTTGGAACTGCCCAGACCGGTTCGTACTCTGGGCGTTGGCGGTCTGTTTGCTCGTTTGGCGGAAGGTCGGGCTGGGGGTGAGTCAGCCGCGAGATTATTCTTGGCGGCTCTGCCGCCTAGAATAAGGTCGAGTTTTGAGATTTTCGGTGCACTTCCGAAAAGCTCAAAATCGTGCCCGCAGCGTTCCACCACCCCCAGCCCGACCTGGAGCCTCACTACATCTGCCTGCTGGGGCGGCGTAGGCCGCGGACATAATTGAAACGTGCTACGCGCAACTGACTGCTGTGCTTAACTACGCTAGGCTTCCGGAGGTGAAAACCGGCCTCCAAAATCCTAGCTAGGTTAATGCTCGCAGTCAACCCGTTGCGCTCCGCACTCTTTTGAAACGTGTTGCGCGCCCCAGCTTCCTGCGCTTAGCTACGTCAGGCTTCCGGAAGCAAAACCCAGCTTCCAAAATCCTGACTAGGCTAATGCTCAGAAGCTAATCGGGGCGCTCCGCACTCTTGTTCCCCTGTTATGTCAATGTTCTGGCGTCTGATACACGGTCAAACTTGTTACCGATAACATCGGCTAGAAAGCTTGTTGTTTCGGCAGTTCTTCCATAAGATAGGCAGTGGAAGTATTGCAGTTCCACGCTCGTTTGTAGCTTTTTCAGAAAGGAACCGACTTATTATGAAGCAATGGTACGAAAACGCGATCATTTATCAGGTCTATCCTCGCAGTTTTCAGGATAGTGACAATGATGGCCTTGGTGATCTGCAAGGCTTATTAGATCGCTTAGATTATATCAAGTCGTTAGGGGTCAATACGATTTGGTTGAACCCGGTGTTTACCTCACCACAAGTTGATAATGGTTATGATGTTTCCAATTATTTCACGGTTGATCCACATTTCGGCACGATGGCGACCATGGACGCGTTGATCCAACGGGCCCATGAACTGGATCTCCACATTTTGCTGGATTTCGTGCTCAATCACACCTCGGATCAACATCCTTGGTTTCAAGACGCGCTGAAAAGTCCAAAGAGTCTATTTCACGACTATTATATTTGGCAAGACACGCCCAACGGCCAGGTGCCGAACAATTGGGGTTCCTTCTTTGGCGGTTCGGTTTGGGAACAAGTGCCGGCCGAACCCAATACGTATTATTTCCACCTTTTTGACAAGCATATGCCTGATTTGAATTGGGCCAATCCAGAAGTACGGCAAGCGATGATCGAGGTCGCTAAGTATTGGGTGGAAAAAGGCATTGACGGCTTACGCTTAGACGCGTTCATTCATATTGCTAAGGCGGATCTAGGCCAGAATTTCCCGACGGATCAGACCGGGCCAGTGATTGCGGAGCCAATGTACGCCAACTTGCCCAATGTTGTGACCTATTTGCAAGAATTCATTGATGAACTGCGAAAAATCAACCCAGACCTGTTCATTCTTGGTGAGGGCGCTTCGGCGGATCCAGCGTTGGCGGCGCTTTATACGCGGACTAACCGGGGCAGTGCTTTGTGCGACGCCATCGTTAGTTTCCGCAATTTGCCGAAACAGGCGGTTCCTGCGCCGAAGTTAACGGCGGCGGTCAAGTTGCCCCTAGCTGAGCAACTAGATACGGCGGCGTTACCAGCCAGTATCGTGCAATGGCAGACCGCGTTGGCGCAAACGACCCAACCAACTTTGTATTTCAGCAACCACGACTTGCCGCGAATGGCCACCGTTTATGCTGATCGTAAATTTGAAAGTCGCAGTTTGAAGACCTTGGCCACGATGCAGTATTTGCAACGGGGTATCCCGATCATTTATTATGGCGAAGAATTGGGGCTGCATAACGCGGAACTGGCCCGCGCGACAGCTTTCCAAGACCAAATGACGACCACCTTGATCGATCAGGTTCCTGAAGCGGAACGGCCAGCTGTCTTGCAGTATTTGTCTGGTTTGCACAAAACCCCGGCGCGTCAGGCGATGCCATGGGATGACAGTGTCCATCAGGGCTTTTCGGAGCACGAACCTTGGTTACGGACGCAACCAGCGCCGATCACCGTGGCGGCTGCTGAGGCGGATCCAGACAGTATTTTAAATTTCTACCGGAAGTTGTTCCAGTTGAAGCAACAGCCGTTGTTCGCCACTGGTAAATTCAGGTTGTTGTTGGTCAAAACCGCCGGCCTAATTGTTTATCAACGACAATTAGGACAAAAGAGTGCCTTGGTCTTGACCAACTTGACCAGCGAAACGGTCACTTACCAAAATGACGATTGGCTGAACGCCGACATTACCTTCACGGTAGGTCAAGTGACCTTAGATGAAAACTCCTGGCATTTGGCGCCTTGGTCAACCTTGGTCTTGCAGCAAGATCAAGTAGCTTGGCCGGCCGAATAAAATAAGCGCAACAATCAAATCAAGAAAGTAGGTTATTGAATTTATGGAAGCAGCAGCAATTTATCACCGCCCAGATAGTGAGTTCGCCTATTTATATCAGCCAGACGACTTTCGGGTGCGTTTACGGACCAAACGCGACGATGCTCAAGCTGTCGACTGTTTTTATGGCGACCCTTATGATTCCGAGAAGGGGCAATGGCCTTACGAAACGATCGCGATGAGTAAAATCGCCAGCACCGAGGCCCATGATTATTGGGAAGCCGCGTTAGAAGTGCCCCACAAGCGGGTCCAATATGATTTCCGCGTTGTCGGCACGGATGGCTCGGAATTATTGTATGGCGATCGGGGCTGTTTTCCGTTTGACCCTAGTCTGATCGGTGGTGGCGGCAATCCATTCCGACAGCCGTATTTCCACGAGATCGATCGTTTTCAGGAACCAGACTGGGTGCGCCACACCGTGTGGTATCAGATTTTTCCAGAGCGGTTCGCTAATGGCGATACCAGCAATGATCCTGCTGATGTTAAGCCGTGGGATAGCACGGTCAGCCCCGGACGGACTGATTATTATGGTGGCGACCTTCAGGGCATTCTTGATCATCTCGATTATTTACAGGATCTGGGCATCAATGGCCTCTATCTCTGCCCGGTTTTCAAAGCCTATTCTAACCACAAGTATGATACGATCGACTATTTGGAGATCGATCCTGACTTTGGCGATAAAGAAGTCTTCCAGAAATTAGTGGCTGCAGCGCATCAACGGGGCATGAAAGTCATGCTGGACGCGGTCTTCAACCATATTGGCGATCGCTCCGTTCAATGGCAGGATGTGTTGACGAACCAGTCTAAATCTCGTTTCGCCAACTGGTTCCACGTCAATAAATTCCCGATCAGTTACCAAGAAACCACTGACTTCGAACACGCCAACGAATTAAGCTTCGACACCTTCGCTTATACCCCACATATGCCTAAGCTGAATACCGCTAATCCAGAAGTTCAAGCCTATCTTTTGGATGTGGCGACTTATTGGATCAAAGAATTCGATATCGACGCTTGGCGGTTGGACGTGGCCAATGAAGTCGGCCATCATTTCTGGCGCCAATTCGCGGCGGCTTGCCATGCGGTCAAACCTAATTTTTATATTCTGGGTGAGGTCTGGCATTCTTCCCAACCTTGGTTGCAGGGCGATCAATTCTCAGCGGTGATGAATTACGCCTTTACGGAAACCGTGATCAAAGGCCTGGTGGATAAAAGTTTACAACCGACACGGATGGTCGCCGGTTTGAACTACCAACGGATGTTGTATCAACAACAAGTCAATGAAGTCATGCTGAACACCTTGGATTCCCACGATACGGCGCGGCTATTGACTTTGTGTCAAGGTGACAAAGCGCTGTTACGGCAGACCGTGGCGTTCACCTTCCTGCAAGAAGGTGAGCCTTGTATCTATTATGGTAGTGAAGTGGGGATGGACGGCGGGAATGATCCCGACTGTCGCAAGCCAATGAATTGGGACCCAGCCACTCAGGACCAAGAATTGTTTGCTTTTTACCAGAAGTTGATCAAATTCCGGTTGCAACACGCCGATTTGATGACGCAAGGCGCGTTGACTTGGCAAGTCGTTGATGATGATCAAGGCTTAGTCAAAGTCGTGCGCGATGATGGGGCGACTTTTGTTACAGGTATCTTCAATTTAAGCGGACAAGCGCAAAAGATCGGGGCGCTCCAAACCGCGGATTCAGTGGTTCTTAGTCAAGGTTTGACCAACGACGAATTGGCCGCTTCAGGTTTTGTGATCAGTCAACGCTAAAGTTGGCTTAGGTTTTCTGTTATCGGTAACATTGATTTATCGCTTGCTAAAGCCCTTACAAGAAACCATAATGTGGTTGTAAGCGAAATCAATAAATTACGTTTCGAGGAGGAAACAAGTAATGAATTTGAAGAAATGGCGTTATGTAGGTTTAGCTGCTTTGACTGCCACGGTTGCTTTATCATTAGCTGCTTGTGGTAATTCATCAAGTAGTGATAAGAAATCGGCAACGAGTTCGGAATCGAAGACTTTGACGATTTCCGTTGATAAGGGTTATAAGAAGTATGTCAACAAAATCAAGGGTAAGTTCGAAAAAGATAACAATGTGAAGATCAAGATGGTCAACAAAGATATGTTGGATCAACTTGAAGCTTTACAATTGGATGGGCCTGCTGGTAAAGCGCCAGATGTCATGATGGCACCATTCGACCGGGTCGGCGGATTAGCGCAGCAAGGTCAAGTCGCGGAATACAATCCAGTTTCAGGTCGCTATGCGTCAACTGGTGAAGATGCCGTTAAGTATGATGGCAAGCATTATGGCGCGCCAGTGACGATCGAATCGATCGTCATGTACTATAACAAGAAGTTGATCGACAAAGCGCCAACCACTTTTGATGAGATCGAAGCGATCAGCAAAGATTCCAAGTTTGCTTATGAAAATGACAAAACTAAGAACGTTGGTTTCTTAGCGCAATGGACGAACTTCTACATTAGCTATGGTGTCTTCAAGGGTTACGGTGGTTACGTTTTCGGCGATGACAACTCAAATCCTAAGAAGATCGGCTTGAACAACGCTGGCTCTGTTGAGGCATTGGACTTCATGACCAACTACTTCAAGAATGTTTGGCCTAAAGGGATGCAAGATATTCAAGCAAACCAGAACTTCATCGACGATCAATTCACCAAGGGTAAAACCGCAGTTGTCATCGATGGCCCTTGGAAGGCATCTTCTTATAAAGAAGCTGGCATTGATTATGGCGCTACTGTTTTACCTACTTTGCCAAATGGTAAAGATTATCAAGCCTTTGGTGGTGGCAAGTCTTGGGTCGTTTCAGCTTATTCTAAGAACCAATCATTAGCGAAGAAATGGTTAGACTATGTCTCAAATGACGCTAACCAGAAGACCTTCTTCACGATGACTGCTGAAATCCCAGCTAACTTAAAAGCTCAAAACGCTGCTAAGGAAGACGGAACTGAATTAACGACTGCCGTTATCGAACAATTCAAGAAGGATGATCCATTGATCAACTTGCCTGAAATGTCTGAGGTTTGGGACGCAGGTCAAACAATCGTGACTAACGCAGCTTCTGGCAAGATGACTTCAAAAGAAGCCGCTGATGCTGGTGTCAAAGTTATCAAACAGAAGATTGAACAGAAATACGGCAGCAAGTAGGCCGCTAGATTGAATTTAAAATGTCGATGGCGACGTACCATCGACATTTTACATAACGGAAAGGAAGGGACCAGTGATGACTGATCCACAAAAGCAAGACCCCAGAAAAGCAAAATTGCTCTCGATTATTCCTGGGTTGGGGCAATTTTATAATCACCAAGTCCTGAAAGGCTCGATCTTCTTAGTGCTCTTTCTAGCGTTTGTCGCTGAATTAGCGCTGGCCGGTGTCCGTCAGATCGTGAATTTGATTACCTTGGGTTCAACCCCAATGATGGATAACTCGCTCTTTATGATGATCGAAGGGACGTTGCAGATCCTTGTATTAGTTGTCGCGATCATTCTTTACGCGGCCAATATCTATGACGCAGGTAACATCGCCAAGCAGGCCAACGAAGGTAAGCAGCCATCGACCAGTTTGGTTCAGATGATCAAAAACATCGGAGATGGCGGCTTCCCATACCTATTCTCGATCCCAGCTTATTTCTTAATGCTGTTTATCATCGTGTTCCCAGTGCTGGTTACTTTATTCATCGCCTTTTCAAACTATGACTTTCTCCATGTTCCACCTGCTCATCTGTTGGACTGGGTCGGCTTCAAGAACTTCACCTCATTGTTCTTCCTAAGCAGTTACCGCCAAACTTTCAACGCGGTCTTCGGCTGGACGATCATTTGGACGGTCGTGGCGACAACACTACAATTGTTCTTGGGAATTTTCACGGCGATCGTAGCAAATCAGGACTTTATTAAATTCAAACGTGCTTTTGGGGTCATCTTCCTTTTACCATGGGCAGTACCTGCCTTCATCTCGATCATGAGCTTCTCCAATATCTTCAACGATTCAGCTGGTGCGATCAATGTTCAGGTCATTCCTTTCTTCAATAAGATCTTGCCATTCTTGCACATGTCCTTACCAGCGTGGAAGACAGATCCATTCTGGACGAAGATTGCGATCATCATGATCCAAGGTTGGTTGGGCTTCCCTTATATCTATGTAATGGTCACCGGGATCCTCCAAGCGATTCCCGAAGACTTATATGAAGCAGCCACATTGGATGGCGCTTCCGCGATTCAAAAATTCAATCACATTACGGCGCCAACGATTTTTACGGTGGCCGCACCAATTTTCATTACGCAATATACAGGTAACTTCAACAACTTCTCAATGATCTATCTGTTTAACAGTGGTGGTCCTGGAGATGTTGGTGGCGGTGCCGGTGGTACTGATATCTTGATTTCATGGATCTATAAATTAACGACGGGTCAATCACCACAGTATTCGATCGCCGCCGCGGTTACCTTGTTGATCTCGGTCATTGTCATTGGTGTTTCCATGATCGTCTTCAAGAAGACGGGCGCATTTGATTTAGGAGATGATTAAGATGGCGCGTAGACAAAAGAAAATCAATGAGAAATCAGCGATCCGTAATCGACGGGTCAAGCATTTCTTCACCTACCTATACATGGTCATTCTGGCGATCATCATTATCTATCCGTTACTGATCACCGTCAGTTCGGCCTTCAAACAAGGTAATGTGCAGTCCTTTACCTTGGACTTCAACTCCAAATGGACCCTGATCAACTTTAAACGTCTGTTCACGGAGACCCTTTATGGGACCTGGTACAAGAATACGGTCATCATCGCCTTCTTCACGATGCTGATCCAAGTCGCGGTCATCACGCTGGCCGGTTATGTATACAGTCGTTACCGCTTCATCGGGCGGCGTTTCAGCTTGATGTTCTTCATCATTATCCAAATGGTCCCAACCATGGCCGCTTTGACTGCCTTCTATGTCATGGCCAATATGCTCAATGCCTTGGACCATTACTGGTTCTTGACGTTGATCTATATCGGCGGTGGAATCCCAATGAACACTTGGCTGATGAAAGGCTACTTCGATTCCGTTCCGTATGACTTGGATGAATCGGCCAAACTTGATGGCGCCGGCAACTTCCGCGTCTTCTGGCAGATCGTTTTGCCGCTGGTCAAGCCAATGATCGCCGTTCAAGCTTTATGGGCGTTCATGGGACCATTCGGCGATTACATCATGTCCAAGTTCTTGCTTCGTTCTGACGAGCATTTGACCGTTGCGGTTGGCTTGCAGCAGTTCATTACCAATACCCGTGATCAACAAGTTGTCTTGTTCGCGGCTGGTGCGATCTTGATTGCCTTACCAATCAGTATTTTATTCTTCTACTTGCAAAAATACTTCACTAGTGGTTTGCTATCAGGTAGTACTAAAGGATAAACCCCAGTAAAGGAATGAAACAATCTTAATGAAGAAAATCGCTTTTCCCGTTCGTTATTTCATGTCGGCTTTTACGCCGACAGCCATGTTCAAAGGACGTCACGCGTTACGTTGGTGGCAACAGATCATTGTCTTCGTTTTCTTGAGCGCACTGATGATCTTGCCGATCCCGATTTTTTACGCCCAACAGACCACCTTCAATTTTCATGCCTTTCTGCCCGACGCCAATGCTTTGCTGGCGCGGCAGGAACTTAAGGATGCCAGTCAACAGCTGACATTTAAGGATGATCGGTTACAGACTTCTGAGAACAAGGTGATTTATCAGACGAAGAAGGCGCTGATCGGAACAAATTTGACCAAGAAGCAATTGAAACAAGTGGACAATGCCGTTGATCTGGCCGAAGACCACTTCACCTTGCAAGAACGCGGCTATCTTTTCCAAGCCACGTATCAACAGAAAAACAATGTTTCACCACAAAAAAATATCACAAAGTTTCTCCAGAACAGTTGGTATCGTTCTAATCATGGTTCGATCATGATGTTGATGTTAGTTTCCGTCGGGTTGATCGTCGTGGGTTCCAATTTGCTCTTGATCTTGGGAGCGGCGTTCTTCTTGTCCTTAATGAAACGTAATCGGCAAGCCTCGATCAAATCCTTTGGAGAAGCCCATAATCTCGTGCTCAACGCGTCGTTATACGGCACCTTGGCGGCAATGGTGACCGGATTAGTTCGGTTTGATTTTTCATTGATGTTTATGGTTTTCTCAGTTGTTCTTGCCCTGATGATTTTGGCGATTTATTGGCGGACACGGTTTAATGACGAATTTACAAACAACAGAGAGGTTCAAAATGACAAAACGATTATTTGAGATCGATCCGTGGATCCTCGCAACGGATCAGTTGGCAGTAGCAGACAAACGTTTGCAAGAAAGTTTGACCTCGATCGGTAATGGTTATATGGGCATGCGCGGTAATTTCGAAGAAAGTTACAGTGGCGATACTCACCAAGGTACTTATTTGGCTGGAGTCTGGTTTCCAGATAAAACGCGGGTCGGCTGGTGGAAGAATGGCTATCCGAAGTATTTCGGTAAAGCCATCAACTCACCGGACTTCTTGAGTATCCCGATCAAGGTCAATGGTGAGACGCTCGATCTTGCTAAAACTGAATTTCATGATTTTAAATTAGAATTGGATATGCATGACGGGGTCTTGCGGCGGTCTTTCATCGCGGAGATCGGCGGCGCCAGTGTGCGCTTCAGTTTCTTGCGCTTCATGAGCAACGTCACCCAAGAATTGGCTTTGATCAATTTAGAAGCTGAAGTTTTATCGGGACAAGCTGAACTGACACTGGAGCCTTTGATCAACGGCAATGTTCATAATGAAGATTCTAATTATGATGAGACTTTTTGGGAGTTGCGGCAACAAGGCCAATTAGCTGATGATAATTATTTCGTCACCATGGAGACCAAAGAAAATCCTTTCGGGACACCACGGTTTACGATCACAGAACAAATGCATGTGGTCGTGGATAGCGCTGTGGCTGTTGACCGTAAACCATTGACTGAAAAATCTGGCCGCGTTGGCGAAGCAATCAGCGCCCATTTGACCACCGGCCAAGTTTTGACCTTACGCAAGCAGGTGGTGGTCGTTACCAGTCGTGATGTTCCTGAGGCTCAGCAGGTGAGCCGTGCAACGACGTTGATCCAAGCGGCCGATCAAACTAGTTTAGTCGCGCAATTAGCGGCGCAAGATCAAGTCTGGGCGCAACGTTGGGCCCAATCGGATGTGCAGATCAACGGTGATCCAGCAGCGCAGCAAGGAATCCGCTTCAACATTTCACAATTATTCATGACTTATTATGGTGAAGACTCCCGCTTGAATGTCGGACCAAAGGGCTTCACTGGTGAAAAATATGGTGGCGCAACTTATTGGGACACTGAGGCTTATATCGTGCCGATGTATGTCTCGGTCACCAAACCACAGGTCACCCGCCAATTGTTGGAGTATCGCTATGACCAATTGGCCGGCGCTTATCATAACGCGCAACAACAAGGACTGAAAGGCGCCTTGTATCCAATGGTGACTTTTGACGGGATCGAATGCCATAATGAATGGGAGATCACCTTCGAGGAAATCCATCGAAATGGGGCCGTAGCCCATGCAATTTATGAGTATACCGATTATACTGGAGATACTGATTACGTTTTGACGAAAGGCATCGATGTTCTCGTTGGCATCGCCCGCTTCTGGGCCGATCGGGTCCACTTCTCCAAACGGCATCAGCAGTATATGATCCACGGGGTCACTGGTCCGAACGAGTATGAAAACAACGTTAACAACAACTGGTATACCAATCAAATGGCTACTTGGGTGCTACGTTATACGTTGGAGATTTTACCACAAGTCTCTGACGCCAAACAGCACGCGTTGGCGGTCAGCACAGAAGAACAAGCTTACTGGCAAGATATCATCGCGCGGATGTACTATCCCGTTGATGACCAGGAAGGCATCTTCGTCCAAAACGATGGCTACCTTGATAAAGATCTGCGGCCGGTTTCTAGCTTGGATCCAAGTGAACGGCCTTTGAACCAACATTGGTCTTGGGATAAGATCTTGCGTTCGCCGTTTATCAAGCAAGCCGATGTTTTGCAGGGAATCTATTTCTTAGATGACCAGTTTACCTTAGCGGAAAAGAAACGGAACTTTGACTTCTATGAGCCGATGACAGTTCACGAGTCCTCTTTATCTGCTTGTATTTATAGCATTATCGCCGCTGAGATCGGTGAAGAAGATAAGGCCGTTGAATTGTACAGTCGGACAGCGCGGTTGGATCTGGATAACTACAACAACGATACTGCCGATGGTCTGCACATCACTTCGATGAGCGGCGGCTGGTTGTCGATCGTCCAAGGTTTCGCTGGTTTGCGCCATCAACATGGTCAATTATCTTTGAAGCCGTTCTGTCCAAAAGATTGGGATAGTTATCGTTTCCAGATCAATTTCCGCGGTCGACTTTTGGCTGTTACTGTGGATCATCACGAGACTAAGTTGGAATTGCTCAAGGGCACCGATTTAGCCTTGACTGTGAATGGTCAACCTCAGATCGTTAAGGCGGACCAAGTTTTAACGGTCACCGATTAAGAAGTGAATGGAGGAACAGCAATGCTAAAAGGTTTTGTATTCGATTTAGACGGGGTGATCACCGACACGGCCCGGTTCCATTATCAGGCCTGGGCGAAAATCGCCCAAGATGATATGGGCATCACGATCAATCCTAGCGTGAACGAACAATTGAAAGGCGTTAGCCGAATGGATTCACTGAATGTGATCCTCAAGTTCGGTCAGCGGGAAAATGATTTTACCGAAGCTGAAAAAGAGGCTTTGGCCACCAAGAAAAATGATTATTACGTTCAATTGATCTCCAACATGACGCCGGCGGATATTCTCCCCGGGATCAAGGACTTCTTGGATCAATTAAAAGCTGATGGCTATCAAATGTCGCTGGCCTCAGCTTCCAAGAATGCGCCGCGGATTTTGAACGGCCTTCAACTGACCGCTTATTTCGACCAGATCGTCGACCCGGCCAGCCTGCATGCAGGTAAGCCAGATCCTGAGATTTTCGCCAAGGGCGCGGCTTTACTTGGCCTCAAGCCGACAGAAGCGGTTGGTTTGGAAGATGCCTTTGCCGGGATCCAGTCGATCAATGGCGCCGGTGAATTCTCAGTGGGGATCGGTGATCCAGCGATCCTGAATGAAGCTGATCTGAACTTCACCAGCACTGCGGAGATCTCTCTCGATCAGATCAAAACTGCCTTTGCTACCTGGGCAGCTAAGCAATAATTGAGTTCTGAGTATGGTTCAAAAAAGAGAGTGTGGCACACAACGGGTTGCTTTTGAGCACGACTAGCGATTTGGTGCAGATTGGCGTCAGACAATCTGTGACAAATCGCGTATCGGCGCAGAAAGCAGTTGTGTGTAACACGTTTCAAAAAAGAGCAATCACATTTTCTTCGTGTGATTGCTCTTTTTTTGATACTTGCTGGATATGGAATAGATTGTCCGCAGCTTGCGCTGCGAAATTCGGGGTGAGATCGCCGTGAAATTGGTCTTAGTGGCTTTGCCACTTAGACCAAGACCTGATTTTGAGACAAGCCGCGTACTTTGCGGATTGGCTCAAAACAGCGCCCACAGCGAGCTCACCCCGAATTTCTCCGCTCCAGCCGCTCAACGTTTTAACAGCCGCTTGAGCACTCACGCCGACGGGCAAGCTATTGCCGATTGCTGGGAATCCACGCAGTTGACGACCATCGTTAGCGGTTACCAGCTTTAAATTGGTGACACCAATGCAGTCTGTCTGATGAACTAAGGCAAGTTCTGGATGAATCAGCTGAATTGGTCGGTTTCCAACCAAGGATTGTTGAGGGAACTGGTAAAGATTTCCAGCCAGAATTTAATTAAATGAGCGAGATGTGCTGTTAAACTATCGAAATATCCCGACCGAATAATCCGCATCAGTTGATATTACCGTACCACCTCAAAAGCGGGCGATTTTTGACCTCTAGCTCGCAAAAGCACTTTGTCAGATACCCAACTTCGATTGCAGATAGGATCAATTCTGCCTAGCAACCGGCTGGGACTGCGCGGCTCAGTGGTGAAATTGTCCTTGGCGGCTTTGCCGCTTAGGACAAGGCTCGATTTGAAGACAAGCCGCCGGGCTTGCGGATTGGCTTCAAACGATGCCCACCACGTTCCAGTCCGCAACAGCAGTCCCAGCCGGTTGCGCTCACGCGCAACACCCACCCAAACCCTGCACTCAAGCAGGGGCTCAAAAAATCACCGCTAGGCTAGTTGCCGCTCGCAGTGTTTAGGCTTTTATTTTCGTGTGATTACGCTTGACTGTTTCGATTCTAGAGAAAGGGGATTCGTTGGAAAATTTCCCGGATCGTGGTCAAGTCAGGATCGGCGGCGGAACTGTGGCGGGTGCCCAACATGATCTTGAATTGTGGCAGGTCGAGGAGGGGGAGGTCCAATTGTTGGACGCCATCGGTATCGTGAAGGGCGGTGGCGGTGATGAAACTAATGCCTTGATCGCGACGCACCAGATCCAGAAGCAGCTTGTAATCATTGGTTTGGTAGATCACCTGGGGGAGAATATTATACTTGCGACAGAACAATTGGAAAACTTGTTGGTGGACTGATTGTTCATCAAGCAAAATAAAGGCCTGTTGGGCAATGAATTCCGGCGTTAACGGCCGCGGGATCTGGCGGTCAGCGGCGGCGATCAGCTTAAAAGGTTGTTGGCGGATCATGATAAAGTCCAAGTCAGCCGCTTCCGGAATATTGGTGGCGCCTAATAAAGATAGATCAAGCGCGCCGCTTTGCAAATGGGCCAGTAGCTCCTTGGAGCCACTGACCACGGGTTCGATGCGGGCGATCAGATCGGCCTGTTCCAATTCATCGAAAACTTTCGGGAAGAGATAATTGGTGATGATCGGCGGCATGCCCATGCGGATCTTTTTTGTTTTGATCCGGTGGAGATCCTGACGGAGCAATTGTTCTTCGTGGAGGATCCGTTGCAGATGCTGCAAGGTCTGGGCACCGGCAGCGGTCAAGGTCAGCGAGTTTGTGAAACTCGTTCGGGAAATCAGACGGCTGCCGTACTCAGCTTCCAGCCGTTTCAGCGCATATGTGACCGTTGGTTGGCTGACCGCGAAAAATTCCGCCGTTTTTGAAAAACTTTTTAATTCAACTAATTTTTGGAAGTAGGCATAATCCTTCAAATACGTTGTCATAGCAACACCTATAATTCTTTTTTATTAATTATAGCATATTTGACTATATTATTTATAGTGGACTATCCTAGCTTTTGTAAGATATTTGAGGAGGTTTTTCAAAATGAAAAAATCTGGGTTAGCATTACTAAATGATCCGTTTTTAAATAAAGGAACCGCGTTTACGGCGGCGGAACGGCAGGAGAATGGCACAGTTGGTTTGTTGCCACCTTTCGTGCAAACCTTGGCGCAACAAGTGGAACAAGCTTATGGTCAGTATCAATTGCGGGAAACTGATTTAGCTAAGCGCTTGTTTCTGATGGATATTTTCAATGAAAATCGGACTTTATTCTATCAATTATTCAGCGAGCACATCAACGAGTTCATGCCGGTCGTTTATGACCCCACCATTGCCGACACGATCGAGAATTACAGCCGCTTGTTCTTAGACCCACAAAACGCTGCTTTCTTGTCCATCGATGATCCGGATAGCATCGAGGCCAGCTTGCGCGCGGCTGCTGGTGAGCGCGACATTCGCTTGATCGTGGTTACTGACGGCGAGGGGATCTTGGGCATCGGTGACTGGGGTGTGCAAGGTGTCGATATTTCCGTGGGCAAACTGATGGTCTACACTGCCGCCGCTGGGATTGATCCTAAATCAGTTTTGCCAGTGGTTTTGGACGTGGGCACCAATAACGAGAAATTATTGAACGATGAGCTTTATCTGGGCAATCATCATCAACGGGTGACCGGTCAACGTTATTATGAGTTTGTTGATCGTTTCGTCGCCACGGCGGAAGGATTGTTCCCTCAAATGTATTTGCATTTCGAAGACTTCGGTCGTGATAATGCTGCCAATATTTTAAACAAATACAAGGATGAGATCTTGACGTTCAATGACGACATTCAAGGAACGGGGATCATCACTTTGGCCGGGATCTTAGGCGCGTTGAATATTTCCCATGAGAAATTGACTGACCAAATCTATTTGAGTTTCGGCGCGGGAACAGCTGGTGCTGGTATCGTGCAGCGAATCTTTGACGCAATGGTGGCAGAAGGCTTGTCACCTGAAGAAGCGAAACGGCACTTCTACTTGGTTGATAAACAAGGCTTGCTGTTTGACGATACGGCAGGCTTGACCCCCGAACAAAAGCCTTTTACCCATCAACGGTCTGAATTCGCCAACGCCGCTGACTTGACTAATTTGGCCTCAGTCGTCAAGGCGGTTCATCCGACGATCTTGGTCGGGACCTCGACACAACCAGGCACCTTCACAGAAGAAATCGTCAAGGAAATGGCGGCGCACACACCACGGCCGATTATTTTCCCGTTGTCTAACCCGACGAAATTGGCCGAGGCTAAGGCGGAAGATCTATTGACTTGGACCAAGGGCCAAGCGCTGATCGCCACTGGGATCCCTGTTAAGCCGATCGAATATCAAGGCGTGACTTATCATATTGGTCAGGCCAATAACGCTTTGGTGTATCCCGGCTTAGGCTTAGGCGCGCTGGCTGTCAACGCCAAGGTGCTAAGCGATGGCATGATCAATAAGGCGGCGCATTCCCTAGGTGGGATTGTCGATCCGACAGAAGCGGGCGCGGCGGTTTTGCCACCGGTCTCGAAATTGGACGCCTTCAGCTTGACGGTTGCCAATGGCGTGGCTCAGCAAGCGATCGACGAACATTTATCGACTGCCAGTGACGCGCAACAAGCTGTCGCGGACTTGAAATGGACACCAGCATACTAATTATTTAGGGGGAATTGAGAAAAATGGCCGCATTTATTACATCATTACAAAGCGTCGCCGAGATCGTCATTGTGATCGCGCTAGGGTACTGGCTGCGAAGTTCCAAACGTTTGGATGACAGTTTCAAAGGCAATATCTCGTTTATCATCATGAACATCGCCTTACCTGCTTCGATTTTCGTTTCTGTTTTGAAATATCTGACCCGCGATAAATTAGCCAGCCTGTCTGGTGGTTTGATCTTCGCTTTTGGCAGTTTTGCTTGCAGTTACTTGCTGGCTTGGTTGCTGACCAAAGCGCTACACATTCGCCAAGGTCGTCGGGGTACCTTCATCAATATGTTCGCCAACGCCAATACCATTTTCATTGGCTTGCCGTTGAACTTGGCCTTGTTCGGCAGCAAAAGCCTGCCGTACTTCCTCGTTTATTATGTGATGAACACGATCTCGACTTGGGCGATCGGTGTCTTCTTCATTTCCAATGACGACCCTACCATTAAAAAGGGCACCAAGAAAGACTTCAACTGGCGCAAACTCTTGCCCGCGCCGTTAGTCGGTTTCCTGGTTTCCTTGGTCTTTTTGCTACTGGCGATCCCTGTACCTGATTGGATCACCAAGACCTTGGACATGGTCGGTGGCATCGTCACACCCATGTCCTTGATCTATATCGGGATCATTCTCGCCGATGCTGGCTTGAAGTCGATCCGCTTCGACCGTGATACTGTTTGGGCGCTGTTAGGCCGCTTTATCTTTGCGCCAGCATTGATGATCGTCATGATCCTCATTGGCAAAAGCATGGGCAACGCCATGCCGGCGATCGAAAGCAGCACCTTGATCATCCAAGCTGGCGCCCCTGGACTGGCAGTCTTACCGATCTTGGTCGGTCAGGCGCACGGCGACGTGGAATACGCCACCAACCTTGTCACCACCTCCACCGTACTATTCGTGATCGTGGTGCCGATCCTGATGCAAGTTGTTAACTTTTTGTAGGAAATTGATTTACATGTTTAAAATAGAATAGGTTTATCGAGAAAAGGTTCTAATCGTGATGTCACGATTAGAACCTTTTTTTGTCAGGCATTATCAGTCTGAAAATGTAATTTACCAAAATTACATAATAGAGCTTCCTTTTTGCGGAAACTATGCTAGAATAAAATCATGATAATGAAAGCGGTCAAACAATAGGGACAAAAGGAAGGACGGAGCGATCAATGAAGAAATTGACAGCAATGATTGAACTGATCAGTGGCACACCTCAATTTCGAATTACGGAGACGACGGATGAGGAAGCACCGCTTTATCAAATCTATGGTCAAATGGAGCTTGAAGCAGACATCGTTGGTCTTGATTCTAATCGGAGCGAGGTGAAGCAAGTGCGCACGTGGGATCAGTTAGTCACAGCCAAGTCAGGTGAGCTTGTGCTAAGTCTGATCTCTGGGCAAGTGGTGTGCGTGCAACCGCGTCACGCTGGTTTTCTCTTGACCCAGAATTATGTCAAGCTACAGCCGATCGTGTCAATTGATTCGAATTATCTGCTTTATCTGTTTAATGAAGACCCCCATATTCTTCGGCAATTACAACAAGGGCTCCAGGGCTCGACTATTCTTCGGTACAGCCTCCGTCAAATCAAAGATCTGATCTTACCGTCATTACCCGATACACAGCAACAAAAAGCAATCGGTGACGTTTACGTCAGTCAATTACGGTTGGCAGCTTTAAAACGACGCGTCGCTACTTCAGAAACCAAGATCATTCTAAAGAAATTAAGGGAGTTAAACACAAATGAATGAAATCAAATTTGAAAACGAACTGATTCAATATTTGACTAGTGGCACGATCACGGATCCTGCTGCAGGGTTGACGATTTCTGATTACCCGGTCAATTACATTTATAAAACGAAATTATGGCAGTATGAACCGGAAATCAAAAGTACTGCACAGCTTTGGGCTAACTTTAAACTGATTTTGGAACAGCATAACCGGAACACTTTAGAGCACCCTCTCAGTGTGGTTGAATTTGATCAGGTCAAGAAGATCATTTCGGGGTTGCGAACCCCCTATGAGGCGGGGCAATTCTTGTACGGCCTCAACGGCGTTTCCCAGATTGAAATTGATCTCGATGATGGCCGACACGTTTTCTTGACGGTTTTCGACCAGAAACAGATTGGGGCTGGAGATACAATTTATCAGGTGGTCAACCAGATTGAACGTCCCGCTGTGATTAGTGGCAAACAAAACCGGCGCTTTGATACAACTTTATTGATCAATGGGCTACCGATCATTCAAATTGAAGAGAAGCGCGATACTCATGATGTCAACGAGGCTCTGAATCAGATGCAGCAATATGCCGATGAGAATCAGTATCATGATATTTTCTCCACCTTGCAGATATTGGTGGCGATTACTCCCAATAATGTTAAGTATATGGCGAATACCACTGCGGACAAATTCAATAAAGATTTCGCCTTTAATTGGCAACGTAATTCTGCGGATAATTCCAAGAATGATGACAGTGGAATTGTGCGGGGTTGGCGGGAATTCGCGGATTCTATGTTATCGATCCCGATGGCGCACCAAATGGCGACCAACTATATGATCCTTGATGGTACTAAGAACAAACAAATGCTAAAAGTCATGCGACCGTACCAAGTTTATGCCACTCAAAAAGTAATCGAAGGTCTGAAACATGCTGATTTCGAGATGGGCGTTAATAGAATTGGCTACATCTGGCACACAACTGGTTCCGGCAAGACAATCACCAGTTTCAAAACCGCCTGGCTGGCCAGTCGCATGCCCAACATTGATAAAGTCGTCTTCGTGGTGGATCGAATCGCACTGACCAAACAGACCAACGAGAATTATCAGGCTTATGATCCTGATGCCAGTGCTGATGCCGTTGGTAGTGTTCAAAGCACCGATAACACCACCGATTTAAGCCGTAAATTACGCTCGAAAGATAATAATATTATCGTCACTTCGGTGCAGAAATTAGATACGCTGGTTAAACGAAAATCCTTTAAATCGCCGAATAAACATATTGTTTTTATTGTCGATGAGGCTCATCGATCTACTGGTGGCGACTCGTTCAAGCGGATCCAGGCGGCTTTCCATCATGCAGCTTGGGTGGGGTATACCGGCACACCGATGTTTGATGAAACGACGACTGGCTTGCGGACGGAAGATATCTTTGGACCATTACTGCATGCCTACACGATTCGCCAAGCAATCGCTGACCACAACGTATTGGGTTTCAAGGTCGATTTTGAGACCACCATCAATGAAGACAAGATGAAAGCGAAATATTTACCCACCTTTTATCATGAGCAACATCCAGACTGGACCGAGGCGGCGATTCAAACTAAAATCGCCAATCTGACCCAAGATGATATGGACGATGCTGTCGAGCCAAGTTTCTACGATGAGAACCTCGAGCATGTGCAGGAAGTTGTCCGTGATATTTATCGGAACTGGTGGAACCGTTCCAGCGAAGGCCGCTACAATGCGTTGCTGACCACTCACGTAGGTGGTGGCAAGGCCAGTACACCAATGGCGATGATGTATTTCAAGGAATTTCAACGGGTCAATCAGTTAAACGCCGCCAAAGGGGAACGCGTCCTGAAAGTTGCCGTGACTTTCAGCCAGAACTCCTCCAATAATGACAGCATGTTGGCCACGAATCGTGGTTTGTTTGATGCAATCAAGGCCTATAATCATGAGTTCGGGACTAGTTTCGAAATGAATGATGTCTCTGGCTATACCCAAGATGTTACTTCACGTTTAAATCGTTCCGCTAGTGACGGTCAATATCTAGATTTGGTCATTGTGGTCGATCAATTGTTGACAGGCTTTGACGCGCCTGAGCTGAATACCCTTTACGTCGATCGGACTTTGAAAGGGGCCGCCTTGATTCAAGCCTACTCACGGACCAACCGCATCGCGGATCTAGAAAAGAAGCCGTGGGGGCGAGTGGTCAATTATCGTTGGCCAGCCCAGAACGAAAAGCTGATGAACCAAGCGCTGGCTATTTATGCCAATAAGAACTCGGCTAGTCTTTCCGATGAAGACCGACGTAAGCAAAACATTGATGACGGGGTGACCGCACCTGATTTCCCTGATGTCTTTGCTAAAGTCAAACAAACAGTTAAGAAATTGGCTGATTTGACCCGTGATTTCACTCAGTTACCACCTTCAGAAAAGCAGAAGGATTACATGTTTGATTTGCTGCGGGATTATAATCAGGGGATGTCTCAGCTAAAGCAATACAATCCAGACGAAAATCCTGATAATGATGATGGCTTTGATTACAGTAATCCAAAGGCCATTTATGATGGCTTAGGGATGACGCCTGAGCAAGAAGTTAGCCTGACCACTGTCCTGGCCAATGAATTGAAGACACATCTTGCTAAGAAGCAGAAGGTTTCGATCCAACAGATTGACTTACAAATGACACACATTAAAGACGTTAAAGTTGATTACGATTATTTGACCGAACTGGTTGAACAATTATTGAATCAAGTTCATGAAGGTAAAACTGAAGAGGCAAAAGAAACCCAAGTCAAAATTACCCAGTTTGCTAATGGCTTGGCTGATCGAACCAACGCGGCGCGAATTATTAATGCCGCGGTTGCAATTATCAATGGCCATTATCCACCTGCTGGCGCGCATTTTAAATATCCGGCCAAGTTGAAGGATAGCGAAGTGATTATTCAAGAAGCCAATACTTTAGTTTTGGAACGTACCTTACTTGATTTCCGGGTCAAATGGGGCATTACTGATATTATTTCTGGACAGGGAATGCGCGAATTATTTAGCCGTCATCATTGGCAGACCCAGGACCTAGATGATACCGGCCAAATCACCACAATCATTTCGCAGGCGTCTCAACAATATCGCACGTTGGCCCACGATCCAGCCGTACAAAAATTATCGAAAATCAAATATCGGAACAAGTTACGCGAAGCTATCTATGCTTTGGCTGATGAACTATTGGAACAATAATTAAGGTCACTTCTGGAAGGAGCACAAAAATGAACGAAAAAAAGAAAAATGTTCCACAACTACGCTTTCCCGGGTTCACTGATGCTTGGGAACAGCGGAAGGTTCTAAGCCTGGCGGATAATACTTATGGCGGTGGTACTCCAAAAACATCTATTCCAGAATATTGGTCAGGTGATATTCCGTGGATTCAGTCATCGGATCTCTCCGAGGGAAAACTATTTGATGTTCTGGTAAAAAAACATATTACCAATATAGCTGTGATAAAATCAGCCGCAAAAATAATTCCTAGCAATTCGATAGCTATCGTTACGAGAGTTGGTGTTGGTAAGCTTGCATTTATCTCACATGAATACTCTACATCTCAAGATTTTCTTTCGCTTAGTAATTTACAGGTCGATGGGAGATTTGGCGTCTATTCGCTTTACAGAAAGATTAATTCCGAGTTGAATGAGGTTCAAGGAACTGCAATAAAAGGAGTTACAAAAACAGAGTTATTGAAAAAAAGTCTCCGCATACCAAAAAATCATAAAGAACAGCAAAAAATCGGCACCTTCTTCCAACAGTTGGATAACCTTATCACCCTTCATCAGCGTAAGCTTTCTGACCTGAAAAAACTGAAAAATGGGTTACTTCAGAAAATGTTTCCCAAAAATGGGGAGAAATATCCTGAGATTCGTTTTCCTGAATTTACTGACGCTTGGGAACAGCGGAAGTTGGGGGAAGTTGCTGATATTCTAGGAGGAGGTACTCCAAGTACTGGGGTATCAGGCTATTGGGATGGAGATATCGATTGGTATTCTCCCAATGAATTAGGCAATGAAATATACTTGCACGCCAGTAAGCGAAAAATCACTAAACTTGGGCTACAAAAGAGCTCGGCACAATTATTACCTTTAGGAACAGTTTTATTTACATCGCGGGCAGGTATTGGAAACACGGCAATTCTCGAAAAAGAGGGGGCAACAAATCAGGGGTTTCAATCAATTGTGCCGCATAAAGATCAACTAGATAACTATTTCATATTTTCACAGTCTCCAACCTTGAAACGTTATGGTGAGACAACTGGAGCAGGTTCAACTTTTATTGAAGTTTCCGGAAAGCAAATGCGACAAATGAATCTAACTATACCTAGCATTGAAGAACAGCAAAAAATCGGCACGTTCTTCCAACTGTTGGACAACCTTATCACCCTTCATCAGCGTGAGCTGGATCATTTGCAATTACAGAAAAAAGCGTTGCTGCAACAAATGTTTGTTTAAAAAAGGAGAATGACAATGAACGATTTACAATCAATCACTTCGAAACTTTGGGCCATGGCCAATGAACTCCGCGGCAATATGGACGCTTCTGAGTATAAGAACTACATCTTGGCCTTTATGTTTTATCGTTATTTATCAGAACACCAAGAGCAGTACTTGATCAACAACCATGTACTTGATTTGGCTGAGGGTCAATCGGTTAATGAAGCTTATTTGGAAGAAGCCAATAACGCAGAGCTGAAAGACTATTTGAAAGACATTTCTTCTAGCTTGGGTTATGCGATTGCGCCGGAGGACACGTGGGCATCTCTGGTGTACAAGATTGACAATAGCCAGGTTATCCCTAGCGACTACCAAACGATCTTCAATAATTTCAATGAGAATGCTGAGCTTAACGCGAATGCTGTTCAAGATTTCCGCGGCGTCTTCAATGATGTTAATCTGGGGGATTCCCGGTTGGGGTCCTCGACCAATGAACGGGCCAAATCTTTGAACCGGATTGTGAAGCTAGTCGATACAATTGAGTTTGTTGGACAAGACGGGGAAGATATTCTTGGTGCGATCTACGAATACCTGATTGGACAGTTTGCGGCCTCCGCCGGAAAAAAAGGTGGCGAGTTCTACACACCGCATGAAGTTTCCAAAATTTTAGCGAAGATTGTCACTGAGAATTTACAGCCGTCAGATCAGACGTTCTCAGTTTATGACCCTACCTGTGGTTCTGGCTCGTTATTATTGACAGTCCAAGGTGAGGTCCCCGGTGGTGATAAGGCCGGCGCCATTAAGTTTTACGGGCAAGAGAAGAATACGACGACGTATAACTTGGCACGGATGAATCTGATGATGCATGGGGTTTCCTTTAATAACATGACTTTGTCTAATGCCGACACCTTGGAAAGCGACTGGCCTGATGGACTTGACGCGAAAGGTGTGGACCATCCACGTAATTTCAACGCTGTTGTTGCTAACCCACCTTACTCAGCACACTGGGATAATAGCGAATCCAAACTGAAAGATCCTCGCTTTAAGGATTATGGCAAATTGGCGCCGAAGACGAAGGCGGATTATGCCTTTGTGCTCCACAGTCTTTATCATTTGAATGAGAACGGCACGATGGCAATTGTTCTACCACACGGTGTTCTTTTCCGTGGTGCGGCTGAAGGTACAATTAGAAAGAACTTGATTGAGCACCAAACGGGTAATCGAATCTATGCCGTAATTGGTCTCCCCGCAAACTTGTTCTATGGTGTGACAATTCCGACAACAATCATTGTGTTTAAGAAGAAGCGAACAACCAAGGATATTCTCTTCATTGATGCCTCGAAGGAGTTTGAAAAAGGCAAGAATCAGAACCATTTGACCGACGAGAATATTGAGAAAATCATTCACGCTTACCACGAGCGAAAAGATGTGGCTAAATATGCCCATTTGGCGCCCATTGAAGAAATTCGGGAAAATGAATACAATTTGAATATTCCTCGCTACGTGGACACCTTCGAAGAGGAGGAACCGATCGACTTAAATGAGGTTAATCGGATGTTGGCTCAAGATAAGCAAGAAATTTCCGATTTGGAAGCCAAAATCGCCGAACAATTGAAGATTTTAGGGGTAGAAACGACCCTCGGTGATCAAGTTAAACCGAAAGAGTAGCACTGACGCTTGGGAACAGCGGAAGTTCGATTCTCTAATCTTACGAGTTTCGAAAGTGTGTGTGGACAATACACTTCCTAGAGTAGAATACGAGGATATCATTCCAGAAATTGGGAAATTGAATAAAGATATTTATTCGAAGCATAGTGAGAAGAGGGGAATAGCATTTGAATTGGGTGACATTCTGTTTGGTAAGCTTCGGCCATATCTAAAGAATTGGTTGCATGCCGATTTTAGTGGAATTGCAGTGGGAGATTGGTGGGTTCTTCATTCCGAGAACGTTGATGATACTTTTCTCTACGTATTGATACAAGGAAATCAATTTCAAATTATTGCAAACCAAACGAAAGGAACTAAAATGCCACGATCTGATTGGAATGCAGTCGCGCAATCAAACTTTTCAATCCCTAGAACTCGCAATGAACAGAAAAAAATCGGCACGTTCTTCCAACTGTTGGACAACCTTATCACCCTTCATCAGCGTAAGTCGTTAGCTAGACTTTATTTAGCTCAAACCTGAAAGGGAACGCATAACGAGGTCAACGTCTTGATTTTCCAATTCTTGAATGATGTGCAGATATGTTTTCTGTGTCGTTGTCATACTGGCGTGGCCCAGTCGCCGCGCGACACTGGCGATTGAAACGCCCGCAAATAGTAAAAGTGAAGCATGGGTGTGACGGAGGCCGTGAATTGAAATAACCGGCACTTGAGCGCGCTCGCAAGCACGTTTTAAAATATCATTTACCGTTGAATTGTATATTTTGCCAGAACCGGTCAAGAAAATGGGTTGTTTCTCAGGAAGCCCTTTGATCAACTCTGAAAATTGGATCACGGTTTGCCAATCGATTTGGATTTTACGAACTGAGGATTGATTTTTCGTCGGTAAGAAGCCACCGCCGCCTTTGTAATTCCAAGTTTTATTTATTGTCAACATTTGGTGGGCAAAGTCAAAGTCCTTAGGGGTCAAAGCCAGTGCCTCCGAGAAACGCATTCCAGTTTTGGCGACCAGGAGGATGAACCAATCCCAATTGACCTCGGCCGTCAGGTGCAAAGTGCTTAGCATTGTTTGCAATTCAAACTGGTTTAAATATTTAGGTTTCTTTTCGCGTGGGGTTTTCCCCTTAATTATCGCCTTGCGCGTTGGATCCCGATCGATGAGACCTTCATCCACCGCATCTAAAATGGCACCTTTAATTTGATGATGGAAATCCATCGTGGTTTGCCGCTCATGTTCCTGGGCATAATCGTTCAACATTTGCTGATAAGCGATTCGCGTTAACTCGCACATCTTCAAGTTAGGAATTAACTTGACCAGCCACTTGTAAGTCATTAAATATTTCGCCATGGTGATTGAGCGAATGGCACCTTCCTTATAGACTGTGATCCAACGTTTATAGTAAAGATGAAACAATTCATTCTGATCATTTTCCATTGTCACAGGTGAATCCTCCTTAGATTGTTAGCTAACGACCTAGGCTGATGAAGGGTTGGATGGTTTTGGAGGGACGGATCAGTAACTTGACCGGCCGATTGCGGATTACTTCTAAAAGGCCTTACAACTGATTGTTATTGAATCGGGTGCAAGGTCTTTTTCAACTAAAAAAACACATCGCGCCGGCGCGATGTGTTTTAAGAATCGAATTAGCGTGGTGCTTGCAGGACTTCGGGGCCAGCAGGATGACCAACGACGACGGTTTTGGCGACGTCCAAGAAGAGGCCGTGTTCTACCACGCCGGTTTGGTGATCCAGCCATTCGCCCAGCACGTGGGGGTGGGGAATATTGCCGATGTGCAGATCAAGAATGTAGTTCTTGTTGTGGGTCAAGAAAAGTTCGCCGTTTGCTTGGCGACGTAGTACGGGGTGCAGATCTTCAGCCTCTAAGCGTTGCGTCAGCTTAGCTAAACCGAAGGGAATCACTTCAATCGGTAACGGGAAGGCGCCCAGTTGGGGCACGATTTTGCTTTCGTCAACGATCCAGAGGTTGCGGCGAGAATTCAAGGCCACGATTTTCTCCAAAAGCAGGGCGCCACCGCCACCTTTGATTCCTTGGAAATCGGCGCTGACTTCATCGGCGCCATCAATGGTCAAATCCAAAGTCGGCGCGTCATTCAGGTCGATCATTTTGATGCCCAATTCGCTGGCTTGCTTGGCCGTGCGCGATGAGGTGGCCACGGCGGTTAGCTGCAAGCCTTCCGCTTGGACTCGGCGTGCGACTGCCTCCACCAAATAAAAAACGGTTGAGCCCGTGCCTAGACCTAACATCATCCCATCTTCAACATAAGTCGCGGCTTTCTCAGCGGCGATTTGTTTCATTTGATCTGCGTTCATTGTTCGTATTGTGCTCCTTCAGGATTTTTATAGTAAACATCAGCGTATTCGGCCAGCCGGTCAAATTCTTTTTTCGCGTAAGGGCACAGCGGCAAAATCTGCTTGCCCTCACGGCGCGCCAGCTCGACTACCGCCGCGACTAATTGGTGGGCCACACCCTGTCCCCGCAGTGAAGGGTCGACAAAGGTGTGATCTAGCGCGTAGACTGCGCCATCCTTAATAGGTTGATAAGTCACTTCTGCCAGTAAATGGTCCTGCTGATCCACTTGGTAGAAACGACCAGGTTCAAATTCGAATGCCATGAAATTCCTCCTTTGAAACGCGATCGCCACCCCAGCCTCCTGCGCTTTGCTACACAATTGGTTCGGAAGCAAAGTTCAGCTTCCAACCCAATTGCTAGGCTAATGCTCAGGAGCTACTCGGGCCGGACTCACGCTCTGGTTTGTAGACAGATCTGACAACGATAATCATGGAGCACGATCAATTGATCTTGATTCCATTTTACCTTAATTTGGAGGTTAACGATAGCGCCAACCTGGGAATAATGGCCACCGCCAACTAAAGTTAAAATTTAGGCAAAGACTGTGACTTGATGCGGTCAAGTTGGCGGTTTCATGGTATGATAAATACTTGGATAGCTATCGATAATGGAGGCGTTTTGGTTTCATGGGTGAACGAAGATTTGAAGTGGTTTCTCGATTTAAAGGCGCAGGGTTGACCTTGCCACAACGGCAAACGACGCATGCGGCTGGGTATGATTTCGCGGCGGCGGAAGACTTTTTGCTGCCATCGATCTGGAAAATGAATTTTGTTAAAATGTTTCGTAAAATCAACAACGAGCATGAATTGATGACCAAGGATTTCCAACGGGCCGAGCAATCCCTGCGGCCATTACTGGTGCCCACTGGGATCAAGGTGACCATGCCGACCGATGAGGTATTGTTGCTGGTCAATCGCTCCAGCAGTCCGTTGAAGCGTTTCTTGAGCTTGCCTAATGGTGTAGGCGTGATCGACGCGGATTATTACAATAATGAAGCAAATGAAGGCGAGATCTTCTTTCAGCTGATTAATTTTGGGATTCGCGACCAGCTGATTAAGAAAGGTGATCGTTTGGGGCAAGGAATTTTCGTTAAGTATTTGACCACCGATGACGATCAACCGGCTGATCAAAAGCGGCAAGGCGGGTTTGGCTCTTCAGGACGTTAGTTTTTGTTTGTTTTGTAGGGGGGGGGTTATTCTTGATTTAATTGCGGGTTTGGTGGGGTGTTGCGCATGAGCGCAACCGGCTGGGACTGCTGATGCGGACTGGAACGTGGTGGGCATCGTTTGAAGCCAATCCGCAAAGAGCGCGGCTTGTCTTCAAATCGAGCCTTGTCCTAAGCGGCAAAGCCGCCAAGGACAATTTCACCACTGAGCCGCGCAGTCCCAGCCGGTTGCTGAACAGAATTGCGGTTATCTGCAATCGACGTGAAGGATTTGACGAAGTGCTTTTGCAAGCGTGATGGTCAAACAATTGCCCACTTTTGGAGATGGCACGGCAATACCAACGGGTTTCGGAAACCTAGACGCCATTCTTGATTTTTTACTTAATGCAGGTTTGGTGGGTTTGAGTGGTGACGCAACCGCCTCCATGACGTTTATCGTGGCTGGAAACGTGCTCCGCGCAACTGACTTCGGAAGCGAAGCCCGCTCCCAAAGCCATCGCTAGGCTAATGCTCGAAGCCAATCCGCCAAGGACAATTTCACCGCTGAGCCACACGTCCTGAGGCGGTTGCTAGGCAGAATTGCGCCTAGCAGCAATCGAAGCGAAGGATTTAACGAAGTGCTTTTGCGAGTGTGGTGGTCAAACAATTGCCCACTTTTAGGGATGGTACGGTAATATCAATAGATTCGGATTAGTTGGTGGGTACAGTTCGTGTGGCTGAACATAATTACTCGCTCCCTAAACAATCCCTGGGTGGAAACCGACCGACTCAGTTGATTCATCAAGCAGACTGCTGTGGTGTCACCAATTTAAAAATTATGACCACTAACCACGGCCGTTAATTCCGTGGATCCCCATCAATCGGCCATAGCTTGTCGGTTGGCGGGAGTGCTCAAACGACTGTTATAACGTTGAGCGGCTGGAGCGGAGCGCTTCGGGGTGAGATCGCCGTGAAATGGGTGAGAGTGTGAACCGACCTGGGTAGCTTCTGAGCATTAGCCTAGCAACTATTTTGGAGGCTGGGTCTTGCCTCCGGAATAGTTGCGTAGCTAAGCGGAGGAAGCTAGGTCGGTGAACACGGTTAGTGGCTCTGCCGCTTAGGACAAGGCTCAGCTTTGAGATTCGCGGGTTTTGCGAAGCTCAAAGTGACGCCCACAGCGAGCTCACCCCGAAGCGCGCAGCGCAAGCTGCGGACAAGCTATTTTCAGATTGCCCCAAGCCAGGCCGTCATCGCGCAACACAAGCTGCGGAGTGATCAGAATACATTAGATAGGAGTTGAGGTCCATGGCTAAAATCAAAACACAGTACGTTTGCCAGAATTGCGGTTACACCGCGCCCCAACATTTTGGCCGCTGCCCGAATTGCGGCGCTTGGAACCAAATGGTCGAAGAAAAAGTCGCGCCGGTCAGCACGCAAGCGACCCCGAGCCGCCGGGCCAGCTCCAACGGCGATAGTCGCAGTAAGCCGCAACTTTTAGGTGAGGTCAGCTTGGCGCAAACGCCACGTGTCACTACCGAAATGCCGGAGCTAAACCGCGTTTTAGGTGGAGGCATTGTGCCCGGTTCGTTGATTTTGATCGGCGGCGATCCTGGTATTGGCAAGTCCACTTTGTTGCTCCAAGTCTGTGGCCAACTGCAAGAAACTGGCGAAAAGGTCCTTTATGTTTCTGGTGAGGAAAGCGCGGCCCAGATCAAGCTCAGAGCTTCGCGTTTAGGGGTCAAAGGTGCTAAGCTGTACTTATATCCAGAGACCAATATGACTCAGATCCGAGCGACGATCGCCGAATTGGATCCGAAGTATGTGGTGATCGATTCGGTCCAAACAATGAACGAGCCGGAACTGAATTCGGTGGTCGGGAGTGTTTCACAGATCCGTGAGGTGACTGCGGAGTTGATGCAGATCGCCAAGAATGAGCAACGGACCGTTTTCGTGGTGGGTCATGTGACCAAAGATGGCGCCATTGCCGGTCCGAAGATCTTAGAGCATATGGTGGATACGGTGTTGTATTTCGAAGGGGACACTCACCACGCGTTTCGAATCTTGCGTTCGGTCAAGAACCGGTTTGGCTCAACTAATGAATTAGGTATTTTTGAAATGCATGAGGATGGCCTGCAAGAAGTGGCTAATCCGTCACAACTGTTCTTAGAAGAACGGCTAGCCGGTGCGACCGGTTCGGCGGTGGTTGTGGCCATGGAAGGGACCCGGCCAATCTTGGTTGAGATCCAAGCGTTGATCACGCCGACGATGTTTGGCAATGCTAAACGGACAGCGGCGGGGCTGGATCATAATCGGGTGGCCTTGTTGATGGCGGTTTTGGAAAAACGGGCCAACTTGATGTTGCAGAACCAAGATGCCTATTTGAAAGCGACTGGTGGGGTCAAATTGGACGAGCCGGCGATCGACTTGGCGATGGCGTTAGCAATCGCCTCCAGCTACCGCAATCAAGAAATCGCGCCAGATGATTGTTTCGTCGGAGAAATCGGCTTGACCGGGGAGATCCGGCGGGTCAATCGGATCGAGGAACGCTTGAAAGAAGCAGCTAAATTAGGGTTCAAGCGGGCTTTCGTGCCTAAAAACAACTTGGGTGGTTTGAAGATTCCTAAGGAAATCACCGCTGTTGGCGTCAGTACAATCAAGCAAGCCATTTATTTGGCATTTCAGGATCAGCCTCGGGGTGACCAAACTGATTAAGCTCGGCTGGTCGCGTCGCGTTGTCTGTTTCAGGTGATAGATTTTTATTTTTAGTGCGGTCAGTCCGCAACTTGAAAGGAGGTGAATGAAATGAAAAGAAAAAGAATCATAACCCAAGTGATCTTAGCCGTTGCCGGCGGTTTTGTCGGCTATTCCTTTCTGCCTTTATTGTGGCAATTATTTGGTTGGCAGAACAGCACTTGGTTGAACACCCCTTGGATGAATTCCTTGATCGGCATCGTTATTTTCTATTTACTGTCTCTAGCAATTATTGATCCTTTACTTGCTTCTTTGGCAAAAACGGAGAAGCAGATCTTGAATGTTAATCCAAGTAAGATTTTGTTTGGTTCTTTGTTTCTGTTGATCGGGTTGTTATTGGCGAATGTTATCTCGATCCCCTTGTACAAAATCAACATCGTCCTGATCAACACGTTCCTGCCGATTCTATTGATGGTCATGTTAGGCTATTTAGGCTTGCGTGTTGGTCTACAAATGGAAGATTGGCGGAAGCTCTTCACCAAGAAGAAACCGAGTAGTGACGTTGAAAATCTGATCTATGATCGCAAACCAGACGATAACTTCCACAAATACAAGTTATTGGATACCAGTGTGATCATTGACGGACGGATTCACGAGCTGGTCAAAACCGGGTTCGTTGAAGGCGTCTTGTTGGTGCCGGTTTTTGTGGTCCACGAATTACAGCTGATCTCCGATTCCGCAGATAGTTTGAAACGGGCGCGGGGGCGGCGTGGTTTGGATATTTTGAACGAAATGAAGGCTGATCCTGAGGTCAAGATCGAGAATTATGATGGCGACTTCGATGATTTGACTGAAGTTGATAGTAAGCTGATCAAATTGGCCAAATTATTGGATGGCATTGTGGTGACCAATGACTATAACTTGAATAAGGTTTCCGAGTTCCAAAATGTGCCCGTTTTGAATATCAATCAACTGGCCAATGCTTTGAAACCCGCTGTTTTGCCAGGTGAAAACATGGTGGTCAGAGTAGTCAAGTCGGGAACCGAGCGCCAACAAGGGGTCGCTTATCTTGAGGATGGGACCATGGTCGTGGTCGAAGATGGTCAGTATTACTTGAATAAAGAAATCAAAGTGGTGATCACCAGCGCTTTGCAAACAGCGGCGGGGCGGATGATTTTCGCCAAACCGCAACACGCGCAACATGGCATCACGGAGCACGGACCAAAGGCAAGCAAAAATTAGGTGAGTCGCTTTTTTCAATGTAAATGATTTTTTAATGGTCAGGATCCAGACGTTAGTCAGTTCACAGACACTTTTTTTGCAACAAGGATCACCGTTTTTTTAAGGGGAGCCTTGTTTTAATCAGTAAAAGTCGTTACACTAGAAACTGGTATTTTTTCAGAAAAGGAAGTATGGCAAACATGGCAAAGGATGAAATTCGCGTTCGTTATGCGCCTAGTCCAACTGGACATTTGCATATTGGCAACGCTCGAACAGCGTTATTCAACTATTTATTCGCACGACACAACAAGGGCAAGTTCATTATTCGGATCGAGGATACTGATACGAAGCGGAACATCGCTGGTGGCGAACAAAGTCAGTTGGAGAACTTGACTTGGTTAGGCATGGACTGGGATGAAGGTCCGGATATTGGTGGCGATTATGGTCCTTATCGGCAATCAGAGCGGATGTCGATCTATCAACCGCTGATCCAGCAACTGATCGACGAAGGCAAGGCTTACGAATCGTACAAAACCGAAGACGAGCTGGAAGCTGAACGGGAAGCACAACGCGCCAACAATGAAATGCCGCACTATGTTTACGAATATGCTGGCATGACCGATGCGGAGAAAGCGGCGAAGATCGCGGCGGCGAAGGCCCAAGGGCTCCAACCAGTGATCCGCTTCCACGTTCCTGAAGGTCGAACTTACCAGTTCAACGACTTAGTTAAAGGAAAAATCAGTTTTGAAGCGGAGACGGTCGGCGGCGATTTCGTGATCCAAAAGCGGGATGGCATGCCAACTTATAACTTCGCGGTGGTCGTTGATGATCATTTGATGAAAATCAGTCACGTGTTACGTGGTGATGATCATATCGCCAACACGCCTAAGCAATTAATGGTCTATGAAGCGTTCGGCTGGGAACCGCCAATTTTTGGACATATGACGCTGATCATTAATGCAGCAACTGGTAAGAAGCTCAGCAAGCGGGACGAAAGTGTTCTGCAATTCATCGAACAATATCGGGAATTGGGCTATTTGCCAGATGCCATGTTTAATTTTATCGCCTTGTTAGGCTGGTCACCTGTGGGTACGAATGAAGTTTTCAATCGTAAGGAATTGATCAAAGAGTTTGACGAGAAGCGTTTGAGCAAATCGCCAGCGGCTTTCGACGCCAAGAAGTTGGAATGGGTCAACAATCAATACGTGAAGAAGGCCGACAGCGAGACAATCACTGATCTGTCACTGCACGCTTTGATCAAGGCTGGTAAAATGCCTGCGGATCCGCAACCTAATGAGATCGAATGGGCTCGGCAATTGATTGCCCTGTACAAGGATCAAATGAGTTATACGGCGCAGATCACGGAATTGTCCGACTTGTTCTTTGAAGAACCTGAACAGTTGGATGAAACGGCGATGCAGGAATTAGTTGATGACAGTGCTTTGCCAGTTTTGCAGGCGTTTCGGGCCGGCGTAACGAAGATCACGCACTTTACTTCCGTGCAGATCATGGCGGCAGTCAAGCAAGTGCAAAAAGATACTGGCGTTAAGGGTCGCAAGTTGTACATGCCGATCCGGATCGCGACGACACGCTCAATGCACGGGCCGCAATTAGGCGAGTCTTTGGAATTGCTAGGCCGTGACAAAACTTTGAAGCACATTGACCAGACTTTGGCGCAAATGAAAGGCTAATGACGGTTTATCTGCCGCAAGTTAAGGTTTTATGATATATTAAAGACTGGAACTGAACAGCATGTTCGGTAGACCAGTCTTTTTTTGTTAGTTGAGTGAGGATGATCGTATGCTTAAAATATATAATACCTTGTCGCGGGAGAAAGAAATCTTTCGGCCGCTGACACCCGGTCGGGTCAAAATGTATGTTTGTGGACCGACCGTTTATAATTACATCCATATTGGTAACGCGCGCAGTGCCGTAGCTTTTGATACGATGCGGCGTTATTTGGAATTTAGCGGTTATCAAGTTGATTATATTTCGAATTTCACAGATATCGGCGAGAAGCTGGCGCGAACAGCGGTCAGTGAACAAACAACTGTGGCGGCGGTGGCAGCCAAGTACATCGCGGCCTTCAATGAGGATACGGCGGCCTTGAATATCGAACCGGCCACCTATCATCCCCGCGCCACCGAGAACATCAGCGGCATCATCGCCTTGGTCAGCGACCTGATTGCCAAGAATTTGGCCTACGAAGTCGCTGGGGACGTTTATTTTCGCGCGCAGCAATTCCCTAACTATGGTCAATTGTCCCACCAGCCTCTTTCTGAGTTAGAGGTGGGCGCCAGTCAACGGACCAATGACGCGGAAACGGCTCGCAAAGAAGATCCGATCGATTTCGCGCTGTGGAAGGCGGCCAAGCCCGGCGAAGTGGCTTGGGACTCTCCTTGGGGTGCGGGTTCCCCTGGTTGGCACGTGGAATGTTCGGTGATGGCGATCAAGTATCTAGGCGCTACTATTGATATTCACGGCGGCGGCGAAGATTTGGAATTTCCTCATCATGAAAATGAGATCGCCCAAAGTGAAAGCTACACCGGGCAAAAGTTTGCCAACTATTGGGTCCACAATGGCTTTGTCACGGTGGGCACCGACGACGAGAAAATGAGTAAGTCTTTAGGGAATTTTGTGACCGCACGGGCAGCTTTGGCCGATTTCGACCATCAAGCGGTTCGGTTCTTTATGGCGGGGACCCATTATCGCCGCCCTTTGCGTTATACCGAGGCCGGCTTGGAAGACGCGCTGAACGAGATCCAACGTTTCAAAGTGGCCCGAGCGAATCTGCTGTACCGGCGCAAGGACGCCACTTCAGGCAGTAGCGCGCCGATTCTGAGCGCGATCGCTGAATTTCGCCAGAATTTCATTGCGGCGATGGATGATGATTTCAATGTTCAAAACGGTTTAGCGGTGGTCCACGAATTTATTCGCAGCGCCAATAAATATGCGGCGGCGCCGGCTGTGAAATTGGATGATCTGATGGCTTATGTGGGTCAACTCGATGAATTTCTGGCAGTTTTCGGCGTGGATCTCAGCCAAACTGAAGGCGTTGATAGCGAGGTCGCTGATCTGATCGTGGCGCGCAATGCGGCGCGGGCGGCCAAAGACTATGCGACCAGCGATCGGATCCGTGACGAGTTGGCCGCGCGCCAGATTATTTTGGAAGATACAGCCCAAGGAACGAGGTGGCGCCGGCAATGAGTCAACCAGTCAATCCAAACTTAGCCCAGCAATTGAATGGGATCGCCTTGGCCTACTTAGGCGATGGGGTTTATGAGGTTTTCGTTCGCCAGCATTTACTTGAGTTAGGCTTGTCCAAGCCCAATCAATTGCAAAAGCGGGCGGTCCACTATGTCTCAGCCAAGGCCCAAGCCTTTTTGATTCAAACGATGTTGGCCCAAGGGGTGCTGACCGCGACCGAGATCAGCATTTTCCATCGCGGACGCAACGCCAAAAGTTACACCAAAGCGAAGAACGCTTCGGTGACAACCTATCGTCAATCCACCGGGTTTGAGGCGGTTTTCGGCTATTTGAAGTTGACCGACGCGACGGAACGGATCACGGAATTGGCCCAATGGTGTATCACCACGATCGAAGCGGCCGAAGTAGCCGAAGGAGAATAAAATCATGAAAAATAAGCGTACAGGGGCGTCACGTCCGGAACGCGGCAAAGATCGGGACAATAGCCGTAATGAACGGCCGGGTCGGCGGCCACCACGGCGGTCAGCCGCTGGTCCTCGGGGAAGCGACCGGAATGATCGGCGCGATCGCCCGCAACGAGCACAACCAGAAGCTGACAACGAACAACAGTCGGATCAGGCTTTGCAGCCGGAAACTGAATTCATTTACGGTAAACACGCGGCTTTGTCATACATTAATGATGGCGCGGCCGATAAGGTCAACAAAATTTTCCTCCAAAAAGGGTTGCATGGCGAGTTAGCTGATCAGGCTCGCGAATTTGCCAGTCAGCATCGCTTGGTCTTGCAAGAGGTTCCCAAGACCCGCTTGGACGAATTGACCGATCAAGGCAATCATCAAGGCATCTTGATCACCGTCGCGCCCTATGATTATGTGCCGGTCAGCACGATCTTGGCTCAGGCAGCTGCGAAAGACGAAGCGCCTTTATTGATCATTTTGGATAATTTGAATGATCCCCATAATCTTGGCTCGATCCTGCGGACCGCCGATGCCATCGGCGCGCACGGGGTGATCATTCCCAAGCGTCGATCGGTGGGGGTCACTGCCGTGGTTGCGAAAACGGCGACTGGGGCGCTGGAACATGTGCCGGTCGCGCGGGTCACCAATCTGGTCGCGACGATCAAGGAATTAAAAGATCAGGGTATTTGGGTCTTTGGGACCGCGATGGCCGGCGAAGATTACAGGCAATGGAATAGTCGGGGACCCATGGCCTTGGTGATCGGCAATGAAGGCAAGGGCATCTCGCCACTGGTTGCCAAAACCGTCGACGGGTTAGTGACTATCCCAATGATCGGTCATGTCCAGAGCTTGAACGCCAGTGTGGCCACCTCGGTCTTGCTTTATCACGTCTTCGATCAGCGTCATCCTTTGGCCTAAAAGGTAATAATATACGCTTTTCAACGTATAATGATTCTCATAATGTGACATAATACACTAATAAACGTACGTTCGCTTTAAATGCTGCATATAATCAATTAGAATGAAAGAGTCAGAAAGTGCCCATAATGGAGCGATCTTTTATGAGCTTTAATCAAGAAGAATTCGAATTGATTACGGCCGTTCAAGAGAACGGCGATTCACAAGCGTTAGAGGCTTTATTGACCAAGTATCAGCCGATGATCCAAAATGTTTCGCGGCAATACTATTTACGCCTGTTTGGACCTGATGAATGGCAACAAGAGGCACGGATCGTTTGTTATCAGACGTGTTTGCTGTATTGTACCCATCACGATTGTCAATTCGGAGCTTTTTTCAAGTTAAGATTCCATAATCATATCCGCAGTTTGGTTCGTCGTGAACTGGCTTTGAAACGCCGTGCGGACACTGAAAGTGTTTCTTATGATTCAAAATTAGGCGAGGATTTCTTGAATTATGATTGGCGGGGGACCGCGACATTTCCTCAAGCGCTTTTCTGGGATTTTCCTAAATTTCTTGATTCTTTATCCTATTTTGAGTTACAGGCCTTTCGCGTGGCCGTGCATGATGCTGAGTCCCAGACGACCTGTCAACGATTAGGTTGCACGCCTAAGCAATTAGAACGGGGCATCGATCGTTGTCGTGTGAAATTGAAACGGTTCTTGACTTGAATGAGCTGGTAAAAAGCTGCTGGAAAGCAGCTTTTTATCTGGCATGAATTCTTGAGCGGCAGAGATAGTTATGCGCTGATATCGGTCTGATCTGTCGCCCGGCTCGAGCGAATTGAGCCTATTAACGCTCATGGGGCTGACCGCAACCTTGTGCTACTTGCCCGGATGACGCTTGCTTTTTTAAGGTGGGTATGCTAAATTTAACCTAGTTTAAAAGGTGGAATCTAGATGGCAGTGAAGAAAGTTGCGCTGGCTTGTACCGTTTGTGGATCGCGAAATTATACGATTTCCGAGAATAACCAACGGACTGAGCGGCTTGAAGTCAAGAAATTTTGTAAACATTGTGGGAAACATACCCTACATAAAGAAACGCGTTAATGGTGTGCGATCCTAGTGAGATGGTTGAGGAGTTAATGAAATGAAACGGTTATTTAAGTTTTTTGGAAGTGTTGGTCAAGAAATGAAGTTGGTCGAATGGCCAACTATGAAGCAGACGCGTCGCGATAGTTGGGTCGTTGTTTCAACGTCGATCTTATTCGCCGCATACTTTGCGCTTTGCGATTTTGTGATTTCCAAATTACTGAAATTGTTGTTCTGAAATAGTTTCAGTAAAAAATAGGTTGTTACTTGCAGCCAGTGCGTTTTTTCAGTATAATCAAAGCAAGCAGAAAACTTCGTGTTGACGGAGTTTTTTTATTTTGGCAAAAAAGAAAGGAATCAGTAAAATGGTTGAATCAGTAGCAAAACAATGGTATGTCCTCCACACATATTCTGGTTACGAGAATAAAGTGAAGGCAAACTTGGAATCCCGGGCCCAGTCAATGGGAATGGAAAATAATATTTTTCGGGTGATCGTGCCAGAACAAAGTGAGCGCGAGATCAAGAATGGTAAGGAAAAAGAAGAAATGCGAAAAACTTTTCCAGGCTATGTTTTGGTCGAAATGGTCATGACTGACCAAGCTTGGTTCGTAGTGCGGAATACACCGGGTGTTACTGGTTTTGTGGGTAGTCACGGGGCCGGTAGTAAGCCTGCGCCATTATTACAAAGCGAGATCGAACATATCCTGCGTGATTTGGGAATGAGTAGTCGTCATGCTGATCTTGATTTCGGTGTTGGCGAAACGATCAAGATCATTGACGGCGCCTTTTCAGGAATGACCGGTAAGATCATTGAAGTCGATCCGGAAAAACTGAAATTGAAAGTCGTGATCGATATGTTCAACCGTGAGACCAACGCCGAACTTGATTTTGATCAGGTCGATAAACTCGTCTAAGCCATTTTCGGAAAAATGACCGGCAATATTTTCTGAATAAAATCTCAAGAATGATTGCCAGAGTCCCGAATAATGTGCTATATTACTCTAGTGTGCTTTTATGTGGGAGGAGAAATCACTGATCTCCATTTACCACAACACGGATTAAGGAGGTTTTATCCCGTGGCAAAAAAAGTAGCAAATGTCGTTAAGTTACAGATCCCAGCTGGTAAGGCAACACCAGCGCCTCCAGTAGGTCCTGCATTAGGTCAAGCCGGTATCAACATTATGGGCTTCACCAAAGATTTCAACGCACGGACTGCTGACCAAGCAGGCATGATCATTCCAGTTGTGATCACCGTTTATGAAGATCGTTCATTCGATTTCGTAACGAAGACCCCTCCAGCTGCCGTTCTTTTGAAGAAGGCTGCTGGTGTGGACCATGGTTCAGGCGAACCGAACACCAAGAAGGTCGCTAAGGTCACTAAAGACCAAGTTCGTCAAATTGCCGAAACCAAAATGCAAGACCTAAACGCCGCTGATGTAGAAGCAGCAATGCGCATGGTTGAAGGTACTGCAAGAAGTATGGGCTTTGAAGTCACTGACTAAACTGCTCGCTGATTGTTAGTCGGATAAACAATGAAAATTGTTTGATCAAGTGGGAGGACTATTAGTCCATTTGACCACATTTGCAAGGAGGAAAAATAATGCCAAAACATGGCAAGAAATACGTTGAAGCACTAAAGCAAGTCGATAAAGACAAACAATACTCAGCTGAAGAAGCTGTTGCGTTATTGAAACAAATCGATTTCGCAAAATTCGATGCAACTGTTGAAGTTGCTTATAACTTATCCGTTGACCCTAAACAAGCTGATCAACAGATCCGGGGCGCTTTGGTTTTACCTAATGGTACTGGTAAGACTCAACGCGTGGTCGTTTTTGCTGAAGGCCCACAAGCTAAAGCTGCAGAAGAAGCCGGCGCTGATGTCGTTGGTTCTGACGACTTAGTTGAACGGATCCAAGGCGGCTGGTTGGATTTTGATGTTGCTGTGGCAACACCACCAATGATGGCTAAAGTTGGTCGTTTAGGTCGGGTCTTAGGACCTAAAGGCTTGATGCCTAACCCGAAGACAGGCACAGTAACCATGGATGTTACCAAGGCTGTTAACGATGTTAAGGCTGGTCAGGTCACTTACCGTGTCGACAAAGCTGGTTTGATCCATGCGCCGATCGGCAAGGTCAGCTTCTCTGACGAAAAATTGTTGGAAAACTTGAAGGCTTTCAATGACCGCATCGTGCGGGTTCGCCCAGCTTCGGCTAAGGGTGTTTACATCAAGAGCTTGACGGTTACAACAACTTTTGGCCCTGGTGTTACGGTTGACGCTAACTCGTTGTAAGCAACGAACAGTGATTGACAAGCATGCCTTGGCGTGCTATCTTATTTAAGAATAGTTTTTCTACCGAAGACTCAGGTGACTCACGTCTTAATATCCTGCCGAGGCCAGATGATGAATGAGCAATCAGGATCTCTGTGTCTTTGGACGCGGAGATTTTTTCTTTCGGGCTCCTCGTAGAGAAATAATGAATATGTGGAGGTGAATCAAATGAGTGAAGCAATTATTGCACAAAAAGCCGTTGTTGTTGATGATGTTTTCGACAAATTCTCACGGGCTAAGTCTGCTGTTGTGGTTGACTATTTAGGTTTGACTGTTGCTCAGGCAACTGAATTACGTAAACAATTACGTGAAGCAGGTGTCGAGATGAAGGTCGTTAAGAATACCTATTTACGTCGTGCCGCTGACAAGGCTGGTTACGAAGGCTTAGACGAAACATTCACTGGTCCAACTGCCGTTGCCTTTTCATATGACGACGTCGTTGCCCCAGCACGGATCATGGCTAACTTTGCTAAGACAGTTGACGCGCTTGAAATCAAGGGCGGCATCATCGAAGGTAAGGTCGCTACTTTGGAAGCGATCAACGAATTGGCTACTTTGCCAAACCGCGATGGCATGCTTTCAATGTTACTTTCTGTATTACAAGCACCTGTTCGCAATGTCGCTTATGCTGTTAAGGCTGTTGCCGAAGCAAAAGACGACGAACCTGCAGCTTAAGTTCCGCTTAAGTTAATCATACCCAACTAATTGGAGGAAAATAAAATGGCTTTAGACACACAAGCAATCGTTGATCAATTAAAAGATGCAACGATCTTAGAATTAAACGATTTAGTTAAAGCAATCGAAGAAGAATTTGGCGTTACTGCAGCTGCTCCTGTAGCTGCTGCTGGTGCTGGCGCAGCTGCTGCTGACGCAGAACCAACTGAAGTCAATGTTGAATTGACCGAAGTAGGCCAAGAAAAAGTTAAGGTCATCAAGGCTGTTCGTGAAATCACTGAATTAGGCTTGAAAGACGCTAAAGGCTTAGTTGACAAAGCTCCTTCGATCATCAAGGAAGCAGTTGCTCCTGAAGATGCAGAAGCAATCAAAGCTAAACTTGAAGAAGTCGGCGCTACTGTTACTTTCAAGTAAGCAGGACAACTTTAAAACAAAAGAAAGCGACCATAATCGCCAATCAAGGCGTTGGTCGCTTTTTTTGTTTGCCTAGTTATCGATTATTTGCGGATTGTTGCGGTCAAGCGGCGGTACATTTTGATTTGTACCGCCGTCAGCGTGATACTAAATCAATTGGCCAGAGCTTGCCTGTCAACGTGGATGTTTAACCTAATAAAATAATGTTGAGCGGCTGGAGCGGAATGTGATGTCGAAACGTGCTACACGTAACTGACTTTTCCGCATAACTACACCAGGATTTCGGAAGCGAAACCCACTTCCAAAATCCTGGATAGGTTAACGCTCAAAGTCAACCCGTTGTGTTCCACACTCAAAACGTGCTCGTCGACCCAGCGCCTTGCACTTAGCTACACAATTGTTCCAAAAGCAAAGTGCGGCTTTCAAAACAATTGCTAGTAATGCCCAGACGCTGACCAGATCGGCTCACACTCTGGCGTTGGTGGGCTGTTTGCTCGTTTGGCGGAAGGTCGGGCTGGGGGTGAGTCAGCCGCGATATTATTGTTGGCGATTTATCGCCTACAATAAGGCCGAG
>NZ_BROC01000026.1 GCF_024345205.1 Lapidilactobacillus luobeiensis | reverse complement strand
AAGCCGCGCTCTTTGCGGATTGGCTCAAAACAGCGTCCACTGCGTTCCAGCCACTACAAACGCCCTGAGGCGGTTGCGTCACCACCAAACCCGACCACACCTGCAATCAAGCAAAGCAGTAAATACAGAAACGGTACTTCTCGCAAAAAAGTGCGGGGCTGAGCACACCCCGCACTTATCAACTAGTTTAGCAAAATACCATTCAAGCAAAGAAGATAATCCATTACTTTTCCGCGGTGAAAACATGATGGGCTAAACGATAGGCATGATCACAGGACGCAGCAACTTCAGACTCGTGCGTCACAATGATCACACATTTTCCTTGCTGATGAGCGATCTCTTGAAACAGGCGGATCACATCTTCGGTATTTTGTTCGTCCAAATTACCCGTGGGCTCATCAGCGACTACGATCTGGGCGTCGCAACACATCGTGCGCGCGATCGCCACACGTTGTTGTTGACCACCAGATAACTTTTGCACGTTTTTGGTCATCTGTTCATCCGTGATCCCCAATTGTCGCAACATCTTCTTGGCAAATTCTTTGTCACCGCGATGTTCTGACTTGGTGATTGCCATCGCTGTTAATAAATTATTCAAAGGTGACATATAAGTCAATAGATTATATGACTGGAAGACGATCGCCACATGTTTTTGCCGATAATTGGTCAGTCCGATCTTATTGATGGCTTGATTTTCCCAGCTGATCGTGCCGGCCTTAGGTTTATCCAGTCCCGCGATCAACGAAAGAAATGTGGTTTTGCCAGAACCACTTTGACCAACGATGGCATAGGATGCACCAGATGAAAAACTCAAATTAACATTTTCGAAGAGGCTATTTTCTTGTTGATCGTACCAATAGCCTAAGTCTTTAACAGTTAGCATAGAAACCTCCTAATATCTTGTCTGCAAGTTGTTCAGTCACTTGTTTACTCGATCAAAACTTTCCGTGGCTGTAAACGTAAGATCCCCACGGAGGCGATCGTGATCGAAACAAAGACAATGGCTAAGCCTAAACCGCCTAGTTCACCGAGATCTGCGGCGGTCACTTGAACATTTAATTCAGTTTTCGTCGGTGTGGCTTGTTGTTTACTCATGTTTCCACCAGGGCCGCCAGCGCCACCCATTTGACCACCGGGGCCATCTTGTCCTTGTTGATTGCTGTTACTTGTTGAAGTTTGGGAGCTGGTCTGCTGGGCGACCAGTTGATCACCTAATTTGTCACCAACAAATTGACCACCGGCGCCGGCGATCCCGATGCTGACCAATAGAACAACTAACATTTCCGCAAAGAATTGGGCAATGATTTTCCAACGGGCCTCACCTAAAGACAGTAAGACCCCGATCTCATAACGCCGTTCTCTGATCATCAAGATCACGATCAACGCCAAGATCACCGTGCCGGCGATTGCTACGAGCCAAACGATTTTATCGGCGAAGGATTTGACGTTGTTCATCGATGATTTGACACTTTGATAATTAGCATCGTTTGCTGACAATGAATACGTCGTGGTATTGATCAACTTGTTACCAGCCTTTTTGACTGAGTTGACTTTGGCCGGATCACTGATCGTAAAAGTGACCGAATCAGCTGTATTTTTATACTTGCTCCCTTTGATTTTGTTGGCAAGGGTGTATGAGGTATAAACCGAATTAGAGGGATCACTGGCGCCAGGTCCCATTTGCATATTGCTGGCCGCTGAACTGGCTTTATAGATCCCGACGATCTTGAGTTGATACGTCGTTGCGCCATCAGTGGATTCAACCTTGATCGTGTCACCCACGCTCAAATCATTTTGCGCGGCCAATTCCTTTTCGATGACCACATTATTTGTACCAGCATCGCTGGCCAAAATGCCGCGGCCTTTAGTGATCTTGTAACTGCCGTCCGTGAAATTAGTTGCGTCACTGGTCGCGGAAACGCCGGTCACCGTGATGTCGCCACTATTTTCATTAGCGAAACCGCCTTTCCCGCCAGGTCCCGCATTACCAGAATCGCTAGTGGAATCAGAACTAGCGGAACCGCCGCCTTGCATCACACTAGTCGTTGAGGTGATCGCGTCAAAACCTTGGGCATTAACAGAAGTCGTTGCCGTCACATTATAACTTTTCACGTTGGCCAGCGCCGCGATCTGTTTGACATCACTCAACTTGACTGCAGCCATCGTCAATTGTGGCTTGGTCGTTGACTCCGAGCTACTAGAGTCCGTTGCCGTGGCATCACTTTGACTTGACGCGCTGGCCCGCATCTTTTTGAAAGCCGCTTCGCGATTCGCGGAAAGCGTCAAAGTAGCGCCAACACTTTTCTTAGCATTCTCCGTTGCCGTATTTGCGGCGTTTTTGATCAAGAGACCGGCTAAGACAAATAACATAATTGCTGATGTCACTAAAATCAATAAGATTGAACGGCCCTTTTTGGCGATCAAATTCAGCCAGGCCCGCTTTAGAAAATTCATAGAAATCCTCCTTTAGGATCAATCAATAACTTCTTAACTCTAAGCGCAAAAAAGGATTATCTTATGAATCAAATCCACAAAAAAAACGGGCAAAAATTGAATTTTTATAAACAAGTTAGAAATTTTTATGAACTCTGTGATCAAAATCTAGTTCCATCATAGCTGTGGCAACTATATTGTTTCAATGTTGGCCGCGGGCTGCGTTGCGTGTGGCGGGTAAGCTCGCTGTGGGCATCACTTTGAGCTTCGCCAAGTGCGCGAATCTCAAAGCTGAGCCTTATTCTAAGCGGCAAAGCCGCTAAGAATAACGACACGGCGAGCTCACCCGCCACACTCCACTCCGCCCGCTCAACCGTTTTAAGCAGACCAAGCTGCCACGCCATTCTAGCTGCTCATTTAAACTGACGAATCCCCACGCAATTGACGACCATGGTCAGTGGTCACAAGTTCGTACCGATAGTCATATCGTAGCAATCAATTGAGTTAACTAGTCAGAGACTTTTCACCGATTAAAGTGATAGCCTTTTGACCACTACACTTGCAAAAGCACTTCGTCAACTCCTTCGCCTCGATTGCAGATAGGCGCAATTCTGCCTAGCAACCGCCTCAGGGCGTGTGGCTCAGCAGTGAGATTTGTCTTAGTGGCTTTGCCACTTAGACAAAGACCTGATTTTGAGACAAGCCGCGCCCTTTGCGGATTGGCTCAAAACAGCGTCCACTGCGTTCCAGCCACTAAAAACGCCCTGAGGCGGTTGCGTCCCCACCAATCCCAACTACACCAGCAATCAGGCAATTCAGTAAATACAGACCGTTACTTTAGCTTTAGTTTATTCTTGACAATTTATTCATTCGGTCTTATTATGACTATGAATTAATTATTGGGGAATAATAATTCATTGACGACAGCATTTTGAGATCAAGTTTAAGTCAGGTTTCGGGAAGGCCTTCTTTTTGATCGCTATTTGTATTGATCAGACCTTGAACGCAATTGCTTACCAAACGGGCAATTGCGTTTTTTGCTCTTTTTTAGGAACGATTGGAACAGATTCCTTTTCCGAACTAGGCTTAAAGAGCTTAGAATGATGCTAATTGAGACTACCTGATACCGATCGGCCTCTTGCAACCAGTTGTGCACTGTGTTGACGCGGCGCGATCAACAAATCTAAATAAATCTTTCATTGGGGGAAAGATCATGGTAAATCAAGGAACGCATTTCAGTAAATTACTCAAAAGCACTGCGCTTATTGGAGTTACGATATTAGGACTAGGCGTAGCTGCGCCGGTCATTCCTGTTCTTTCGGTCGCAGCGGCGACTAGTACCACGACTGCCAACAGCGCCACAGCGGTAGCGCCGATCACGACTGATCCCAGCATCAGTGAAGCAATACCAACTGACGCGGGTATCGAACCTTACTCACAGTTTCAAGTCACCACGACTGCGGGGACCACAGTAACTGGTCCCGCTGAACAAAGTGGCGCAACGATAATGAAAGCGATCATCGACCGGACCCAGTTTGCCAGTCTCGGGCTCCTTAGTACCTTGCGTAATACGACTAGCACAACTCAAACTGTCAACACTATTTTCAATTTACCAAATAGCTCGCCACAGAACGGCTCAACAATTACGGCCAGCGCTAATGCCGCACCGACGATCACTGGCGCGACTGGTTTGACGATTTATTACCGCGGTACTGCTTCCAAATATTTAACGCTAGCCGCCTATCAGGCCTCAGGTCAGTCCTGGAGCGAACTAAAAGCACTCCAGGTCAAAGGCGCTTTAGCGTCAGGACAAACTGTGCAGATCACGACCCCTTTCACTGTCACCGGATTAAGTACGGCGGATTTAACCAAAAATACGAACACGATGCTAAAGACCAGCACCTTCAATTATTCAACAAACGGTCATCGAACATTGATCACAAATGGTCAGATTTGGTTTGCTGATGCTTTGAACGCGACTTATTCAAATTACAATACTGTTCAAGGTAGTGGTCGCGCGACCAGTGATTGGGACAGCGCCACCCAAAATTTAATAAGTGGACTGATTCCTAGCGCTGATATTTCTGGGCTAGATTTTGCTGGCGGCTCAACGGGAACTGCCCTATTCTCGACTGGTAACGTTGCCGTTGATCTGAGTCGGATCAAGGCTGCGGTCAATCCTGAAGGTTATAGTGTCGCGCTTGATAGTACTGGTGATCAACGCGCGACCTACACCTATCCAACTTCAAACAATATGAGCGGCGCTTTGGATATTCAGCTGATCAAGGTGTTGGCTACTGAGAATAGTACCTTAGCAGTTGGCGATCCTTGGCTGCCAGAAAATAACTTGATTGCGGCGACTTCACCGGTCAACGGCACCGATGTCCGCGGCCAAGTTACGACTACAGGCACCGTTGACACCAGTAAAGCTGGCACTTATCATGTCACCTACAGCTATCGTTTAGGCACGAGTACGATCTCGAAAACAGCGACGATCACCGTTGAAAGTTTTAATGACCTTGGTGATCTGCTTGATACTTCCACGATCAATAGTGCTGGGTTAGATAGTGAAGGCAATACTTCCGCAACGCCTAACGAACTCGGCGGTTATCAGCATTACGCGCAGTTCGCGGTCACCGACACCACCGGCGCGACTGCTTATTCGCCGCTTTCAAACGATACTGGGACCACCCCCAACGCGATCGTCAATGCCGCTCAGTTCAAGAGTTTAGCCTTGCTCGCCACGATCAAGAATACTTCTGATCATTCTACTCGGATCCGGACTGCTTTTTCCCTACCGGCGGCTTGGACCAACGATGCTAAAACACGGCTCTACGCCTTAGCGTCTGCAGGCGCCACAGCGGTCGCTGGTTCTGCCAAAGGACTTTCGCTTTATTATAGCAATGGCGATGGTAGCTATTTCCCACTAGCGGAATTTCTCAGTGAGAACAACAACGATTACAGTAAAATCGCGCTTATTCTTGTCGACGGAACCTTACACAGGGGACAAGGGCTCCAATTATCGGTACCTTTGACCGTCAGTAATGATAGTGGGACCAACCTGACCACAGCAATCCTCAAAATCAACAACAATGACGATCAGGCGCTGACTTCCACATTACGCAAGGCATTGACCTTTTCAAGTCACACCTATGCCTTTTCAAATCCAACAGCAACGATCAATAGCAGTACTGGAAAATTAAGTAGTTACACCACTTACGCCGATTCAGGTGTCAATAATGGCGTACTTTTCGCCTTGCCAGTCAAACCATTCACTCAAGGCTACCTCGCCACATATTTGACCAGTGGCAAAAATTATGTCATTTTTGATGACGCGGTCCAATCATTGCTGGCTGATCTAGGCCCGATCGATCCTGATCTCAGCTTTAAGAATTATGTTGCCAACACCAATGATTTCATCGGATACGCTGACAAAGCCACCGGTAATTATACGACTGGTAGCTTGAAGGTCGATCTTACTCGGGTCAAAGCAGCAGTCAACTCTGAAGGACTCTCTGTTGTCGTCGCTAACGGTAGTCAGGTCGCGGCCTACACTTATCGTACTGGGACCAGTAATAGTTTTAGTTTGACTAATCCCGATGGCTCTTATCCCGGCTCAACGCAAAACAAACAGCAGTATATCGAATTGATCCGCGTCCTCGATACGACTGACTCCGAATTTAGAGTCGGTAGCGCCGCGGCCAAAGCTTGGACAACGACCACCAACCTGATCCCCGGTAAAGATCCCGAAACTAAAACGGCTTTAACGACTAAGGATTACACCGTCACCGTGACTGATGCTCAGGGTCGAACGGTAACAGATCCTGAAACCACCTTGAGAAAAACGCCAGGTGTCTATACCGTGAACTACACTTATCAGCTAACTGGCTCAGTGATCTCAAAAAAGGCAGTTGTCACCGTACTTGCTGATCAACGATCACTAAGCGCCAGTGATTTCACCATGACCAGTGGTGACACCACACCAACGATCACCGATTTTCAAGTCAGCGCAACTGATTCTGACGGTAACGCTTTGAACGCGCCGGACATCACCCTTGATCTCAGTCAAGCCGATTTGAACAAAATCGGCCAATACCCTGTCACGATCACCACTAGCGATGGTCAGCTGACCACGGTCACCTTAACGATCAAAGCGGCCGTACCTGATAACAGCAATGGTGGCGCGACTGATAATAATAATGGTTCAGCCAACGAAACTGGTCATCAAAGCGGCCCGAACACAACTGGGCAGCCAAATAAACCAACAAACGACCTGAATAACGTGATTTTACCAATCACAGGCACAAACACAGCTAAGTCGATCAAGACGGCTAAAGTCAAAGCGAACGGACTACTTTTACCACAGACCGATGAGCAGGTCACTAAAGGAATCATCACGATCGGTTTAGCTTTACTTGGCGCGACAAGTATTATTCTTGGTAGTATGATCACGTTGAAAAAACGGCGGCAGGCGTAACTTATTCCTTAACTAGCTAAAAACGCGCCACCGGCAATCAAATAAATAACGATAACGATAACGATGCTGACCTAAACAGCGGCAAGTGCGCTCAACGCGTTCTTGCCGCTGTTTTCATGGCCATTTTTAGGCGTGTTAGGCGTAACCGCTCCACATTGATAGCGGCGCAACTGCCCTTGATCTGAGTCTAAACTCGGATCGAAGGTTCGTGAGTATGTGTCATCCCAGATAGCCTCTGAACATCGACCTAACAACGATTTTGGCGGCTGGTCTATGCCTCCGGCAGCGTTGCGTAGTTAACCGCAAGCAGTCGGAGGTGGTGAACCCGTCGCAAAAAAAGACCTTGAGCCAGCTCACGCTACTCAAAGTCATTAACTAAAACTATTTGTTGATCTGCTTAAAGAAATCGACCACGGTTTGCTGAAAACCGCTAGAATTATTCAGCGCGTAGACCAAGCCAGCCAGACCAACGATCAAAATCGCGATCGTCAGCAAGATCCAGAAGTGACGGCGCTTATTCATGATCAAGATCGCGACGAATTCTCGGATCAAAGCGTTCGGCAAAAAATACAGCCGTGTAGGCGCGCCGACCCCATTAGCGGCCAAGCCAGCTTGCCGTGCATATAGGCCAGCACGAAAAGCGTGATAATTATTCGTGAAGAATTTGACCCGCGGTTGTGATCGCGAGCCGTGATAATCACGCTGGATCAGTTGCTTGGAGAAGGTCATATTCTCCAAAGTCGTCGTCGAGCGATCTTCCAATAAAACCAAGCGTGGATCCCACCCGTGGGCCACTGCGTAATCAGCCATCGCCTTGGCCTCCGACAATTGTTCATCAGGACCTTGGCCCCCCGAAAAAATGATTTTTGGCGCTGGTCGCCCTTTCCTTTGTTGCTTTTGCGCAAAACGCAAGGCCCGCTCGATCCGATTGCCTAACAAACGTGAAACAGTTTTGCCATCGATCAGCCCAGCGCCTAAAACAATCAAATAGTCAGCACGATAATGACGCGGCACGAATTGGTATAAGACCGTGTTGACCAAGAAGTTATAGCTACAAACGACCAGATAAAAGCCGACGAACGGGAGCACGGTCAAAATCATGTTCAACCAATTCGGCAGGAAGCGATTGACCGCAACCAGGTTGACCACCCACAGCAAGACCAAACCGATACCCAGAAACAGCGTCAACATATTCGATAATGTGTGACTCTCCCTTTTCCAGACCAAGATCGCGTTCCATAATAGTAACGCCCAGAGAAAAGCCAGAACCAGTACGATCATGAATACTAAAATAATAAAAATAAAACCCATGATCGTAATAAAGACAATATTCCTAGTCCAAAAAATCAGAAAGGCCAGCTCTAGCAAGAAAACAACAAAAAAACCGGTAAACAAGATTCCATTGATCAATCGCCGCGGCTCAGCCAACCACGACCATAGAAATATTCCCAATAAAACCAGAGTTGCCAGACCAGTATAAAGCGTCGCCTGATCCAACCAATTCGCTACTGCCATCACTTATTCCCCAAATCCATCAACTTTTCGATCATTACCAACGACCAAACCTACTCAATTCACAAAAAACGTGTGGCGTGTTTTCCAATCGATCAATTTGATATTGACCCAAAACCCATAAATACCCAAGGTAATGATCGACAAAACCAGCCACTTCAACCATTGACCAAACAATTCCACCGCGGTGCCATCAAAATGCATCCGATGACCATCGACCACCGTGTGATTGATCCGCCACCCGTAGATCATCGTCAGTGCCCAAGGATAACAGATCCCCAAAGTGACCGCTGTGACCAAACCACCTAAAAGTGTCCACCCAATGAACTGTAATAACCCACCGTCGAAAAACGATGTTTCCCCATTTCGTGTTTCCATTTTCCCACCCCATCATTGTGATTAGATTGTCTACATTTTACCATAATTTCCCGCCAGTTTCGGCATTTAACCATAAAAAGAGGGCGCAACACAACGGGTGACTGCGAGCACGACTAGCGATTTGTCGCTGATTGGCGCAGACAATCTGTGACAAAGTGCGTATCGGCGCAGAAGTCAGTTGTGTGAAGCCCATTTCAAAAAACAGGTAGGAAGGCTGACTGCCTTCCTACCCAATTATCCAAAGAACCATTTATTCAATCACAACCATTGCGACGCTCAACCAAGTCAACCCGTTACGCTCCGCACTCAAAACCCTACAACGCATATTTTTCAATGATCGCGACTAATAGCTCGGTTGCTCCGGGACCCGCGGCCTGATCATAATACTTTTTAAAACGTGGATCGGCGGCATATAATGCCGCTAAGCCGCGATGAGCCGCCGGTGTATAAGTCACTGCCGCGCCCCAGGCTAGTTGCAACCAATCTTGGTGCGCGCTGAAAACTTGTTGAGCCAAGTCAGATTCGAGCGCTGGTGACTGTTCCATCAATAATTGTCGCAAGCCTGAAAAAACGATTTCCTCCTGTGCCTGTAATTGTGTCACTGCTGCCGCCGATCGCTTCAACCACTGTTGATTAGCCTGTGCCACCTGTTGATCGCCATATTTTTGACGGATCTCCGCGCCGTAAAGCCGTTCGTTTTCCTCGACCTGCGCGGCCTTAAATGCGGTAAATTTTTCTTGATCACTCATTGCGAGCGCCCCCTTATGATGTTGCAGCGTTCGTTGCAACAAATCCAATAACTGCGTCAGCCGCTTTTGTTGGGCCAACAACGCCTCTTCTTGTTGCTGTAACGCCTGCACGATATTGAAATCAGGAGCCAGCAAGATCTGCTTGATCTGCGCTAAAGGCAAGGCCAATTCCCGATAAAAAAGGATCTGTTGGAGCCGATCGACCTGCGTCTCATCAAACCAACGATAATTATTCACCGGATCACGTTGCGCTACCAATAACCCTTCATTTTCGTAGTAGCGGATCGTCCGTTGGCTGACACCAGCTAACTGAGCCAATTTGCTCGTCTGATATTTCATCTTGCCACCTCCTGACTTCTTCAGCATACAGGCTGACGTTACGTCATGGTCAAGCGAAAATAATTTTTTAAGCCTATCTTGACCAAACGTCACCACTGTTCATGGTTCCAGATCCGACCATCCAATTCACCTTGACCATTAGTCAAACGCTGCGCTAATTCCGTCACATAGATCTGCGTCGCCGCTAAAAGTGCACGATCTTGATATTGGGGCATTTTACTACTTAGTTCTGCTAAAGTCTGTTGCAACCATTGTTCATCCATCAATCTCGTTCTCCTGCGCGGATCTCCCGTAACTGTTCTTGAAGATCCTGATACTCAGCCACTTGCTCCTGTAATTGTGTCGCGACTAGCGCCAATTGCTGTTGTTGTTGCGGATCAGTTAAGCGCAAGGTTCGTAAATATTGGGCCAACCAGATCCCCCGCTCACTAAAACTCGCTGGCTGCGGCAACGTCAATAATTGTTGATACTGGATCAAGAGTTGTTGCTTCTCCGCTTCGGCCAGATAAGAAAACTGCCCGATCACCAGCGGCGGCAAATAGCGCCACCCCAGCTTCTCAGCAAAAGCCTGATAAGGTCGCAACAACTCACTCAAACTAAAGCGCTCACTGGCACCAGCCTGATAAGTGGTCTCCGCTTGACCCAAGGATAGGACCACAACTAATTCTTTACCAGCCAAATCATGATATTGTTCGACCTCACCGGTAAAAGTCTGTTCCTGCCACTGTTTTAAGATAAACGGCGCGCTATACCAATAAAAGGGGAACTGCAAGACGAGCCGCTCAGCATTTCGCACCAAGGCCAGCTCCGCCTCCCGCTGAAAACGGCCATCAGGACCCACGCTTGCGCTCAAGTCATGCCACATCAACTCCGCCGATCCCGGTAAACTTGCTTTAAGAAACTGCTGTGTCGGCGAATTCGCCACTTCCGGATGCGCTACTAAGATCAAAGTTCGCATAGATAACTCCCTTTCTAAAAATGGCTTTAGCCACTGACCAACTCAGGAGCTGAACAGGTCAGTTTTCACTCTCTTGTTGCTGGATCACCCCTGCGGCTAACAAAAACAACTGCACTGTTGTTGGTCCGACAAATTTAAATCCGCGTCGTTTCATATCCTGAGCAACCTGAGTCCCTAGACTAGACTGCTGATTTAGGGGCGCTCCTGGCGCAATCATCATGACCCAATGTTGTTTATTTGTAAAGTGCCATAGATATTCTCCGAAATTTGCAAATTCCGGACGTAATAGCCTGATCGCCCGTGCATTGGCCACAATAGCTCGCAGCTTACGTGGATTGCGGATCAATTCCGGATCAGCTAAAAACCTTTCGATCTCCGGCTCGTCAAACCCAGCGACTACCTGAGGATCAAAATCCGCAAAAGCGCGCCGAAAAGCAGGCAACTTACTAGCCGCCGCTTGCCAACTTAGACCCGCTTGAAAAACGGCCACGACCAATAATTCAAATAATACTTTTTCATCATGTGTCTCGCGACCAAACAGACGCTCATATTCTTGCACACCAGCTGACATCGCCGTCTCCTCTTGACTCAAACATTGATCAACCGCACCTGCCGCATCTGATCCGCCGCCGAAAGGTCATCGACTAATTGCGCATAACTAAGATCATGGGGCAGCTCGATCGTATAAACATTGGTATAGATCTCTTCATCATCGACCCACGCCGCTTTAAAACTGACGCGCTCGATCTTGATTTTTTTCTCGGCAAAGTATGTCTGGATCAACGCCCGCGTCGCCGCCTTATCCGTATATTGGATTTCAACGCGCTTGAACGCCGGATGTACTCGGATCACTTTTTTCAAAAGCGCTAGGACCGCTAAAACGACAAGAGCACTGAGCCCGGCGATCCGATAGTAACCCATCCCCACCGCCAAACCTAAGCCAGCCGTGGCCCATAAAGAGGCCGCCGTCGTCAAACCAGTTACCGCACGATGGGTCACAACAATAGTCCCCGCGCCCAAAAAACCGATCCCACTCACGACTTGAGCGATCAAACGCGCCTCATCAGCGCGAATGACGCCAGCGAATTGCGGTTGCGCCTTAGCAAAAGCCAGCGCCTGAAACCCGATCTCCTGCTGGATCATCGCGATCACACAGGCGCCAACACAAACAAGGATATGGGTGCGGATCCCCGCAGGATGATTTTTTTGTTCACGGTCATAGCCGATCAAACCGGAGATCAAAACGGCTGCTAATAAGCGAATCAAAATTTCTACTGTTGTTACTGATAACTTCAAAATCATTCCCCCAAATCACGATCATTATCTTCTATATGATAACATGTTCCGCACTAGTGCGACTGTTCGTGCTACTACGGTTCTTGTCTATGTTGTCGCAAACTTGTTTGGCTTTCTGGGGCTACCGGTTCAATCTTGGCCGTCACTTCCATTGCGTGGTTCGGGGCGAGCTCGCTGTGGGCGGCTGTTCCGTTCTAATGTTGGCCGCGGGCTGCGTTGCGTGTGGCGGGTGAGCTCGCTGTGGGCATCACTTTGAGCTTCGCAAAGTGCGCGAATCTCAAAGCTTAGCCTTATTCTAAGCGGCAAAGCCGCTAAGAATAACGACACGGCGATCTTACCCGCCACACTCCACTCCGCCCGCTCAACCGTTTTAAGCAGACTAAGCTGCCACGCCACCTCACCTGCTCGTGCAAAATGGCAAATCGCAACGCAATTGATGACCATGGCTAGTGGTCACAAGTTCGCACTGATAGTGACATCGTAACAATTGACTAGATGAACCCCAGCAACTCTGGTCAAACAGCTGACAAGACCTTGCCTACAAAATGAAATGATAGCATTTTGTCCACCACACTAGCAAAAACACTTCGCAAACTCCTTCGTCCAGATTGCAGATAGGCGCAATTCTGCCTAGCAACCGCCTCAGGGCGTGTGGCTCTATTCAGAGTGTGAGCCGACCTGGGCAGCTTCTGAGCATTAGCCTAGCTCTTATTTTGGAAGCGTTTCTTGCTTCCAGAATAAGAGCGTAGCTAAGCGGAAGAAGTTAGGTCGGCGAACACGTTTCAGCAGTGAAATTTGTCTTTGTGGCTTTGCCACTTAGACAAAGACCTGATTTTGAGACAAGCCGCGTCCTTTGCGGATTGGCTTCAAACGATGCCCACTGCGTTCCAGCCACCAAAAACGCCCTGAGGCGGTTGCGTCACCACCCAAGCCCAACTACATCTGCAATCAGGCGGAGAAGTAAATACAGAAACGCCATTTTCCAGCTATTGCCCACGTTGTTCACAAAGATCACGCGACACCTTATTGCCGTTCAGGTTATCTTTGTGCGCCACGAAAAGCGAGTTGAAAGCGTTGACATTACTAGACGATTCGCTACAATTAGATTGTAGTCTGTATCAAAATTATTGGAAAAACCAAATAAACGGAGGAAGTCCTAATGAAAGTTATTGTTATTGGCTGCACACATGCCGGCACTTTTGCAACACAACAAATTTTAACTGAGCATCCTGACTGGCAAGTCACGGTATACGAACGCAATGATAATCTCTCGTTCTTATCCTGTGGCATCGCGCTTTGGGTCGGCGGTCATGTTTCTGATCCGAAGAAAATGTTCTATTCAAGTCCAGAGGCGTTGGCTAGTTTAGGCGCGACGATGAAGATGGAACATGACGTGCTTGATGTTGATACTGTTACTAAAACGATTCGTGTCAAAGATTTGAAAACTGGGGAAGAATCAACTGACACTTATGATAAATTAGTCGTAACAACTGGCTCGGCACCGGTGATCCCACCGATCGAGGGCATTGATGATCCGAAAGTTCAACTTTGCAAGAATTGGACCCATGCGACTCAAATCAAGGAAGAATCCAAGAAAATCAATTCAGCGATCGTGATCGGCGCCGGCTATATCGGCGCGGAATTAGCTGAGCAATTGTCCTTGTTAGGCAAAAAAGTGACGTTGATCGATGCGTTACCACGCGTTTTAGCAAAGAATTTTGACGAAACGATCACCGCTCGGGTCGAACAAGATTACCGCGACCATGGTGTTCATTTAGCGCTGGGCGAGAAGGTCGTTAAATTCAGTGGCACTGATGAGATCACTGTAACCACTGATCACAGTAGCTATACTGCGGACATCGCGATCATGGCGGCCGGCTTCCGGCCTAATACTGGCTTGATGAAGGGTAAGGTCGAGATGATCGGCAATGGCGCGATCATTACCAACGAATATATGCAATCCAGTGATCCGGACATTTATGCGGCTGGTGACTCCTCGGTCGTGCATTACAACCCAACTGGCAAGGATGATTATATTCCTTTGGCGACCAACGCTGTTCGTCAAGGTATCCTGGTTGGTAAAAACATCGCTGGCCCAACTGAGAAGTATTTAGGCACGCAAGCTTCCTCTGCCGTTGAACTTTATGGCAAGACTGTGGCTTCCTCTGGTCTAACTGTTGAAGGCGCAAAAGCACGCGGCGTTGTCGTCGATCACGTGGTCTTAGAACAAAACTATCGTCCAGAATTCATGTTGACCACGACCCCGATCCTAATGGAATTGACTTGGGATCCAGAAACTCGAGTGGTCAAGGGCGGTGCTTTCTTTAGTTCATATGATTGCGCGCAATCTGCTAACGTGATCTCCTTGGCGATCCAAACCGAAATGACGATCGATACCTTGTCGATGGTCGACATGTTCTTCCAACCAAACTTCGATCAACCGATCAACTATGTCAATGCTTTGGCTGGCGCTGCTGTGGCAAAAGCAGCCGAGACGGTTGGCGCAAAATAAGTTGACAAAATAAGTTGAGCTGAAACTATTTTGTCATAACGCAATATCAAAAGAGGTAATGCCACGATGCTGGCGTTACCTCTTTTTTGACGACGATCAGCCAATTTTCTAAAAACGGGATCCACCGCATTAAGTTGAATCAACTTCAACTCAGTGCGGTGGATCCCTCTGATTTAACTGATGCTAATGATGCTCAAGTAGCAACCTTAATTCGCGGCCAAAACATGTTGCACGAATTTATCGAAAGCAGTCTGGCCTGCGTCAGTGCGTTTGAAGACGCCAGCGTCCGCCAATACTCGCGCAAAAACTTGACCTACTTCTTCGCGCACGAGCCGTTCAACATTTTCCTCATTGAGTTGGCCACTATATTTCTCTTGAAGTTCATCAGCCCACGCGCGATGATAGTCCGCGATCTCATTGGGTTGTTGCAGCAAATACTTCTCGACCTCTTGCAATTCCGTTAGTAATCGTGCCGGCAAAATCGCCAGCCCCATTACTTCGATCAGACCAATATTTTCGCGTTTGATGTGTTGAACATCTTGGTGTGGGTGGAAAATACCATCTGGGTACTCAGCGGAAGTCTGATTATCTCGCAAAACCAGGTCAAGCTGATACTCGCCGGTCTTTAAACACCGGGCTATCGGTGTGACTGTGTGATGCAAAGTACCATCTGCTTCAACGGCCTTGATTTGTTGGCTCGGATCGGAATATTGCCGCCAAGTCGCCAAGATAACGCTGGCCGCATCGATCAAACTAGCTTGATCCTTACCTTCCAATCGTAAGACAGACATTGGCCATTTGACCACGCCCAAAGAAACATCAGGAAACGCAGCCCAGTCAAAGTGTCGCTCTACTGGCGCCTGAGCCATGGCAAAGGTATGGCGACCACCTTGATAATGTTCGTGGCTCAACATTGAACCGCCGACGATCGGCAAGTCCGCGTTACTGCCGACAAAGTAATGCGGAAACAGTGAAATGATCGAGAATAGATTAACGAAAGTCTGCCGTGAAATATGCATCGGCTCATGCTTCGCGTCTAAGAAAATACAATGTTCATTAAAGTAAGCATAAGGTGAATATTGGAAGCCCCAAGTTTTACCGGCCAGATCAAAACGAACGATCCGATGATTGCTGCGTGCTGGGTAATCCAAACGACCCAGATAGCCTTCATTCTCGATACACAACTGACAGGCTGGATAAGTGGCCGGTGCTTTTTTGGCGGCTGCGGCGATCGCCTTGGGATCTTTCTCCGGCTTAGATAGATTGATCGTGATCTCAAGGTCACCATAGTCAGTTGCGACCGAATATTTGATATTTTTAGCGATCTGGGCGGTTTTGACGTAATCATTGGCCGTTGAAAGTTGGTAGAAGTATTCCGTGGCCGCCTCAGGAGATTGCTGATCGTGGCGGCGCCAAAATTGTTGATTGACCGCGCTTGGCAGTGGCGTCAGCAAATCTAATAATTGCGCGGCTAAGATATCACGTTCAGGCAAAGTCGTCCCGATCGTTCCTTGTTCGACCGCGTAATCTACTAAAGCATTGGCCAGCGCGATCGGGCTTGCAGCGGTCACCCCGTTCACCTTGGCCGGATCCGTCCCACCGATCAAGGTCAAAATATGATTTTGTAAGTAAACGCGATCAAGATCTTGATATTGCGAATTGTATTTCAAGACCCAATTCAGAAAAGCCGAGATCAAATTTGTTGCTGCCATAACGTCAAAACTCCCATTCCCTCAATAAAATTCCAATCAACGACCACGACGCTGCCGCCACAGCAAGCAACAGTTGTTGGTCGCGTGGTGTAGCGGTTGCGCCGAGTACCAGTTCTATGCGATCTATTCGATCGTTAATTCTGTCTCGGTGATTTTATGCGGACCATCTGCGATCTGAGCCACGAAGAAACCAGCCTCATAACCAACAGTTTCAGCATAAACAGTCCCCACGCTGGTGATGAAACTAGGAATCTGATCGTTTTTGACTAGAGCGATCGCACAACCGCCAAAGCCAGCACCAGTCATCCGCGCGCCGAACACCCCTGCTTGTTGCCAAGCCGTATGGACCAACGTATCCAATTCAAGTCCGGTGACTTCATAATCATATTCCAAGGAAACGTGGGAAGCGTTCATCAAACGACCGAATTCAGCAAGATCATGATTCGTTAACGCTTGTGCCGCGCGAATCGTCCGTTGGTTCTCCCAGACCGCATGGCGCGCCCGTTTCAACAGAATTTCATCATCTAGCGCGTAACTATATTCGTCGAACGTTTCTGCGCTGAGATCACCCAAGGTCGTGATCTTGACTACTCGTTGTAACTCTGCCAAGGCTGCTTCACACTCGGCACGCCGCTGATTATATTTGCTGTCGCTCAGCGCCCGTGGCTTATTCGTGTTCATGATCACGACCCGATAGTCTTGCAGGTCCAGCGGGTAATACTGATAAGCCAAACTATTCGTATCTAAAAAGATCGCCTGATCTTTACGGCCCATCCCGATCGCGAATTGATCCATGATCCCAGAATTGACCCCGATGTATTGGTTTTCGACTTGTTGGCCTAACTTGATCAGGTCCAATTGCGAAATACCCAACTGATAAACATCATTGATGATCGCACCAGTCAACAACTCGATCGAACTTGATGAAGACAACCCTGATGCCGCCGGTAAATTCCCGTAAAAGTAAATATCCAAACCATGATCGAATTTGTGCCCAGCTTCTTGTAATAACGCGAATTCACCCTTGACGAAATTCGTCCAACCATCTGCCTTGGCAAAAGCCAATTTGTCTAAAGCAATCACTCGCACCGCTTCTTGTTTGAAGTTTGCCGAGTAAAGGTGCAAAGTCTGGTCCTGACGCGGCGCCATCGCCGCGTAAGTCCCCAAGCTGATCGCTGCTGGGAAAACATGACCGCCATTATAATCCGTATGTTCGCCGATCAGGTTGATCCGTCCTGGCGCGAAATAATTTGCCACTACCGCCTCAGAAAAGATACTGGCAAAATCTTGATTGATCTCTGATAACTTCATTTCAAACCCCTCGTATCCGTAACAACTTGGGTCACTTGTCTCCGTAACCTTCAGGATGGCTCTGCGTCCAAGTCCAAGCTGTCGCGATAATTTTCTCGATATCATCATAATTTGGTGCCCAATGTAGAATGTCGCGAGCCTTCTGCGAAGACGCGATCAATGTACTAGGATCCCCAGGACGCCGGCCAGCGATCTCACAAGGGATCGGCGCGCCGGTTACTTTCCGAGCCGCTTGGACGATCTCTAGATTTGAAAATCCTGTCGCTGAACCCAAATTGAATGCGTTCGAATCATTGCCCGCATTCAAGTATTGTAAAGCCAAGATATGCGCGTCGGCCAGATCCATCACATGAACATAGTCACGAACATTCGTGCCATCTGGTGTCGGATAATCCCCGCCAAAGATCTGTAGTTTCGCTCGTTTGCCACTCGCAACTTGCAAAACGATCGGGATCAGATGCGTCTCGGGACGATGATCTTCACCGATCGAACCATCCGCTTTGGCGCCGGCAACATTGAAGTAGCGTAACGCGACCCAGCGAAGCCCATTAGCGACATCAGCCCAATGCGCGAACTTTTCCATGACTAATTTACTTTCACCATAGGGATTCGTTGGTACCTGTGGCGTTGTTTCAGTGATCGGCATTTCCTTAGCCTCACCAAATGTTGCCGCCGTTGATGAGAAGACCAGCTTTTTAACATTATGCTTGATCATCGTTTCCAATAGGACGATAAAACCATAGTCGTTATTATCGAAATACTTCAAAGGCTGTGCCATTGATTCGGCCACTAACGAACTAGCGGCGAAATGAACCACACCTGTGATCTGTTCCTGTTCAAAAACACCATCGAGGAAGTCATGATCCCGCAAATCGCCTTGATAGAACCGGGCCTTAGGATTGATCGCCGCACGATGCCCCGTCAACAAATTATCAACGACCACAACATCTTGACCTTGTTCGATCAAGCGATCAGTCGTGTGCGACCCAATATACCCAGCGCCACCTGTTACCATAATTGCCATCATCAATCACCTCATATTGTTTTAGTAAACAATAAAATATTTACTAAATATTTTATACCACGTTTCCGCAGTAAATGCAAACCGGTCAACTCCGATTTCTTGCCTATCGCTGTTGATCTCAGTGCTTTTTCTACGAGAATCGTTGGATCATAAATAATTTGCTTGCGAAATCACCGTTATTGACCCAGTTCAAATAAATTCCGGCATTCATCAATTCGTCCCCGTTATAAACCGTTTCTGACGAATCTAGGGTATAACGCCAGTTGGGATTTAGACCACGGAATCTCAAAATCGCGAACGGTTCTGAGGCGCTGCCTAGAACTCTAGTCACTTGAGCTGCGGCACTTTCTTGATTTGCGGAAACCACTTGCCAAGCATAATAATTATCTTCAGGATCCAGACCATCTAAGCGATAAAACTTGCCGCTTTGGAAAAGGGCACGGTATTTTTTATAAAAATTGATTTGAGTCTTGATTTCAGCAAGTTCGGACGTACTAAGCTCAGTTAAATCTAACTCGTACCCCAGATCACCAAAGAAGGCCACATTACCGCGCGTGTTCAAAGAAGTCCGCCGCCCTGTCTGTTCATTCGGTGACGCAGAAACATGTGCACCCATCGTATTCAATGGATAAGCTAGGCTTGTTCCTGTCTGGATCGCCAACCGAGCGACTGGGTCAGTATTATCGCTGGTCCAAACTTGAGGCATATAATAAAGCATCCCAGGATCAAAACGACCGCCGCCACTTGCGCAAGCTTCAAATAAAATCTCTGGATGTTGACTGATCAGACGCTCCATCAACTCATAAAGTCCTAAAACATAGCGATGTTTGAGCGTCCCTTGCTGATCTGCCGGTAATTGGCTTGAAAAGACATCAGTTAAGGGCCGATTCATATCCCATTTCAAATAATCAATAAAGCCCTGACTCAAAAGTGCTTCTATCTGATCATAAATATTGGCGCGCACTTCAGGACGAGTAAGATCCAGAACGTACTGGCTCCGACTCAAGGCCGCCCCACGACCCGGAATATGGAAATACCAATCAGGATGTTGCTCAAATAATCGACTTTGCCGCGAAATCATTTCTGGCTCGACCCAAAGACCGAATTTCAGACCACGCTGATGCGCAGCGGCGGCCAAACCACTTAATCCATGAGACAATTTCTGGCGATTCTCAAACCAATCTCCCAATGAAGTGAAATCACTATCACGTTGGCCAAACCAGCCATCATCAAGAACAAATAACTCGATACCCACTTTCTGGGCCGCATCCATTAAATCCAACAGTTTGGCCTCATTAAAGTCAAAATAAGTTGCTTCCCAGTTGTTCAATAGGATCGGTCGTTCTTGATCTTTATAGGGACTCCGAATCAAATGATCATGGTAGAACTGATGAAATGTTTGTGACATTGTCGTTAAACCAGTGGCGCTGTATACCATGACGACCTCTGGTGTCTGAAAACTAGCACTAGGTTCAAGCGGCCACTCAAATTGTTCCGAATCAATACCGATTTGAACTCTCAATTGCTTGTATGGATCAGTTTCGATCGTCGCCTCGAAATCACCGCTGTAAACGAAATTGACCGCATAAACCGCGCCAGAACGCTCATCGGCTTTCTTCTCAGCTAAAGCGAAGAAAGGATTCTCTTGATGGCTGGAAACGCCTCGGTTACTGCCTAAACGTACCGTTCCTAGTGGCAATGCAACCCGCTCGATATTGCGTTCCCGCGCCCAAGCACCCCGCAAATGGATCAGATCATAACTAGCTGTGGGCAAATCAAGATTCATACTAAGCGCTCGTTTCAGTTTGACGAGCTGTCCGCTTTGATTACGGATCTTAGTTGAACGGACCAAAGCCGCTGAATCCTTAAAAATCGTATAGTTCAAGTCAACAGCTAACTTTTGTAAAGAATCGATCAGTGTCACGACCAAAGTCTGCGCATCACCATTTTCTTGGGAGAATGTTGCTGGTAAACCTGATAATCCCGGCTTACCGGCAATGATCCGATAATGATCATAACGTAGCTCAGTAACGGTCGAGCCATTTTCAAACTGGACACTTTGCGCCGGCGCGCGAAAGTCACCATTTCCAGCAGTCGGATATTCCTGAAGAACTGTATCTAAAGAGAATAGACGATCTTGACTATCAGGCAAATTTGGAGAAAAGTCACGATTTACGCGTGGATAAGTTCGTAATCCATGATAGTCCTTAATGGCGGCGCCAAAATATAAATGTTCCAAGATTCCATGTTCATCAACACCCAGAACGTAACTGATCGAGCCATTACTCAAGTGAAAAATTTTGTTTTTCTCATCGTAATTTATCATCTGCTTATCCCTTGACCGAACCTAACATACCTTGAACGAAATTCTTTTGCATGAAGAAGAAGAGGATCGCGATCGGTAATGTCGAAATAACGATACCACACATCATCATGCCATAATCTGGTGTGTAGGAAGCGCCCATCGCGGACAGGACCAACGGGATCGTCCGCTTATCTGGCGATTGTAAAACAACTAATGGCCAAAGGTAATTATTCCAAGCGCTCATAAATGTAATGATGGCAGCAGCCGAATACGTATTCTTGGAAGCCGGAACATAGATCCGCGTAAAGATACGGAATTCATTCAAGCCGTCTAATCTGGCCGCTTCGATCAAGTCTATTGGGAAAGACTTAACGTTTTGGCGGAAGAAGAAAATCAGAAACGCGGTAGTCATCGTTGGAATGATGACCGCATAGAACGTGTTGATCCCCACCACTTGAAACGGCGTATTACTTAACTTACTGAACATCCGATATAACGGGATCATCAACGCCGCAAAAGGTACCATCATGGAGAGTAAAAGAATATTGAAGACATTTTCCGTCGTCTTAGTCCGATAGATCTCGAAACCGTAACCGGCTAGTGATGATAAGGCTAACGACAACAGTGTAACTGCAATGGCAATGATCGCCGAGTTCAACAAAGCCCGTGGGAAATCCAACTCACTTCCAAATAAGCTGTGTAGATTGGTCATCAGGTTGCCACCAAAAGTTAATTTACCCGTATTGATATCAATGGTCTTATTGGTCATGCCGACGATCATGAAATAAAAAGGAAAAATTGAGATAACCGAGAGAACGATCAAAATCAAATATTTAAAGAAATTACTGATTCGGTTTTTAGTTTTCATTGTTTTTCTCTCCCTAATCTCATTTGCAAGAATGACAAGATAACGATGGCGATCACGATGACAAAGGAAACTGCCGCGGCATAGCCAAAGTTAGGCGTATATTTGTAACTCAAATTATAGATATATTGCGATAAGGTCGTCGTCGCATTACCAGGACCACCCTTAGTAATGTTGTTGACTTCATCGAACAATTGCAACGTCCCGATCGTGGAAGTGATCGTTGTAAATAAAATGATTGGTTTTAACATCGGGATCGTCACTTTGAAGAAACTCTGGATCTTCGAAGCGCCGTCCATTTCGGCCGCTTCATAAATCGAATCATCGATATTTTGCAGACCGGATAGGAAGAAGATCATATTGTAACCAGTCCAACGCCAAGTGATCGAAATAATGATCAAGACTTTGGCCCAGACCGGATCAGTCAACCATTGGATCGGCACATTGATCAAATGGATCGACAAGAGCATCTTATTCATAATGCCATCAGGAGAGAAGATCGACTTCATCAATAATGAATAAGAAACTAATGACGTGATACATGGTAAGAAGATCGCAGTCCGAAATAATCCTCTGAATTTCAACCGATGGTCATTTAGTAACGAAGAAATGATCAGTGCCAAGAAGATCATGATCGGCACTTGAACAACTAAATACAGCAAGGTGTTGAATGCCGCTGATCTAAAAGTCGCGTCATGAAACATCGTGACATAGTTTTGGAAACCGACAAAATGCATATTGGCTGGTGTACCGCTTTGGAAGGATGTGATCAACGCTTGGATCATTGGAATGAAGACCGTCAACGTAATCAGGATCACACTTGGGGTCACGAAACCCCAACCACTTTTCTCCAAACGCGTTTTTTTTGTTTTTGCTTTCACTGAAAATCACCTCAAGATTTTTAAATAAAAGACTCACCTTATCACAATGTAACTCCTAAGGATTGAGTTAAACTGTTTTAAAGATGAGTCCCACTAAAAGTTTAAATTACTATTGAACTGCTGTTTCAGCTTGCGATTGTGCTTGCTTCAGTGCTGAATCAATACTCTCACCCTTCAAAATAGATTGAACAGGATCTTTCATAACATCTTCGATTTGATAAGTGCTCAAACCATAGTTAACTTCTGGCACTTCGTTTGACCAGCTCAATAAGTCTTCAAAAACTTTTTGATTAGAGTAGAATGGATATTCTGCTTTATAGTTACTACCTTGCTTAGCCGTCTTCAAAGTGCTGACAGCGCCAATATCTTTAGCCAAATCGTTCATTAGATCCGCGCTAGATGCAAAGGTCTTTGATAAGAAGTCTTTGGCACCACTAACATTGCCGACACCCTTCAAAACGTACCAGCCTGCGCCACCAATACTTGATGCATTGACAGACTTGCTATTAGCACCTAACCGAGGAATTGGCGCGATCGCCCATTTCCCGCTTTGATCCTTAGCACCTTGGATCGTACTTGAATACCAAGCCCCTGTTGGTGCAGAAGCGACAGTACCCTTTTGAACAGCAGCAACACCGGCATCCCAGCCAGAAACCTTAGTAACGATACCAGAATCCATCATATCTTTATAAACAGTGATTGCTTGCTTCAAGACCTTGTTGTTCTCAAGGTTGACGGTCTTACCATCACTCTTGGTATACCAGCTACCAGCTGATTGCATCATGATCCGTAAAGTCCCTAAATCACTAGGATCTTGGGATAACATGGTATGACCAGTCTTCTCTTTAACTTTTTTACCGATCTCAATGTATTTTTCCCAAGTAATATTTTGCAAGTCGCTGGCCTTATAGCCGGCTTGTTCCAAATAATCTGTCCGGTAGAACATTGCGGCAACACCACTATCGAATGGCACGCCATAAGTCTTACCACTAACTTGGTTGACCGCTGATTTATAAGCGGAGAATTTTGACTTCTTAGAAATGCTCGTCAAATCTGCAAATGCGTCAGGATATGATTTCAAGTAACTTTGGATCCGATAATCTTCGATCAAAACAATATTTGGCAAACCTTTAGTGCTACCAGATGATAAGCCCGTGTTCAGTTTTTGAACGATATCATCTTGTGACATGGTCACGACTTTAACTTTTTGATCACCGTTCTCTTTCTTGTAGACCTTGATTGCATCCTTAACTGCTTTAGTGTTATAAGTTTCGTCCCAGCACCAAACTAATAAAGAATCATCTTTCTTAGAACTTGTACCTGATGAGCTAGTTGACTTGCTATTGCCACAAGCTCCTAGAATAGCGGCCAATGCTACTGCACTGATGCCTAATAAAGCACGTTTTACCCAAACTTTCACCTTAAACTACTCCCTTTCAAAAGCTGAATTGTCGTACACCAGTAAAATATAAAGTAAATATTTACTAACATAGTTATACACCCCACATGCAAGCGCTGTCAACTTATTTTAGTAAATTATTTATTTGGGGTAACGCTTGTGGTTGCAACGGTTGTATTATTTACTAAATAACTATATAATGAAGAAAATGCTACAAGCGAGGGGTTTATAATGGCAACGATCAAAGATATCGCCGAACGTGCTCGCGTTTCCCCAGCAACGGTCTCACGTGTATTGAACTACGATCAAGATCTGTCGGTGACTGACGAAACCAAAAAACGGGTATTTGCCGCCGCTGAAGCGCTGAACTACGCGAAGAAGAAACGCCACATTGAAAAAGCACCACAAAAAATCGCGTTACTGACTTGGTATAACGAACAAGAAGAACTTAATGATATTTACTACCTATCGATCCGCATGGGCGCGGAGGAGAAGATCCAAGCGGCTGGTTATGCGGTGCAGCAGATCACGCGGGAGCAACAACTGCCTGCTTCCAAGGACTTCGCCGGTATGATCGCGATCGGTAAATTTAGCCCGCAACAGATCGTCGCGATCAAAGCAACGGGGCTGACCACTGTTTTCGTGGACTTCAATACATTGAACTTCGGTTTCGACAGCGTGACGCCTAATTTACATTATCCGGTCAAAAAAATCATCGAACACTTTCTCGATCTGGGCATCAAAGATATCGGCATGATCGCCGGTGAAGAATTGACCAGTGATCGCCGCCTCAAATTGACCGATCAACGTTTGAATACCTTCCGCAATATCATGCGCGATCGTAAATTGTTGCGACCTGATTTCGTTTTGAAAGGACCATTTAGTGTGGATTCTGGGCATCAATTGATGGCTAAGGCGATCCAAGACTTAGGCGCGGATCTCCCCCATGCGTTCTTTGCCGCTAATGATGCGTTGGCGATCGGCGCACTGCACGCGTTGCAAGAGGCGCAGATCGCAGTCCCCGAACGGGTCAGCATCATCGGCTTTAATGACACCACGATCGCGCGTTACTTTAGTCCCCAAGTCAGCTCCGTCCAAGTCGATACCAAATTAATGGGCCAGAAAAGCGTCGAATTACTGCTGGATCGTTTGGAAACTGAGCGAGAAACGCCGATCAATTTGAATGTCGGCACTAAATTGATTTTGCGAGCCAGTTCGCGCTGAGCTGTAAACGCGCCGATCTGATAATAACCAATCTAAAATTCATTTTTCAACCAATTATTTTTGAGCGCTATTCGATTTATGCATAATCGTAGCGCTTTTTATATACATAAATGTTATCGAATTGGTCCGGCTTAATTTTTTAGTGAGAAATCACTTTTTTTGAAGTGGCTTTGCTAAAATAAGTCGTTATATAGTCACGTTTTAGTCACAATTGCCCATAAAGCGGCGTTGATCGAATCAATAAAAAAATAAAATTGGTTTATGTCGACAAAAAGTGAATTTTACGTGTATTTTTTGCGAACATATGCTATGATTGATTTAGCAAAGAGTTATCAAAACTCACAGGAGGGGGTCGTGTGAGAAAAAGAAATTTTGTGCTTCTTCTATTAATGTTTTGTTTGGGGATCATTTTTACGACTAGTCAGATCGCGCAGGCTGATGTGGCAACAAGTCATTATGACATCACGATCACAGCGACTGATGAGCAAGGTTCGAAGAAACCGAGCACAACAACGGATACTGATCATGGTGGCACCACGTCATCAGATCAAAATGGCGGTATCGATTGGTCCGGGATCATTTTGCCGCAGACCAGTGAACAACGGCAACAAGCAATGTTATTTTGGGGATTGTTGCTGATTATCTTATTACTGATTTGGATCGGTCACGAGCTCAATCAACGCCGACACCCTGAACGCAAATAACCGAGGGGGGATCGACTTGAAAGCGAATAAATTTATTGTTTGGGCCAGCGCCTTGCTTAGCGGTTTGTTGCTTGCCACTACGGCGACTGTTCACGCGGACATCGCCGCTGATGGGCAAAGCGGAACTTCAACAGCGCGCGTTGGCTTATACCTAGACTCAACGGCGGCCATTAAGTTGATCCAGGTTCCCGATTACGATTTCAATGCGCAACAGCTTAGCGCTACTGGCGAGACTTATCACGCTAGTAACGTTGGCGGCTCGTTGGTCGTCGAGAATCCCGGGATTCCTAATGGTTGGAGTGTGAAAGTACGGGCTTCCACATTCAAAACCGCGGATCAGATCCCGTTAACTTTAAAAGGCGCTTCGCTAGCGTTAGCCGCTGGGACGATCACGCCTAATGAAACTGTTTCTCGAGCGCCCGGTAGTTATCCGGTCACGGTCAATAGCCAAGATGCTTTGATCATGAGCGCGCCGGCCAGCTCTGGGATCGGTGTTTTCAAATTAGATCATACTGTTGATCAAGTCGCGCTTAGCATTCCAGCTGGCAACTTGGCTGGTGACTACACCGCCGTCCTCACTTGGACCTTGGAAAGCTCGCCTGACCAATAGTAATGAGCCATTATTTTCAGGTAACAAAAACTGATCCTTGGGGAAGGATCAGCGTAAAATCATAAAACATCATTCAAGATTATGGAGGGAATAATCATGAAATTCAGCAAAACTTTAACAACGATCGGCGCCTTGCTTCTTGGTTTATCTTTGACTTCAGGCGCAGTGACTCACGCAGATATCAATGAAGATGGAAAAGGCGGCACTACTACTGCAACTGTTGGGCTTGAAACTGATACGGACACCAATCCGCTGAAGCTGACTGAAGCGCCTGATTTTGATTTTGGAGCCGCCAACAAACTTGATGGTGGTGACCAAACGCTTTATACAACCAGCACAGGCATTTTGCAAGTGCTTAACCCTGGTTACGTTGCCGGCTGGCAAGTGCAAGTGAGTGGTTCACCATTTCTCAATGGTAGCACTGAATTAAAAGGTGCAGAACTTTCCTTGAACGGGGTGGTAGCACCTGCTACTGGTACCGCTGATAATGAAAACAAACCTGTTTTCACTAACGGTAAGATCAACGAGTCGGCTACCACCATTTTTAAGGCTGCTGCTGGTAATGGTATCGGAACATGGAACACATCTTTCACGGCTGACAAGAGTGCTTCCTTATACATTCTCGGTGGTAACGTGCCTGGTAGTTACAAATCGACCTTAAATTGGACGCTGATCAACTCAGCTGACTCAGCTAAATAAAGTCAACCAGATCACGAAAGGGTGACGACACATGCTTAGGAAAACAAAACTGTTCTTGATTTTCGGCACAGTTTTCGCCCTCTTCTTGATGGCGCCGCGTCCTGTTCTCGGCGATGCCGTTGATAGTCACGCTTCGATCCCATTATCTGGTGGTGGCACGACTGATCCCGTTGATCCGCGCGATCCACAAGATCCCGATACGGCCTACCCTGGTGACGATCAAGATCCTGGCAATAAGGGTACTGGTTCCACTGAATCACTTTCCTTGGATTACGTCAGCAATCTTCACTTCGGTGAGAAAGACCGGCAAACCGCGATCAGCGCTGACCTGCTCAACCAGAACGCGATGGTCCAAGTTACGGATCAGCGTGGTAGCGGGACGGGTTGGGTCTTACAATTGAAGCCTGGCCTGCTCGTTGGCGAAAAGACCGGCACTGTTTTGAAGAGTGGTCAACTAGACTTAGGCAGTTTGATGACATTGAAAACCACCAGCGATAACGTTAGTAAAGCGCCGCAGATCGTCACCCAGAAGATCTATCTCGGGGATTATGTCAATCTGATCCGCGCCAGCGATCTTGAAGGTCGCGGATTGTGGGTACTAGGTATCAGTAATAAAAAACAACCTGCAAAATTAAACTTGACGCTACCGCAAGAAGTTCCAGCTGACCATTATGTTGGTACTTTGAATTGGTCCTTATCAGACGCGCCAAATTGATTTAGCAACGCAAAGTGGCCGTCACTGGTACTTTGCGTTTTTTATGTTAGATTAAGTATATAGTATTTAAAAAGTCAGGGGAATGCGAGGAAAGAATCATGATGAAGGTAAAGAAAGTTTTGCTCAGTATTGGGCTAGCGCTCGCGGCTTTCGTGGGGGTCACCGGACAACAAGCGCAAACAGCACAGGCGGAGAGTTTGAAATACAATGTTGGCGCGGTGTTGCCTAGCAACCAAATGCCCAATAGTAAAGTGACTTACTTCGATCTATTGGTCAAGCCGGATACAGAACAAACCTTACAAGTACGGATCAATAATCAAGATAGTCAGGCCCACGATTATACCGTGGAAACCAATCGCGCCAGCACCAACCGTAACGGCGTGATCGATTATAGCGATCATGGCGCCAAAGCGGATAAGTCACTGAAGTACAATATCGAGGATCTGGTCTCCGCGAAACAGAAAGTCACTGTTCCGGCCAACACCTCCGCGACAGTCGACATCAAGCTGAAAAGTCCCGCTAAAACTTTCAACGGCGTTATTCTTGGTGGCGTCCGCATCGCCCAGAAGACCGATGACAAAGCTACTAGCAAGAAAGGTGTCACGATCACCAACCAATTCGCTTATGTGATCGGTTTGCAGTTACACAGTGATCAAGAAGCGGTCAAGCCTGATCTCCATCTCTTAAAGGTCAGCCCCAAGCAATTCAATTATCGCAACTACATCACCGCGACTTTGCAGAATGATCAACCAACGATCATGCGCGACTTCGCCGTCAACGCCTATATCACCAAACGTGGCCAAGACAAGAAATACGTAACACTCAAGAAAGAAAATATGGCCATGGCGCCAAATAGTAACTTCACCTTACCGATCGGCGATGAAAGTTACCGCCTTGAACCTGGTAAGTACACACTCTATTTGAAAGCCACCGCTGACAGCAAAAAATACAAGTGGAATTTCAAAAAAGATTTTGAGATCACCAGCTCAGCAGCAAATAAGTTGAATAAGACTTCGGTCGATGAACCCGAGAAGCCAAACTACACGATCTGGCTGATCTTGATCGGGGTCATCATCATTCTCCTCCTGATCTTCCTGATCATCTTATTGATGCGCCGCAAGAAAAAGGACGACGAAGACGACAAACACCAGACTGAGCCTAAGTAACCGATGAGGGGGGATCAGCTTGAAACGACTTCAGAAAAAAACAACCCGCCGCCTATTGAGCCTACTCAGTGTCGCGGCGTTGATCACCGGCCTGTTACCATTGGGGGTAACCAGCCGGATAGTACGAGCAGCAACAAATAATGATGTTGCAGATTACGCTAACGCATTAAAAACAGCGCCACAAGGTATTATGCTAAGTGATGCAAATGGCGATTTATTTAAAACGGGTACTGGCAAACCTGCTGGTACAACCAATATCGCAAAGATCGTTGATACTCAGAACGCAAATCTTATCAAGCAAACACAAGCAGTCCTTGTAACAAATGGACTCAACCAAGTCGGTAGTATTTGGTCAAATCCAGATAACCCCACCGCTTACTGGGACTTCAGCGCCCCACAAAAAGCGTCAATGTGGCTTTTCTTTGGTAGTAATCCTGATCCTGCCGATGGGATGGCGATAGTTTTCCACAATGATCCTCGTGGTATCGGCGCAATTGGTGCCAAAGGGCAATCATTAGGTGTTTATGGGAGTGGTGTTGATCAGACTACCTCCGCATCCAACGTTATTAAAGCCGGAGCGGTTCAGAATAGCTGGGCATTTGAATTTGATACTAACTTGAACAATGTACAAACAACTGCTGGTCTTTTAGGCGCTCCAGTGTCAACAGGTGGAGAGAATTCTTTTGACATTAACGCAAACGTGCCCGGTCCACATATTGCGACAACGTATCCATATCGAGAGAGCTCTTTCATTCGTGCAGATAGTTACCCATTATGGGTAGGATGGAACAGAGATGAAGCTTGGAATTTCTATATGAAACACGAAGACTTAGTCAGCATTCCTAAAAATCAAATTGTCGATGGAACCTGGCACCATTTTTCTCTTGAATGGAATCCTACTACTCAAAAGTTTACTTATTCTTTCAACGATAAAGATCCTGTTACGGGATTGCCCACTCCTAGCAAAGCGATTTCTGCCACAACGTCTAAGTTTGATTGGACAATGGCTGATCAGCCCATAGGATCAAAAATGCTTTGGGGCTTCACAGGTTCGACTGGTGCTAAATCTGAAACAGCTATGGTCATTTTTGAATCCCTACCCAGTCTGGTCAATGCTACCGCGGGCTTAAAAATCACAGATGATTCTCAAAACAATAAAGTCATCTCTACTGGTTCCACAGTTCTTCCTGGTGATGAATTGACCTACACCTACAAGTTGGACTATGACCATGGTAATACGACTTGGCAAAATATTGTTACTGGCATTACTTTGAATAAAAACATTCAATTCACTTCAGGAAAAATCACCTACGCAGATAACTCGGTTGAGTCTATCCCTGCTAGTGAATTAACCTATAATGGAACCACCGATACAGCCTTAAAACATTCCTTATCCAAAAACCTTGGTCCGACAATGTTAGGAGCAACTATTGAACTCAAGGGTGTTGTTAAAGGGGTTAATACGACTATCGTTGCTCAAGATGATAAGTTCGTTGGCACCAATTTCATGACCAATAGCACCGCACCCCGATACACCATTCTCGAAGATAAACAGATTAAAATTTTTGGTATTCCTCTCAGTAATACTCCCAAAACATTCAATGTTGATTTTCCGGTGACGGTCGATCTCGATCCAAGCTATGCTGTTGGCTACTACTATCCAAATGAGGAAAATCCCGTCGGAGAAATCACTAATAATGTCTTTACACTTTCCGCCGTTTTGCACAACAATGCGACAGGAAAAGATCAAGCGATCCCAGAAGATAAAATTGTCTGGGATGAAGGACCTAACGGCGATAGTGGTGAATTCAAAATCACGATCCCCAAAGAATTATTTGATAGTCCAGGAAATTATACTCTCAAAATCACGGCTAAAGATGATGATGGACGAATAGGAACATTAGCAACTACACAGATTTTTGTCCATGGTATTCTTGAACTCAAAGTCAATACCGCCAGTTCCTTTACCGATGCTCGCTTGACTGGGGCGACGATGTTGGTCGATCGAGCTGATGATTGGTCTGTCGTGGTCAGCGATATGCGCGGTACCGGCGCAGGCTGGAAGTTGAGCGCGACTGCAACACCGCTTAAACCAACTGAGAGTTCCTTGAGCGCCAATGCGGGTAATCTAGTTTTTATCAATGGTGAGCAACAAACTATTTTGCCGAACACTGGTACAGAACCGGCATTGACGATCGCGACTAAGGCCGCGACCACCTCGCCAAGCGCTGATGAAGGTCAGGATATCTCTACCGCTTGGGGAGCTGACGGCGGTATTAAAGCCCAGATCAGTTCCGCGGCGGTCGGCGGTACTTACAGTAGTACGATCACATGGCTTTTAGCTGATACGCCTAATTAAGGAAGCACGATCTTTAACAACGTTAGTTTCTAACTAGCGTTGTTTTTTTGCGCTCGTCAGACCGGCCCGTTACTTCCGAACACCCGCTCTGATCAAGGTTCATTTCTGGCGCGATCTGGTTGTCTCTTTCTGCTGGAAATTCGTCAAGAATAGACGTTCAATCGCTGATAACTAAGCGTTTCCACCGCCGATTTCTTGTATACTATGGTTAAATAAGCTCACTAACGAAAGCATGGCGAACTTTAATCTGAATTGATCCGGAGGGAGAAAAATGATCAAAAAATCGAATTTAAAAGCCAAGCAGATCGTCAGTGTGATTTTCCTGATGATGTTTTATTTAGGCTGGGGGCAGGCACAAGTCGTCCGTGGCGCGACAAGTCCCACTGGTATCGACCTCAACAGGGTCTTAACTGCTGATCCGCAGGCGACTTTTGCCAACAATAGCGCTCGTGTCTCGACGCGGTCAGACACGGATCCAACCAGTCTGATCACACTGACCGACGCTCGGCAACAAACCGGCGCGGTCTGGTCAAGTGATCAGGCTTATTTTGATCTCAATGAGGCGACGACGATCGGCTTCTGGTTCAATTGTCAGGATCTCTCACTCTATAGCGCCGCCGGGGAAGGTTTTGCCTTCGTCCTCCAAAACGATCCGCGCGGCGCCCACGCGATCACCAGTTTCAATGATCAACCAGTGAGTGGTGGTGAAAGTCTAGGGGTTTGGGCGGCGGATCAAGATAGCCGCATCACCGATCCCACCCTACTCGCCAAAACCGCGGTCCAGAACTCGTGGGCCTTGGAGTTCGATAGTCAGTCCAACAGCGGTTTCAGTAACAACGCCTTTGATCTTAACGCTGATCAGAGCCAAAACAGCAATAACACCGTTGACTTGAGTAATGATCATATCGCCGCTAACTATCCCGCCCAAGCCAGCACCTATGTTAGGCACACTCATTTTCTCGGCAGCGGTAACTACTTCGGCCAAAAACACGATCCGATCCTGCAACAAAAAGTGAATTTGGCTGATGGCGCTTGGCATCATGTCACGCTTCGCTGGGATCCGCATGCGAACGAAATGGCGTTTTTCTGGGATGACCATGGTCAAGCCGGTCCCTTGCGACCGCAAACCATCAAGATCGATCCGCATAAATTCAATAGTCGCGACGGTCATCTGCGCTGGGGCTTCACCGGTACGACTGACCCAAGTAGTAACTATCAGCGGACCCAGATCATCGTCGATCAAGCGCCGCGTCTCCACGTCAAGGTCACCAGCCAACTGGTCAATCAAACAACGGAAAAGATCGTTCATAATGGCGACTCCGTCCACGGTGGCAACTTGCTGGAATTGTCCCACCAATTGACTTACGAAGCTGGTACCTTACCTTGGCAGCAGATCCACGCGACCATCTACTTACCCTTTGACGCTGATTTCCAAAAAGCACAGATCATTTATCGCAATGGCACGACGATCGCGCTCCCAGCCACAGCCCTGCACACTGATGACAATGACAAGACTCAATGGTTCGACCTGGTTTTGCCCCAGCAGTTAGATTCAAGCAATGATCAAGTCACGATCAAGATCGACCTCAAAGTAGAAGGTCTCGAGGAAGAAAGAGCCATCATGCCTGCGATCGCGGATTTCGAGACGCCTTTATTAAAGCGGCATGCCGTTATCCCCGCCTATATCCTTGATCCCAATCGCTTTTTTAAGCTGAGTGATCCCGCTGCCGACAGTTATTTCGTGACCCCTGAGCAACCGCTGACTCCGGTGCAAGGTCAGTTTGGCTACTATAATCGCGAGACGCCCGACCAGCCTCGCCAGCTAGCAGGTAATGAAGGTTTCTTCATGGAATGTACTTTGAATGGCCAATCATTACCGCCGATCACTTTGCCTAGTCATGGTGGGAACCAAGGACATTATCAGCTGTGGGCGGACGCTGGCTTTTTACAGCAGCTACACTTAGGGAAGAACACGTTCACTTATCGGCTGGCCGATAAATTCAAAAACTACAGTGCCGAACGACAGATCACGATCACGTCTTTGACCGGTAGCTTGCGTTTCGGTCTGATCGCGCAGCAAAGTTCTTTTCGGCCGTTACGACTGACCGGCCAGACTCAGACGGCTGTGCGCGCTGACAATTGGGCGCTGGAAGTGGTCGACGGTCGGATCTTCAACCAAGGCACTATCGGCTGGCAATTGTTGGCCCAAGCCACACCCCTGACGACTGACCACGGGCAACGATTGCCTGGCGAACTGGTCTATCGAGCAAACGATCAGGAGCAGTCCCTGAGTACGCCCACCATCGTCGCCACTAACACCACCACTAGTGGTAATCAATTAACGCGGATCCCGCAAAACCTGTGGCAGGCCGATAATGGTATTTTGCTCAAGGTCCACAGCAACGCCATCGCCGGTCAATATTCGGGGCAGATCACTTGGACATTGCAGGACGGTCCCGAAAGTCGGCTCGTCGCGTAAAAGCGTCCTCATTATAAATTGGTTTACCTGTCCTCGTTTTTGCTGGTTTTCGTTGTGATCAATAACTTTTGCTCCAAATTAGTTTCATTGAATAGTCTCAGGCCGTAATATACAACTTTTACGTAAACGGTTTATCCATATTTTTTAAATAAAAAAGGGCTTTAATGGGCTTTCTGTGTCCTTTTGTCTAAATTAGTTCACAATTTATTCATATATAGTTCATAATCATCTTTTGTCTATTTTTAAATAAAATAATTCGTAAAAAGTGAAGTAATTATGACTTTTTTGCGTGCATTTTCTAAATGAATGTGTTATGGTATAGGTGAGTTAAGAAGTAAGGATTTAAAACAGGTCATCAACAAAGTTAATTCAAATGAATCACTCGATTAGGTTTTGAACTTATTGGGGAATGAGAAGTACTCGAGTGTGAAGATTGACTTAGCTTTCAAGTTTATTCAACTATTGGACAGACAAAAGAAATTGGGGGAAATAACCATGAAATTCAACAAAGCAATCACACTTTTAACTGTTTTAGCACTTAGCGTTCTCTCGACCGGCGTAGCAACAACTCATGCGGAGGATGTTACTAATCCTGGTACTAGCAGCTCAATTCCAGAGAATAAAACAACCGCTCAGATTGAATTGACAACGCAGGATCCCGTGGATCCTGATAAACCTAATACTATCCAACTGGTTTCGGCACCAACGATTAATTTTGGGACAAATGCTTTAACTGGTGCGAACAAAACATATAATGCCGAGGAAATAGATAGCCCAATCAAAGTCATTAATCCTGGTTTCACTAGTGGCTGGAATGTATATGCTAAAGCTAGTGCTTTTCAAACTACTGATAAAGCAAAGACACTCACTGGTGCGGCGTTAAGTTTTGATTCTGGTCTTGTTGAAAATAAAGATACAGATACAGCGGTTAATAATCCAGATCTCGATAACAACAAGGGCGTAACAACTAACAGTATTACTCTAGGTGACGCGAATGGATTGATCTTTTCTGCCACATCAGGAACAGGTGTTGGTACCTATACAGCAACTTACGGATTGGACAAGATCCATTTAACGGTTCCTTCCAGTGCGACTGCTGCTGCCTATACTGCAGATATCACTTGGGAATTGACGAACACGCCTAGCACTACTCCTGGCGAATAATTCGTTCCACCTATCATTTCGTTTTTAACTGGCGATCGCGCCGTTTAGTTACTCCCATAACTTAGACTTGATGATCGTCATTTAAATAAAAGCATAACCCATTACACGAGATTGCCTAACGGCGTCTCGTGTTTTTTGCGCTGTGTTGCGCTGACTACTTTCTGCGCTTAACTACGCAATTGTTCCGAAAGCAAGGTGCGCTTTCAAAACAAGTGCTAGGTTAATGCTTAAAGTCAACCCGTTGCGCTTCACACTCTGATTTTTCACATTTGCCCAATGTTTCTCCGCAAGGTTTTTGAGCATTAACGCTAAATCAGTTGTGCTTGGTTTGAATATTTAAACGTATAATTATTAGTTAAAATATCCATTAGATAATCACATATTTGTCATTCGTTCGGTTAGTAAATACCGCTATGTCAGCAATAACCTATCAAAAAGGCTTTAGTGAAGTAACTAAAAGAAAAAATATTTTACGCAAAATTATTTACAGGTCTAGTCCGATTATGTATAATTCTTATTGCTGCTCGTTAGTGGGACGATCATTTTCCACAGTCAATCATTTGAAGGAGGTCGCGGCAATGTTCAAAAAAACACATCGAACGCATTTGCGGATCAGTTTGATTTTGCTCATCGCGCTGGGGGGACTTTTGCTCTTGGGACGGATCAAGCAGCGGATCGTTCGCGGTGCGGCTTTGCCCAGTAATGTCACCAAGCCGACTGGCGTCGATCTCAGTCAGGTCTTGATCAACGGGCAAGCACAGACGTTCAGTGGCAATCAGGCGCAGGTGACGACCGCTGAGCGGCAAAGTACGATCACGCTGACTACTGGACCAACTCAGACCGGCGCGGTTTGGTCAACGGACGATGCCTATTTTGATTTAAATCAAGAAACGCATCTGGGTTTTTGGCTAAATCGGAAATCTTTATCCCGTCAGCCTGGTGAAGGTCTGGCTTTTGTTTTACAGAACGATTCTCGTGGTAGTCAGGCAATCACTAGTTATCAAGGGCAACCGGTGATCGGTGGGCAAAGTTTAGGGGTCTGGAGCGCTGATCTGGACGATCGTCTCTTTGATCCGCAGATTTTGGCCTTGACCGCGATCCAACGGAGCTGGGCGTTGGAGTTTGACAATCATGGCAATATCGCTTCTGGTTCCAAAGCAGGTAATGGTAATTCTTTTGATCTCGGGCTCAGTTCAACGCAAGCCAGTCGGCACATCGCCGCTGATTATCCCGCGCGTCACGAAAGTTATCAGTCCCACAAGTACACCTCACTTTTTTTCTATAAATATTACTATTTCAGCCAGAACCACGGAACGATCTTGGCTCAAGATCCGCCAATGGCTGATGGTAATTGGCGGCACGTCAGCTTGGTCTGGGATCCAACGACCAAAATGATGACTTTCTCTTGGGACGATCAACAATTGGATGGCTCCTTGAAGCCAGATTTCAAAAGTCAGGCGATCCCGATCGACGTCAGTGTTTTCAATAGCGCTAATGGTCGGGTCCGTTGGGGATTTACCGGTACGACTTCCGCGAGAAATTACCAACGGACGGAACTGATGCTTGACCGGGTCCCTGGTGGTGTCCGGGGCGCTGTCAGCAGTGAGTTGTTCAACGAAACGCGGAACGAGCAAGTTTTCAACAACGCTTCGGTCCACAGCGGTGATCTTTTGACCGCGAAATATCGCTTGAATTACCTCCCTAGTCAACTTCCATGGGAAAAGATCACGATCAAATTGGATCTGCCTTTAACGACCAAGCTTTTAGACGGCAGCACCATCACGCACAACAATGGGACCGTGCGACCGATCCAAAAAAATTGGCTGACCATTGACCGTAATAGCGGTGAGCAGTGGTTGGACTTCGCTTTGATCGAGCCGTTGACTGCGGATAATCATACGGTGGAACTCAGCATCAAATTGCGTGCTGACCCACATTTAGCGGAATTTACCGTTGAACCGGCGCTGGCCACTTTCAACAATCCTCATTTACGCCTGCGCACGGAGACGCCTCGTTTCTCATTGGAACCAAAACGTGTACTCACGACAACTGATGACGCGGCTTTGGAGTATTATGTCTCACAAAATGACACGCTCCCCAAGATCTACGGAGAATTCACCTACGCCAATGCCACCGATCCCAACACGCCTTTACCGATTGAGAACAGTGACTTCGCGATCAAACGGACGTTAAACGGACAGGTCTTACCTTATGAACCGGTCAGTGAACAATCGCAGCAAAATGGTCGCTTCCTGTTAGCCAGTGAGTTTTTGGATACCAGTCAATTGAAGCTGGGCATCAACGAATTCAATTACTGTCTCGTTGATAAATTCTCGAACCACAGTCCCGTGAAAACGATCAAAGTGATCTTAATGTCGGGCCAGCTTCGTTTCGGCACCATCGCCGAGACGGTCGCCTTCAAGGATACGACCTTGACTGGTGCCAAGCAAACGGTGTCGCGGCGACCTGACTGGGAATTGGAGGTCTTTGATGATCGCCAACAAGGTGAGCGGGTGACGTCATGGCAATTATTGGCGCAAGCGACCCCTTTGAAGGACGCTGACGGTCAAGCGCTCGCCGGCGAGTTGGTCTATCGGCAGGATAAGGCTGAACAAAGCCTCAAAGATCCTCTGGTCGTCGCGCAGAAACAAATCCAGGAGCAACGTGAGGCGATCAATATCGCCACCGATCAGTGGTCGGCCGACGAAGGGATCCTTTTACGCTTACAAGCCAACGCCGCCGCTGGCAGTTATTCTGGTCAGATCATCTGGACTTTGCAAGACGATCCCAGTTTAGAATCATAGCACCATTATTGTTATCGTTGGTCAGTGGCGCTATTGCCCGATCTTCAGCAGTAACGGTTGCACACCGGTCGCCACTGACTCGTCCTGACACTTGATTTTTTTTAAAAATGACACTAGCAACTCGACAACCATTTGGGGGAAAATATGAAATTCAGCAAAACAATTACCTTATTAGCAGTTCTGAGCCTTAGCATTTTGAGCGCGGGTATCACCAAGACGCACGCTGAGACCGATCAAAATATCAAATCGACGGCCAACGTCAAGCTGGAGAAAAATGAAGCCGGCGTTCAATTGGTCCAAACACCCAGCGTCGTTTTCTCTGGCGCTAAGATCACCGGCAAGAAACAAGTCCTCACTTCTAAGGCAGTGACACCTAGCCTCCAAGTGATCAACGCTGGGGTCTCACTCAACGATGGCTGGTCGGTATCTGCTAGTCGGACGGCTTTCATGAACGGCGACCAGGAATTGACCGGCGCTAAGTTAAGCTTCAACAAACCAGCATTGTACGGTGAAAGCGCCGCTGACACTGCGGATATTCAAAACATCTCTGTGGACGCCAAAGAATTCGCCTTGGACGATGCTGAAGAGAAAGTCTTCTTCGCGACTGACAACACCGGTATCGGGACCTTCAACGCGGACTACACTGGCAACGGCGCGACGATCACCTTACCAGCGAATGTGACTCCTGGCGATTACAACGCCCAGATCACTTGGACCTTAGCGGCAGCGCCAGCAGGCAACTAACACGCCGCCACATCGTCAATATCAATGACAATGACAATTTAGTCTAACGCCGATCAAGCAAGACCACCACTGCTTCACTTAAACAACTCCCCAGCAGTGGCGCTGTGACCCTAACTAGGGCTCAGCGCGCGCTGCCAACTCAAAATAACTTTTCGCCCGACCAATCATTTAGTAAAGCGCCTGATGTCGATCATCACGATCAATGATCAGGCGCTTTTTTTATTGCAAAAAAATAAATTGGTCTAGCAAAGCCGGCAGCGCAACCACTCGCCCATTTTTATTCAAAGAATATACAAAAAGTAAGCAGATATTTCTTAACAATCATTGCCGCTTGCCTTATAATTGAACTAAGGTGTGATGACAGAATTACCCTTGGGGAGGGAAGTTCAATGCACTACCAACAGAAACTATCACAACTTTATCGCATCGTTCTAGGTGGTTTATTGGGGACCGCCCTATTAGTGACCGCTTTAGTCGCCCGACCCGTTCAGGCCGCGTCGACCGACTATCTCAATCCCAGCGCGTTTCTAAAAGCGGGAAATTTGGCTGATACTGGCCATAGCAATGACGCGACTTTTCAGAGCGACAGTATCGCGCTGACCACTGGCGCCAACAACACCAACACTGACGGCGGCAGTACCGGCGCTGTCTGGTCGACCCAAAAAATCGACTTGACCCAAGATCAAACTTTTGAATTCGAACTCAACTTCGGCACGAGCACCAGCGGCAATGAAGGCATGGCCTTCGTCCTCCAAAACGATGCCAATGGCGCCAACGCCATCGCCCATTATGAGAAAACACTAGACGGCCAATCGCTGGGCGTTTGGGGGGTCGATAAGTTTGAATATGACTCTTCCCTAAGCAAAGATCAAATCATGATGGCGGGAACCGCTATCCAGAATTCTGTGGCATTTGAGTTTGACACAATGATCAACAACGCGATGACTAAGCGTGCTGCACTTGACTATAAATTTAGTACTGCCGGTCAACACCTTGAGGCTAGTTACCCCGGACGGCCTCAGGTCTATCAAGCTGTCAATGACATTTCCACTGGAAGTAGCTTCATGGCTCTTTTTAGCAATACTATTCCGAACACCCTAACAGCTGAAGGTGCTAGCAATCGTTTTAGAAATCTCGATTTGACCAATGGCAATTGGCATAATGTTAAACTAAAATGGACTTATAATTCTAGTGATACTAGTAAATGCACTATGGCACTAACGCTTGACAATAGTACTACCAATTCTTATACCATTGACGCCAGCAAATTGAATGGCACCTCGGTCTACTGGGGGTTCACTGGGGCGACGAACAGCGCCATGCCCGGCGACCAGAAGAACCAGATCCGCTTGATCAGCGTGCCCGGCGTAGAATACACCAATCGCAAACTTACGATCACCAAGCCTTTAGCCGCAACGAACCAAGTCGCGCAAAATCAGGATTGGTCGGAAAACGGCGGCTTCACTTATCAACGTACTGATAATAGTGGCGAACCGACAAGTCTGATCAGCGATTTCAACGAGGCTGATGGTTTGACCTTGCATTGGGCCTTAGATAAGCAAGCTGAGCAAACTGTGCCGTTGACCTCAACATCTGATTTTACGGTGACGCTGCCTAAGGATGAGTTAACGTTGGGTCAACATCAGCTAAAATATTCGATCAGCGATGCTTACGGTCATCAAAGCGCGTCAGAAACTACCACGATCAATGTTTTGACCAATGAATTAAGTTTAGTGGTCAGTCCCAGCGTTAATTTTCTGACCACGCGCTTGAATGGCGCTTCTCAATTGGTCCAGCGTAGTGGTGTTTGGACGATCACCGTCACTGATGGGCGCCTTGCCACAACTGGTTGGGCTTTAGCCGTTCAGGCGACCCCCGTCGTTGATGGTCAAAACCGAAGCGCTGGCTATCTGGTTTTTGTTAACAGCGGAATGACCACCAACTTGGAAAATACAAACGTGCCGATCGTGAGTACTACTGAGCGGCAATGGCAACAGAATTGGGCCGCTGATCAAGGTATCCTCCTGCATTTGAATAGTAATGCGATCGCTGGCCATTATCAAAGTACGATCACGTGGACTTTGAGCAATACGCCTTGATCACGCGCCATAACCACTAAAAATTGAACACTAAAAAGCGCCGATCAATGAGCTGTGGACGATCACAATTCATTGACCAGCGTTTTTTACGTTGATGAGACTTTATCCCATTGATTTGAAGCTACGCGCTCATGACGCCATATCAGTCAGCAGTCACCTTGGCGGGCAGCGAACGCATTGACAGCCGCCGTCGCCGGGATCGAGGGGAACGCGCCTAATTTCTGAACGGTCAGCGCGGCCGCTTGACTCGCGTAGGTCATCGCAGCTGGCAAATTACTTAGATCCGGTTTCAACCGCGCCGCCATCGCGCCGATAAAGGTGTCACCAGCCGCGGTGGTATCGACTGCTGCAACTTTGAACGCGGGCAAGTGTTGTTGCTGACCGGCGTAAGAGAAAAAGGCGCCCTGCTCGCCTAGGGTAATGATCACCGCCTTAACACCCCGCTGATGAAAGTAAGCGGCGCTGGCGGCTAATGTTGTGTCATCAGTGATCTTGATCCCCGTCAAACGTTCGCTTTCAGTTTCATTTGGCGCGATCACGTCTGTCAGACGCAACAGGTCGTCTTCGGAATGTTCACTAGCTGGCGCCGGATTGAGGATCGTCACCACTCCCTGCGCCCGTGCCTGCGTGAAGGCAGCGACCGCCGCGGTTACTGGTGTTTCAAATTGGGTGATCACGAAATCAGCCTGACTGAGCGCCGCCGAACTTTTCTCGACCAGCGCCGCTGAGACTTGGGCATTAGCGCCCGCGTTGATGACGATCGAGTTTTGTCCGCCAGCCTGTAACAAGATATACGCTTGACCAGTTACCGCGTCCGCGTCTTGGGCCACCTGAGTAACGTCGATCTTCTCGGCCGCCAATTTGGCCAACATCATTTCACCTTCGGCATCAGCACCGATCGCGCCAATAAAAGTGGTCGCCGCACCGGAACGAGCCGCCGCCACCGCCTGATTGGCCCCTTTTCCACCAGCCGCTAAGTCCAATTGACTCATCTTGATCGTTTCACCGGGGCGCGGTAGTTTTTCGATGTGCAGGATTCGATCAACATTGATACTGCCCAATACCGTTACTCTATTCGTCATCTCTCCAACCTCATTTTCCCGTATTCGCAAAGCTCATCACGCCAAAAATCACTTCTGACCAAAAAGCGCGGTCAATTTCGACCCCGCCACCAGCCCCTTATTTTAGGCGCTCTTATTTGAAACGTGTTACGAGGTGCAGACCGCTGCGCCTTAAAGTATCTGCTTGCCCAATCCGCTTTGCGGCTTAGTCAATCAGATAAATTAATGCTCACGGTCTGATCGCACCTCTACGCACTCTTTTTATAAAACTGCTAATGATTTGATATTCGCGCTGATATCACCTTTGAAAACGTAAGATCCGGCGACTAAAACATTGGCCCCGGCCGCGACACATTGTTGTCCGGTGGTCGCGTTGACGCCGCCATCGACCTCGATATCATAATGATAACCACGATCGTCACGGATCTGTTTGGCCGCCGCAACCTTATCGACCATCGGCGCCAAGAAATGTTGCCCGCCAAATCCCGGACTGACGGTCATCACCAGCACTTGATCGACCAATGGTAACAAATCCGCGTAAGTGTCCAACGCGATCCCCGGATCAAAAGCGATCCCCGCTTTTTTACCCAAACGATGGATCTCTTGGATCAGACGATAAGGATGTTGCGAAGTTTCTGGGTGAAAGGTCAAAAGATCCCCGCCAGCCGCTGCCACATCAACAATTACCTGCTCCGGACGATCGACCATGATATGGCAATCCAGCGTCAAGTCGGTATGTTGCTTCAATTCGCCAACGATCTTATCACCGAAATTAATATTCGGAACGTAATGACCATCCATGATATCAACGTGTAAATAGCGCGCATCCGTTTGTTCGATCGTTTTGATCTGCTGACCGATCTGAAAAAGGTCGGCGGCCAGCAATGAAGGTGAAATAATTGGCATGATAATTCCTCCATCAAACTAAAGTTAAAGAACTACTCTCAGCTTATGCTAGTTCAGCGGTCAATTGCAAGCGCTTTTTGAAAAAATATTGGTTGGTTACAACTGATTTTGACACATATTGGCTGCGGGCAATTGTACCGTTTCAATCTTGGTCGTAACTTCCACTGCGTGGTTCGGGGTGAGCTTGCTGTGATGGCTGTTGGCCGCGGTCTGCGTTGCGTGTGGCGGGCAAGCTCGCTGTGCTTCGGCTCCTGTATCTTGGTCGTAACTTCCACTGCGTGGTTCGGGGTGAGCTCGCTGTGGGCGTCACTTTGAGCTTCGCCAAGTACGCGAATCTCAA
>NZ_BROC01000025.1 GCF_024345205.1 Lapidilactobacillus luobeiensis | reverse complement strand
GTACTGGTGCCATCAGTATTCAGATAATTCTAGCAAATATCTTTATTACTAAAACCCACGTTAACTTGACGCCATCAATGCAAAGCATGCTCTGGTAAATTAACAGTTTTTCGCGTAAAATTACTCTAATGACTTGTTTATCAAAGAAACGGTGAATATGCTGACAAAAGGACGGGTAACTACTCTTATCATCAAATTAATTGCGCTTGGTCTCACTTGGATTTACCTACCGGCAATGTTAATTATGACGCCTGGTACAGCATTGCTTTGGATTCTAAATGGCATCCTAGCGTAGATGAAACAGTTTATGGAGATTCAATGATGAAATTAACTGGATATGAAGATTTACGCGTTCAGAAGACCATCAACTCGATCTATGACGCATTTGAAACATTGATACTAGCGAACGATTACGAAAAAATTACCGTTACGGCTCTCGCCAAGTTGGCCCAAATCAATAAGAAGACCTTTTATCGGTATTATCCGACTATGGACGATCTCTTATCTGAAATGCAGTCTCGTTACTCACAAGGCTACTTACAAATCACGGCTCACTTTCAATACCCACGAGACATCGCCAAAAGCGTTCGCAGCTTCTTCGAATACTCTGCGGTCCAAGGCCCAGCCTATGACCGAATCACGATCAGTGGTGCTTATTCTGGAATCAGACAGCAGATGGTGGATCAGGTCATGAGTAAGACTTGGGGAGCCTCACCGGAATTCCAAAAGCTTGCGGATTGGCAAAAGCAAATGTTGTTAAGCTTTGTCCAAGACACTGGCCTACGTGTGTATCACCAGTGGATCGACAATAACCGTTCTGCACCATTAGAAGACGTCATCACACTTGCAACTGCATTGATACAAGGTGGTGTCGAAAAGTTACTTTCAGCATTTGATCAATAGTTACAATCAGACAATCAGGAAACTGGTTGTCTTTTTTTTGCGCCGCTTTTTTAAAAAGTGTGGCATAAGACCCGAATTTGAAAACATTGCCCATCGAATGAGTTCATCGACGCTGGTATACTAGCAATATTGAAAGGCGGTGAAGTCATTATGGATAAGCAAACCAGACAGGAAACGATTGCCGTTTTTCACGAAATGACATCAGGCATGCTACGGCACGATGTGACATTGCTGAAACAAGTAATTGCGCCAGACGCAATTTTCGTCCATCTCAATGGCAAAGTAGAATCTCGGGAGGTCTGGTTAGATCAGATGCGAATTGGTCGCATGCGCTATCTCGACAGTAACGAATTGACTTTAACAGTAACTGAAGACGGCACAGATGTTGTCATTGTCAGCCGGTCAGACTTAACCGCCCGCATTTATGGCTTTGAGAATTGCTGGCACATTGAGACAACGACTAGACTTGCTCAACGCAATAACGCATGGCAAATCACCCGCTCGCAAGCACAATTTTTTTAGAGGAGGCTTTATGAAAAGAAAACTCGCAATGGCAACGATTGCCTTACTAATTGCCAATTTTATGGGTGGCCTAGACGCCACCATTGTTAACACTGCACTACCAGTGATTATTAGCGACTTAAACGGCATCCGGCTCGTCGGTTGGGTCAGTTCCGTATTCTTATTAGGCACGGCAATCACAACCGTATTATGGGGTCGAATTGGTGAAACCATCGGTAACAAACGTGCCTTTCAGATTTCCACATTCTTATTTATCGGCAGCTCGGTCATCGCTGGATTATCCAATAGTATGGTTATGCTAATTGTCGCTCGAGCGGTAATGGGCATTGGAACTGGCGGCATGGTTTCAATTCCATTCATTATCTACGCAGATATTTATCCCAATGCTGCGCAGCGCGCACGGGCTTTAGGTTGGGTCACTGCGTCTTACACCCTTTCCACGGTGAGTGGTCCAATTATCGGTGGGTGGCTAGTTGATCAATTTACTTGGCACTGGATTTTCTTTATCAACTTGCCAATCGGAATCATCTCAATGTTGTTACTACAATGGGCTTATCAAGATACTAAGCGTCAAGGAAAACGACAATCCTTCGATTATGCAGGCGCAGCGGTCCTCGCACTCGCGTTGATTATGTTGCTGTTTGCAGGCGACGCAATCGCCGTCAGTGGCTTACGCGCGGTATTGCTTTTACTTGCAGGAGTCATTTTATTAGCCGCGTTTTGGCACGTTGAAGGCCGTGCAACCAATCCTTTGATTCCACACCAGTTAATCACGGCTTGGCCGGTTCAAGCGCAAAACCTGATCATGTTTTTAATCAATGGATTCTTTATCGGTTATAGCGTCTATGCTCCAATGTGGGCGCAAGGAATTCTGGGGACAAACGCAACGTTTGGCGGATTGACCCAGATTGCTGGTTCCCTGATGCTTTTGATCGGCACCCGCTTAACCGCGCATCTCATGACGAAGCTTGGATACAAAACCATTGTTCTGGTGGGGACAACCAGTTTGCTAATCTCTGCACTTGCCATGGTAATTGCAACCAAGAATGCCCCGTATTGGTGGTTGCTGATCAGTGGTGCTTTTGAAGGATTTGGTATGGGCTTGTCATTCACACCAATGCAGGTGTCCATTCAAGACGGGGTCGAAAAAGAACTCGTGAGTGTTTCGACCACGTTTGGCCTTTTATTTCGAACGCTTGGGGAAACCTTCCTCGCCTCAATTTTCGGCGCTGTCCTCAGTTTAAGTACAACCCGTCAAGTGGCAACTGCCGGACATGGGATCACAACCAACATGATCAATCATCTGTCAGATTCGGCGACTGCTAAAGGTCTCGATCCAGCATTACTACCACAGTTGCGAACGATTCTATTCAATGGCATTCATACGATTATGATCATCGGTTTGGTATTGATCATCATTGCATTTCTGATCAACATTCGCCGTCGCGAGCCAGATCTCGCGGCACGCTAACAAAAGAAAGAAGGATTAACATGACAATTCCAAATATTGAACTCAACAACGGTACACTGATTCCACAAGTCGGACTAGGCGTCTATCAAATTTCAGGTGACAACAACACGCGACAAGCAGTATTGGCAGCCTTGAAGATGGGCTATCGACACATTGACACCGCCCACGCTTATCAAAATGAGCGCGGGGTTGGACAAGCTGTCGCCACAAGTGGCATCGAGCGCAAGGACATCTGGATCACCAGCAAGTTGTGGCCACATGAGTATGGCAAGGATTTAACGCAGATCGCGATTGACAAGATGTTGGATCGGCTTAACACACCATACCTCGACTTGTTATTGCTCCATCAACAAGTCGGTGATTACATGGGTGCCTGGCAAGCGATGGAAGCGGCCGTCCGGTCAGGTAAAGTGCGCGCCATCGGGTTGAGTAATTTCGATGGCGCTCGGCTGGACGAAGTACTCCGGCAAGCGACGATCAAACCAGCAATCATGCAAGTAGAACTGCACCCGTATTTTCAACAGAACGACTTGAAGGAAATTCTAGCCCCTTATGGAACAAAACTTGAATCATGGTACCCATTAGGGCATGGTGATCCGCAGTTATTGAACGAAACATTGTTTTCAGAATTGGCTAAGAAGTATCACAAGTCGAATGCACAAATTATCTTGCGCTGGCATACACAAGTCGGTCATATCGTCTTCCCTAAGACAACTAATCCGGCACATATGTCTGATAACATTGCCTTGTTTGATTTCGAATTAACCGACTTAGAAATGGCAAAAATTGCCGCGCTTGATTGCAATAAACGTTACTTCAACGTACCCTTGGAACAACAAGCCGCGCAGTTTATGGCCTGGCATCCAGAAGATTAGGAGAATGAATATGATAACTCAAGAAATCAGTGATCGTTTAGAACTCAAGGAATTAGTGGATCTCTTTTCCAATTACGCAGACACCAAAGAAAATGACAAGCAAGTTGCACTGTTTGCCCCTGACGGTGTCATCAACATTATCTCTAGCGGTGAGGTAACGTTCAGTCTTAAGGGGCGAGAAGCAATCTACAAGGCCTTCTCAGGCTCAATGGATGCCTACGAATCAATCTTTCACATGAGTGGTCAACAAACCGTTGAATTTCAGGACGAAACCCACGCCACTGGCATTGCTTATAACTTGGTCGTGTTGGTTAAAGACGGTGTGACTAGTCAAGAAGGTGTCCGCTACGCTGATACTTACGTGAAGCTGGATGGTAAATGGCAAATCCAGCAACGCAACTCAAACTTTATTTGGCGCAAGGATATTTAACAGGAGGCATTTTATGAAACTACTTATCTTAGGTGCTTACGGACAAATTGCTCGCATTGTGGAACATCGCATTCTATCAGAGCCAGAATTTAAAGATATAGATTTGACGCTAGGACTACGCAATAGCCAGCGCCTTGCAGCATTGAATGATAATCCGCGGGTACGGATTATCGATCTGGATCTTGAATCCGCTGAAGACGTGACGAACGCAATGTCAGGGCAGGATATGGTCTTTATTGCTGACGTCGATCACGATGTTGATAATGCCAAAACTCGAAACGTTCTTGAAGCAATGAAGCAACACAACGTGAGTCGCATTATTTCATCGAACATCTTGGGAATCTACAATGAAGTCCCTGGTGAGTTTGGCCGGTGGAATCACGAATTCGTCAAAGCGGGGCTAAAATCAGCAAGAAATTCTGATCGCATGCTTTCAGAATCTGGTATAACCTACACAACTTTACGTATACCGTGGCTAAACGATCGTAATGAAATCAAGTATACAATCACTCATCAAAATGAGCCTTACCTTGGCGTATCCGGTTCCCGCCAAAGCATTGCTGACGTGGTGCTCAAAATCGTTCGCAATCCATCATTTGTCGCAAACGAGAGTATTGGGATTGCTGACCCTTCAACTCAAGGTGAGCCGCGTCCTGTATACTAAATCATCCTCTACGGTTTAAGAAACTCCTAATGTTCTATGACAATAATCGACATACCAAGTAAAGCCACCAGGGCCGTCACCAATATGCCCTGGTGCTTTTTTTTGCAATTTTTTTGCAAATGGTTTCATTTCTCACTTCCCAATCGGTCTGTACTACCGAAGTCAAAAAAATGGAGGTCAAATTATGAGCAATGAGCAAGAAGTAAGCCGTATGTTTATTCGTTACATGCAACAAGTGCTAAGAAATGAGCGTATTAACATTTACCACCGCAATTTGAAACGTCTCAAAGAAACCCCACTTGAAGACTGGTTACTTGAGGAAATTGTATTTACTTCTTCTGTAAGAAATTCCAATCCGCGCTTCATCGCTATTTTGCCACACAAGCTATGGCATCAAAAGCACCAGATATCGAGGTCATGCACTGGCTAGGACATAAAAACTTGCAGATGACTGCCGACTACACTCGCCAAACATCAGACGAGTCCTTATCGCTGTATGCCAATATGGGCAAGCGATTGCGGATAATCGGCGGTACAAAATGACTTTTTTATTCTGTACCGCCGTTTGTACCGTATTTTTATCGCCAAAGAGCGTAAATAAGCGCAAACCAAGACAAACAAAAACCTGGCAAAACGTAATTTATCAACGTTTTGCCAGGTTCTTTATTGTTTGAAATTGTATCTTTTCACTCCCACTCGATCGTAGCTGGTGGCTTGCTGGTGATATCGTACACGACGCGGTTGACGTGGGCGACTTCGTTGACGATGCGGACGGAGATTTTTTGGAGCACGTCCCAGGGGATCTTGGCGAAGTCGGCGGTCATGCCATCGATCGAGGTGACGGCGCGGATGCCGATGGTGTAGTCGTAGGTGCGGCCGTCGCCCATGACGCCGACGCTGCGGATGCCGGGGAGGACGGTGAAATATTGCCAGACTTCGCGTTCCAGGCCGGCGTTTTTGATTTCTTCGCGGAGAATCAAGTCGCTATCGCGGACGATGGCCAGTTTATCCTCGGTCACTTCGCCGATGACGCGGATGCCCAAGCCAGGTCCAGGGAATGGTTGGCGCCAAACTAGGTCGCTGGGCATGCCCAGCTTTTCGCCCAGGTCGCGTACTTCGTCTTTGAACAAAGTACGCAATGGTTCGATCAGCTGGAATTGCATGTCTTCTGGCAAGCCGCCGACGTTATGATGGGATTTGATGGTTTGGGCGGTGCTGGTACCACTTTCGATCACATCAGTGTACAAGGTGCCCTGGGCAAGGAAATCGATGCCGTTGAGTTTGGTCGCTTCGTCGTCAAAAACTTTGATGAACTCTTTGCCGATGATTTTCCGCTTCTGTTCCGGATCACTAACGCCCTGCAGCTTGCTGAGGAAGCGTTCGCGGGCATCGACTTTGATGATGTTCAAGCCGAACTTGCCTTCCAAGCTGACCATGACTTGGTCAGCCTCGCCTTTACGCAACAAGCCGTGATCCACGAAAATACTCGTCAACTGATCGCCGATCGCCTTGTGCAACAGCACGCCGACCACGCTGGAATCAACGCCGCCGGAGAGGCCCAGCAGAACTTTTTTGTTACCAACGGTGGCGCGAATCTGGGCAATTTGTTGGTCGATAAAGTCAGTCATCGACCAATTCGCCGTCGCGCCGACCACGTCAAAAGTGAAGTGGCGCAAGATGTCGTTGCCATATTCGGTGTTGCGGACTTCGGCATGGAATTGGATGCCGTAAATTTTGCGCTGGTCATCAGCAAACGCTGAGATCGGCGCATTTTTGCTGGTGGCAACCACGTGGCAACCGGCGGGAACGGCCTTGACCAAGTCGCCATGACTCATCCAAACCGTCTGTTCCGTAGGCAAGCCTTTGAAAAGCGCATTTTCCGGATCAGTCACTTCGATCTGCGCCTTACCATATTCGCGATTATCTGCAGATTCGACCTTGCCGCCCAGCTTGTACGCCAAAAGCTGCATGCCGTAGCAAATCCCCAAAATTGGAATGCCCAATTCGAGAATTTCAGGATCAACGCTGAAGGCATTTTCATCGTAAACGCTCATCGGTCCGCCGGAGAAAATGATCCCCTTAGGCGCGATTGCTTTCACTTCCGCGGCTGTGATCGTATTCGGCAGTAATTCCGAATAAACGCCGAATTCGCGGATCCGCCGTGTAATCAACTGGTTATACTGACTGCCATAATCTAAAACAATGATTTTGTCGACACTTTTCAAGTCGGCTGTCGCCATCTTTGTCACGCTCCAATTTTTGAATTTAATGCTGGTTCTGCTTAACACAACAACTGGTTTTCTGAAAATATCTGTCCCCGCTGATGGGTCCAGTCACTGTTCTTATCATAACGATTTTCCCGCGGTTAAGCAATCACTGCTGGGAAAATATCCGCCAATGTTTGGTGAAAATAGCTTGGCCATAATGTTGATAGGGATAGTCGTAAAAGTAGCGTTCCCGCAGCTTGCGCTGCGAAATTCGGGGTGAGCTCGCTGTGGGCGTCACTTTGAGCTTCGCGAAGCCCGCGAATCTCAAAGCTGAGCCTTATTCTAAGCGGCAAAGCCGCTAAGAATAACGACACGGCGATCTCACCCCGAATTTCTCCGCTCCAGCCGTTCAACATTCTAACAGCCGTTTGAGCACTCACGCCGACTGGCAAGCTATGGCCAATTGGTGGAGAACCACGCAATTGACGACCGTGGTTAGTGGTCACAAGCTTTAAATTGGTGATACCAAGACAGTCTGCCTGATGAATCAAGGCAAGTTCTTGATCAGTCAGTTGAATCAGTCGGTTTTCACCAAGGATTGTCTAGGAAGTAGGTAAAACTGTCCAACAAATACAAACTGTACCGAACTTCTAATCCAAATTCGTTGGTGTTGCAGTACCGCCCTAAAAGGGCGATTGTTTGACCTCTAGCTTGCAAAAGCACTTCATCAGATACGCAACTTCGATTGCAGATATGCTCAATTCTGTTCAGCAACCGGTTCGGGCCATGCGGCTCAGCAGTGACGTTATTCTTAGCGGTTTACCGCTTAGAATAAGGCTCGATTTTGAGACAAGCCGCGGGTTTTGCGGATTGGCTCAAAACGATGCCCACTGCGTTCCAGCCGCACAAATGGCCCGAACCGGTTGCGCTCACGCGCCACACCCCACCACTTCTGCAACCAAGCGAGAAATCAAAAACAGAAGCAGCTCTTTTCAACTCGATTCACTCAATACTTGCGCAAACCGATTTTATCGATCACATGGTGTTCGGTCTTATGCAGGATCAAGTCGGCGCGATTGCGCGTGGGCAGAATATACTCGCGGAGATTCTTCAAGTTGACATCTTGCCAAACCTGCCGCGCCATCGTGAAGGCGGATTGACGGTCACCAATCGCGTAAGGGTAGTAGTAATTCAGCGGATCCTGCAAGGCCGTGTCCAACAGCACGCCAAAACGCTGCAAATACCATTCTTCGACCAGCGCCGCTTTCGCATCCACATAAATGGAGAAATCGAAATAATCGCTGACGTAGATTTGCTGATTGGTCGGCAGTTGCAAAACATTGATCCCTTCCACGATCAAGATATCTGGGCGGTCGATCACATCGTAACTGTCAGGCAGCACGTCATAAACTTGATGGGAGTAGCGTGGCACTTTGATCCCCGGTTGATAGGATTTGACCTGGTCCAAAAAAGTCAGCAAATGTTCCATATCGTAGCTTTCCGGAAAACCCTTGCGCGCCATAATACCGCGACGTTCTAACTCTGCGTTGGGATAGAGGAAGCCATCAGTGGTGATCAATTGAACTTTTTGATTGGGCAACGACCGACTAAGCAGTAATTGCAACAGTCGCGCGGTGGTGCTTTTACCCACGGCGACACTGCCGGAGATCCCGATCAAGAATGGCGTCGGCGCCGCGGACTCACCGCGAAAATCAGCTTTGTCTTCGACTAATTGATGGTATCGTCTTAAATAAACATGGATCAAATGACGCAAAGGAACATAGATCTCCTGCACGTCCGTCAGTGAAATGCGGTCATTCAAAGCGGCGATCTGCGCTAGCTCATCGCTGGTGACTGTGTTTAATTGATTCTTGCCATGAAAATTCCGCCATTGTTCCCGCGTAAAATAATCATAGTTTTCCGGCAAAGCCATAATTGCATAACTCCTTGACAACAGTTTATATTATTTTTTCTTCGATCATCTGGTGTTTCACCGTTGTGAAATAGTCGATTTATCAGCGTGAGTGGCCCGCCATTTGCACAACGATTAATACAGTATAACCATACTATTACACCAATGATCGCGTTTGCCAAGGGGTCCCGGCAATTTTTCTGTAAAAATCCCCGTTGAGCGACACAAATCAATGACGATAGCACACAAGGAACCGTGCTAACGCCTGGTTTGGTCACGTCAGGCGCATAAAGGATGACAGTTCTATTCAACTGTGTACAGCGTTGACGGCACTTGGGCCAATAGTGGCGATAATTCATCTTGGGCCAGGATCGTTAAGCGATGCATCGCCCGAGAAGCGATCGTGTAGACCAACTGGCGTTCATCTTCGTCATGGTAACTGGTCGCTGAGGCATTCCACATAATAACAGCATCGAACTCCAAACCTTTGGCTAAATAAGCTGGCACAATGATCGTTCCGGCAGCTAGGCGTTGATTTTCCGAACGGATCAAAGTAGCGCTGTAACCTACCTTTTTCAAAAATTGGGCGATATTCTGGCTTTCTTGTTTGGTTTTCGCAATGATCGCGGTGGTCAGTTGGCGCTGATCATTTTCCTGTAAGGTGCGCAACAACAATGCTTGTAGCGCCGCTTCGTCAGTACGGACCACGATGTTCGGCAGATCGCCTGCTCGTTCGAAGGTGTCGATCTTCTGCCCGTTTTTCAGTAAGGCCCGCGTGTATTCCGTGATCGGTTTCGTTGACCGATATGAGCGGGTCAACTGGACCACTTCCGTTTTCTCGGGATCGAATAGTTTTTGGACTTGACTCAGCAAGGAGCTACTGGTGGCATGAGTGAAAATCGCCTGATTCAAGTCCCCTAGCATGGTGAAGCGAGCTTTCGGGAATGATGCCTGCAAATAAGCGGCCTGAAAAGGTGTATAATCCTGGATCTCATCAATGAAAACAAACTTGATATTACGGTCGACTTGCTTGCCGGTGATCAGATCGAACAGATATAAATAAGGACTCACATCATCGAGGCGTAACCGTTTATCGCGAAAATCCTGTTGGACTTGAGCCACTTCAGCGGCCCAAGCTTCTTTAGTGACTCCGAAACTTTCCAGATCGATCAAATAAGGCACCTGTTGCAAAAAGTGTAAATATTGGGTGCGACTATTGATGAAGCGGAAACGCCGGATCCCCCGATTGACTGTTTGTAATTCTTTGGTCACGATTTTTCGCGCCAAATACTTAAACTCAGCATCACTAGAGGCAAATTCCTGATCAGCCTTGGCGTACATACTTTGCAATTGCTCGTCGCTTAAACTCTCAACCGCTTTGGCGACCCAGTTCTTGCGGATCTCAGGTTCGACTTTATTATTCAGCAATTGGATCAGACGCTCTTGCGTGGCGTCCATTCGGTTGGCCAAATGATAATTTTCATTGAAACTATAATAGATCTCCGCGATTTTTTCCTTGTTGAAATAAGGCTTGCCTCGGAATCTCAAGTCCTTGAAGCGCATATCACGTTTTTCCAGATGGCGCGCATAGATCGCGACTGCTTTGAAAAAGCGTAGGTCGGTTTTGACCCGTGAAATGGCCTTGGCGGTTGCCGTTTGCGTCACTTCGAAATTTGCCGCGGGATCAACGATCGTCATTTTGGGCAGGCGTCGGCCAATAAATTGCGCATAGGTCATCTGCACCATATTTTGTTCGCCCAATTCCGGCAAAACGTTCTCAATATAGTCATTAAACAATTGATTCGGCGAGAACATCACCACTTGACTGGCAGTGAGTTTGCCGCGATAACGATACAATAAGAAGGCGACCCGCTGTAAGATCGCCGACGTTTTTCCGGAGCCGGCCGCGCCTTGAACAAAGAGTAGATCCGCCGCCACATTACGAATGATCTTGTTCTGTTCTTGCTGGATCGTGGTGACGATCGATTTCATCTGTGTGCTGGACTTTTCCCCCAGCACTTCCAGCAACATCTGATCACCAATGGTCTCTGTTGTATCGAACATTGACTGGATCACGCCGGCCTTGATCAAAAACTGGCGCTTCAGTAACACATTGACCGTCTGTTCGCCATCAGGAGTTTGATAGCTGACCTGTCCCAACTTACCATCATAATAGATCGACGAGATCGGCGCCCGCCAATCGTAGATCAAAAAATGATCGTGCTCATCGCTAAAAGAGCCGAGACCGATGTAGATCGTTTCTCGCCTAGGCTCACCGTGTTCATGAAAATCAAGGCGTGCGAAATAAGGCGTTTTGGCTAAACGCTGTAAGGTGTTCAACTGTCGCGCTGATTGTTGCCAACTATTTTCTCGTTCTTGCAGCATTTGTTGCTGCTGCCGGATCGATAGCGCCGTCTCCAAATTAGTCGTATCACTACCATAACTTAAATGGACTTCTTCATTAAATTGTTTATTCAGTGACTGCGTATCATTTTTCGCCTGATCGATCGATTTGCGTGCTTTCGTTTCAGCACGACCCAGTTTGGCGATCACCTCATCTAAATGTGTCTGTTCCGCCGCTTGCGTTTGACGGATAAATTTCTCATTTTTTGTCAATTCCCCACAACCTTTTCAAATAAAAAATGTCATTGCCAAAAATGTATTGAATAATTTTATCACAAAACCGTGACGAACAAAAGTATTTGAGCTTGATCTTTCCCCTTGTCGCCCGCTTTGACCGCCGTAGTTCGCCCTAAGTAATCAACAGTTAGTTGCCGGCTTCCTCCAAAAAGCGGACCGCCAGTTAACCACTGTGGAACACTCAACGACTATTTGAAAAATCTACTTGTTTTGGCCAATTTAGTCGATTAGACTAAGATCAGCTCATTTGCAATGAGCTGAAAATGGAGGAGGAGTTAAGGATGGCGTCAAGCGAAGTCATCGCACCAGCAATAATTGGTGTTATTCTCTTAGGTGTGGGCGTCTGGCAATTGATCACAGTGGTCAGATACATTCGTAATGCTGGCAAAGCGAAGGATGCCTTTAGCGGGTGGGCTATCTGGGCCAGTTTATTGTTTGGGGTGCTCTTCACTGGCATTGGGGTGGAGACGCTGATCGCCACCATCGTCAACGCCCTTAAATAAGCCGCTGGTTCAATCTTATCTGTGAATCAACAAAAATGACCCCGTCAACCGGAGATCGCCGTTAAGCGTTGTTCGGTTGCGGGGCCATTTTTTATTTTAAAGTAGCTGCGGTGCTTGCTGGGCCTTTGTCCTAAAAAGGTTTCCGTCAATTAGCCCATCACCACATGCTATTCACCTTTGTGCCGCTGATCAAGTGTTTCATTGACTTTCTCTGCAACGTTTTCTGCAAGTTGATCTAATTTCTCTTTCGCCTTGCCTGTCGCAGCTTGGGCCTTGCCTTTCAATTCTTGTTGATCATTATTGGTGATCTTGCCGACTGTTTCATTAACTTTGCCTTTGACTTGATCTTTTTTACTCGCAAAACTCATTTGATCACTCCTGACATAACTGCGTCAATCTGAATAGAACTTCTGGGGGAAGTATTCAACGATTTTTTGGGGGGAGGGAAGGAAGAATCAACGCAACACTTTACTACCAGCTGAGAAACGAGCATTGTGGGGGGACAAGGCAAGTTTCAAGGGTGTTGTGTTTTATTGAAAAGCCAAGAAGTGAGTAGAACAACAACGATTGCGCCGACCAAGGCAGGAACGATCGCCATACCACCAATGATTGGACCCCATGAGCCGAGGAAACGTTCCCCCAGCCAGGCCCCAACTAGACCGCCAAAAATATTACCGAGCCAACCCATGGGTAGATCGCGATTGACCAGTGCACTAGCCAATGAGCCGATTACGGCGCCCACGATCAAAACCCAAATGAAATGTAGCACGCGCACACTCCCTTTCTAATCAAGATCAACCAATAATTTCTTATTGGTAGCTTAACTTTAACCTGATGACCATTTACCTGTCAACAAATATGCAATGCAAATCATAGATTAAATCTTATGAAGTTAAGGCGACTATTTTTGTCTCTTCACCAAAATAAAAATCAGGATAACTGACAGTTTGCTCCAGCATTCGCTGACCTGTGAACAACGCTCAACTATAAGGATCAAAAAATAAGCCAGCCATTCTCGCGAATAATGGCTGGCTTAAATTTTCTGATCGTTGAGTTACTTTTTATTCCGGCGCCGCTGTTGTTGCCCCTTGCGAAAATAGGGGATCCAGAAGACGATCAAATACCCAACGGCTAAACCTAACATGGTGTAGACAAAAATATGCTTGAAATAAAAGCCGAAGATAAAGCCTACTAACGTTGTCAGTCCGGTGATGATCGATTTTTTTGCCATTTATTCGCTCCTAATCGTGAATCGTGCTTGATTTCATTTTACCATTTCCACTCAGAAAAGACGATGTCCCAGCCACCAGCCTAAAATACAAAGGCCTAGGCCCAAACCATAAGTCAGCCCGCCATAACGAAGCGCGCGGCGAAAATTCTCTCCGGCGATCTGCCCGCCTAACTCACTATTCAAGGTGGAAAATGTGGTCCACCCACCACAAAGTCCAACTCCGAGAAATGAATACCAACTTTGATTCACTGTGGCCGCAGCTAGCAGTCCTAAAAGAAAAGCGCCGCTTAAATTGATCAATAGCGTTGCTTGATAACCTAATTCTGGCCGCGATCTTTTGTAAAAAGCAGTAAAGTGAAAACGACCTAAGGCGCCTAAACTTGCGCCTAATCCGACCAAGACCCAATCAGTCATCAGTGAAGGCCTCCCCGTGTATTCAAGTGTTGTGCTAAGGTGATCCCCGCCCAAGCCATCAGGATCCCGCCAATCAAACTAAGCACCAAATATATCCCGGCGATCAGCCACTTTCCCGCAGTCAATAATTTGATCACATCAAGGCAGAAACTGGAGAAAGTCGTAAACGAGCCAAAGAAACCAGTCCCCACACCAACATGGAGCCATTGTCGCCGCGATCTTAATCCTGGGCCCCAATAATCGTTCCACAGGGGTAACAGTAAGGTGCCACATAGATTAACTGCCAATGTGGCCCAAGGCGCGCTAAGTAACTGCGTCGTTCCCAGCCGGAAGACCCCACCCCAAAAGGCGCAAAAGGCAATCATCAAATCAGTCATGTCATCCCCCCTAAAACTCTTCAAGAAAATATTGATGCGAGTTTTTCATTGCTTTCATTATTCAATTATTTTCTGAAAAAGTCCATGATAAATTTGAAAATATTTGTAACGTGCCTTTATTCAGGCTGACCACTCTGCCTATCGCTTGATTATCGCTTGGCCATTCTGCTCAGCAACTGGGTTTTCTGGTGATCGGTAGCAGTGATTTGACCGCGATCGTTCCCACTTGTCTGACCTGTTTTCAATAAAAAACGCCTAGAAATCAATCTCCGCCATTTTACCGCTTGCAACCCATACCAATTATCACTAGAATTAAGTTGGACGTTGTTTTTTGTGAACCAACAAACCGCTCGGGCCAACAAGCTCGTGCCCAAGGAGGAATTTTGATGTACGCAGCAGCAACAGATCGTTATGAGAAACTTCCCTATCGTCGCGTCGGCGATACTGGATTACAACTACCAATCATTACCTTAGGACTCTGGCGTCATTTCAGTAGCGTTGATCCCTTTACTGATCGCGAGAAATTGATTTTGAAGGCTTTCGATAATGGCATCTTCAGTTTTGATATCGCCAATAATTATGGTAGTCCTGACTATGGCTCCGCTGAAAAATTATTCGGTGAGGTCTACCAACGTAATTTAAAACCTTATCGTGATGAATTGGTGGTCACAACAAAAGCCGGCTTTGAAATGGGGATCGGACCTTATCAAAGTTTCAATTCACGGAAAAGTCTGCTTCAATGTATCGATCACAGTTTGACTCGTCTAAAAATGGATTATGTTGATATTTTTTACAGTCATCGCCCTGATCCAAATACAGACCCTGAAGAAACAGCGCTGGCGTTGGCGCAGATCGTGCAATCAGGTAAGGCGATCTACATTGGTATCAGTAATTATGACGCGGATCAAAGCGAGACCATGATCTCATTGCTGAATAAATATCACGTTCCTTTTGTGGTCAATCAATATTCGTACAACATGTTACGGCCAGAAGCTGCCCATAATGGCGTTTTAGAAACGATCAAACGTCATGATCGTGGTTTGGTCGCTTATGGTCCTTTGGCGGAAGGTCTATTGACTGAACGTTATCTTGATGGTATCCCTGAAGATTTTCCGATCCATCGTACTAATACACCGATTTTTGCTCAAGGCAAAGCCCACGTGGTCACGATCCTTAACCAACTTGAAGAAGTTGCTCAGAATCGCAATCAAACATTGGCCCAGATGGCGTTAGCGTGGTTGCTTCGAGATCCAGCCGTGACAAGTGTTCTGATCGGCACGACTAGCGAAGCTAATCTCATGGCAAATTTGGATGTGGCTAAGCATTTAGACTTTAATAGCGATGAAGTCAAACGGATCAAAGATATTTTGGCTTAGTGCTAAACTTTGCGCGTCGGCGTGAATACGGGTTGCAACGTCGTTAGTTACAGATCATTCGCGAGTGCAGTAGCTTCAAATAAAAGCGTCAAGTAGTAACTGTCATGTTAAAATAAAACTGTAATAATAGCTGATTAATAATCATAAGGAAACTAGGTGGCGCAATGAAACAAGGAACAACGATTTTAACATTAGATAATGGCTATCATCTTTGGACCAATACTCAGGGCCAAGGTGACATCCACCTACTCTGTCTCCATGGTGGCCCTGGTGGCACCCATGAATACTGGGAAAACTTTGGCGAAAAGTTAGCCGACCTTGGTGTTCAGGTCCATATGTACGATCAATTAGGTTCATTTTATTCTGATCAACCTGATTATAATGACCCTGAGATCGCGGCAAAATATTTAACTACCGATTACTTTTTAGGTGAAGTCGAAGAAGTCCGGCAAAAATTAGGCCTCGATAATTTCTACTTGATCGGTCAATCTTGGGGTGGCGCCTTGACCATGCTCTATGCTTTAAAATATGGTCAACATTTAAAGGGCGCGATCGTTTCCAGTATGATCGACAATATTGACGAATACGTGGTTCATATCAATAAGGTCCGCGAAGAAACGCTGCCCGTTGAAGCGGTCGCTTACATGAAACGTTGTGAAAATGAGGGGACTTGGGACGATCCGCAATACCAACAATATGTTGATATCCTCAATCGCAACTTTGTTGATCGCCGCCAACCACCAGCAATCAGTCATTTGATCTCGACCATGGCAACCCCTGTCTACAATGCCTTTCAGGGAGATAATGAATTCGTCGTTACAGGAAAGTTGAAAGATTTCGACCTGCGTAAACAAATTCAAAATATTACGGTGCCAACGTTATTGACATTTGGTCAACATGAAACGATGCCTTTATCCTCAGCGTTGCGGATGTCGGAACAAATCCCCAACGCGCGGCTGGAAACGACTCCTAATGGTGGTCATCACCACATGATGGATAATCCTGATGTTTACTTCGAACATTTAGAGAAATTCATCAAAGACGTTGAAGGCGGCCATTATCAACCTTAAGGACTGAAGAGAAACATGAAAACAATTACTGTTTATTTGGTGCGTCATGGCCAAACCTATTTCAATAAATTCAATCGCATGCAAGGCTGGAGCGACTCTCCCCTAACCGCAGCTGGGATCGCCGGCGCCGAAGAAGCGGCAGAACGCTTGAAACACTTGACTTTCACTCACGCCTATTCTTCGGACACGACCCGGGCGATGCGTACTTGCGAGGTCATTCTTGGCAAAAATATGAATACCACTGTTCCCTATACAACGACACCCCTTTTTCGTGAAGTCTTCTATGGCTATTTTGAAGGGGCCGACTCCGCCCAGACTTGGTATCAAGTCGGTGCGCCTCATGGTGCGCCGACTTTCAAGGCCTTAGTTTCGCAATATGGCATTGATAAGTCTAAAGACTTCATGAACGCTATCGACCCTTTTCATGACGCGGAGACCGCGACCCAATATTGGACTCGTCTGGGTAAGGGCTTTAAAATGTTGCGGGAACAGAATCGTAACGGCGATAACGTCCTATTAGTCAGCCACGGCACCACGATCCGCAGTATTGTGGAAAAATTTGGTCAGGGTCAGTTTGATGTGACGGTAGCGCCGCGTAATGCCAGCGTGACCAAGATCCAATTGACTGATACAGGGATCGATGTGTTAAGTTACAACCAATTGAAAGTTTTTTAAAGGAAAACAACTCGTGAGGTGCGCTCAGTTTGACGATGATCGCGCTCAACCAGTAGAAAAGCGACCGCGGAAATTGCTTCCGCGGTCGTTTTGGATACTGAAACCAATTTTATTTGTCGATCTCTACTTTAGGGATCACGATACCCCGATAAAGGGTGACCGTTAGCCAATAATAAAGGCCGTAGAGCAATAAGAAAATCAGGAAAGGTAACCAGATCCCGCGGTATGGGTTGAGCAGCAATAGTTTGAAAAGCTGTAACCCAAACAAAACATGGATGATGCCAAGCAAACCGGGTAACGCGTATAGGACCCCAATTTCCTTGGCCACCGACGCTTTCAGCACGCTGGTCCGCGCGCCCATTTTGTTCAGCATGTCATAGCGTTTCACATCGCTGTACGCGCCTGATAAAATCTTGAACATCAAGCAGCTGGCTAACATCGCCAAGAAGGACAACCCTAAGAATAAGCCCATGAAGATCATGCCAGAATACATCGCCGTCCCCATTTGGGCATTGGCATATTTCGAGTTCTCCAAAACTTCACTAAACTCAGGCGCTGCGGCTAGTTGTGCCTGTTCGATCTTGGCGATTTTTTGCCGAGCAGCCGCGAAATCTTGTACCCGAATCAGCGTCAACTGGGAAGTCTTACCCGGCAGTCGCGCAAACTCAGCGGCGGTGACCAAATGCCCAGTTAAATTGGACCCACCATAAATCGACTTGATGCCCAGCTGATTGTAGGCGTTCTGGACGGCGCCATTCGGTTCATCACGACTGATTTGATAGTCTTTCGCCGCGAAACGTCGCCGTTGCGGCATTTGCATTGAAATACCACCACTTCGTTGATAATGGAAATAATACAAAGGCTGATCCTGCAATTGGTCTTGACGATAATAGATCTGGTTGCCTTTAACCTTGTAAGAATAGGTCGCCTGCTCTTTGATATCCAACTTAGCGACTTTCGCGTCGATCTTCGCCGAATGGGTATAAAGTTTCACATCATAAGCGTCAAACGAGTCGATCAACACACTTAAATCATTGCGGAAGCCTAGGCCCACAGTGATCGCGCCTAAAGCCAAGGCAAACAAAATCGAAATCATCGCCAACATTCGCGTATAATCATGAATGCGGAAATTCAATTGCGAAAGTGTGAAATTACGGATCCCCCGTAATGAAAAGGAACGGCGCTTTTTCATGAGGCGTAGTAACCAAATGAAAGTCGCGTTAAAGGTGAAGAAACTACCTAAAACGATCGTGACTAAGGCAAAAGGGATCGCCAACAGTTGCAACAGGGCAATATTGATCATTGACCAGTAGCCGGCAGCTAATAACGCCACCCCCAACAAGGCTTGGACCGCCAACCAAATCGGTTGCGCCTGAGCCCGCGCTGGCTGCTCCGCGCTGTGCAAGAGCTTAAGTACCGGTGTTTTCATTAATTTGTGACTGTTCCAGATCGCCGCGAAAATGAACAGGGCCAAGAAGAACGCCAAGGTGATCAGAAAGGCCGGCCAGTAAAACGAGTTGAAATGCTGCAAGGTCAACCCCATTTGTTGCACCAGTAGTCGGGCGACCACCTGAGTCAGGCCAATGCCAATGATTTCCCCGATCAACGTGGCGCCCATCCCCAGCAAAAAAGTTTCCATGAAAATCAATTGGCCAATTTTTCCGGTTTTGGCGCCAAGCATCATAAACATGCCATATTCCCGTTGGCGCATCGTCAACAGAAACGAATTGGCATAAATCAGGTAGAAGAAGGTGATGATCGCCAATAAAATCGCGCCGAAAATGAAGATGAACATGGTATTGTTGGCGCTGAGCATTGAGTTTTTGCCCAAGAAATCTTGATTGGTCGCCAAGGCCATGAACATATAGAATGTCGCGGCGGCAACGACTAAGCCTGAGAAAAGGACCACGTAATCCTTCAAGCGGCTTTTGATACTGCTAAAAGCTAGCTTTCTTAACATTGTGTCCCTCCTATTCTGTAAAGGTGCCTAGATTATCAAGGATCTCTTGATAAAACGCCGCCCGATCGCGTTCGCCCCGGCGCAACTCTGAACCGATCTCGCCATCTTTAATGAACAAGATCCGCTGACAATAACTGGCTGAGAAAGGATCATGGGTCACCAACAAAATCGACACCTGATCGTTGCGGTTCAAGCTGGACATGGTTTCCAACAATTCCCGGGCACTATTGGAATCCAAAGCCCCAGTTGGCTCGTCACCAAATAAAATCGTCGGTTGATGCACCAACGCCCGCGCCGCCGCCACTCGCTGCTTTTGCCCACCGGATAATTCAGTTGGATAATGATCCAGCACGCTTTCGATCGACAAGCGCTTGGCGATTTTCATCACCAAGGGTTGGATCTGCTTCGGCGCGACGCCCTGCAAGGATAACGGCAAAGCGATATTCTCCGCCGCGGTCAGATTCTCCAACAGGTTGAAATCTTGGAAAATAAAGCCGATCTCGTGACCACGGAAATCCGCCATTTGGTTGCCTTTCAGCTGGGTCAGATCCTGCTGATTGATTCGGACCTCTCCACTAGTCGGTTTATCCAAGGTGGATAAAATATTCAACAGCGTCGTTTTGCCGGAGCCAGACGCCCCCATGATCCCCACAAATTCACCATTCTCAACGGTAAAATTAATATCTTTCAAGGCGGTAAATTTCTTTTCATTACCCTTGCCATATGTTTTAACTAGGTGTTGAACTTTTACGACTTCATTTGTCACGCTTACTTCCTCCGTTTCCTTATTTCGCTATTAAGTATAGCAAGGAACACAAACAGGAGCATTCGTTTCAACTAACAAAACCCAGGTTGAACTAACAGCATCGTAAGATTTGACTAGGTCCTTGGGCTGATGACAAGTTTATGGGCAGTCGATTTGCTTGCGAATGGCAGTTACGGTTCTTGAGTTTTCGCTTAATTGCAGGTGTGCTGGGTTTGGATGGGGACGCAACCGCCTCAGGACGTTTGTCGTGGCTGGAACGCGGTGGGCATCGTTTGAAGCCAATTCCAAAAGCGGGAATTGGCTTCAAATCGAGCCTTATTCTAAGCGATAAATCGCCAAGAATAATCTCACCGCTGAGCCACACGTCCTGAGGCGGTTGCTAGGCAGCATTGAGCTTATCTGCAATCGCAGTTGGGTATCTGACGAAGTGGTTTTGCAAGATTGAGATCAAACAATTGCCCGCCTTAAGGTGGTAAGGCAATGCCAACTGATTCAGATGGGTCGGTTGACACAGTTTGCATTGGTCGAGCTTCTTTACCTGCGCCTTAACAATCCATGGGTGGAAGCCAATCGATTCGGCTGGTTCACCGAGAAGCAGGTCTGTTCATCCTGCGGACTGCGCTGGTGTCACCAATTTGAAGCTTGTAACCACTAACCACGGTCGTCGATTGCGTGGGTCCTCATCAATTGACGATAGCTTGCCAAATGGCGTGAGTGCTCAAACGGCTGTTATAACGTTGAGCGGCTGGAGCGGAGCGTGGGTTGGTGGATCGTTTACTAGTTGGCGGAAGGTCGGGCTGGGGGTGAGTCAGTCGCGATATTATTGTTGGCGGCTCTGCCGCTTAGAATAAGGCTCAGCTTTGAGATTTTCGGTGCCCTTCCGAAAAGCTCAAAGTGACGCCCGCCGCGTTCGAAACAGAGTGTGCAACGCAATGGTTTGCTTTTGAGCACGACTAGCGATTTTGCTGGATTGATGCAATCAATCCAGTGAAATCGCGTATCGGCGCAGAAAGCAATTGCGTGGAACACGTTTCCACCACCCCCAGCCCGACCTGGAGCCCCACTACACTTGCCCACCACCAATGCCACGCGCAGCGCAAGCTGCGGCCAACCTACTTTTTAACGAAGCAAAATTTTTAGCACTCGCCATGATTGACCTGTTTTCACGAAACGCTTACAATGTAAGAGTTCGCCCGCAAACGAGACGACCAATAAATAAAGTGAGGTTTTTGAGATGACAGTTTTACCAGCAGTACCGTTGACCGTCCCAATCGTTGACGAAACCCGCGATATTACATATAAGAACGCGACTGACAGCCATTATCGCGATTTGAAAATGAGCCTCCTGATTCCGCGCATCCCCGGACCCAAACCAGCAGTGCTCTACTTCCCCGGCGGCGGGTTTGTCGAAGCGGAGGCGCATAAGCTGTTACAGCTGCGCCTGGCGCTGGCCCAGCGTGGCATGGTGGTGGCCGCGGCCGAATATCGAGTGATTCCGGACAAATTTCCCGCGTTAGTTCAAGATGGCAAAAGCGCCTTGTTATTTTTACGTCAACATGCAGCTGAATTTGGGATCGACCCCTTGCGGATCGCAGTACTTGGGGATTCCGCCGGTGGCTATTTAGCCCAATTTCTCGGAACAACTAGCGAGAGTACTTTGTTTATCGCGGACGCGGCTATGGCAGCGCAAACTCGCGTAACGGCCACGGTCTCGCTATACGGCATCAGTGATCTGCGCAATATTGGTGCGGGTTTGGACGCCCCTTTTCACGAAGCAGCGACGGCGACGGAGGCCTTATTGGTCAATGGGGTTTCTTTGGGCAGTGACCAGACACACCCAATCAACACCGTTCCAGAACTGGCGGCGAAAGCCAGCCCCATTACCTACGTGCAGGCTGGTTTAGCGCCGTTCTTATTGATGCACGGGTCTGCCGATGGTTTCGTCTCCCCCGTCCAAAGTCAGCAAATGGCCACAGCGCTTCAGGAAAAGGGTGTGCCTGCCGACTATGTCACGTTGACTAACGCCGGCCATGGCTCCGCAGATTGGTACCAACCAACGACGATCAGCTATATCGTCGATTGGCTCGCGGCAAAACTACAGCCAACAACGGTAGCGCCGCACCCAACGATGACCCTCTAATCTCCTAGCTCAAAAAGAGTGCGAGTCACCCCGGATAGTGCTTGAGCATTAGCCTAGCAATTGTTATGGAAGCCGCCCTATGCTGCCGGAACAATTGAATAGCTAAGCGGAAAGCCCTGGGGTGACGAACACGTTTCAAGGAATCAACATAAGTAAGGAAGGTTTCGAAAAATGGCAGAACATCAGCTTTTACTCTACGGCTTCGGCGATTCGTTGATTGCCGGTCACGAACTAAAAATTGGCCTGCTGGACGATTACGCCGCCCAAGCCCATTTGACGCTACAAAATTTCGCCGTCAATGGCGCTTCGATGATCCCTCCGAAACCCAGCGATCACACTTGGGCTAGCGAAAATCATATCCCTGATTTAGCCAAACAACTGGCGCAAGCGCCAGCAGTGCTTCCGGATCTGATTGTTTTTGATGGCACCACCAATGACGCTATTAATTATGTTGACCAACAATATCCGCTGGGCGCCCCAGCGGTGGACTACCAACCAGCTAATTTCGATTTGACCACCTATGCTGGCCATTTCGAAAACGTCCTAGCCCTAATGCAGGCCAAATATCCTTTCGTTCCCCGCTATTTTGTGGCGGTGCACCATATGCCGGCGATTCCGTTAGCGCGACAAGACCGGGTTCAAGCGCTGGCGGCGCAACTGTGTCACAAGTGGAGCATTCCGGTCATCGACCTTTACGGCGCGGGCCAAATCAACACTTTCGATACCAAAATGGCGGCGCGTTTTTCCTATAATTCTGGAAGTCATCCGCAAGATGGCAATGGCACACACCTTAACGTGGCTGGCTACCAACGTTTCTATACCCCCATGTTGCAAGCACAGATCCAGCTACCGCCACGTCATTGAGACCCGAAGTGGCAAATTCTCCAAGAAATTCTCGTGGAAAATTCTTGTGCCAAACACTCGCGCTATGTTCTCACGCCAATTCTGATGAAGAAATAGAGAAATCAAGATAGAAAATACCGCTGACACGTCCTGATGTCAGCGGCATTTTTTGTGATTTTGCTTGGTGGGTGACTATTTCAAAACAGTCTCCGATCGATTAGAACTTGTGCTCGCCTAGCGCGTGTTGCGCGGCCAAATTCAACAAACTCCATTGACGATCGAACCCTGGCTGGAAGAAGAAGTCAGCTTCGGCCAAGTCTTCGACACGTAAACCCTGCTGGATCGCCAAAGCCAAAACATTGCCCTGAGCGGTAATATCATAAGTCGATAAAACAGCGCCACCCAACAGTCGATGGCTGGTCGGATCAAACAATAACTGCACATAAACTTCTGGATTGTCTGACCCGACTGGCACATACTCCGGCCGTAACCAATCTTGGTAGAAAGAAGTTTTGACAGCGACGCCGGCCTTCGCCGCGGTGGTGGTATTTAACCCACTTGTGGCGAAATGGTAGTCGAACACGCTTAAAGCCGATGAGCCCACCACACCCTTGAATGGCGCGCTAGGAATCTCTTCAAAAAGATGGCGGACTAAATAGCGGGCTTCGCGGCGAACGACCGTCGCTAAAGCAATCGGCATTGGTTGCGCCGCAGGGATCGAGTACGCCAGCACCGCATCGCCGATCGCATAAACATCAGGGACATTGGTGCGCAAATACTCGTCGGTCTTGATCCAGCCGCGGCGATCCAACGCAACCGTCCCCTGCAACCAAGCGGTATTCGGTTGCACTCCAGCAGCTTGGATCACCAAATCGGTGGCGATTTCTTCATTATCCGTTTGCACAGCAGTCACATGGTCCGTGCCAAGATAGGCCTGGATCTTGGCGCCGGTGATCACCTGAACACCTTTTTCATCCAAGTGCTTGGCTAAAATATCAGTCATTTCATGATCCAAATACGCCCCTAGCGGCCGGTCGATCACATCCAACAACGTGACCGCCTTACCCGCTTTCCGACTGGCCTCAGCCGCTTCGATCCCAATATAGCCAGCGCCAACGACCGTCACATGCTTGACTGCGGGATCTTCCAACTTGGCCTTGATTTTTGTCGCCCAATCCAAGCCGCGCATCAAGTAAACATTTTCCAAATCAGCGCCAGGGACCGGCAATGATTTCGGCGTGACTCCGGAGCTTAAAATCAATTTATCATAAGGAGCGATGGTGGTCGCCTGCGTCTTTTGATCAACGACCGTCACGGTTTTATCCGTGGTGTTGATCGCCGTGACCAAATGATTACTTAGAATATGCACGTTATTTTCGGGAAAACTCTCCGGGCTGAAATTGCGCACATCGTGAACGTCAGTGACCTTGTTCTCCAGATACAGCTCCATGCCGCAAGACATGAATGAAATAAAATCGCCCGCCTCAAACAAGGTGATCTCCACATCATCATAGCGGTTCAATAATTCCAAAATCGATTGGTGCCCACCATGGGATGCACCGACAATAACAACTTTTTTAGTCATTACAACAAACCTCCTAAGGATTCTTGCTAGATTTTAATGATTCTAAACTGTACGCTTCCAGTATAGGTCTCTTGACTGGGTGATGCAACTTTCCCACTTGTGTTCTCAGGCGATCACGTAGGTGTGGAGGACCGCGCCATGATTCACAGTAAAATCAGTTTTGTTTTAATACTGGCCGCAGGCTACGTTGCGTGTGGCGGGTGAGCTCGCTGTGCTGCTCCTGTATCTTGGTCGCAACTTCCACTGCGTGGTTCGGGGTGAGCTCGCTGTGGGCGTCACTTTCACTGCGTGGTTCGCTGCTGACTTTTATTCAGTTTCAACGTTGGCCGCGGGCTGCGTTGCGCGTGGCGGGCAAGCTCGCTGTGGGCATCACTTTGAGCTTTTCGGAAGTACACCGAAAATCTCAAAGCTGAGCCTTATTCTAAGCGGCAAAGCCGCTAAGAATAACGACACGGCGATCTTACCCGCCACACTCCACTCCGCCTGCTCAACGATTTTAAGCAAATCAAGCTGCCACGCCATTCTACCTGCTCGTGTAAATTGACGGATTCTCACGCAGTTGACGACCATGGCTGGTCACAAGTTCGCACTGATAGTGACATTGTAACAATCGACTAGATGATCCCTAGTAACTCTGGTCAAACAGCCGACAGGCCTTTTCTCACAAAAAGAAATGGCATCATTTTGTCCGCCACACTAGCAAAAGCACTTTATTAACTGCTTCGCCTAGATTGCAGATAGGCTCTACACTGCCCAGCAACCGCCTCAGGGCGTGTGGCTCTATTCAGAGTGTGAGCCGACCTGGGCAGCTTCTGAGCATTAGCCTAGCTCTTATTTTGGAAGTGTTCCTTGCTTCCAGAATAAGAGCGTAGCTAAGCGGAAGAAGCTTGGTCGGCGAACACGTTTCAGCAGTGAAATTTGTCTTTGTAGGTGCGCCAGCAGCTACTTAGACAAAGGCTCGATTTGAAGACAGGCCGCCGTTTTTGCGGATTGGCTTCAAACGATGCCCACTGCGTTCCAGCCACCAAAAACGCCCTGAGGCGGTTGCGTCCCCACCCAAACCCAGCAAACCTGCAAGCGGGCGAAGCAGCAAATGCAGAAGCCGCACTTTGCAAATCAGCCCAAACCAACATGTAAGCAAAGACAAAAGCTGTACTTTCTCCTTTACGCTGGTGTCCAATCGTGTTAAGATGAACTCATCTACAAGAGAAAGGACTGTCAAGAATGCGTTTGAGAATCGCCCCAAAACCATTGAACTCGAACACAACTAAATAAGCATTCACCACGATTGATGACAGTTTCTTGGTCTTTTATTTTTATTGATAAAATTACCAGAGCCGAATGAGTCGGCTCTTTTTTATGCCCAAAATCTGACTGTCAGTGGTCGCCTAGATGCTTTGTTATCAACTAGGAGGTTTATATGACTGATACTTATCAAACAATTCCCACACAAGAGCAAGTTATTATCGGTGGCTTAAGTCACGGCAAGGCAAGTTTCGAATATACAATGACCGAATTAGCCGAATTGGCGCGCGCCGACAACTTAGAGGTCGTGGACAGAGTTACTCAAAACTTGGATCGAATGGATGCTGCCACTTATTTTGGTTCTGGTAAAGTCACTGAGATCAAGGAGCTTGCTCAAGGGCTCAATGTTCAAACGGTGATCATCAACGATGAACTGTCGCCTTCGCAGCTAGCTAACTTAGAGAAGCGAACCGGATTACACTTTATTGACCGGACCGAGCTGATTTTAGAGATTTTCGCTGATCGGGCCAAAACTCGCGAGGCTAAAGCTCAAGTCGAGATCGCTCGTTTACAATATGCTTTGCCGCGGATCCATCCTTCCGCAAATACTTTGGACCAACAACGTGGCGGCGGCGGGCTGATGAACCGTGGTGCTGGTGAGACGCAATCTGAGTTGAATCGCCGGACGATCAGAAAGCGCATCAGCGATCTTAAACAGCAACTGGCGACGATGGCCAAGACAGAGAATACCAAGCGGCAACGGCGGCGTAATAGCGCGTTACCTCAGGTGGCACTGGTTGGTTATACGAATGCTGGCAAATCGACGACGATGAATCAATTACTGGAGGTTTTTGCTGGCGAATCAGGTTCAAAGAAACAAGTTTTCGAAAAGAATATGCTTTTCGCTACTCTGGACACTAGTGTACGTGAGATCCAGCTACCAACTAATCAAAGATTCCTTTTGAGTGACACCGTCGGCTTCGTTAGCAGTCTTCCGCATAATCTGATTGAGTCTTTCAAAACGACTTTGGCTGAGGCGGCTCAAGCCGATCTTTTGATCCAGGTAGTGGATTATTCTGATCCTAACTATCAAGAAATGATGGTCACTACGGCGCAAACGTTACAGGAAATCGGGATCACAGATATCCCGATGATCTACGCGTTTAATAAGGCTGACTTGAAGGGGGATACTGTCTATCCTGAATTGGATGGTCACGATCTTACTTATTCCGCCAAAGATCCTGCTTCGATCAAATTGTTAGCGCGATTGGTCACCTCGATTATTTTTGCGGACTATCAAACCGTTGATCTACTATTACCCTTTAGCCAAGCAAAAGATGTGGCCGAACTAGAGGCGACCGCCGAAGTCAAATCAAAGGTCTATACAGATCAAGGAACCGCTTTGAAGGTAAGTCTTTCTCCGGCCCAATTGACCCAATATCAGGCCTTTCAGGTCAGTACGCGTTAACCGAATGCGATCGAACGATTTAATACTTGCAGCTACCCCATTCATCCTCACCGCTGAATGGGGTATTTCGTTGAACTTTGATCCGCTTCTACTCAGAGGTTCGATCCTTAATAGCCAAGTTTGTGTGGCCTTGCTATTTTTGTAACAATAAGCGCTTTCTTGGAGATCTGGGGATTTATTTCAAAAATTTGTGTAATTAAATCGTTTTCTTGTTCAATTTGCTTATTTTTGTGATTGACTTAATAATTTGTTTCAACTAATATACTTATAGGTTGTAAGAAAATTCCAACTGCTACGTTAAATGTTGCTTTTGTTAGTAATTTTTTCACTTGATATTTATCGCAAACCTGATTTTAAGTTAATCAGGCCCTAATATTCTCAATAAGTTATCAGTTCTTTTTAACTTCGTTTTTAGTTGCTCTTAAGCCAATTAGTTTGATTGAAGTTTTAAAAGAGATGGACTAGAATGGACAGTAGATGATCCCACAAATAAAAGAAAGACCCACCAATTTCTTAACGTACCCACCCAAAGGAGGCGACTCAATGTATCGTTTTTTTGCCCAACCACAGATCAATTCAAAAGATAATTCTGTTTATGGTTATGAAGTTTTATTGCGCCAGAAAGACTGCAATGTTTGGCATTTACCTAAGAATTTCAGTGAAGTTTCGATTGAAGAACAAGCAAAAATGGTCGAGACGACTGTTGGTCAATTGAACACAGCGATCAATCATCGTGTTCTCGCCTTCAACATCAACCAAGATCAAGTCAATAATCCCTTGACCCTAGGTTCATTGATCGCCTTAAAAAAGCGGATCGATCCAGCCGCGCTGATGATCGAATTGACGGAAGCGCCGACTTTACAGCAAATCAAAGAACTTAGTATGGTTTTACACCAGTATGGCATTGGTTTAGTGATCGATGATGTGGGTACGGGTTCAAATACTTACGAAAATATTCGTCATCTTTTGCCTTATGTCGATCAAATTAAATTGGCGATGCAGAATCTACGGGAAAATGGTAATGCCGAGCGGATCCCAGAATATTTGAAGTTCTGGTCAAAACAGGCTCACGAATATCGTTTGGATGTTGTCCTAGAAGGAATCGAAGATGAACACGACCAGAATTTAGCCCATGAATATGGTATCAATATCCATCAAGGCTATCTCTACGGCCGCCCCAGTCTCGTTTAGGTCCAGACTATTTTAACAAACAAAAATCAGTTCGATCATCTGAAGATGACTGAACTGATTTTTTTCTCGGTAAAACTAAATATCGGTATGATCATCTGGCAAATATTTCAAAAGATCACCAGGTTGGCAGTCAAGCGCGGCGCAGATCGCAGCCAAAGTAGAAAAACGGATCGCCCGGGCCTTACCCGTTTTTAAAATCGATAGATTGGCCAATGTCAGCCCAACTTGTTGCGATAATTCAGTCAAGGTCATTTGTCGTTCGGCCAACAGGCGATCTAAATCAACAATGATTTTCATTGCGGCACCCCATTTTTAATTGCGGCCGCTTGGCGTTCACTGAGCTGACGTAATAGCAGTGCCAATACGCCTAAACTAAACATTCCCAAAAAGAAAATCAGATTGAACACCAAAACTTGAGGTACCCGGACTGCTTGAACGTAGGGAAACCAAACGGGTAAGCAAAGCAGTTGTAACCCATTGATGCTCCACAATAATCGCTGGATCGTTTTTAATCGTTGTTGGATCATTGGCGCGATGAACTGGATTTTTAGTAAGCGTTGCAATAAATGAATACTCAGGCCGAGCACAACGAAGCCGACCCCACCAGCAAGATACATTAGGATCGTAGCCCAGACCAGGCCAGGCAACCAACCGATCACACTTAGCCAATCTCGTAGGATGGTGGGCACAAGATCTATCAACATCAACGTTTCAAGTGCTCCTAGCAAGAATAAAACGAATTGTAAAAAACGCACAGTTTTGGTCATCTTGATTCCTCCTAAATCGTTAAGTCGTGTTCTTCTTGTAAGGTCAGAGCCTGTTGCAACAATTGTTTCAAGACGCCTGCAAAAACACCGATCACCAGGGCCGCACCTACAAACACCAAGGCGAGTGCCAGCAGGCCAGGAGCATCATCACGGTCGGCCCACAAATAGAAGATCGGCAATTCAAGTCCATAGATCAAGCCGATCAGGAAGGCCTGATCACGAATGAGCGTCAAAGCCTTGACCGAAGCCGGGGCAAATGCGATTCGTTGTTGAATACGCCGAAGTAAACGCCAAGCCTGCCAGAGGATCCCAGCAAATAAAACTGCGGTGAGATATAAACCACCGCCTAATAAAAGCGGCCACCACCAAGCTCCAGGAAAAAGTCGAGCTACTCCAATCAAAAAATGAGGTAGGACGAGCACACAGACAGCGGTCAACCCTAGCGCTAACACGATCAGCGCCAATTGTAGAAATCGTGTTTCACGTTTCATAGATTTTCTCTCCTTTATCGACTATCGATAAATCCAATCATCTTATTATAGCATTGATTTATCGATAAACAATAAGAAAGTACCTAACAAAATCGTTAGTTGTTTTCACTAACAATAAAAGAACCTGTTCTCAATTTTCCCTAGAAAAGTGAGGACAGATTCTTTTTTCAATCTTTATTCTGATCGATCAGTCAGAACCGTTTCACCACAACGTGATCGGAAATAGTTCCTTCAATCCTGATAGGATCAAGGTCGGCAACGCCGGAATGAAGATCACGGCCAAATAAAGTTGCCAAGTCAGGGGCACTGTTCCAAAAACAGCAGTGAATAAAGGAAACATCGTGACCACCAATGAAGCGATCGCCGCAAAGGAGACCGCCGCGACTAAATGAAGATTACTGAAGGGATTACGGCGAAATAGGGTTTGAGAACTACGAGCGTCAAAAACGTGCCATAATTGGCCGAAAACCAAAGTCAGAAAGGCGATCGTTTGACACTCTGCCGCCGAATAGCCTGATTGTGCCGCCCAGACAAAGGCGCCAAAGACCAAACCGCCCATCACGACGCCACGAATCAAGACCCGTGAGAGTAAGCCATTAGCAAAAACCGATTGTTTCGTATCTCGCGGCTTTTCAGTCATGATATTACGTTCAGCTTCATCATAACCTAAAGCGAAAGAAGGTAACGCGTCACTGATCATATTGACCCATAGGACCATCAATGCGGTCAGTGTTGGTGTTAGTTCTGAAACTTCACCGATCGGCGCGGTAATAAAGAAAACACCTAATAACAAGGACAGGACTTCTGCGACATTGGTCGTCAGTTCATGCCGAATGAAGTTTTTGATATTGCCAAAAATGGTTCGACCTGCCGCCACTGATTTTTCGATCGTCGTAAACTTATCATCCATCAAGATCAAATCAGCAGAATCCTTGGTAACTTCAGTACCATTGATCCCCATGGCGATCCCGATATCAGCCGCACGTAAAGCTGGCGCATCGTTAACGCCATCACCGGTCATCGCCACGATCTCTTGATGACCCTGAAGCGCCTTGACCACTCGCTGCTTGTGTTCAGGGGAGACCCGCGCATAGACGCGAATATCTGGAACGATCGCCGCTAACTCTTGATCACTCATCGCTTCGATCTCACGGCCTTGAACAACACGAGCGGCCTGATCGTGCACGATCCCCAAGCGATAAGCAATCGCGCGCGCAGTCTCCGCATGATCTCCTGTGATCATCACCACATTGACCCCTGCCCTTTCCAGGATCGCCACGGAACGTTTGACTTCCGCACGCGGTGGATCAATGATCCCCGCGATCCCCAACAGTTGTAGATGCTGTTCTAACTCGCCTTGACTCCCATTCTCCGCCATTTCAGCTGAAATGGTCCGTTCAGCGACCGCTAAAGTTCGCAAAGCCTGTTTCGCATAAGTATGGATCTGCGCTTCCACTAGATCACGAGCCGCAGCGATCGGTCGCATTTGATCATTGAGCCACACTTGATCGGTTTTCGTTAAGATCACGTCCGGAGCACCTTTAGTCAAAACCTTGAAGTGCGCGCCATCTTTGACCACAACACTCATCATTTTGCGGGTACTGTCGAATGGAAAGACCCGAAGGATATCATAATCATCCTGACCCGTTTGATTCAGTAGATCGTCACGAAAGACTTTATCTTTTTGACCCAGCACGATCAGGGAAACATCAGTTGGATTGCCAAAAGGACGATAATTGCCGTGTTCGTTTTGGGTAACGCTCGCCTCATTATTCAAAACCGCCGCATGGATAAAGCGTTGGTAATCGAAACGGCCCACATCGGCTTCTTCAACGGGTTCGATCTCACCGATCGGTTCATAACCATTACCATCGACCTCATAGGCGATGCCATTAGCCCAAAAATCGGTGACTGTCATTTCGTTTTTAGTTAAGGTCCCGGTTTTATCAGAAGCGATGAACGTTGTCGCGCCAAGCGTTTCTACACTATTTAGTGACTTGATCAAGCCTTTGCTCTTAGCTAAGCTGGTGGCGCCGATGGTTAGGACGATCGACAACACGACCGGTAACGCGTCGGGGATCGCCGCAACCGCTAACGCGATCGCAGTGGATAAATTATCGGCCACGCCACTGACTGTGAGCTGACCAGTCGCAATCACTTCTTTCGCAATGCCATAACCTAATACGATCACCACGATCGCCGCCGCGACATACATCAATTTCCGCGTTAAATTAGCCATCGTCTGCTCGATCGGTGTTTTTTTAGCTTCGACACTGTCGAGCAAATTCGCGATATGTCCCAATTCAGTCGCCATCCCCGTGGCGACTACGACGCCAACGCCATTGCCATTGACTACCGTTGAGCCCGAGAAACCCATGTTAGTGCGGTCACCAAGTTGGGTATCATCAGCTAACATGAACCGCGTTTTCAGCACCGGTTCAGCTTCGCCGGTCAGATGAGATTCATTGATCTGTAATTCGTTTGCGGCCAACCAACGCAGATCCGCGTCTAAGAAATCCCCCATCTTGACTGACACGATATCACCGACGACTAGCTCCGCCGCGTCGACTTTCTGCCAGTCCTCATCACGTAAAACCGCGACTTGATGATCGGCCAACTGTTTCAAAGAATCCAACGACTTCTGCGCCTTTGTTTCCTGCACATAGGAAAGGACCGCATTACCAATGATCAACGCAAAAATCGCGATTGCTTCATAAAGTGACGCCCGCCCATGACTAAAATCGCCATTGATCTGGAAATCATAGATCGAACTAAGGATCGCCAAAGCCACCGCGATCCAAAGAACGATCACGATCGGCTCTTTAAACGACCGGATAAAAATCTTCCAACCAGGATCAGGCTGTTTTTGGACCAACTCATTGCGCCCATCACGAGCTAAGCGATTCGCCGCTTCCGTTTCAGTCAACCCGCGAAAACGGGAAGTTTGTAGTTTTTCGAGGACCTCTTTTCGATGTTGGTTATAAAACATAGTAAACTCCTTTTCAATTCAGACCGACAAAAAGAACTACGCCTAAAAGGCCCTTCTTCACCCCAAGAAGGCTCGCCTTGAAAGCATAGCTCCAACCGATCGTGCAATATTTCGTTACAATTATTATTCCAGAAAAAACAGGTCCTTGTCAAGTGGCAAGTTACATTTTGTTACCAAAAACTCGGGAATTCCTGACAGACCCTGCCTGCAGCTCCGGTTGGGATTGCTCATTCGAGTCGCAAGTAGCTTGACGCAACTTGTGCTCCGCCAGGTGAGCGATGGTTAGCCGAAATGGTGAGGCGGTTGCTGGCCATACCCCAATCAGACCACAGGATACCTGCCCCACCATCAATTCATAACTGACCAGTGGCAGACTCTATTCCGCGCTTAACATGATCAAGACGTCATCCGTTTGTAAAGTCAGATCTGCGGGCACGGGAATAATGATCTCCTGATTACGGATCACAGCCATAATGTTATAATCGTATTTGTTGCGAATATCCAAATCGGCCACGGTATGTCCGACCCATTGCGCCCGCGGATGTACTTCGGTGATAGCTTGCCGACCCGCACGTTCCAAAATATCGATCATGTCCGGGTCGATCAAACTGTGAGCGATTTTTTCACCCATTTCGATTTCTGGCAAGATCACGCGATCGGCACCAAGTTTCTCGAGAATCTGCTTCTGTCGTTCACCTAGCGCTTTGACAACGACCTTGGGAACACCCAATTCTTTAGCCGTCATCGTTGCCATGATCGCCGCCTCAAAATTCTCACCCATCGCTAAAACGACCACGTCAAAATCAGCAAGGTCTAAGCCTTTTAACGTATCAGCATCAGAAACATCAGCTTGAACCAAATGGTTGGTGTAATCCGCCGCTTCATTCAAACGCTCCTCTTTGATATCACAGGCCAAAACAGTCGCATCATAGTCAGCCAAGGTCCGTACGATACTCATGCCGAAACGGCCGAGACCAAAAACCGCGAACTGTAAATTAGTACGATCAATATCCATTTTTATCTCCTTATCCGATCATGACTGTCGCACTCGGATAGTGGACATCATGTTGATTCATATGATGAGTCAACGCCACCATCACGGTGATCGGTGATAGCCGCCCAATAAACATGCAAAGCGCGATCACGATCTTGCCGATATCACTTAAATGTGGCGTGATCCCCGTTGTTAATCCCACAGTCCCCAATGCCGAGCTTACTTCAAAAACCAAATCTAGTAAACTATGCTGAAAGCCGGAATCCTGTTCTGAAAAGGTCAAGATCGCCACCGCGCCCAAGACCAACAGCACAAACATCGAGACCACCGTTAAAGCTTTTTGTAATAATTGTAACGGCAAAGTCCGGTGAAAACTGATCAGCTCAGAACGCCCTTTGATCGCCGTATGGACCGCGATCAAGATCAAGGCGATCGAAACAGTTTTGATCCCGCCAGCAGTGCCTGCCGGTGACCCGCCGATCAGCATCAATAGAGAAGAAATCAATTTACTCAGGTCCGTTAGGCCGGCCTGATCAATTGAAAAATAACCCGCCGTTCGCAATGTCACCGATTGAAAAAAAGCATTGAGGATTTTCTGACCCCAAGATAAGGGACCCAAAGTCGCTTGATTTTGCCATTCCAACCCTAAGATCGTCAATGTACCGATCAGAAGTAAACTGCCAGTCATCACAAAAACAATCTTGGCGTGGACCGAGAGCATTTGCAAGCGACGTCGGACTGACCACTGCCGGTTACTGGTCAAACGCCGAAAGAACTCGATGATCACTGGGAAACCTAGTCCTCCCAAAATGATCAAAACACTAACGGTCAAAATAATAGCGCCGTTACCGTTGAATGGCTGTAAACTGCTATTGCCCAGAATATCGAAACCTGCGTTACAAAACGCCGAGATCGCGTGAAAAACGCCTTGGTAAACTGATTTGCCCCAAGTGATCGATTCCGCTTGATGAAAAAATATCGTCAGTAACAAGGCTCCGACCATTTCGATCATTAAAGTGATCTGGACGACCCGTTTGATAAACGCACCCATCCCACCGATCCGCTCCTGACCAAAGGCGGTTTTGATCACCACGCGATTCTCCAACGAGATCCGCCGATTGAACAATAACAAGCTGGCCGAGAAAATCGAAATAAAACCTAGCGCACCCAATTGGATCAAGGTAATGATCACCACTTGCCCAAAAATCGTCCAATGAGCCAGTGTGTTGACCACCACTAGGCCAGTGACACAGCTAGCAGAAGTCGCGGTGAATAGCGCGTTCAAAAAACCCACGGATTGCTGATCCTTACTGGCGATCGGTAAATTCAATAATAATGTTCCTAATAAGATCAACCCGACAAAACTCAAAGCGATCAATTGTGTGGCTGATAAATGGCGGACTCTTTTCCCATCCAAAAACAAAACAACCCCTTGTCTAACTCGTTCTGATTGCTTTCAGTATAGCACAAGTCACCAGTTCGATCGTGACCAGTTTGCCGCCAAGATCAAGGCCAACAAAAAAGGCAACCCGTTCCAAACGGTTGCCCTGCTCTATTTTTGATAATCGATTTTCAAGTGTTTATCCTCGAAAATATAGCCAAAACCACGAACTGTTTTGATGATCTGCGGATTTTTTGAATCCAACTCGATCTTATCGCGCAAGTGACTAACATGAATATCAACGATCCGTGAGGATTCTAGCTCATCATACCCCCAAACATTGTTCAAGATCTGTTCGCGGCTGAGCACTTGACCATTATGGTTGATCAAATAAATCAAGAGTTTAAATTCTTTGGGGGTGAGCCCCAGATCCAATCCTTGACGTAAGACTTGATAATGTTGCAGATCGATCGTCAAATCATCTAAATGGATCGCCGAAGACTGCACTTCGTCAGCTAATTCAGGATGCTCTGGACGTTCGTGCTCATGTGTCGTATAGACCCAGATCCGTTGTTGGAGCCGCGCTGACAGTTCAGAAAAAGAAACTTGCGTTGATAAATAATCATCGACCCGCAAAGCAAACAACGCCAATAGATTATCCGCTGAGGGGGCCGCGTCAAGCGCCACGATCGGTCCATTGATCGCCTCACGATTTTGCGCAACCAACTGACTTGAAGCTTCGAAACCTAAGCAATCTAAATCAACGATCACCGCGTTAAATTCTTGACTGGCGATCGCCTGGGCCGCGCTTAAGGCAGAGGTGACATTAAAGACCGAATAATGTTGTTCCGCCAGTTTCTCATTGAGCATAATGAAAATTTTGAGCTGTTTGGTCAAGACCAATATCTTGTTTTGCATTAGTCTACACCTAAACTTTCGCTTCTTGTCTTGGTCGCTACTGTTCCATTCTAATCTTGGCCGTGGGCTACGTTGCGTGTGGTGGGCAAACTCGCTGATTTTCTACATCTTACCCGTAACTTCCACTGCATAGTTCGGGGTTAACTCGCTATGTCTCTTCTGTTTCAATCTTGGCCGCGGGCTGCGTTGCGTGTGGCGGGTGAGCTCGCTGTGGGCGCTGTTTTAAGCCTCGCTTTGCGAGTCTTAAAATCAGGCCTTGGTCTAAGTGGCACAGCCACTAAGACCAATTTCACGGCGATCTCACCCGCCACACTCCACTCCGCCTGCTCAACCGTTTTAAGCAGACTAAGCTGCCACGCCATTCTGCCTGCTCGTGTAAAGTGACAGATTCCCACGCAGTTGACGACCATAGTTAGCAATTACAAATTCGCACCGATAGTCACACCATAACAATTGACCTGATAATCACCAGCAACTGAATAACATGTCAAAAAACTTGGGATTACTAGTCTGGATAATCGGTCGAGACAACCATTCAGGATTTTTTATCAATTGAAATGATATTGTTTTGACCACCACACTAGTAAAAGCACTCCGTAACCTACTTCGCCCAGATTGCAGATAGGCTCTACACTGCCTAGCAACCGCCTCAGGGCGTGTGGCTCAGCAGTTAAATTTGTCTTTGTAGGTGCGCCAGCAGCTACTTAGACAAAGGCTCGATTTGAAGACAAGCCGCTGCTTTTACGGATTGGCTTCAAACGATGCCCACTGCGTTCCAGCCACTACAAACGCCCTGAGGCGGTTGCGTCACCACCCAAACCCAGCCATACCTGCAATCAAGCGGAGAAATAAATACAGAAGCCGCACTTTTCAAATCGGTTCAAGTCGGCAGCCATACTTCTCAAAGCAGTTCAAAAATAATCCCCAACGACCTAGCGTCGTTTATCATTACTCAATTCAACAATATTCCCGGTTTTACTATAAACGATCCACTCCGTGATATTGACGATATGATCGCCGATCCGTTCCAAGAACCGCGCCACCATCAGATAGCTAGCGCTGGCTGGTGCCAGATCAACGCTTTGCGACTCAGTATCAGTGATCGATTTACGGATCGTCATAAATTGTTGATCGATCCCTAGATCCGCCTTGGCGACGTTTTCCGCAACGGTCGCATCTTCGTGAAAGTACGCGTCCAATGCTTCTTCCAACATTTTACGAACACTATTAGTCATTTCGGCGATCTGCTCTTCAACTTCAGGGATCCGTTGATTACCCTTAATATAAATCGTTTCGCGGGCAATGCCAACTGCATGGTCTCCGATTCGCTCTAAATCTGAACTAGCTTTAAGGATCGAGATCACTTCACGAAAATTAGTTGCCACCGGCTGTTGCAACGCCATCAAATATAGCGCTTGTTTTTCCAAGTCGATCTCGTTTTCATTGATATCATGATCCGTCGTGATCACGGCGTGGGCCAACTTTTTATCATGATCAATGAATGATTTGGTTGACTGATAGATTTGCTCACTAACGGTGATGCCCATATTCATGAAGTTGGTTTGTAAACTCTTCAACTCATCAAAAAATTGTTGTGCCATGATTGTCTCCTATCCGAAATTATCCGAATTTCCCGTTCAAATAATCACTGGTTGCTTGTTCACGCGGCTTCATAAAAATCTCTTTAGTCGCTCCGGCCTCAATTAAATTCCCATTCAACAGAAAGGCGGTCTGGTCAGAGATCCGACTGGCCTGTTGTAAATTATGAGTCACGATCACGATCGTATAGCTATCCTTTAAGGCCAGCAAGGTCGTTTCGATCTTCGCGCTGGCAATTGGATCCAGAGCACTAGTTGGTTCATCAAGCAAAATCACTTCCGGGGCCCCCGCCAAAACACTGGCTAAACAGACCCGTTGCTGCTGACCACCAGATAATGATTGCGCGGAACGATGAAGCCGATCTTTGACCTCATCCCAGATGGCCGCCTGACGCAAACTACGCTCCACGATCTCATCGGCCTGACGTCGCTCACGCATCCCCATCATTCGTTGACTGAAGATCACATTCTCATAGATCGAAAAGGGAAACGGTGTTGGTTGTTGATACACCATGCCGATCTGAGTCCGCAAAGCAACGACATTGACTTTGGGTCCATAAATATCTTGCTGCTCAAACTCGATCTCACCACTAACAGTCACATCAGGAAGCAAATCATTGCTCCGATTCAAACAGCGTAAGAAAGTCGATTTGCCGCAACCAGACGGTCCCATCAAAGCCGTGATTTTATTTTTTGGGAAAGCCAAAGTTACGCCATGAAGGCTCTCGTACTTGCCATAGCTAACTTTAACATCCTTGGTCGTCAAACTATTCTCTGTCATGATCATCACCCAAAATTCCCTGACAAATAATCGTCAGTCATCGCCAAATGCGGCTTGATAAACAACTGCGCCGTCGCATCGAATTCCATTAATTGCCCATCGTAAAAGAAGGCTGTGTAATCGCTGATCCGCGCCGCTTGCTCCAGATTATGGGTCACGATGATGATCGTATAGTTCTGCTTTAATTCTAGCAAATTTGCTTCGATTTTGGCAGTCGAAATTGGATCCAATGCACTGGCCGGTTCATCCAATAACAAAACTTGCGGCATCGACATCAAGGTCCGCGCCAAACAAAGCCGCTGTTGCTGCCCCCCTGATAGTTGCAAAGCGTTGCGCTCCAGATCACCATCTAATTCATTCCAAAGATCGACCATACTCAATACCTGCTTCATTCTTTGCTGCAAATCTTGGTTACTGATTTTCTGATGTTCAAGTAGACCAAAGGACAAGTTGAAGCGGATCGAGCGAGCAAATGGATTCGGCTGCTGAAAAAGCATGCCGATCTGTTGCCGCAATTGATAAACGTTTAGCTTGCGATCATTGATATTCGTGTCGTCAAAAACGATCTGCCCGCCGATCGTCGCCACTTCGTCATTCATCCGATTCAAACAACGCAGAAAGGTTGACTTACCAGAGCCTGATGGTCCGATCAAGGCCGTGATCCGATTTTTCGGAAAAACCGCGGAACAAGGGTGCAGCGCTAAGGTATCATCATATTTGACCGTTAGATCCTTGGTCGTCAAGGCATTGGTCAAATCAGGAAAATTCAAATAGGTCTCTGCAGTATCATACATCATCGCACCTCATTAACAGTTAGCTCCACCACTTAATGGTAGATTTTACGTTGCAGTCGTCGGGACAATTGCCGCGCCAGCAAATTAAAGGCCAGGATGGTCAAGATCAAAATAACGATCGTGCCTTTTGAGATAGCTTCGGCGTTAGCGCCCAGCCCTTCAGTATTGACTTTCCAAATATGGACCGCCAATGTTTCCGCCGGTCGCAAAGGATTCAAGAAACTGTTGGCATCAAAAATATTCCAATTGAAGTAGTCTAACTTCGGCGCGCTTTGACCAGCCGTGTAGATCAAAGCCGCCGCCTCCCCAAAAACTCGGCCGGCACTAAGCACGATGCCTGAGATCATTCCCGGCATCGCCTCAGGCAAAATCACCTTGGTGATCGTATGCCACTTGGAAACACCAAGGGAAACGCCGGCAGTCATGCGCGCCTCAGGAACCGTCGCGATCGCCAAGGAAATACTTTGGGTCAAGATCGGTAGATTGAAGAAGGTCAACGCGATCGCGCCAGATAGCACGGAAAAGCCAATTTTGAACTTCAGAACTAACAACAGGAAGCCAAAGAGCCCGATGATGATCGAAGGTAGTGAGCTCAAAGCTTGGATCGCCATTTCCGCGATGGCGGCGAACCGGCTTTTCTTGCCGTAAATGGTTAAGGCAATGGCGGAACCTAAGGCAATGGGAAAGGACAACAGGAGCGTCAAAATCAACAAATACAATGAGTTGAAGAGTTGATCGCGAATGCCCAGCCCGTCATCGCTGGCGGTGGTCAGAAACGACCAACTGATCGTGGACCAGCCTTGAACCAGCAAATAGCCAATGAAGATAGCAATCAAGGCAATGATCGCGCCGACAATGGTGTAGATCAGACCACGGGCAAATTTATCAGTTCGATAACGATTCATTTAGCCTCGCCTCCTCGGGTGAATCCTTTGACGATCAAGTTAAAGGCCAAGGAAATCAACAATAGGATCAAGGCCAAGGTCCATAACGCGTTATTGGGCAGGGTACCATCAATGGTGTTGCCAATATCGGTGGTCAATTTGCTGGTCAGCGTTGCCGTTGGCGAGACCAGACTTGTGGGCATTTGAACGGTATTGCCGATCACCATCTGGACTGCCAGCGCTTCACCAAAGGCCCGGGCGATCCCATAAATCACAGCGATCATCAGTTTTTTCGCGGAGATCCGCAACATGACGTGATAGATCATTTGCCAATGGGTGCACCCCAAAGTATAGGCAAATTTCTGGTAACTGGGATCCACACTGCGCAAGCTTTCGATCGACAAGGACGTGATCGTGGGCAAGATCATCAAGGCCAAGATCAACGCCCCGGCCAAGATCCCAAAGCCCGTACCGCCGAACCTCCCGCGAATGATCGGTACCAAAACGGTCAAGCCGATGAACCCGTAGACAACTGAAGGAATCCCCAACAGTAATTCGATCACTGGTTGGACAAAACGTTGCCCAAATTTTGGCTTTAGCGCCACCACGTAGATCGCGATAACAAAAGCTAGCGGTGTCGCCATAGCGGCCGCTAGCATAGTTGTCGAAAACGAGGTTGTGATCAAGGCTAAGGCCCCAATGTCCGCATGCCCGTGGGCATCCAAGCTGGTGTTCCAATCTGCTGTTGTCAGAAATGACCAAACATTAACGTGATTTTTGGTGAACGTTTGTAGGCCTTTGCTACTAATGAAGTAGACAATCGTCACAACCAGTAGCAACAAGATCGTGACGCTGATGTAGCAGAGTAGCCGGCCCCAATTATCTTGTCGGATCTCTTTAGAGCGGGCAAAGAGCTTATCCTCTTTCATAATCTCACTTCTCGCTTACTTTATTTTTCGCTGACCTTGTTCTTCGCGTCCTTGACAACTTTCATGTCATGCATGCTGATATAGCCAAGATCCTTGACCGGGCCAGACTGAACATCTTTTGAGTCCATGTATTCCAGAAACTTCTTAGTCGCGCTGTCGATTTTTTCCTGAGTATACATATGTTCGTAAGACCAGATCTTCCATTCGTTGGTGGTCACGTTCTTGTCAGTCGGTTCAACACCATCGATCGATAATGGTTGGATATCATCTTTGAAGTATGAGAAAGCCAAGTAGCTGATCGAACCTGGTGTTGAGCGAACGATTTGTTGAACAGTCCCGTTGGAATCTTGTTCTTGTGACTTAACTGCCTTAGCGCCATCAAGCACCGCGTTTTCGAAAGTCGCGCGGGTCCCGCTACCTTCTGCCCGATTGATCACAGTGATCGCGCCATCTTTGCCGCCAACATCTTTCCAGTTGGTGATCTTCCCAGTGAAAATATCCTTTAATTGCGCCATGGTAATGTTCTTCACGCCAACTTCTTTGTTAACGACTGGTCCCATCCCCACAACCGCAACTTTATGATCGACTAATTTAGAAGCGTCGATCCCATCTTTGGCCTCAGCGAAAATATCCGAGTTCCCAATGGTGACCGCGCCTTGCGAAACTTGACTTAACCCTGTGCCGGAACCGCCACCTTGAACATTGACCACGATGTTGCTGTTTTCCTTTTGGAAATCCTTCGCCGCTTGTTCGACTAATGGTTGTAACGCGGTTGAGCCGACGACCATGATTTTAGCTGATTCTGCTTTCTTGCTGCTGGAGCTACTGCTGCTACCGTTGGAAGCGCTACCTGATCCGCTACAAGCGCCCAATAACATTAATCCGGCAGCGATCAGTGAACCTAATGCAAGTTTTCTCTTCATATCTCTACACTCCTGCTCTGTGTCATCCCTAATTTTGAATACAACCACAGTTTAACCAGTGAGTATAAATTTTCAGTATGATTTATGTAAATATCTTGTAAAGTTGCCACTTTTTCGTGAAAGTTTCTTTTTAGTAAGTGAGCGATTTTCAGCAAAAGCCAACAAAAAAACCAGCAAGGAGGCAGCTTGCTGGCAGGCGAATTAAAATATGGGTTAACAGTTATTTTGAAAAGCTTTGGTATCCGGCGCGTATCACAGAAAATGGGTCAGTAAGTAGATAATGAGGCTGATCCCCAAGACGATCCCCATTCCGATAAAAATGACGTAATTGGCACGGATCCCGAAGTTGATATTACTGAAGATGTAATCAAACTTAGTCCCACGAAAGACAGAATCAGAGATTTCAATCTTAGCCATGTTGGGGATCATCAAGAGATTACGCTTGAACAACTCGGCATTTTCCACATTGAGGATCTCGGTGAACACGCGTTTATCTGTGGTCTGAAAGTCTAAGGTGTACCAGTGCAGAACATTGCGGCGCCAAGGTCGGTTGTTATCGGCGGGAATAGATTCTCGATGCTTCTTCAATTTAAGCACAGGAATTCGATCATAATAGTAGGAATAATAAACGGTAGGATCGTCAATAAATTCGATCATCACGAAGAAAATCATCCGTCGATCCGTGAAAATCATCAGGCGATTATCCCGCAAGCTATCTTGTTCCTTGATGTAGTCCGCAGCCGTTGCGGTTTTAGCGGCATACATGCCCATCACCCCGCTGGTCGCCGCGTTCGAACCATTCTCATTGGTGACCGGCATCATATTGACGATTTTCTCATCAGGCTCCAGAATTTTATCAACTTCCTGTAACGCCTTCTGCAAAGTAATATATAGCTTGACTTTCTTGACCCGATAACGTTCGTGGAGCTCCGGGGTCAACCCGTTAAAGTAGCGGCCTTTGGGTAGTTCCGGAAAGCCATTGATTTGGTTAACGACATCAACAAACGGATTAAGTAAAGTAGTCATTGATAACACCCTCCTCTTGTAGTTTCTTGCGTCCGCGTGATAAATGCTTATAAACGGACCAGCGCTTCATCCGTAACTTCTTACCGATTTCTTCAGGCAAGAAATCATCACGATAAAATAACATGAAAACTTCCCGTTCTGTCTTCGAAAGCGAGGCGAAAATCGCCTCGTAATCTAATTCCTCCGTAATCGGCGGCGTAGACAGAACCACATGATCCAGCGTGGTGTTCTGCAGCATCGCTTTTAGTCCCCGCTGATAATCGATTGTTTGGTGCTTGACGATCGCGCTCAACCAGTTTTTGAAAGTGCCTTTATCCGCATCATACTGCCCGATATGCGACCACACTTGATAAAAGCAACGATTGGCAATATCCGCCGTGAAATCTCGTCGAAAATCATTCGGCAAATTGTGCAGAATCACTTGATTGATAAACCCGCCATAGCTAACGACCAACTCCGTCAAAGCCGCTTCATCTTGTGCCCGCAAACGAGCAATCAACTCCGCTTCTTCCATCTCGCCCCTCCTCCTTCCTTGACAAGAATCAAATCCTGTCATACTCGCTTACACCCTATATTACGATAGAACCCCCTGAGGTCTGACATTTTACGCCAAAATAATTTTTTTCTGAACAAAACAAAAAAACCAGCAAGGAGGCAGCTTGCTGGCAGGCGAATTAAAAATATGGGTTAACTGTTATTTAAGAACCATAAATGATCGTTACTTGAAGAAATTATCAAAAATCGCAAATAAAATGAGCACTAAGGTAACAACCCCACCAAAAATCAAGATACCGGTGCTACCCCAAATACCAAAATTGACGTTACTCATCACAAAATCAAACTTGCTCCGACGCTTTACCCGATCGGTGACCTCGATCTCGGTCATCTTAGGGATCATCAACAAATTGCGTTTGAACAGATCGGCATTATCCGCATTGAGGATCTCCGTAAAAACACGCTTATCCGTGGTCTGAAAATCCAAGGTATACCAGTGTAAAGTATTGCGCCGCCA